>NZ_JBJHAN010000004.1:0-348045 GCF_054051055.1 Blastococcus sp. SYSU DS0973
GGGATGCCTGGCTGGCCGCCGGTGGTGACGGCGGCGACCTGGGCATGCCCACCGCAGATGCCGCGAGCACCCCGGACGGGCTGGCCCAGTTCGCGCACTTCCAGGGCGGCTCTCTGTACCTGCACCGTGACCTCGGCACGCGACTCGTCCCGCGCGACGTCCTCCTCGGATGGCAGGAGGCCGGCGGGCCGGCGGGCCCGCTGCGGTATCCGGTGGCGGATGCGGTGGCGACGGCGGACGGGGTGGGTGTGGTGATGGCCTTCCAGGGTGGGGAGGTGTACGCGGTCTCGGGTGCGGCGCACGCCCTGCACGGGGCGGTGCGCGACCGGTACACCGCCGTCGGTGGGCACGAGGGTGAGCTGGGCTATCCGACGACCGGGGTGCGGGCGCTGCCCGACGGTGGCGCGTTCGCCCACTTCGAGAACGGCTCGATCTACTGGTCGGAGGCCACCGGGGCGCGGATCGTGTCCGGGCCGGTGCGTGACCGGTGGGCGGGGGCGGGCTGGGAGACCGGTGCGCTGGGCTTCCCGACCACCGACGTGCTCCCGCTGTCCGGTGGTGGGCGGTTCGCGCACTTCCAGGGCGGCTCGGTGTACTGGACGCAGGCCACCGGGGCGCGGATCGTCTCCGGGCCGGTGCGTGACCGGTGGGCGGCGGCGGGCTGGGAGACCGGTGCGCTGGGCTTCCCGACCACCGACGTGCTCCCGCTGTCCGGTGGTGGGCGGTTCGCGCACTTCGAGGGCGGCTCGGTGTACTGGACGCAGGCCACCGGGGCGCGGATCGTGTCGGGTCCGGTGCGGGACCGGTGGGCGGGGGCGGGCTGGGAGACCGGTGCGCTGGGTTATCCGACCACCGATGTGCGGACGCTGCCTGGCGGGGGAGCGTTCGCGCACTTCGAGGGCGGGTCGGTCTACTGGACCCAGGCCACCGGTGCGCGGATCGTCTCCGGTGCGGTGCGGGACCGGTGGGCGGCCAGCGGCTGGGAGACCGGCGTGCTGGGTTATCCGACCACCGACGTGCTCCCGCTGTCCGGTGGTGGGCGGTTCGCGCACTTCGAGGGCGGGTCGGTCTACTGGACCCAGGCCACCGGTGCGCGGATCGTCTCCGGGCCGGTGCGGGACCGGTGGGCGGCCAGCGGCTGGGAGACCGGCGTGCTGGGTTTCCCGACCACCGATGTGCTTTCGCTGGCCGGGGGTGGGCGGTTCGCCCACTTCCAGCACGGCTCGGTCTACTGGACACAGGCCACCGGCGCACGCCTGGTGCGCGGCCCGATCCGCGACGCCTGGGCGGCCGCGGGCTGGGAGACCGGCCGGCTCGGCTACCCCACGGCCGACCCGGAGACCGTCCCCGGCGGCACCCGCCAGACCTTCCAAGGTGGCTACGTCCAGGTGTCGAACGCGACTGGTGTGGCGGTAGTGCACTACAAGTGAGATCTCCGTCCGCCTGGAGCCCCGTGTCCCGTTTCCGGGTGCGGGGCTCCATGCGCGCGCAGGTAGCGTGGACGGCATGACCGCGACCGCCGCCCCGCAGGGGAGGAGCTGGCGTCGAGCGGCCGAGGATCTCCGCGTCGGATGGCAGCAGCGCCAGCTGTGGGGCCACCTCGCCTGGCAGGACATCCGCCAGCGCTACCGGCGATCGGTGCTCGGGCCGATCTGGATCAGCATCAGCATGGCGGTCACCGCGGTGGCCCTGGGGGTCCTCTACGCAGGGCTGTTCGGCAACGAGCTGTCGGTGCAGCTGCCCTACATCCTGGTGGGCTTCATCGTCTGGGCCTTCATCAGCGGCTGCATCACCGAGGGTGCCGACGTCTTCATCTCGAACGAAGGCCTCATCAAGCAGTTGCCGGCCCCGCTGTCGGTGCACGTGTACCGGCTGGTCTGGCGGCAGATGCTGTTCTTCGCCCACAACCTGATCGTCTACGCGGTCATGCTCGTCGTCTTCCCGCAGCCGCTGACCTGGCGCAGCCTCACGGCCGTCCTGGCCTTCGTCCTGCTCGCCGCGAACGGGGCGTGGGTCGCGCTGCTCTTCGGCATCGTCACCACCCGGTTCCGCGACCTGACGCCGATCACCCAGAGCATCGTCCAGCTGATGTTCTTCCTGACGCCGATCGTCTGGATCTACGAGGACCTGGTCAACAGCCCCAATCCCGCCATCGCCGAGCGCGCGCGACTGGTGGAGTTCAACCCCTTCCTCCACTTCATCGAGATCATCCGGCAGCCGATGCTGGGGCAGGACCAGGTGCTGCGGCACTGGATCGTGGTCCTGGTCATCACCGTGATCGGCTGGGCGCTCACGCTCGTGGCGCTGCGCCGCTACCGGTCGCGGATCTCGTACTGGGTGTGAGCGTGTCGGAGGACAGACCCCTGGTCAGCATCACCACGAAGGACGCCTGCGTCGACTTCCCCATCTTCGACGCGAAGAGCCGGTCGCTGAAGAAGACCGTGATCGGTCTGGTCGGCGGCAACATCACCACCGAGACCAAGGTGCCGATCATCGAGGCGCTGCGGGACATCACGCTGAACCTCGAGCACGGCGCGCGGGTCGGGCTGGTCGGCCACAACGGTGCGGGCAAGTCCACCCTGCTGCGGCTGCTGGCCGGCATCTACGAGCCGACCCGCGGGTTCGCCGAGGTCCGCGGGCGGGTCGCTCCCGTCTTCGACCTGGGCGTCGGGATGGACCCGGAGATCTCGGGCCTGGAGAACATCATCGTCCGCGGCCTGTTCCTGGGCGCCACCCGGAAGCAGATGGAGGCGCGGATCGACGACATCGCCGACTTCACCGAGCTCGGCGACTTCCTCCGCATGCCGCTGCGCACCTACTCCACCGGCATGCGCATCCGGCTCGCCCTCGGCGTGGTCACCAGCATCGACCCCGAGATCCTCATCCTCGACGAGGGGATCGGGGCGGTGGACGCAGCCTTCCTCGAGAAGTCCAAGAAGCGGCTGTCCGAGCTCGTCGACCGAGCCGGCCTGCTGGTCTTCGCCTCGCACTCCGACGAATTCCTCCGCGAGCTGTGCGACACCGCCATCTGGATGGAGCACGGGCGGATCCGCCGGCACGGCGACCTGGAGGACGTGCTACGCGCCTACAAGGGCGACCGCTCGTGACCCCGGCGCCTCCGACGGCGGCACCGGTGGTGGTCGCGGTGATCGTGACCCGCGACCGGGTGGAGCAGCTCGGCGAGAGCCTCTCCGCCGTCGCCGCGCAGAGCCGGCGCCCCGATCACGTGGTCGTCGTCGACAACGGCCCGGACGACGGCGTCCGGGACGCGGTCGAGGCCAGCGGCCTGCCGGCCACCTACCTCCCCAGCCGCCGCAACCTCGGCGGCGCGGGCGGGTTCGCCCTCGGCATGCTGCACGCGCTCGCGCTGGGAGCCGACTGGGTCTGGTGCGCCGACGACGACGGCCGCCCGGCCGATGAGACCGTGCTGGCCACGCTCCTGGACACCGCCCGCAGGCACGGGCTCGCGCAGGTGTCCCCGATGGTCGCCGATCTCGCCGATCCCGACCGGCTGGCCTTCCCCCTGCGACGGGGGCTGCGGTGGCGACGCCGGCGCAGCGACTTCGCCGGTCTCGAGGTCCTCCCGCGGTACGCCTCGCTGTTCAACGGCGCGCTCTTCCGGGCCGACGCCCTCGACGTGGTGGGGGTGCCCGACTACCGGCTTTTCTTCCGCGGCGACGAGACCGAGATCCACCGCCGGCTGCTGCGCGCCGGACTGCCGTTCGGCACCGCCGTGGGTGCGGCGTACCTGCACCCCGAGGGGACCTCGGAGTTCGAACCGATCCTTGGCGGACGGCTGTCGGCCCAGTACCCGGGCAACGAGGTCAAGCGGTTCTTCACCTACCGCAACCGCGGCTACCTGATGTCGCAGCCCGGGATGCGCTGGCTGTGGCCGCTGGAACTGGTCCGGTTCAGCTGGTTCTTCCTGGTCTCGCGCCGGGACCCCGCTGGGTGGCGGGAGTGGCTGCGGCTGGTGCGTGCCGGCCGCGGGGAACGCTTCACGCGTCCCTGAGCACGGAGCACGCGTCCCTGAGCACGGAGCACGAGCGGGCCCGGACGGTGATCACCGCCCGGGCCCGCTCGCCGAACCAGCGCACTCAGACCCGCTCGTAACCCCAGGACTCGAACGCCTCGGTCCAGCGCTCCACCGAGGTCAGCTCACCGGCCGCCTCACGGTAGCGCCGCTGCAGCTCGGGGAACTCCCGCGACATCTGCCGCAGCAGACGCGCGGACCCGGTGAACAGGCGGCGGAAGGTCTTCGGGTCCCGTTGGCGGAAGGTGACCCCCCGGCCGTCGGCAGTGCCCACGGTCGCGCTGTCGAGGCGGGAGAGCAGGAACCACCGCGCGTCCTGGAAGGACAGGTTCAGCTGCGGCACCTCGCGGTGGCCCGGGTCGACCGGCGTCGCGTTGTGGGCGATCGCCTTGAGCAGCGTGGACGCGATCGACACCGGGTTCACCGGGATCCTGCGGAACCGGATGGCCTCGGCGGCGCTCATCGAGGGCAGCGGGAGGTCGCCGGAGGACTTGAGCACCTGCCCGTCGGGGTGCGTGGCCCGCTTCTCCCGTGCCCGCACCACCGACTGCGGCATGCCCTCGAACAGGTGTCCCGGACCGGCCAGGAAGTCGCGGTAGGCCATCTGGTGCAGCTCGACGGTGGAGTACTGCAGCGTCATGAGGAACCGCAGGTCGGCCTTGAGCATCTCGCGGAACATCGTCCCGCCGTGCTTGTGCGGCGAGTGCAGCGCCGCGGCGACCAGGCGGTTGCGGATGTGGAAGTACGCCTGCCAGTCGCTGGCGTCGTCCTTGTCCCCCCAGGACAGGTGCCAGATGGCCGCACCAGGCAGCGACACCGTGGGGAAGCCCGCTGCGAAGGCCCGCAGGCCGTACTCCGCGTCGTCCCACTTGATGAAGAGCGGGAGGGGCATCCCCACGGCCTCGAACACCTGGCGGGGGATCAGGCACATCCACCAGCCGTTGTAGTCACCGTCGATGCGCCGGTGGAGGTCGGGCGACTCGCGCAGGGACCGCTCGCCGAAGTCGTGGAAGTACTCGGTGTTGGGCGCGTTGCGCCAGAAGAACGGCGACCGATCGACGATCTCGCCCATCGCGTGCAGGACGGAGCGGTCCTGCAGGGCCAGCATCTGGCCGCCGACCAACACCGGGTTCTTGGCGTACGCGGCGAAGGCCCGGGCGCGCAGCAGGCTGTCGGGCTCGAGCTGGATGTCGTCGTCCAGCAGCACGAGGTGCGTGGCGTCGCTGTTGGTGAACGACTCGTGCATGGTGCGCGCGAAGCCGCCGCTGCCGCCCAGGTTGGGCTGCTCGACGATCCGCAGGCGGTCGCCCAGCGCCTCGGCGACGACCGGATAGCGGGCGGCGTCCCGCACGTGCTGGTTGCCCTGGTCGGCGACGACGGCCAGGTGCACCTGCTCCCGGACGACCTCGTCCTCGACCAGCGCCTCGAGCGCGGCGACGGCGTCGACCGGCCGGTTGTAGGTGCAGATGCCGACGGCCAGCCGCGGCTGCTCGACGGCTGCCTGGGGGGCGTACCAGCCCGCGTCCCGGACGGTCACGTGCTCGTCGGTGGTGACGTCGAACCAGTACCACCCGCCGTCGATGAAGGGGCCGAGGTCCAGCTCGAACTCGAGGGTCCGCTCCTCGCCCTCGTGGACGGCGCCGGTCACGTGCATCGATTCGCCGTCGGCCTTGGATCGGTAGACGTCGATGCGGCACCGGCCGGACACGGTCACCCGGAGGACGATCGACTCCAGGACGCTCCACCGGCGCCAGTAGCTGGCCGGGAAGGCATTGAAGTAGGTGGCGAAGGAGACCTCCCACCCCGGGTCGAGCTCCGCGGTGAAGCGGTCGCGGGCGCGCGCCCGGCCGGAGTTCACCTCGTCGAGGTAGAGGCTGCGCACCTTGAGCTGGTCGGCCGGGCGAGGCATCAGCACCCGCTGGAGCAGCTGGACCGCCTTGCCCGGCGCCAGCTCCTCCTCCCTCGGCTGGGTCACGACCTCCGGGGAGACCGGCGCATCGGCGTCGAGCGTGCTGTCCGTCGTCATGAGGTGGTTCAGTCCTCCAGGCGGCCGTCGATCGGGCCACCCTCGTCGAAGAAGGGGCGGATGCGGTTGTCGAACATGGTCAGCGCCGATCCGATGGCCATGTGCATGTCCAGGTACTTGTAGGTGCCCAGTCGTCCGCCGAAGAGAACGCGCTTCTCCGCGGCCTCCTTGGCCGCCAGCTCGCGGTAGCGTTCGAGCTTCGCCCGGTCCTCGGGGGTGTTGATCGGGTAGTACGGCTCGTCGCCGGTCTGCGCGGACCGGGAGAACTCCCGCACGACCACGGTCTTGTCGGTGGGGTAGTCCCGCTCGGGGTGGAAGTGGCGGAACTCGTGGACGCGGGTGAAGGGCACGTCCTCGTCGGCGTAGTTCATGACGGAGGTGCCCTGGAAGTCGCCGATCGGCAGGACCTCGGTCTCGAAGTCCAGGGTGCGCCAGCCGAGCTCGCCGGCCTCGTAGTCGAAGTACTTGTCGATCGGGCCGGTGAACACCGTGGGTACGTCGGCCGGCAGTTCGTCGCGGACGTCGAAGTAGTCGGTGTCCAGCCGCACCTCGATGTTCGGGTGGTCGGCCATCCGCTGGAGCCAGGCGGTGTAGCCGTCCTTCGGCAGACCCTCGTACGTGTCGTTGAAGTACCGGTTGTCGAAGGTGTAGCGCACCGGGAGCCGGGCGATCACGGCGGCGGGGAGCTCGGTCGGGTCGGTCTGCCACTGCTTCTTGGTGTAGCCGCGGATGAACGCCTCGTAGAGCGGTCGGCCGATCAGCGAGATCGCCTTCTCCTCGAGGTTCGCGGCCTCCGCGGTGTCGATCTCGCCGGCCTGCTCGGCCACCAGCGCCCGCGCCTCGTCGGGGGAGAAGCTCTTGCCGAAGTACTGGCAGATGGTGGCCAGGTTGATCGGCAGCGAGTAGGTCTGCCCCTGGTAGATGCTGAACACCCGGTGCTGGTACTTCGTGAACTCGGTGAACTGGTTGACGTACTGCCAGACCCGCTCGTTCGACGTGTGGAACAGGTGCGCGCCGTAGACGTGCACCTCGATCCCGGTCTCCGGCTCGGGCGCGGAGTACGCGTTGCCGCCGATGTGGTTCCGGCGGTCGATGACCAGCACGCGCTTGTCGAGCTGTGTGGCGACGCGCTCGGCCACCGTGAGTCCGAAGAATCCGGAGCCGACGACCACGAGATCGGGTGCTGTTCGAGTCACGGGCATCGACGGTACCTGCCACCGGCGGGCCGCACGACCACGCCGCAGGGCCCGCGCGGGGAAGGGGACCCGTTCCGTCACACCGGCCTCACCGGCCACCGGCCACCGGGCGCGACGATGCGCGGGGTTCGGCCGCCTAGGGTTCAGACGTGGCCACCCCGACGGACAACCGACCGCTGCGCGTCGTCGCGGTGACCTACTCGCCCGGTGCGGCCCTGGCGGGCTTCATCGACTCGCTGGCGCAGGCCACGACCAGACCGGTGGACGTGGTCCTCGCCGACAACGGCTCGACCGACGGTGCGCCGGAGCGGGCCGCGGCCCGGCATCCGCACGTCCGGGTGCTCCGGACCGGCGGCAACATCGGCTACGGCGCGGCGGCCAACGCCGGACTGGCCGACCTCCGGACCGGGCGGGCGCTGATCGCCAACCCCGACCTGCGCTTCCACGCCGGGTCGGTGGACGAGCTGCTTACCGCCGCCGACCGCTGGCCGCGGGCGGCCACGCTCGGCCCGGCGATCATGACGCCCGCCGGGGACCTGTACCCCTCGGCGCGCGACCTGCCCCGGCTGTCCACCGGCGCTGGGCACGCGCTGCTGGGCTGGGCGTGGCCGGGAAACCCGTGGACGGCGCGCTACCGGCGCGAGCGGGAGGCGCCGCGGGAGCGTCCGGCCGGCTGGCTGAGCGGCTCCTGCCTGCTGGTCGACCTGGAGGCCTACTGGTCGGTCGGGGGGTTCGACCCCGGCTACTTCATGTACTTCGAGGACGTCGACCTGGCCGAGCGGCTGACCCGCCGCGGCTTCCTGCACGTCTACGTCCCCAGCGCCGTCGTGGAGCACGAGGGCGGGCACGCCACCAAGCGGGAGCCGCACCGGATGCAGCGGGTGCACCACACCAGCGCGCTCCGCTACCTCTCCGGCCAGTACCCGGGGCGCCGGCACGCTCCGCTGCGCGCGGCGCTCCGCGCCGGCCTGGGCGGGCGGATGCTGCTCTCCTACGTCAGCGGGCGGGTGGCCGCCGGCGCCCCGTTCCAGCGGCGGGCTCGGGAGCTGGCCGCGGTGCCCGAGCCGACCGGGACCGGACGGGAGGGCTGACGTGCGCCATGCGGTGATCATGGCCGGAGGCTCCGGCACGCGGCTGTGGCCGCTCTCCCGCGCCGACCGGCCGAAGCAGCTGCTCGACGTGGTCGCCGGCGGGGACGGCGTCCCGCACAGCCTGCTCGCCGAGGCCTGGGACCGGCTGCGCGCGGTGCTGCCCGCCGAGGGCATCTGGGTCTGCACCGCGGCGCGCTACGCCGGCCAGGTCCGCGCCGCGCTGCCCGAGCTGCGTCCCGACCGGCTGGTGCTCGAGCCGGTGGCCCGGGACACCGCCAACGCCGTCGGCCTGACCGCGGCGCTGGTCGCCGACGTCGACCCCGAGGCGGACCTGGCCGTGGTCAGCGCCGACCACGTCATCCGCCCGGTCGAACGCTTCACCGAGGCGCTCCGGACCGCATTCGACGCCCTCGCCGACCGCCCCCGCTCGCTGATCACCCTGGGCATCACGCCGACCTCGCCGGCCACCGGGTTCGGCTACGTGCAGCGCGGCGGGCCGACCGGCCGGCCGGGCGTCACCGAGGTCGCCTCCTTCCGTGAGAAGCCCGACCGGGCCACCGCCGAGCGCTACCTGGCATCGGGGGAGTACCTGTGGAACTCCGGGATGTTCGTCTGGCGGGCCCGCACCGTGCTGGACGCGCTCGCCGACCACCTGCCCGCCTCGGCCGAGGGGCTGGCCCGCATCACGGCCGCCCCGGCCGGCCCGCAGCGGGACACCGTCCTGGCCGAGGTGTTCCCGTCCCTGCCGAAGATCAGCGTCGACTACGCGGTCCTCGAGCCGGCCGCCACCGAGCCCGGTCGCGTGCTCGTCGTCGACCTGGACGTCGACTGGCTCGACGTCGGCTCCTGGCCGGCGCTGGCCTCCACCCTGGGCGACGACGGCGCGGGCAACGCCGTCCACGGGCTCTCCGTCGTGCTCGACTGCGCGGGCAACATCGTGTTCAGCGACGACCCCGACCACCTCGTCGCCCTCGTCGGGGTGCGCGACAGCGTGGTGGTGCACACCGCGGACGTCACCATGGTCTGCCCGGTGGGCGACGCCGAGCGGATCAAGCAGCTGCTCGCCGCCGTGCAGGAGCGGCACGGGCCACGTTTCGGGTGAGCGGGCTGGTTAGCCTCCGGGCATGAAGAGCTTCGACGTCGCAGCCGTGGTCTCCGGAGGAGCCTCCGGGCTCGGCGAGGCCACCACCCGAGCACTGGCCGCCCGCGGGGCCGCCGTCACGATCCTGGACCTCCAGGAGGAGAAGGGCGCCGCGCTGGCCGCCGAACTGGGTGGGCACACCACCTTCCTGCGCACCGACGTCACCGACGAGGCGTCGGTGCAGGCCGGGATCGCCGAGGCGGCCGGCAAGGACCGCCCGCTGCGGGTGGCGATCAACTGCGCCGGCATCGGCTGGGCCCAGCGCACCGTCGGCCGCGACGGGCAGCCGCACGACCTGGGCGCCTTCACCCGCACGGTCATGGTCAACCTGGTCGGCACCTTCAACGTGCTGCGCCTGGCGGCCGCCGCCATGGCGACCACCGAGCCGGACCAGGACGGCGAGCGCGGCGTCGTGGTGAACACGGCCTCGATCGCCGCCTACGACGGCCAGATCGGCCAGGTCGCCTACTCCGCCTCCAAGGGCGGCATCGTGGGCATGACACTCCCCGCGGCCCGCGACCTGTCGAGCGTGGGGATCCGCGTCTGCACCATCGCTCCCGGGCTGGTGGACACGCCGCTGCTGGGCTCGCTCCCGGAGGAGGCGCGGGCCGCCCTCTCGGCGGGCATACCCTTCCCCAAGCGGCTCGGACGTCCCGACGACTTCGCCCAGCTGGCGCTCGCCGTCGTCGAGCACGGCTACCTCAACGGCGAGGTCATCCGGATGGACGGCGCGCTGCGCATGGCACCCCGCTGACCACTCCCCGGAGCACCTCCTGAGCACGAGCACCACACCGGGCACCCGGGCCGCCGCCGACTACGCGTCCGCCTGGGTGCCCGGCTGGCCCCTCGACGTGGTGCGCGCGCTGTCCCCGCACCGGCGGGGGGCGGCCGACCCGACGATGCAGGTGGCCGAGGGCGCCCTCTGGCGGACGACGAGCACCCCCGACGGGCCGGCCACCGTCCGGCTCCGTCAGGCAGCCGGGGAGCTGCGGATCGAGGCCTGGGGGCCGGGCGCCGAGCGGGCCGGCACGGCGGTGCCCGGGTGGCTGGGCGCCGACGACCGGCCGGAGGAGTTCCGCCCGGGCGACGCCCACCCGCTGGTGGCCGAGCTGCACCGGACCCATCCGCAGCTGCGGCTCGGGCGCACCGGCCGTGCGTGGGACGCGCTGCTGCCCGCCGTCCTGGAGCAGAAGGTGACGACGGCGGAGGCCTACCGGGTCTTCCGCGAGCTCTGCCGCCTCGCGGGGGAGCCGGCGCCCGGCCCCGCGCCCGCGGGCATGCGGGTCGTCCCGCCGGCAAGGCGGGTGCTGGAGGTCACCGACTGGGAGTGGCACCGGTGCGGCCTCGACGGGGCCCGCCGCCGGGCGCTGCGTGCCGTCGCCACCGTGGCCCACCGGCTCGAGCCAGGCGAGGACTGCGACTCCGCGGTGCTGCAGCGGCGGCTGTGCTCGATCCCCGGCATCGGCGTGTGGACCGCAGCCGAGGTCGTGCAGCGGGCGTGCGGCGACCCCGATGCGGTCAGCGTCGGTGATTTCCACCTGAAGAACACCGTGGGCTTCGCGCTCACCGGGCGCCGCGACACCGACGACGCCGGAATGCTCGAGTTGCTCGAGCCATGGCGCGGTCACCGGCAGCGCGTGGTGCGGCTGATCCTCGCCGGCGGTCCGCGCCGGCCCCGCCGCGGCCCCCGTTTCGCCCCGGTCGACAACCGGCGCCGCTGACCGGGGACCCGTCCCCTCAGCGGTCGGTGAGCAGGCCGAGCAGGTAGTCGCCGTAGCCGCTCTTGCCGAGCGGTCCCGCCGCCCGCACGAGTCCGTCGTCGTCCAGCCAGCCGTTGCGCCAGGCGACCTCCTCGATGCAGCCGATCTTCAACCCCTGGCGTTCCTCGACCACGGAGACGAACTCGGTGGCCTGGCGGAGCGAGGCGAACGTGCCGGTGTCGAGCCAGGCGGTGCCCCGGTCCAGGGCGGTGACCGTCAGCCGCCCCTGCCGCAGGTAGTGCTCGTTCACCGCGGTGATCTCGAGTTCGCCGCGGGCGCTGGGGGTGATCCCCCGCGCGACCTCGACGACGTCGCCGGCGTAGAAGTACAGCCCCGGGACGGCGTAGGAGCTCTTGGGGTGCGTCGGCTTCTCCTCGATGGAGATCACCGTGCCGGAGCCGTCGAACTCGACGACGCCGTAGTCCCTCGGGTTGGCCACGTGGTAGGCGAAGACGTGCCCGCCGTCGGGCTCGGGCAGCCGGCTCAGGGCCGTGCCCAGCCCCGCGCCGTAGAAGATGTTGTCGCCGAGGACGAGGGCGGTCGCCTGGCCGTCGAGGAAGTCCGCGCCGATCAGGAAGGCCTGCGCCAAGCCCTCGGGCTTCGGCTGAACGGCGTACTCGATCCGCATGCCGAGCCGACTGCCGTCGCCGAGCAGCGCGCGGAAGGCGTCGCTGTCGCCGGGCGTCGTAATGACCAGGACCTCGCGGATGCCCGCCATCATGAGCGTTGAGAGCGGGTAGTAGATCATCGGCTTGTCGTACACGGGCATCAGCTGCTTGCTGACCGCCTGGGTGATCGGGAAGAGGCGGCTGCCGGTCCCGCCGGCCAAGATGATCCCACGCATGGCCTGGACGTTACCCATCGTGACCGGACGCCCCAGGTGGCCTCCGTGCCGGGCATACCCTTTCGGGGGCCCCGGCGCGCTGCACAGGCCTCGATCAGGAGACCGCACGCCCGGATCACCCGCTGAACGCCACGATCCTCGCCGCCCCCGGCCACGAGTCGGTCTGGGTGCCGGACTGGCCACTGGACCTGGGGCGGGCCCTGGCCCCGCACCGCCGTGACGCCGAGATCCCGCGATCCAGGTCACCGGGTCGAGCGTCTGGCGGACCACCACCACACCCGGCGGTCCGGGCGGTGCCCGAGTGGCTCGGGGCAGCCGGCCGTCCCGAGGAGTTCGACCCGGGGACCGCGCGATGCTGACCGAGCTGCACCGGAGGAGCCCGTGGCTGAGGCTGGGCCGCACCACCGCACGTGGAACGCCCTGGTCCCGGCCCTGCTCGAGCAGAAGGTCGCCGTCGTCGAGGCGCGCCGGGTCTGGCACGAGCTGCTGCGGCTGGCCGGCCCCCGAGGGGATGGGGCCCCGGACGCGCGGCGGGTCCTCGAGGTGACCGACTGGGAATGGCACCGCTGCGGCCTGGACGGCGCCCGCTGGCGGGCGCTGCCCGCGGTCGCGACCATCGCGCACGCCCTGGAGCCGGGCCGCGCGCGCAGCGCCACGGCCGCGCAGCGGCGGATGTGCTCGATCCCAGGCATCGGGGTGTGGACGGGGGCGGAGGTGGTGCAGCGGGTCTACGGCGATCCGGACACGGTCAGCGTCGGCGACTACCACCTCGAGAACCAGGTCGGCTACGCGCTCACCGAGTCCCGGAACACCGATGACTGCAGCCTGCTCGCGCTGTCGGAGCCGTGGCGCGGGCACCGTCAGCGGGTGGTGCGCTCGCTGCTGGCAGACGGCCCTCGTCGGCCGCCGGCGCGGGCCACGTGCGCACCGGGCGACTGCCGGTCGCGGTGACGGCGGGCGCTCAGGCGCCGGCCCGCAGCTCGGCGTAGCGGGCGGCGCACTGCTCCATGGTGGGCAGCAGCCCTTGCTCCCCCGCCTCGGCCAACGTCGGGGCCGCCTGGTCCTTGGCGGACAGTTCGAACTCGACGTCGGTAGGCCAGGGCAGGTCGAGCTCCGGGTCGAGGGGGTGGATGCCGAACTCACGCCCGGGGGAGTAGCCGGTGGAGACGAGATACGTCACGGAGCTGACGTCGGCGAGAGAGACGAAGGCGTGCCCGAGCCCTTCGGCGAGGTAGACGGCTCGCGGCTGCACGCTGTCGAGCAGGACGGCGTCGTGGACCCCGAAGGTCGGCGACCCGATCCGGATGTCGACGATGACGTCGAGCACCCGCCCGGCGGGGCAGTACACGTACTTGGCCTGGCCGGGCGGGACCAGTGCGAAGTGGACGCCGCGCAGGACGCCGCGCGCGGACACACTGTGGTTGGCCTGCGCCAGCGTGAGGCCGAAGCCGGTCGCGCCGGCGAGCGTGTCGGCCTTGTACCACTCGGTGAACCGGCCGCGGGCGTCCCCGTGCGGGACGAGGTCCAGGACGTAGCTGTCGGGCACGGCGAGCTCGCGGATCTCCACGGCCCGACGCTAGACGATGGCTCCCGGTGGGGACGCGTCGTCCCGGGACCCCGCGGTCGATCCGATCCAGAGCCGCCCGACCAGCGAGCTGCCGCCGGGGGAGCCAACCGGTTCCCAGCGAGTCGACCACCCCATCGCGTGCAGTTGCACGAGGGTGGCGCCGACGACCGCCCCCAGGTTGAGCGCGGTCGTGAGGCCCACGGAGTCGGAGAGGTGGACGTCGACCACGCCGTCGCTCTCGCTGCCGTATCGGAGGACGACCGGGAACTCGGGCAGCGCTGCGGCGGCCACCCGGAAGGCCTCGGCGACGGCTTCGACCTCTCCGGCCCGGGGGACGAGGTCGGCCTCCGGGGCGCGGGAGGGGACGACGTCGCGGGAGCCGTAGGGGAACAGGTCGTCGGCCGGCAGCCGCACCAGCGGGCGGGTGCCCTCGTCGGCGTCCTCGGCGGGGCGCCGCAGCGGCAGGCCGCGCACGACCGCCACCGGCACGCCGGCCAGCTTGCCCTTGACCAGGTCGGCCGCCGACGCCAGCTCGTCGACCACCGCGACCCGGGTGGTCTCCAGGCGGTTGCCGTGCGCATCGACCGCCCCGCGGTGGTCGTCGAGGGCGGTGATCCCCGCCGAGCCGACCGCGACGTCGGTGAGGCCCTCCCGCCAGGTGCGCCCGAAGGTGTCGCTGACGACCACGGCGACGTCCACGGCGGCCAGCTCCCGGAGCCGGTCGCGCAGCCGGCGGGCGGAGGCGTCGCCGTCCGCGGGGAGGAGGACGAGGGTGTCGGAGGCGACGTTGGAGGCGTCGATGCCGGCGGCGGCGACCACCCAGCCCTGCGGCGTCTGGACGATCTTCAGCGGGCCCCGCCGGGCCACCGTGCGCACCGTCTCGCCGTCGATCGCCCGCTGGCGGGCGGCCTCGCGGTCGGTGCCGGGTTCGATCCGCACCAGGCGGCCCTCGACCTTGGAGACGACCTTGGAGGTGACGACGACGACGTCGCCGTCGGCCAGCCACGGCGCCGCCCCCGCCACGGCCCGGGCCAGGTCGTCGCCGGGGCCGAACTCCGGCAGCCCCTCGACGGGAAGGACCGACAGGCCCCGCGGCTCGTCCCTACGCACAGGCGTCGAGCGCGGCGCGGGCCATGGCGGTGGTGGTCTCGGGGGAGGACATCAGCAGCGGCACCCGCCGCACGTCCACGCCGGGAACGCCGGCCGGGTCGTCCTCGGCCACCAGCCAGGCGTCGAGCAGCCCGCCGTGGGCGCGGGCCCCGTAGTGCCGGCCGACGCCCTCGGCGCTGACCTCGATGCCGAGAACGGGCAGGCACCGATCGGCCATGCCGCGCACCACCGCGCCGCCGACGATCGGGGAGACGCCCACGATCCGGGCGGGGGAGGCCAGCAGCGCCTCGCGGAGGCCCGGTACGCCGAGGATCGTCCCGATGGACACGACCGGGTTCGACGGCGCCAGCAGCACGGCGTCGGCGGCGGCGAACGCCTCGGCGACCCCCGGGGCCGGGCGCGCGGCGTCCACGCCGACCTGGACGAACGCCGACACCTCGAGGGCGGCCCGGTGGCGCACCCACCACTCCTGGAAGTGGATCGCGCGGGGGCGGCCGTCGTCGGGGTCGGTCACGACGACGTGCGTCTCCACCCGATGGTCGCTCATCGGGAGCACGGTCACGCCCGGCTGCCAGCGATCGGCCAGCGCCGCGGTGACCTGGGAGAGCGGGTAGCCCGCGTCGAGCATGCGGGTGCGGATGAGGTGGGTGGCGACGTCGCGGTCGCCGAGGCCGAACCAGGCCGGGTCGGCGCCGTAGGCGGCCAGTTCCTCCTTGACCGTCCAGGACTCCCCGGCCCGCCCCCAGCCGCGCTCCTCGTCGATGCCACCGCCGAGGGTGTAGACGACCGTGTCCAGGTCCGGGCAGACGCGGAGCCCGTGCATGGTGACGTCGTCGCCGGTGTTGACCACGGCGGTGATCTCCGCCTCGGGAGCCGCGGCGCGGACACCGCGCAGGAATCGAGCCCCTCCGGTCCCACCTGCCAGCACGACGATCTGCACGAAACGCATGGTGCCCGATGAGCACTTGTCGACTGTTGGCCGGGCGTGTCGAGGGGTGCCACGAGAGCTGACGAACGCCAGGGACGGATGGGGCTGGTGGGGCGTGTCGCTTACACCGCGCGAAGTTGACGGCCGGGCAACGACACGCGTGTAATTCGCGCGGTGTCGACGAGTGCAAGACGGCGCGGGAACCTCCTGCCGGCCGCGCACCGGGACGAGAGCGAGAGGGGACGCACCGTCATGGCTGAGGTGTCGTGGTTGAGCGATTACATGAACGGGTCCGAGCGGTCGGCCGACCGTCTGGGGGCTCCCGCCGGCCACGGCGCGGGTCAGGGCACGGGGCAGCCGTTCGTCGGCTTCCTCGGGTTCGGGCTGGAGCCCGACACGCAGTCGTGGCAGGAGCGCGCGCTCTGCGCCGAGACCGACCCCGAGGCGTTCTTCCCCGAGAAGGGTGGCTCGACCCGCGAGGCGAAGAAGATCTGCACCGGCTGCGAGGTCAAGGCCGAGTGCCTCGAGTACGCGCTGGCCAACGACGAGCGCTTCGGCATCTGGGGCGGTCTGTCCGAGCGCGAGCGTCGTCGGCTGCGCCGTCGAGCCGTCTGAGGAAGGACCCCGGCCTCCTCACCCCTCGCACGCTCGGGCCAGCATCCGGACGGGGTCGCCCGGAACTGCCCGCAGCCGCTGGCCACCCCCGTCGGCAGCTGTGGTTCTGTCGTGGGCATGGTCGCCCGCGTCGCCGTCGGTCGCGCCCGCGTGGTCCCCGAGGTGCGGGCCGCCGAACCCCTGGCGGTGGCGCTCAGGGCCCCGCTGACCGCCCGCGCGCCCTGGCTGACCGCTGTGCTGAACGACGGCGCCGCGCGCCGCACCCTCGCCCGCCCCGCGGCCGTCGTGGTGGACGGTCTGCCCGGCGGTCCGCCGCGGGCCGCTGCCTTCCTCTGGCTCCGCCGCCGGGGGCCGTTCACCGTGGTCTCCCTGCTCGGGCAGGACCGCCCACCGTTGCCGCCCGGCCGCCCCGGAGCCCGGCTGCTGGCCCGGGACGAGGCGGCCGCCGGGCTGCTGGCGAGCGGTGTGCTCGAGTTCCTGGGCTCGCTGCGCGGCCCCTGGACCCTGCACCTGACCGGCCTGCCCCTCGGCGATCCCACGGCGCGTGCCCTGACCGCCGGTCTGCCGACGGCGCTGCTCGCCAATGCGCGCACCACCCTCCTGGTCGACGCGCTGGACCAACTCGGCCCCGTCGAGCGCGGCAGCGCGCCGGAGCACCTGGAGCGCGCGCTGCCCGGGGTGCTGTCCGCCGAGCCCGACCCCCGGGCGCGGGCCTTTCTGCGCGCCACGGCCCGGCTGCACGTGGCCGTCGGCCGGCTCGAGGTCGCCACCGTCACCGACGGCGGGCGACTGCGAGCCGGGCTGCTCACCCTGGTGGACGGGGCGGACCGCTGGCCGTGGTGGGGGTTCGGGGACGGCGGCCTGTCCACCGGCATGGGTGCGCCCGTGGTCACCCTGTCCGTGCCGGCGCGGCGCTGGCCACACTGACGGCAGCCCGGATACGCTCGCGGCCCCGCCGCAGCGGGCGCCGCCTATCCTTCATGTGTCCCGCCGGGTGGCGGGTGCCGGGCGAGCGTCGCTCGGGAAGGGGCGGCGGAGGTTCAGCTGGCGATGCGCATGCTCGTCACCGGGGGTGCGGGGTTTATCGGCGCCAACTTCGTGCACTACACGCTGCGCGAGCGACCCGAGCACCAGATCACGGTGCTCGACGCCCTGACGTACGCGGGGAACGAGGCGACGCTGGCCCCGGTTCGGGGCGACATCGAGTTCGTGCGCGGCTCGGTCGCCGACGCCGAACTGGTGGATCAGCTGGTGAGCCGCTCGGACGTCGTCGTCCACTTCGCGGCCGAGAGCCACAACGACAACTCGCTGCGCGACCCGTTCCCCTTCCTGGAGACCAACATCGTGGGCACGTACACGATCCTGGAAGCGGTGCGCAGGCACGGTGTCCGGCTGCACCACATCTCCACCGACGAGGTGTACGGCGACCTCGAGCTCGACGACCCGGCGAAGTTCACCCCGCAGACGCCGTACAACCCCTCGAGCCCCTACTCCTCGACCAAGGCCGGCTCGGACCTGCTGGTGCGCGCGTGGGTGCGGTCCTTCGGCATCGTGGCCACCATCTCGAACTGCTCCAACAACTACGGGCCCTACCAGCACGTGGAGAAGTTCATCCCGCGGCAGATCACCAACGTGCTCTCCGGGCTGCGGCCAAAGCTCTACGGCCAGGGTGAGAACGTGCGCGACTGGATCCACGTCGACGACCACAACTCCGCCGTGCACGCGATCATCGACCGGGGCCGCTCGGGGGAGACCTACCTCATCGGCGCCGACGGTGAGCGGAACAACCGCGAGGTGCTCGCGCTCATCCTGGAGCTGACGGGGCAGCCGGCCGACGCGTTCGACCACGTCACCGATCGCGCCGGGCACGACCTGCGCTACGCGATCGACGCCAGCAAGCTGCGTAGCGAGCTGGGCTGGACTCCGCGGTTCACCGAGTTCCGCGACGGCCTGGCGGCCACGATCGACTGGTACCGGGGGAACGAGGACTGGTGGCGGCCGCTCAAGGAGCAGGTCGAGGCGGCCTATGCCGCACGTGGGCAGTGACCGGCCGGTGAAGGCGGTCATCGTCGGCGCGGGCGGGCAGCTCGGCCGCGCGCTCCGGCGCGAGTTCCCCGACGCCCTGGCCCTGGACCGGGCCGCGCTCGACGTCACCGATGCGGCCGCCGTGCAGGCATTCGACTGGTCGGGCACGGACGTCATCCTGAACGCCGCGGCCTGGACCGCCGTGGACGCCGCCGAGGACCCGGCCAACGCCGCCGTCGTCCGAGCCGCGAACGTCGACGCCGTCGGCCACCTGGCCGACGCCGCGGACCAGCACGGCGCGGCCCTCGTGCACCTCTCCAGCGAGTACGTCTACGACGGCACCCACCCCGGCCCGATCCCCGAGGATCTCCCACCCTCGCCGCTGAGCGTGTACGGGTGGAGCAAGGCCGACGGCGACGCGCAGGCCATGGCGGTCGAGCGGCACTGGCTCGTGCGCACCACCTGGGTGGTGGGCGAGGGGAGCAACTTCGTCGCCACCATGGCCGGCCTGGCCGACCGCGGTATCTCCCCTACGGTGGTCGACGACCAGGTCGGCCGGCTGACCTCCGCGCGGGATCTGGCCGCCGGCATCCGGCACCTGGTCGAGAGCGGTGCCCCCTTCGGCACCTACAACCTCACCAATGACGGCGAGCCGGCGTCCTGGGCCGAGGTCGCCCGGCTGGTCTTCACCGTGCGTGGCCGCGCCGCCTCCGACGTGACGCCGGTGAGCACGGCGGACTACTTCGCGGGGAAGTCCGGGATCGCGCCCCGGCCGCTCAACAGCGTGCTCGACCTCGCCCGCATCCGCGGCACGGGATTCCACCCGCCCGACTGGCGGGACGCGCTGCGCACCCACCTGGGCAGCTCCGGTTGATTCCTGCGCCCCGCCGGCTGCCCTGGTCCGTTCCGGTCAGCCCGCCGGGCGCAGGACGCTGGTCGCAGGCAGCACCGGCGCCGTCCCCGAGCCCAGCCGCAGTGTCCCCACGGCCGGCCGGCTGCCGTCGGCGGCCGGTGTGCCGCTGGGTGCGAGGGAGAGTTCGAGCTGGTACACCCGCCCGGTCGGCTCCGGTGGCGAGCCGCCCGGATGGGTGGCGGTGGCCGCGTGCCCGCGGACGGTCAGCCGGTCGCCGTCGCGCTCGATGAGCAGCTGCTCCGGGCCGAGCGTGGCGTGCTCGACCGGGGTGGCGACGCAGCCGGCCGCGACCGGATCGGGCGGGGGCTCGGCGGCGAGGCAGTTGTAGGTGGGCAGCCGGAGCTCCAGCCGCGCCGTGCCGTCGTCGCTGGTGAGCTGCAGCTCCGGATAGGCCGCGGTGATGCCGACCGCGCGGGGCTCGAGCACCAGCCCGGCGACCGCCACATCCGCGACGAGGCGGTCGTCGGTCGCGCCGCCGGCCGTGGGGACCGGCTCCGGGCTCCGCGGCTGCGCCGGGGTGGGCTCGTCGCCGGACCGGCTGCCGGCAGCGATGGCGGCCGCGGTGCCCACCAGCGCCAGGGCGGCGACGCAGAGCACGGCCAGCGGGAGGTGGGCGCGGCGGCGTTCCTCGTCGCGCGGCGGGGGGCCCACCGGCGGGGTGGGGGCCAGCGTCGCCCAGCCGGTGGAGGCGGGCGCCTCCGGTCGCGTGCCCGGCGGGTGCGCGAGGAAGTCGGCCAGGTCGTCGACCCGCCCGTCGGGCGCGCCGGCCGGCCGGTCGCCGGCCGTGCCGCTCCGGCGGCGGGCGGCCGCCACACCGGCGACCACGGCGCCCACGGCCAGGACGCCGAGGACCACGCCGACGACCAGCCAGGCGGCGGAGGTGGAGGCGTCCATCCGGCCCAGCATCTCAGCCGGGTTCGCAACCCCGGCCGTGCGCGGTCAGCCGGTGGGGTCGATCTCCTCGGGGTCGCGGCCGAGGAGGGTGGCCACCTGGTCGACCACCACGTCGCGCACGAGGTCGGCGAGGTCGTCCCGGTCGTGCGCGCGCAGCTCCAGCGGTCGCCGGTAGACGACGATCCGCGGGGGGACGTCCTGCCCCTGCTCCCGGTGGGCGGGCAGCAGGCGGGCCAGCGGGACGCCGGCGTCGTCGAGCACGTCGGAGTCGAGCACCGCCTCGTCGGGATCGGTGTGCTCGACCCAGGGCACGTCCTCGACGGCGAACTCCACACCGGCCAACTCGCGCTCCCAGCGGCGTTCGAGGTCCTCGACCGCGTCGAGGACCAGGTCGTCGAACTGCTCGGCGCGGCTGCGCGCGAGGGGTACCTGCGCGGGCACCAGGCGACCCCGCAGGCCGCGGCCGTGACGGTCGCGGCGGGAACGGGCGCGGCGGCGGGGAGGGCGGCTCATGACGGGTCGAAGAGTACGGCGGCGAGCGACTCGCCGGGCGCCCGAACGGCTCGCCGGACTCTCTCCCGGGTCGCGCCGCGCCCGCCCCGAACCCGCGTCCCACCGGTGACGATGCCCACGGGGTCATCGTGCAGGATGGTGCGTCACAGGCGGGTTGCCGGTGTGCCTGCTGTCGCGCACCGCCGGGCGGGTTTACTGTGCCTTGCGTGAGGAACCGGTGGTGAGGCAGTCACGGCGCTGCTCGCGCAGCGGCTGCGCGCAACCGGCAGCGGCGACCCTGACCTACGTCTACGCGGAGTCGACCGCTGTCGTGGGCCCGTTGGCGACGTTCTCCGAGCCGCACAGCTACGACCTGTGCGAGTTCCACGCGGAACGGCTGACCGTCCCGCGCGGCTGGGAGGTCGTCCGGCACGAGATCGACATCGACGACGTCGGCCCGACCGGGGACGACCTGCTCGCGCTGGCCGACGCCGTCCGCGAGGCCGCCCGGCCGGAGTCGGTGCGCGACCCGGCCGACGACGGCAGGGGCATCCGCCGCGGGCACCTGCGCGTCCTCCCCGACCTGCCCTGAAAGGACCCCGCTGCCCCCCGCCGCTCGCACGCTCGCGGCGGGTCCCTGCAGCGGGGCCGACGGCACTCCGGCGCCCAGTAGTGTCGCCTCGTGCGTGACCTCTCCTCGCTGATCAAGGCCTACGACGTCCGCGGGGTCGTCCCCGACCAGTGGGACGAGGACGTCGCCCGGGCGATCGGCGCGGCGTTCGCCGAGTTCGTGCTCTCCGACAGCGGCGCGACCGCCGTGGTCACCGCGCACGACATGCGCGAGTCGTCCGTCCCGCTCGCCCGCGCCTTCGCCGAGGGCGCCATCGCCCGGGGCGTCGACGTCGTGGAGGCCGGCCTCGGATCGACCGACCTGCTGTACTTCGCCGCCGGTTCGCTCGGCATGCCCGGCGCGATGTTCACGGCAAGCCACAACCCCGCGCAGTACAACGGCATCAAGATGTGCCGGGCGGGGGCCGCCCCCATCGGTCAGGACTCGGGGCTGGGCACCATCCGCGAGTGGGCCGAGCGGGACGCCTACGAGCGGGTGCCCGACCGCGTCGGCACGGTGAGCGCCCGGGACGTGCTGGCCGAGTACGCCGCCCACCTGCGCTCGCTGGTCGACCTCAGCACGATCCGGTCGCTGAAGGTCGTCGTCGACGCGGGCAACGGCATGGGCGGGCACACGGTGCCCGTGGTCCTGGCCGGCCTGCCGCTGGACGTCGTGCCCATGTACTTCGAGCTCGACGGCTCGTTCCCCAACCACGAGGCCAACCCGCTGGACCCGGCCAACCTGGTCGACCTGCAGCGGGCCGTCGTCGAGCACGGCGCCGACATCGGCCTGGCGTTCGACGGGGACGCCGACCGGGTCTTCGTGGTCGACGAGCGCGGCGAGCCGGTCAGCCCCTCGGCGATCACCGCCCTGGTGGCGGTCCGCGAGCTCGCCAAGGGCCGCGGGACGACGATCATCCACAACCTGATCACCTCCCGCGCCGTTCCGGAGATCGTCCGCGAGCACGGCGGGCAGCCGGTGCGCACCCGCGTCGGGCACTCGTTCATCAAGGCCGAGATGGCGCGTACCGATGCCGTGTTCGGCGGCGAGCACTCGGCGCACTACTACTTCCGCGATTTCTGGCGGGCCGACACGGGCATGCTCGCGGCCATGCACGTCCTCGCCGCCTTGGGCGAGCAGGGGCGGTCGCTGTCGGAGCTGACCGCCGCCTACTCGCGCTACGCCGCCTCCGGCGAGATCAACTCCACCGTGGCCGACGCCGCGGAGCGGACGGCCGCGGTGCGCGGGATCTTCGAGGAGCAGGAGGGCGTCACCGTCGACGAGCTCGACGGGCTGACCGTCGAGCTGCCCGACGGCGCGTGGTTCAACCTGCGGGCCAGCAACACCGAGCCGCTGCTGCGGCTCAACGTCGAGGCGCCGGACGTGGCGCGCATGACCGAGCTGCGCGACCAGGTGCTCCGCACCGTGCGCGCCGAACAGGAGCAGAAGTGACCGCACCGCAGAGCCTTCCCGGCGGCCCGCTGGGCCTGGACCCGGATCTCCTGTCGATCCTCGCCTGCCCCGACACCCACCACACGCCGCTGACCGTCGACGAGGCGGCCGGCGAGCTGGTCTGCGGTACCTGCGACCGGGCCTTCCCCGTCCGCGACGGCATCCCCGTGCTGCTCCTGGACGAGGCACGGCGCCGCTCGTCATGACCTCGCCCGAGTTCGCCGAGGAGGTCCTCGACGACCTCGAGCTGCTGCGCGCGCGGGACCCGCGCGGGCTGCTGCCGGCGGTGGCCGGCGCGGGTGCGCAGGTGCGGGAGACCGCGCGGCTGACCGACGAGGCCGGCCTCGGCCGGGTCACCGAGGGTGGCCGGCCCCGCGGGCTGGTGATCGTGGCCCGGCGGGAGGGCGCCGTCGCCGCGTCGGTGCTGAGCGCCCTGCTGGGGCCCTCCAGCCCGGTCACCGTCGACGTCGTCCCGGGCCCCGCGCTGCCCGTCTGGACCGGCCCGAGCGACATCGCGGTCGTCGTCACGCGCACCGGTGCGGGGGCGTACGCGGTCGCCCCGGCCTACGAGGCCGCCCGCCGGGGGGTCTCCCTGGTGGGCATCGGCGCCGACGACGCACCGCTGCGCGCCGCCTGCTCCACCGCCCGGGCGCCCTACGTCGCACTGCCCCGCACCCGTGTGCGGCACACCGCGCTCTGGTCGCTGCTCACCCCGATGCTGCGGCTGGCCACCGACCTCGGGTTGGTGGCCGAGGGCGTGGCCGACACCGATGCGGTGGCGGCCGCGCTCGACGAGGTGGCCGCGGAGTGCGGGCCGGCCCGCGAGTCGTTCGTCAACCCGGCGAAGACGCTCGCGCTCGAGCTGCTCGACGCCCTGCCCGTGATCGCCGCGGAGGGTCCGCTGGCCGGTGCGGCGGCGACCCGCGTGGCCGACCAGTTGGCCACCCTGGCGGGGCTGCCGGTCACCGGCTTCCGGCTGCCCGACCAGCGGGTCGCGGCGTGCGCCGTCCTCGGCGGGCCACTGGCGCCGCAGGACGGCGCCGACGACTTCTTCCGCGACCGCGCCGACGACGCCGGGCGCCGGCTGCGGCTGCTCACCATCCGGGACAGCGACGCCGGTGCGCACGACGGCGCGGGGGAGCGGGAGCCGCGCTCGGCGGAGGAGGCGATGCAGCAGGTGCTGCGGACCGCCGCCGCCCACAACGTGCCGGTCAGCGGACTGGCCGAGCACGGCGACCCGGAGCGCTACGCGCGCCTGCCGCGGCTGGCGCGGCAGTTCGCCCTCGCCGACTTCAGCGCCGTCTACCTGGCGCTGGCGCTGGACTCCGAGCGGGCGTCCCGTCCGTGAGGGCGCGCGCCGGGCGAGGACGGTCCACCATCATTGCGACAGCACGCCGGTGCTGACCGACCGGAAGGACTTCCCTTGGCGGGTGGACTCGTAGCCCTGCTCGACGACGTGGCCGTGCTGGCGCGTGCGGCCGCCGCCTCGATCGACGACATCGGCGCCGCTGCCGGGCGGGCCAGCATCAAGGCCGCCGGCGTCGTCGTCGACGACACCGCCGTCACGCCGCAGTACGTGCACGGGCTGAACGCCGACCGCGAGCTGCCGATCATCCGGAAGATCGCCCTGGGCTCGCTCCGGAACAAGCTGCTGATCATCCTCCCGGCGATCCTGCTGCTCAGCCAGTTCCTGCCGTTCCTCCTCACCCCGATCCTGATGCTCGGTGGCGCCTACCTCTGCTATGAGGGCGCCGAGAAGATCTGGCACCGGATCAGCGGCCACGCCGAGACCCACGCATCGGTGGAGGAGGCGCTCCCGGACGAGAAGACCCTCGTCACCGGGGCGGTGCGCACCGACTTCATCCTGTCCGCCGAGATCATGGTCATCAGCCTCAACGAGGTCGCCAGTGAGAGCTTCGTGTCCCGGGCGGTCATCCTGGCGGTGGTCGCGCTCGGGATCACCGTGCTGGTGTACGGCGTCGTCGGCGTCATCGTGAAGATGGACGACGTCGGGCTGAGCCTGTCCCAGCGCGCCGGGAAGGGCGTGGCCGCGTTCGGTCGCGGCCTGGTGAAGGGCATGCCGAAGCTGCTGTCCGCCCTCACCGTCATCGGCACCGCGGCGATGCTGTGGGTCGGCGGGCACATCATCCTGGTGGGCACCGACGAGCTGGGCTGGCACGGCCTGTACGGCGTGGTGCACCACCTGGAGGAGGCCGCGCACGAGGCCTCCGGCGCCCTCGGCGGGGTCGTGGGCTGGCTGGTCAACACGCTGGCCAGCGCGCTGCTCGGCCTCCTGGTCGGGGCGCTGGTCGTGCTGGTGATGAACCTGACGGTGCACCGGAAGAAGGCGGGAGCCGCGGCGCACTGAAAGAGGACCCCGTCCTCCTCACGCCCCGCACGCTCGGCGCGAGCCTCGGGACGGGGCCGCGTCGGTGGGGGACAGTGGGGGCATGGAGCAGGGGAGGACCGATCGCACCGTGCTGTCACCGGAGCGGCGGCGGGCCGACCGCGCCCGGCTGGCCGACGGTGTCGTCGACGTGCTGGTCATCGGCGGCGGGGTGACCGGCGCCGGGGCCGCGCTGGACGCCGCCAGCCGCGGCCTGTCGGTGGGGCTGCTGGAGGCCCGGGACTGGGCGGCCGGCACCTCCAGCCGGTCGAGCAAGCTCATCCACGGCGGGCTGCGGTACCTGGAGCAGCTGGCCTTCCCGCTGGTGCGCGAGGCGCTCAAGGAGCGGGCCCGGCTGGTCTCCACGATCGCGCCGCACCTGGTGCGGCCGCTGCCCTTCCTCCTGCCGCTGACCGCGCCGGCCTGGCAGCGGGTCTACTACGGGGCGGGTGTCGCGCTCTACGACGTGCTCGGTGCCGCCTTCGCGCGCCACCGGGAGACGGGCGGGCGGGCGATGCCGCGACACCGTCACCTGTCCCGGCGGGCCACGCTGGAGGCGTTCCCGGCGCTGCGCGGCGACGTCGTCCGGGGAGCGATCCGCTACTGGGACGCCCAGGTCGACGACGCCCGGCACACCCTCGCCGTCGTCCGGACGGCGGCGGGCTACGGCGCCCACGTGCTCTCCAGCGCCCGGGTCGTCGGCCTGCTGCGCGACGGTGACGCTGCGGACGCGCCGGTCGTCGGCGTCCGGGTGGCCGACCTGACCGACGGCACCTCGTTCACCGTCCGCGCCCGCAGCGTCATCGCCGCGACCGGGGTGTGGAGCGACGACGTGGGGGAGATGCTCGGCGCATCGGCGCCGAGCCTGAAGGTGCGGGCCTCCAAGGGGGTGCACCTGGTGGTGCCCCGCGCGGCGATCGACGGCGGCGAGATCGGGCCCCACGGGCTGATCCTGCGCACGCCCACCAGCGTGCTGTTCGTGATCCCGTGGCACGACGACTGGATCGTCGGCACCACCGACACGCCTTGGCGGCTCGACCGCGACCACCCGGCCGCGAGCAGCGCCGACATCGACTACCTGCTCGACCAGGTCAACCGGGTGCTGACCCGTCCGCTCTCGGCCGACGACGTCGTCGGGGTGTACGCCGGCCTGCGGCCCCTGCTGGCGGGCGAGTCCGACGACACCAGCCGGCTCTCCCGCGAGCACGCCGTCGTCACCCCGGTACCCGGCCTGGTGCTCGTGGCCGGCGGGAAGTACACGACGTACCGGGTGATGGCCGCCGACGCCGTCGACGCCGCCGTCGAGCGGCTGCCGGGTGCGCCGCGCTCGCGCACTGCCGAGCTGCCGCTGGTCGGCGCGCGCGGCTGGGCCGGCGTGCGGGGCCGCGCGGGCGAGCTGGGCGCCGCGCACGGGGTCCCGGAGGACGCCGTCGCGCGTCTGCTGCAGCGCCACGGCGACCAGGTGACGGCGGTGCTCGACCTGGTGCGGAGCGATCCGGCGCTGGGCCGTCCGCTGGCCGGTTCCCCCGGCCACCTCGCCGCGGAGGTGGTGCACGCGGTGGCGGCCGAGGGGGCGCTGCACCTCGACGACGTGCTCACCCGGCGCACGCGGATCTCCATCGAGACGCCGCACCGCGGGGTCGAGTCGGCTCCGGAGGCGGCGGCCCTGATGGCCGGCGTCCTCGGCTGGGACGAGGAGCGCACCGCCCGGGAGGTCACCCACTACGCGGCCCGGGTCGACGCCGAGCGCGAGTCGCAGCGCATGCCCGACGACCGGACCGCGGACGCGGCCCGCGTCGGGGCGCCGGACGTGCGCGCCGCGGTCTGAGCGCGCCGGCATACGCACCCTCCCCCGCGGGGTGACGGCGCGTACCCGATCCCGGGTGGACGACGTAACCTGCCCCTACGATGTGGCAGCTCAGCAACGGCGTGCGGTACTACCCCTGGGGTAGCCGAACCGTCATCCCCGAACTCCTGGGCGAGCCCGTGCCCGCCGACCGGCCGCACGCGGAGCTGTGGGTCGGGGCGCACCCGGACGGGCCCAGCACGCTCGCCGACGGCCGTCCGCTGGACAAGGCGATCACCGAGGATCCCGAGGCGCTGCTCGGCGCTGCGGTGCTCGAGCGCTTCGGCCCCCGGCTGCCGTTCCTGATGAAGGTGCTCGCGGCGGACACCCCGCTGTCGCTGCAGGCGCACCCCACGATGGAGCAGGCCCGGGTCGGCTACGCCGCCGAGGAGGCCGCCGGCATCCCGCACGACGACCCGACGCGCACGTTCAAGGACCCCTTCCACAAGCCGGAGCTGCTGCTCGCGCTGACCACGTTCGAGGCCCTCTGCGGGTTCCGGCCGGTGGAGGAGTCGCTGCACTGCCTGGCCAAGCTGCAGGTGCCCGAGCTCAAGCCCACGATCGCCGCCCTGGCACGCGGTGGACTGCGGGCCGCGATCCCGCAGCTGCTTGCGCTGTCGGGCAAGCGGCGCACGCAGCTGGTGGAGGTGGTGGCGACCAAGGCGGCCACCTTCGTCGCCGCGCACGACCCGGAGTTCATCAACACCTACCGCTGGGCGGCCACCCTCGCCGAGTCCTACCCAGGCGACCCGGGCGTGGTCATCTCGTTGATGTGCAACCACCTGAAGCTGTCGCCGGGGGAGGCGGTGTTCCTCCCCGCGGGGAACCTGCACGCCTACCTGTCGGGCGCGGGGGTGGAGGTGATGGCCAGCTCGGACAACGTGCTCCGCGGGGGCCTGACGGCCAAGCACGTCGACCTGGCGGCGCTGATCGAGGTGTTGGACTTCAGCGACGGCCGGGTGCCGGTGCTCCACCCGGTGCTGGGCCCCGGCGGCCTGCGCTACCCCGTGCCGGTCACGGACTTCGACCTCACCCGCTGCCAGCTCGACGAGCAGGCGGGCACGCTGACCACCCGTGGCCCGCAGCTGATCTTCTGCACCGAGGGAGCGGCCGTCCTCGCCTCGGTCGACGGCGAGCTGACCCTGGAGAAGGGGCGCTCCGCGTTCGTCCCGGCCGGGGCACCGGTCACCGCCCGCGGCCCCGCCGTCCTCTACCGGGCGACGACGAACGTCGGCTGACCTCCCGCCCCCCGGCGTTGCACCGCAGGGCCGGCGACCCACCGGCCTAGCGTCGGGGCGTCCGCAGATCCGGCTGGGAGGGGAGTTCCGTGCAGGTCCGCCCCGGATCCCGGCCGCGCCGGCTCGCCGTCGTCCTGGCCGTCGGCCTCGCGGCGGCGCTGAGCGGCGGATGCGACACCGTCGACGTCCCCGGGAGCGGCGACGGGACCGCGGCCACCGGGGGGTCCGGCACCGACGGCACCGCGGCGCTGACCGGCCCGGCGCCGGCCGCGCTGGACGGGCTGGCGGTGAAGGGGCGTGCGGCCCGGACCGGCTACGACCGCGACCGCTTCGGCGCCGGCTGGGTGGACACCGACCGCAACGGATGCGACACCCGCAACGACGTCCTGGCCCGTGACCTCACCGGCGAGACGTTCGTGCCGGGCACGCAGGACTGCGTGGTTCTCAGCGGCACGCTCGCCGATCCGTACTCCGGCCGGACGATCGCCTTCCAGCGCGGCCAGGACACCAGCGACGACGTGCAGATCGACCACGTCGTCGCGCTGTCCGACGCCTGGCAGAAGGGCGCCCAGCAGTGGGACGCCGCGACGAGGACCGCCTTCGCCAACGACCCGCTGAACCTCCTGGCCGTCGACGGTCCGCTGAACATGCAGAAGGGCGCCGGCGACGCCGCCACCTGGCTGCCGCCGGCGACCTCGTACCGCTGCGCGTACGTCGCCCGGCAGGTGGCGGTGAAGGCCGGCTACGGGCTCTGGGTGACCCAGGCGGAGCGGAACGCCATGGCCACCGTGCTGGCCACCTGCCCCGACGAGCCGTTGCCCGGGGCGGTCACGACCGCCCCGGGCGCCGGGCCGGCTGCTGCGGGCGGGGTCTTCTACGCCGATTGCGCCGCCGTCCGCGCCGGGGGAGCCGCCCCGATCCGGGTCGGAGATCCGGGCTGGCGTCCGTCGTTCGACGGCGACGGCGACGGGGTGGGTTGCGAGCGCTGAGCCGACGGGTGGGATGCGTGGCAGCCTCGCCCTATCCTGGAGGGCGGCACGAGCCCCGCCGAAGCCTCGGCATGCTCGCTCTCCTCGACGACCCCGTAGCGCCCGGCTGCTCACGGCCGGGCGCGGACACTGGAGCGACATGACCGCCAGCACTGGCACCCGCACGCTGACCGACGCCGACTTCAAGGTCGCCGACCTCTCCCTGTACGGCTTCGGCCGCAAGGAGATCCAGCTCGCCGAGCACGAGATGCCCGGCCTCATGGCGCTGCGCGCCGAGTACGGCGACGAGCAGCCGCTGGCCGGCGCCCGCATCGCCGGCTCGCTGCACATGACGGTGCAGACCGCCGTCCTCATCGAGACGCTGACGGCGCTGGGCGCCGACGTCCGCTGGGTGAGCTGCAACATCTTCTCCACCCAGGACCACGCCGCCGCGGCGATCGTCGTCGGCGACGGTACCCCCGAGCAGCCCGCCGGCGTCCCCGTCTTCGCCTGGAAGGGCGAGACGCTGGAGGAGTACTGGTGGTGCACCCAGCGGCTGTTCGAGTTCCGTGACTCCTCCGGCGCGGTCGTCGGCCCGAACATGCTGCTCGACGACGGCGGTGACGCCACCCTGCTGATCCACCTGGGCACCCGGTTCGAGGCCGACGGCGTCGTCCCCGACACCACCGAGGCCGACTCCGAGGAGTACGGCGTGATCCTCGACGTGCTGCGCGGCACGCTCGCCCAGGACGGCGGGTACTGGACCCGCATCGGCGAGGGCATCGCCGGCGTCACCGAGGAGACGACCACGGGCGTCATGCGGCTGTACGAGCTCGCCCGTGAGGGCCGGCTGCTCTTCCCGGCGATCAACGTCAACGACTCGGTGACCAAGAGCAAGTTCGACAACCTCTACGGCTGCCGGCACTCGCTGATCGACGGCATCAACCGCGCCACCGACGTCATGATCGGTGGCAAGGTCGCCGTCGTCTGCGGATACGGCGACGTCGGCAAGGGCTGCGCGGAGTCCCTCCGCGGCCAGGGCGCCCGCGTGATCATCACCGAGATCGACCCGATCAACGCCCTCCAGGCGGCGATGCACGGCTACGAGGTGACCACGCTGGACGAGGTCATCGGCAAGGCCGACATCATCATCACCGCCACCGGCAACAAGGACATCATCTCGGCCGAGCAGCTCGCCTCGACCAAGCACCAGGCGATCATCGGCAACATCGGGCACTTCGACAACGAGATCGACATGGCCGGCCTGGCCCGCACCCCGGGCATCCAGCGGACGACGATCAAGCCGCAGGTCGACGAGTGGCGGTTCGCCGACGGCCACACGATCATCGTGCTCTCCGAGGGCCGGCTGCTGAACCTCGGCAACGCCACCGGGCACCCCAGCTTCGTCATGAGCGCCTCGTTCTCCAACCAGGTCCTCGCCCAGATCGAGCTGTGGAACAACCGCGCCGCCTACGAGGGGCGGACCCCCGGCGTCACGGTGCTGCCGAAGAAGCTCGACGAGCACGTGGCGCGGCTGCACCTCGGCGCGCTGGGCGTGAAGCTCACCGAGCTGACCAAGGTGCAGGCCGACTACATCGGCGTCCCGGTCGAGGGTCCCTACAAGAGCGACCACTACCGCTACTGAGGGGACCCGCCTGCCCCCCACCCTTCGCACGCTCAGGGCGGGACCCCGCAGGCGGGCCGCTCCAGCGGGGTCACCTGCGACCTGATCAGCACGGCACCTGTTCCGCCCCGCCCGGGGGTCCTCTCGGGCGGGGCGGAGCGCTGTGGGCGGTCCGTCGCGCAGAATGGTCGCCGTGTCCCCTACCGCTCCGCAGAACGGACCCAGCCGCGGCCGTGTCCTGGTCGTCGACGACGACGCCGCCCTCGCCGAGATGCTCGGCATCGTGCTGCGACGCGAGGGGTACGAGCCGGCGTTCGTCTCCGACGGCAACCGCGCCGTCGGCGTCTTCCAGCAGACCCGGCCCGACCTGGTCCTGCTGGACCTGATGCTGCCCGGCCGCAACGGTCTGCAGATCTGCCAGGACATCCGGACGCAGTCGACCGTGCCGATCGTCATGCTCACCGCCAAGGGCGACACGATCGACGTCGTCCAGGGCCTGGAGGCCGGCGCCGACGACTACGTCACCAAGCCGTTCAAGCCCGTCGAGCTGGTGGCCCGCGTTCGCGCCCAGCTGCGTCGGGGTGAGACCGGGCAGGCGGAGAACCTCAGCATCGGCGACGTGCAGATCGACGTGCCCGCGCACCAGGTCACCCGGGACGGCGTGCCCATCGCGCTCACGCCGCTGGAGTTCGACCTGCTCGTGGCGCTGGCCCGCAAGCCGCGGCAGGTCTTTACCCGCGAGCTGCTGCTCGAGCAGGTCTGGGGCTACCGGCACGCCGCCGACACCCGCCTGGTCAACGTGCACGTGCAGCGCCTCCGGGCCAAGGTCGAGCGCGACGCCGAAAAGCCCGAGGTCGTCCTGACCGTGCGCGGGGTGGGCTACAAGGCGGGTCCCCCGTGAGCGGCACCGGGCGCGGAGGAACGGGACCGGGCGCCGGCCGGGTGACACTGGGGCGGTGACCGCCACCCGGAGCCCACAGACGGACGCCGGGTCCCCGCAGCGCTCGGGGAAGACCGGTCGCGGTCCCCGCGCGGGCGACCGGTTCGTGCGGGCGCGCAGCGGCCTGCGCCGGCGCGCCGGACGGGCCCGCCGACGGGCGCGCGTCACCCTCCGGCAGCTGGCCACCCGGGGCGTGCACACCTGGCGGTCGTCGCTGCAGGTGCGCATCGGCGCGATCACCATGCTGCTGGCCGGCACGGTCGTGCTCATCGTGAGCATGGTGCTGTTCAGCCAGATCCGCGACCAGCTCCTGGACGTGAAGCGTCAGGCCGCCATCGACCAGGTGCAGGCCGGCGTCGTGTACGCCCAGAGCGAGGTGGCCGGCATCGCCACCGGCGACGCGGCCAGCGTCCGGACCACCCTGGCCCGCACCGTGAACCAGCTGCTCGACCGGGGTGGCGCGGCCGGTGACTTCGACGTCGTGATGGTCTACCGCACCGGCGACCGGGACCGGACGGCCAGCAACCGCCGCCCGCTGTACACGGCGCTGCCCCAGGACCTGCGGGCCGCCGTCGACGCCGGCAGCCAGGCCTCCAAGTACGACATGGTCCCGGGCGCCTCCGGCGAGCCCCGGCCGAGCCTGCTGGTGGGGGCGCCGGTCACCGGAGACGCCACCGGCCCCGACCGGATCGAGCTGTACTACGTCTTTCCGCTCCAGCAGGAGCAGGAGAGCCTCTCGCTCATCCGCAGCACCGTGGTGATCAGCGGCGTCGCCCTCACACTCCTCGTCGTCGGCATCGGCGTGCTGGTCACCCGGCTCGTGGTGGACCCGGTGCGGCAGGCGGCCGGCACGGCGCAGCGGCTGGCCGAGGGACAGCTCGAGGAGCGCATGGCGGTCCGGGGCGAGGACGACCTGGCGCGGCTGGCGACGAGCTTCAACGCGATGGCCGACAGCCTGCAGCGCCAGATCACCCAGCTGGAGGGGCTCTCCCAGCTGCAGCAGCGGTTCACCTCCGACGTCTCCCACGAGTTGCGCACCCCGCTGACCACCGTGCAGATGGCCGCCGAGGTGCTGCACGAGGCGCGGGGCGACTTCCCCGCCCACGTCGCCCGCTCCGCGGAGCTGCTGCGGGCCGAGCTCGACCGGTTCGAGGCCCTGCTGACCGACCTGCTGGAGATCAGCCGGTACGACGCCGGCGCGGCCGTGCTGGACTCGGCGCCGACCGACATGGGGGCGCTGGTCGGCCGCGTCGTCGACGGGATGACCTCGCTCGCCCAGCGGCACGACTGCGAGCTGCAGGTGACCCGTCCGGTCGACGCGGTGCTGGCCGAGGTCGACGCCCGCCGGGTCGAGCGGATCCTGCGCAACCTCGTCGGCAACGCGATCGAGCACGGCTCGGGGCACCCGGTGGAGATCACCCTGGCGGCCAACCGCTCCGCTGCGGCGGTCACCGTCCGCGACCACGGGGTGGGCCTCAGCTCCGGCGAGGCCCAGCACGTGTTCGACCGGTTCTGGCGGGCGGACCCCTCCCGGGTGCGCACGGTCGGCGGCAGCGGGCTGGGCCTGTCGATCAGCCTCGAGGACGCCCGCCTGCACGGCGGGTGGTTGCAGGTCTGGGGCCAGCCCGGCGCCGGCGCGCAGTTCCGGCTCACCCTGCCGCTGGTGGCGGGCGCGGACCTGACCAGCTCGCCGCTCCCGCTGCGGCCGGTCAAGCTGCGTCGGCCAGGGGTGCCGCGGTGAGCCGGGGCAGGTCGCTCGCCGTGGCGGTGCTCGCGGCCGTGCTGCCCCTGGCCTCGTGCTCCACGGTGCCGTCGAGCTCCCCGGTCGTCGAGATCACCCAGGCGCCGGCCCGGGTGGCGGAGGCGGTCGGCATCGAGCCACTGCCACCGGAGGCCGGTGCCAGTGCCGAGGAGATCGTGCGCGGCTTCATCGACGCCGCGGCCAGCGCGGTCCGCCGGCACCCGGTCGCCCGCCAGTACCTCGCGCCCGAGCCGGCCGAGAGCTGGACCGACGAGAGCGGGATCAGCGTCATCGGCACCGACTTCGCCGTGGTGACCACCGACGCCGGTGCCGTCACGGTGACCGCCAACCTGATCGGGACGGTCGATCCGCGCGGCGTGTTCACCGTGGCCGACCGGGGGCTGTTCACCCGTACGTTCAGCCTGCAGCAGGTCGACGGCGAGTGGCGGATCAGCGACCCGCCCGACGGCCTGATCATGCTGGAGCCGGACTTCCGCCGGCTCTACGACGGCGTCTCGGCGTACTTCCTCGACTGGACGGCGCAGCGCGTCGTCCCGGACCCGAGGTACTTCATCCGGGGCGGGTCCCAGCCCACGGCGCTGGTCGAGCGGCTGATCACCGGCCCGTCGGCTCCGCTGGCGGCCGGCGTCCGCAACCCGCTCAGCGGGGTGCAACTGGCCCGCGCGGTCGTCGTCGACGGCCAGACGGCGACCGTGGAGCTCACCGGCCTGCCGGCCGAGCCCTCACCGCTGCTGGCCGAGATCTGCGCGCAGCTGGTGTGGAACCTGACGCAGCTGGACCAGCCGCGGATCAGCAACGTGGTCGTGCTGCTCGACGGTGAGCCGGTGACCCCGGGTGGGGTGCCGGTGCAGCAGACCGTCGAGCACTGGGCCTCCTTCGACCCGGACGCCGTGCCGGTCGACGGGGTCGGGCACTACATCGAGGCGGGGGCCCTGCGGACGGTCGCCGCCGGCGAACCCGCCCCGGGCCCGGCGGGCACGGGGGTCTACGGGCTCAGCAGCGCGGCGATCGCCGCCGATGCGGCCAGCGGTCGGCTCTCCTTCCTGGCCGGCGTGCGCACCGACCCGGACGGCGCCACGCTGCTCGCCGGTCCCTACGGCGGGGAGCTCGCCCCGGTGCTGAGCGCCCGCACGCTGAGCGCCCCCACCGTCGCGGCCACCCGCACCGAGGCCTGGATGGTGCGCGACGGCGCCGAGATCGTCCGCGTGCCGGCCGGGGGGCCGCCGCAGCCGGTCGCCGCCCCCACCCTCGCCGGTCTGGGCCGGGCCGAGGTGCTGCAGCTCTCGCCGGACGGCGTCCGGGCCGCGGTCGTGGTCGACGGGCCGCAGGGTCGGCGGTTGCACGTGGGCACCGTGGTCCGCTCCGACGACGGCGCCGTGGTGCTGCGCGACCTGCGGAACGTGGCCCCGACGCTGGCCGGCGTCATCGACGTGGGCTGGCGGGACAGCGGCGACCTGCTGGTCCTGGCCGGGGACGAGGGGGAGGACCGCATCGTTCCGTACTCGGTCGGGGTCGACGGCTGGGGGCTGGCCCTCGTGCCGACGTCCGGCCTGCCCAGCCAGCCGACCTCGCTGGGCGTCGCGCCGCTGCGCGAGGCGCTGGTGAGCGCCGGTGACACCGTCTGGCAGCTGGCCGGAGGCACCTGGGTCACCCTGGTCCGCGGCGCCGAGCCGCTGCCGGGGACGGCGCCGTTCTACCCGCTCTGAGCAAAACGGGTCGTGGCCCACAGGCGGGGGGCCCGGGAGGACCACGTCCACAGGTCTCCGCGTGCAGTGTCGGCGCAGGCGTAGGGGCGGGAGGCTGGCGGGGTGGTCCTCCCGGTGCTGGCGGCGCTCGCCGACCTGGTGCTGCCCCGCACCTGCGCGGGCTGCGGAGTGCCCGGACCGGTGCTGTGCACCGGCTGCGCCCGGTTGCTCGCCGCACCACGGCTCGCGCAGCCCCGGCGCTTTCCGCACGGCTTTCCGCCGACCGTCGCGGCCGGCGCCTACGCCGGGCCGGTCCGTCCGGTGGTCAACGCCTTCAAGGAGCAGGGGCGGGCGGAGCTGGCCGCGCCGCTGGGGACCGCGCTCGCGCTCGCCGTCGCCGCCGTCCGCCTGGGGGTCGGCGGCGAGCCGCCGGTGCTGCTGGTGCCGGTGCCCGCCTCGCCCGCCGCCGTCCGCGCCCGTGGCCGGGACCACGTGCGGGAGCTGACCGCGCGGGCGGTGGCCGAGCTGCGCGCCGTCGGCGTGATCGCCGCCGAGCGCCGGGCGCTGCGGCGCCGGGGCCGGATCCGTGACTCGGCGGGGCTCACCGTCGCCGAGCGGCGGGCGAACCTCGCCGGCACGTTCGCGCTCGACCCCGGCCGCGAGCCGGCGGCTGCGCTGCTGGTCCTGGTCGACGACGTGGTGACCACAGGCGCCACTCTCACCGAGGCGGCGGCGGTGCTCGCCGCCGGCACCGGCCCGGCCGCGCCCCCGGTCGTCGCGGCGGTCGTGGCGGCCACTCCCCGGGAGCCGGGAGGCCCGGTCCGCGGCCCGAGCGGCCCGGGCGCGTACCGGTCCGGGGCCGTCCTCCCGCACGACCTCGATCGACTGTCGGACCCCGGGAGGAGCGACTAGCGTCGAAGCGACCCAATCCCCGCTCCAACCGGGAGGTCTCATGGAGATCGTGGTCCGTGGTCGCAACGTCGAGGTGCCTGAGCACTACCGACAGCACGTCGAGGACAAGGTCGGTCAGCTGGAACGGTTCGACGCCAAGCTCTCCCGCATCGACGTGGAGCTGTTCCACGAGAAGAACCCCAGGCAGGCGGCCAGCTGCCAGCGGGTGGAGATCACCCTCCGCGGCAAGGGGCCCGTCGTCCGCGCCGAGGCGGCCGGCCCCGACTTCTACGCCGCCCTCGACCTGGCGTCGGCGAAGCTGGACAACCGGCTGCGCCGGGCGGCCGACCGCCGCCGGGTGCACCACGGTCGCCGGACCCCCGACAGCGTCCGCCTGACCGGCGCGGCGCTGGACGCAGGGCATCCCGAGCTGAGCATCGAGCAGCAGCTCGAGCTCGACCGCGAGCTCGCCTCCGGGCCGCACGTCACCGACCTGGACGAGCACCTGCCCGGGCGGGTGGTGCGGGAGAAGCACCATCCCGCGACGCCCATGACCGTCGACCAGGCCCTCCACGAGATGGAGCTGGTCGGCCATGACTTCTTCCTGTTCCAGTGCGCCGACACCGGCGTGCCGACCGTGGTCTACCGCCGGCACGCCTACGACTACGGGCTGATCCGGCTCGCCCCCGTGTCCCCGGACGGCGCCGCACCGGCCGGGCAGCCGGCGGCCACCTCGGCCGGCGTCTGACCGCGGGGGGGGGGGCGGGCGCCCCCCCCCCCGCCCGCCCCCCCGCGGGGGTGCGGCCGCCCGCACCCCCGCCCGACCGCCGGGTCGGCCCGCGGCGACCCCGCCGAACAGGACCGCGCCGCACGAGCCGGTCGGTGTGCACGGTCTCGGCGGTCAGGTCCACGGCGGCGAGGTCGAGCGTCACCGCCCGATGCTCATGCGTTGCCGAGGATGCGGTCGACCGTGATCGCGAGGACCACCCGCGCCGGGTTCTCCCGGGGCTGGCGGTACCGGGCCGCGTAGCGCGCGACGGCGTCGGCGACCGAGGCGGCGTCCTCCCGCACCACCGCCGTTCCCTCCAGGGTGACCCAGCGCCGGCCGTCGACCTGGCAGACGGCGACGCGGCCCTGCCCGTCCCGCACGTGGCGCGCCTTCGCGGAGCCACCGGAGGTGATCACCCGCGCCGTCCTCGTCGCGGCGTCGTAGGTGACGCCCACCGGTACGACGTGCGGGGTGCCGTCGCGCCGTAGCGTGGTCAGCGTCGCCAGGTGGCGCTCGGTGAGGAAGGTGAGCAGGCCGGGGCCGAGGTCGTCCAGGTCGTGCGGCACGGGTGCAGGTTAGGCCGGACGCCGGACGGTGCACCCGGCGCGATCCCACCGGTACCCGGAGCGCGCAGCGGCCCCTCCGGGGCGTCGGGGGAGGTGCCTCCGCGTCGCGGACCACCGTGCTGGCGTCGCCGCCTACGCTGGGGGCGTGGTGTTCTCGAAGATCCTCCGTGCCGGTGAGGGCAAGCTCGTCCGACGGCTGGGCAGAATCGCTGATGCGGTCGAGTCGCTCGCCGACGACTACACGGACCTCTCCGACGCGGAGCTCCGCGCGAAGACCGATGAGTTCAAGGCACGGTACGCCGACGGGGAGTCCCTCGACGCCCTGCTCCCGGAGGCCTTCGCGGTGGTCCGCGAGGCGGCCACCCGGACCCTCGGGCAGCGCCACTTCCGCGTCCAGCTCATGGGCGGGGCCGCCCTGCACCTGGGCAACATCGCCGAGATGCGCACCGGTGAGGGCAAGACGCTGACCGGCGTCCTGCCGGCCTACCTCAACGCGCTGACCGGCGAGGGCGTGCACGTCGTCACGGTCAACGACTACCTGGCCAAGCGCGACGCCGAGTGGATGGGCCGGGTGCACCGGTTCATGGGGTTGTCGGTCGGCACGATCCTGTCCGGGCAGGCGCCCTCGGTGCGGCGCGAGCAGTACGCCGCCGACATCACCTACGGCACGAACAACGAGTTCGGCTTCGACTACCTGCGCGACAACATGGCGTGGAGCAAGGCCGACCTCGTGCAGCGCGGGCACCACTACGCGATCGTGGACGAGGTCGACTCCATCCTCATCGACGAGGCCCGCACCCCGTTGATCATCAGTGGCCCGGCCGAGACCAGCGCCAAGTGGTACGGGGAGTTCGCCCGGCTGGTGCCGATGATGAAGCGCGACGTCCACTACGAGGTGGAGGAGGACAAGCGCACCGTCGCCGTCACCGAGGAGGGCGTGGAGTTCGTCGAGGACCAGCTCGGCATCGACAACCTCTACGAGGCGGCCAACACACCGCTGATCAGCTACCTGAACAACGCCCTCAAGGCCAAGGAGCTGTTCAAGAAGGACCAGCAGTACATCGTCAGCAACGGCGAGGTGCTGATCGTCGACGAGTTCACCGGCCGCGTGCTGGCCGGCCGCCGCTACAACGAGGGCATGCACCAGGCCATCGAGGCCAAGGAGAAGGTGAAGATCAAGGACGAGAACCAGACGCTCGCCACGATCACCCTCCAGAACTACTTCCGGCTCTACGACAAGCTCTCGGGGATGACCGGGACCGCCCAGACCGAGGCGGCGGAGCTCAACCAGACCTACTCGCTGGGTGTCGTGCCGATCCCGACCAACCGGCCGATGGTCCGGCAGGACAGATCCGACGTCATCTACAAGACGGAGAAGGCGAAGTTCGACGCCGTCGTCGACGACATCGCCGAGCGGCACGAGGCCGGCCAGCCGGTGCTGGTGGGCACGGCGAGCGTCGAGAAGTCCGAGGTGCTGGCCAAGTACCTGCTCCGGCGGGGCATCCCGCACGAGGTGCTCAACGCCAAGAACCACGCCCGGGAGGCGTCGATCATCGCCCGGGCCGGCCGGCCGGGGGCGGTCACCGTCGCCACCAACATGGCCGGCCGCGGCACCGACATCCAGCTCGGCGGCAACGCCGAGTTCATCGCCGACGAGGTGCTGCGCGCCCGGGGCCTGACGCCGACGGAGACCCCGGAGGAGTACGAGGCTGCCTGGGACGAGGCGCTCGAGGCGGCCAAGGCGCAGGTCAAGGCGGAGCACGAGGAGGTCGCCGAGGCCGGCGGCCTGTACGTGCTGGGCACCGAGCGGCACGAGAGCCGCCGGATCGACAACCAGCTGCGCGGCCGCTCCGGCCGGCAGGGCGACCCGGGGGAGTCGCGGTTCTACCTCTCCCTCGGGGACGACCTGATGCGCCGGTTCAACGGGCCGATGCTCGAGTCGATGATGAACACGCTGCGAGTGCCCGACGACCAGCCGATCGAGTCGAAGATGGTCAGCCGGGCGATCCTCTCGGCGCAGACCCAGGTCGAGCAGCAGAACTTCGAGGTCCGCAAGAACGTCCTCAAGTACGACGAGGTGCTCAACCGGCAGCGCACCGTCATCTACGACGAGCGCCGCAGGGTGCTCGACGGCGCCGACCTGCACGAGCAGGTCGCCACGATGGTCGACGACGTCATCAGCGCCTACGTGGACGGTGCGACCGAGACCGGGTACGCCGAGGACTGGGACCTCGACCAGCTCTGGACCGGCCTCAAGGCCCTGTACCCGGTCGGTCTCACCATCGACGAGCTGATCGAGCAGAAGGCCGGCGGCGAGCAGTCCGACCTCTCCGCCGAGGACCTCAAGCAGACGATGCTCGACGACGTGCGCCGCGCCTACGAGGAGCGCGAGGCCGCGCTGGGCTCGGAGGTCATGCGCGAGCTCGAGCGGCGGGTGCTGCTGAGCGTGCTGGACCGCAAGTGGCGCGAGCACCTCTACGAGATGGACTACCTGCGGGCCGGCATCCACCTGCGTGCGATGGCCAACCGCGACCCGGTCGTGGAGTACCAACGCGAGGGCTACGACATGTTCGTGGCGATGCTCGACGGCATCAAGGAGGAGTCGGTCGGCTTCCTGTTCAACCTCGAGGTGAAGACCAAGGAGGAGCAGGAGGCCGAGACCAAGGCCAAGCAGGCCGAGGCCGAGGCCAAGGCGCTCGCCGCGGCCCAGGCCGGCACGGCGAAGGTGCTGGCCCGTCAGGCGACGGCGACCAAGGCGGCTGCCGGCACCGCGGCCGCCGCGACGGCCCGCCGCTCGTCGACGCCCCCGGCGGCCCCGGCTGCGTCCCCGGCTGCCCCGGCGGCTGCTCCGACAGCGACCGCCTCGGCGGCTGCTCCGGCGGCGACCACTCCGGCGGCTGCTCCGGCGGCGACCGCCCCGGCGGACGGGTCCGCGGCCGACGAGGCGTCCTCCTCGGGCACCGGTTCGACCCTCGCCGTCAAGGGCCTCGATCAGCCGCGCCCCCAGGAGAACCTGACCTACTCGGCGCCCAGCCTCGACGCCTCCCCGGCCGAGGGTGGACGGGCGAAGGCCGCCAAGACCGCGACTGTCTCCGGCACCAAGGAGACCCCGCGCAACGCACCCTGCCCGTGCGGATCGGGCCGCAAGTACAAGCAGTGCCACGGCGCGGCTGGCGGCGGCTGAGGGATCGACCGGCCGCAGCCGGGCCGGAGCGATGACGCCCCGCCGACCGACCGGTCGATGGGGCGTCGTGCTGCGTGGCCGGTGTGCCCGGGGACTCAGCCGATCTGCAGGGCCGTGCACCGCCAGTGCCCGTCGATGCCCTCCAACCGTGCCGCGACGGCGTGCGCGCGCCCGCCGCGGTGGGCGACGGCGCTGATCTCCGCGACCCCGTCCACCGGCTCGCACACCCGCACCCGGCCGATCACCAGCGGGGCGTTCCCCTCGGCGCACCACCGCGGTCGGCGGCCGGCGGACAGGGCCGCGTAGACCCCGGCCGTGGTGAGGGGGCGCACCTGGGCGAGGGGCCGCCGCCCGACCAGGGCCTCCAGCGCGGTGGTCACGAGCCGCCGGGCCGCCTCGGTTGCCAGCGGGAGCTCGGCCCGGCTCGACAGGACCGGCCCGAACTCGTCGCGGGGGGTGGCGGTCGACAGCAGCCGCGGGCGCGGGCCGGGCCGCGGGACCGCGGAGGGGATCGGCCGCCCGAGGTCCACCAGGCGCAGGGCCGGCCGCGGCCCCAGGGGCGGCTGCGGCGTAGGGACGACGGTGAGGCGGATGGCAGGGCGCCCGGCGGGCGCGACGGTGCGGGACGGTGCGGTCATCGGGGCTCCCGGTACTGGCGGTCGGTGGGGGGACAGGTGGGTCACGGCTGGAGGGGAGGGCGCAGCACCTGGCCGGGCAGCAGCCGGTCGGGATCGGGCCCGATCACGTCGGCGTTGGCCGCCCACCACGCCTGGACGGCCCTGGTCACCTCGGCGGCGGAGGGTGCGCGCCTGGAGTCCGCCGCCAGGCGGCGCTCGGCGATCTCCCAGAGGCAGTCGCCCCGGACGACGACGTGCTCGCCGGCCGCGGGTACGTCGGGCCAGTCGGGGACGACGTCCCCGTCGCGGTGGTCGTCGTCCGTCGCCGCTGTGGCCGACGGGGGAACCGGCCAGTCGGGTGCGGGGCTCCCCGTCGCCGAGGTGGTGGGCGGGACGTCGTCCGAGGCTGCGGCCGGCGTCGCGGCGAGCACGGTCACCGCCGCTCCCAGGGCGGGTGGGGCGATCCCGAGGCCGATACCCAGGGCGAGCGCGGCGGCCCGGCGGGCGCCGCGTGGGAGCAGCGCCCCGAGGGCCCCGTCGGCGACCGTGCCGGCCGCACCCGGTACCGCGGACAGCGCGGTCAGCAGCAGTCCGAGCGACCCCCAGGCCCACACCAGCCAGGCCAGCAGCCCGACGACGTGCAGGACCAGGACGTCGGCGCCGGCTGCGTCAGCCGTGCGCTGGGCCGCCCCGACGGCGGAGAAGGACTCGGGCAGGGCGGGGGTCAGCACCGCCAGCGCAGCAGCGATGCCGGCCATGCCCAACGCCGTCCCGACCAGGCGTCGTGCTGACATCCATGCCTCCTCCGCGTCTATGGAGGATCACTAAAGCAATCAAACGCGATCAAACGCAAGCTAACGTTGGCATCTACGCTGTCGGCGGAGGTGAGGGCATGCGGTGGCAGCAGCTCTTCGCGGACCTGCAGGTGCAGTTCGAGGCTGCGGCGGAGGCGGAGTCGAGGGCGGAGTGGGCCTCGCGCGCCCGCGCGGAGATGGGGGCGGTCCGGCTGGTCGACCGCCTGGGCGGATCGATCGGGGCGGAGCTCGTGCTGACCTGTCGAGGGGCGGGCCGCGTCAGCGGCGTGCTCACCGACCTCGGGGTCGACTGGCTGCTGCTCGCCGGTGAACGTGGACGTGAGGAGCTCGTGGCGATGGGCGCGGTGCGAGCGGTCGCCGGGCTGGGCCGGTGGACCGCGCCCGAGCGGGAGGACGGCGCGGTGCGGGCACGGCTGGACCTCCGTCGTGCGCTGCGCGGGCTCGCGCGCGACCGCAGCGCCGTCCAGGTCCTGCTCGACGACGGCGCAGTGCTGACCGGCACGATCGACCGGGTGGGCGCCGACCACGTCGAGCTCGCCGAGCACCACGCGGACCAGCCGCGCCGGCCGGCGGCGGTGCGGCAGGTGCAGGCGGTGGTCATCGACGCCGTGGCGGTGGTCCGGACCCTCGTGCCCGGCTGGGACTGAACGGTCAGACGCGTTGTTCGGAAGCCTCCGCCGTCGCGTCGCCGGCGGCCGGCGCGGGCTCCGGTGGGACGACGCCGGCGCGGGCCTCGGCGTACTTCTGCTGGATGAACCGCTCCAGCTCGTCCACCTCGATGCGCCACTGTCCGCGCCCACCGATCTGGATGGCGATCAGCTCCTTGCGGCGGACCAGCGCGTAGGCCTGCGACCAGGAGACGTTGAGGATCTCCGCGACGTCGTCGAGGGTCAGGAAGCGGGGTGTGGGCATCGGCGTCTCCCTCCGTTCGCGGACCAGTCTGTCAGCCGTGCCGGTGGTCCGGAGCGCTGTCCACACACGAACGTGTGGATGACCGATGCACGAGGACGTCATCGTGTCGCATCATCTGCATCCGAACGCCGGCAACGGTCCGCAACCGCGGGCCGGTGCGCCGAACCCGGCGCCCGGCGTGCTGGCAGAGATGAGGTGGCGTGACCGCCGTGCGCAACCCGGGCACCGTCCCGGAGACCACCGAGCTGCCGGCCGGCCCCACCCCGCGGCGGGTCGGGGCCCCGGGCTGGCTGGACCTGCGGCTGGTGCTGGGCATCCTGCTCGTCCTCGCCTCGGTCCTGCTCGGCGCACGGGTGGTGAGCGCCGCGGACGCGACGGTGCCGGTCTGGAGCGCCGCGGACGACCTCGCGGCCGGCACGCAGATCACCGCCGACGACCTCGTGGTGGTCGACGTCCGCCTCGACGGGACGGCGGAGGCGTATCTGTCGGGGAGCACCCGGCCGGAGGGGCGCACGCTCGCCCGGGGCGTGCGGGCCGGGGAGCTCCTGCCCCGCTCGGCGCTCGAGGAGCCGTCGGAGCTGGTGCAGCTGGCGCTGCCGGTCCAGGCCGGCTACGTGCCGCCGGGGCTCCGGCGGGGACAGGTGGTCGACGTCTACGCCGTGGCCGATCCCGCAGCCGGCGCCTCGGGTGCCGCCGTCGGCAGCGTCACCCTGGTCGTCGGCGCAGCTCCCGTGCAGGCGCTGTCGGGGGCAGCCGACGGCGTCCTGTCCACCCCGACGACGACCGTGCAGGTCGTGATCAGCGTGGCTGCCGGCGAAGCGGCCGACGTGCTCGCATCCATCGCCGGTCGGCCGCTCGTGGTCGTCGCCCATGCCGCCGGAGCGGACGCGGCGGAGCGGCCGGTGTCCCCGACCCGGACCACGACCACCGCCACGCTGGCGCCGGCACCGGAGGGCGTGCCCGCGCCGGCGGGACCGGCCGGCTGATGACGCTGCAGGTCTTCACCGCCGTCACCGGCGCTGGCTGGGAGTCGGAACTGGTCGGCGCACTGGACCGGGACGATCACGGGGTCGCCGTCGTCCGTCGCTGCGTCGACGTCTCCGACCTGCTGGCCGCCGCGGCGACCGGCACCGGGCAGGCGGCCCTGCTGTCCGCGGAGCTGCGCCGCCTCGACGGAGACGCCGTGGCCCGGCTGCACGCAGCCGGGGTCGCGGTCGTGGGGCTGGTCGAGCCAGGCGACGAGCCGGCGGGGCTGCGGCTGCGCCAGCTCGGGGTCGCCCATGTGCTGCCGGCCGACGCCGATCCGGAGGTCATCGCCCGCGCGCTGCGCGACGCCGTAGCCGGCGTCCCGGCCGCGGGCCACGACGTCGCCGATCCGCGCGCGGCCCTGCCGCTGCCCGGGACGCCGGTCCAGCCCGAGCCGCCGACCGGCGGCCGGGGTCGGGTGGTGGCCGTGTGGGGCCCGACCGGTGCACCCGGCCGCACCACCGTCGCGGTCGGGCTCGCCGACGAGGCCGCCCGGCTGGGAACCTCGTCGCTGCTCGTGGACGCCGACGTCTACGGCGGGGTGGTCGCTCAGGTGCTGGGGCTGCTCGACGAGTCGCCCGGGCTCGCGGGTGCGGCCCGGCAGGCGGCGGCCGGAGTGCTGGACGGTCCGTCGCTGGTCGCGCTGGCGTGGGCGGTGCGCCCGCAGCTGCAGGTGCTGACCGGTCCGGCTCGAGCGGACCGCTGGCCCGAGTTGCGGTCGGGCGCGGTCGGCACGGTGCTGGAGGAGGCCCGCCGGGTAGCGGAGCTGACCGTGGTCGACTGCGCGTTCAGCGTGGAGGACGACGAGGAGCTCTCGTTCGACACCGCCGCCCCGCGCCGCAACGGCGCCACCCTCGCCGTGCTCGAGCACGCCGACACCGTGCTGTGCGTCTCCGGCGCCGACCCCGTGGCACTCCAGCGGTGCGTGCGTGCGCTGGACCAGCTCCGCGACGTCCTCCCGGGGGTGGAGCCCGAGCTGGTGGTCAACCAGCTGCGCCGGGGGCCCGTGCCCGGCGATCCGCGCCGGGAGGTCGGGAACGCGCTCGAGCGCTTCACCGGCCGGCGGCCGCGGTGGTTCCTCCCGGCGGACCGGCGGGCGACCGACGCCGCCCTGGCGGCCGGCCGCACCCTCGCCGAGGTCGCCCCGGGCTCGGCCCTGCGCACGGAGCTGCGCACCCTGGCTGCCGAGCTGGCCGGCGCCGGCGTCCCCGCTGCCGGCCGGCGCGGGCCCTGGCGGAGCCGCCGGGCCGGCTGAGCGCCCGACTGTCCGACATCCCCCCGCCGTCGTAGCGTGAGGCCCCGGCCCGTGAGGAGAACGATGGTCGAGCGGCTGAGCACCCTGGAGGCCTCGTTCCTCTACCTGGAGGGACCAGGCACGCCCATGCACGTCGGCGGGGTGCTGGTCCTCGAGGAGCCTCCCGGCGGTGTGGACGCGCTGGCGGCGCTGATCGAGGGGCGGCTGTCCCTGGTGCCGCGGTACCGGCAGCGGGTCGCGGAGATCCCCGGCCATCTGGGGAATCCGGTGTGGGTCGACGACCCGGACTTCGCCCTCGACTACCACCTGCGGCGCTCCGGGCTCCCCCGGCCGGGCACGGAGGAGCAGCTGCTGGACCTGGTATCCCGGCTGACCTCCCGGCCGCTGGACCGCTCCCGCCCGCTCTGGGAGGCGTACCTGGTCGAGGGGCTCAGCGGGAACCGGGTCGCGGTGATCACCAAGACCCACCCTGCCCTCGTCGACGGGCTCGGCGCCGTCGACATCGGCCAGGTGCTGCTCGACGTCTCCCCGGACGCGCCGGCACCCGGTCCGGCGGAGTGGCGGCCGCGGCGGCCGCCCTCGGGCGTGCAGCTGGTGTGGTCGGCCCTCGAGGAGTACCGGCAGCGGCCGTCGTCACTGGTCGGGCTGGCGCGCTCGGCCGTGACCGACGCCCGCGCCACCGCCGTGCGCATCGGCGGCGTGGCCGGCGGGCTGGTGCGGACCGCGCGCTCGGCGATCCTCCCGGCTCCGCACAGCCCGCTCAACGCCCCCATCGGCCGGCAGCGCCGGGTCGCGGTCGCCTGCGCCGACCTCGACGACCTCAAGCGGGTGCGCAAGGCGCACGGCGGGACGGTGAACGACGTGCTGCTGACCGTCGTCGCCGGTGCGCTGCGGGAGTGGCTGCTGTCCCGCGGCGAGCCCGTGGTCGGGGGCACGTCGGTGCGCGCCCTCGTCCCGGTGTCGGTGCAGGACGAGGACGGGTCGGCCGGCAACCAGGTGTCCTCCCACCTGGTGGACCTGCCCGTCGGCGAGCCCAACCCGCGCGTCCGGCTCGCTCGGCTCACGTACGCCATGCGCGGGGTCACCCAGCACGGGAAGTCGGTCGGCGCCGACAGCCTCATCGCGCTCAGCGGGTTCGCCCCCTCCACGCTGCACGCGCTCGGCGCCCGCGCCGCGCGGGGGCTCTCCCGGCGGCTGTTCAACCTCGTGGTCACCAACGTGCCCGGCCCGCAGGTGCCGCTGTACGCGGCCGGCGGCCGCATGCTCGAGGTGTTCCCGGTGGTGCCGCTGGCCGCGGGGCAGGGGTTGTCGATCGGCATGACGTCCTACGACGGCAGGGTCTTCTTCGGCCTGAACGCCGACCGGGACAGCGTCGGCGACGTCGAGGTGCTCGCGGACCTCATCGAGCAGCAGGTCGCGGAGCTGGTCGAGACCTCGGTCTGAGCCGGCGTCCGGGCGGGCGGCTACGGTCGTCCTTCCATCGACGAAGGAGGTCAGCCGGGTGCGCGTCTACCTGCCGGCGACGACGACCGTGCTGCGGACGCTCGTGGACGAGGGGCGGCTGCCCGGTCCGCAGACCGTCTTCGCGGTGACGCCGCAGCTGCGTGAGTTCTACGCGCTCAGCGACGCCGGGGCCGACACCGAGGAGCTGGAATACGCCGCGCTGCTCGCGGCGGCGCGGGCGAGCCTGCGGCTGCTCGACCTGGACCCCTTCGCCGCACGCCGTCGGGTGGTGCTGGCCGCCGACGTGCCCGACGGCGCGGTGACGGCCATGGACGACCCGCACGTCGAGCGGGGCGCCGCCCGGGTGCAGCACGAGATCGGCCTCGCCGACGTGGCCAGCGCGCACATCGACGCCGCCGAGGCCGAGGAGGACGTGCGGGCCGCGGTGGAGGTCGTGCTCGAGGCCGACCTCGGCAGCGACGACGCGCAGTTCGTCGTCGACCAGGCCGAGGGGCACGAGCTGGGCTGGTACGCGACGCAGGAGATCGGTCCCGCGCTCGAGCTCCTCTGAGTCGGCCGTAGGATCACCACCCGTCCAGACGGGTCACCGGTGCGTCGTCGCGGGCGCCCGCTCCGGTGGGCCCGTGCGCTGCCGCCGACCCGCACGAGCGTCGACGTCGGGAGCCAGCAGATGCAGTTCGGTCGGTACTACGAGGAGTTCGAGGTCGGGGCCGTCTACAAGCACTGGCCCGGGAAGACCGTCACCGAGTACGACGACCACCTGTTCTGCCTGCTCACGATGAACCACCACCCGCTGCACATGGACGTGAACTACGCGGAGAAGACGACCGACTTCGGCAAGAACGTCGTCGTCGGGAACTACATCTACTCACTGCTGCTGGGCATGAGCGTTCCGGACGTCTCGGGCAAGGCGATCGCCAACCTGGAGATCGAGTCCCTCCGGCACGTCGCCCCCACCTTCCACGGCGACACCATCTACGGCGAGACCACGGTCCTCGACAAGACGCCGTCGAAGTCCAAGGACGACCGGGGCGTCGTGCACGTCGAGACCATCGGCTACAAGCAGGACGGCGCGGTCGTCTGCATCTTCCGCCGCAAGGTGATGGTGCCCAAGCGCTCCTACGGGGAGGCCCGCGGCGGCGAGCAGCCCGGCCGTCCCGAGCCCGCACCCCGCGGCTGATCCGCTCGCGGCGGGGCGTGCCGGCCGGTTCAGCCCGGCAGCACCCCCCAGCCGCGGAGCGTCTCCACCAGCCGGGGCGTGCAGCACAGCCCGGCGAGCGTCGCCGCGTCCGCGAAGACGACGTCGGCCGCGTCGTCGCCGGCCACCGGTCGGACGTCGGCGTCCACCAGGCCGCAGGCGATGTCGACGACGTCGTAGACGACCGCGCCGCCGTCGATGCGGATCCGGCCCACCTCAGCGCCGGCGCGCACCCGCAGCCCGGTCTCCTCCAGGACCTCGCGCTCGACGGCGGCCGCCACGGTCTCGCCCGGCTCCACCCGGCCGCCGGGCACCGACCAGAGACCGCGGCCCGGGGCGTTGCGCCGGCGCACCAGCAGCAGCCGGCCAGCGGGATCGTGCACGATCGCGCCGACGCAGGGCACCACCGGGGGCTCGGCAGCGGTCATCCCCGGAGGCTACGCAGGGCTCGTCCCGGCCGCCCGTGACCGGGACGCGCCACCCCGCGAAGTCGCCCGGCTGCGCTGCGCTTGACGATTCGGGCCGCTCCCGCGACCGTGTCCCCGATGAGTGCGTCCCCGGTCTGCCCGCGCTGCGGTGAGCCGCTGGTCGTCCGCCACGGTTCCGAGGCACAGGCCTGGTGTCACCTGCACGGCGCCGTCACGCCGCTGCACCACACCGCTCTGGTCGCGCACGACGCGATCGCGGCGGTCACCGCTGACGCCCGCGTCCCGGCGTGGGTCCCCGACCCGGTGCCGCCGGGGTGGGCGGTCACCGGGCTGGCGTGGGGCGGTGAGCCGGGGGCCCGGGCGATCGTCGTCGACTGTGCCGGGCCGGCTCCCCTCGGCGGCTCCGCCGAGCTGGTACTGGTCGCCGAGGAGCCCGGCACCGGCGTCGGCTGCGGGTACGCCGGCCTGCCGGGGCTGGACCCGGGAGACGTCATCTCCGGCCCGAGCTCGGTCGAGGTCGAGGCGGCCGGACAGCACGCGCCGCTGTGGGCGGTGCCGACCAGCGACGACCGCGCGGCGTTCGTGGGGGAGGCCTACGGCGTCTGGCTCTGGCTGGTGATGTGGCCGATGAACGCCGCCTGGCTGCTCGTCGAGCGGCTGGAGCTGCTGGACCTGCGCGAGCGCATCTACCCGGACCTGCCGCTGGGACCGCCGGGGGAGCACCTGCTGCCGGGACGCTGACCGGTCCGCAGCGGAACCCGACCGGCTCCGTCGTGACCGGCGCGTCGGGCCGGTCCGCCGTGGGGCCTGTGTTACTCATGGGACGAACGCGTCCGCCGCAGACCGGCGGGCTCCCGTGCACGCCCGGTGAGCGGGCCTGCCTCACTCACACCACGGAGGTGGCGGTGAACCTGAAGAAGGTCCTCACCTGGGTGGTCGTCGCCTTCGCGCTCTTCTACGTCATCCAGGCGCCGGAGTCGTCCGCCGAGCTCGTGCGCAACGCCGGTGAGGCCCTCGGTGACGCCGCCTCCTCGCTCGCCCGGTTCGTCGGCTCGCTCGTCTGACCCCGGTGGTCGCCCCCTCCGGCCTCCCGGCCCGCGCCGCCAAGGACGTCGAGAAGTACCTGCTCGACGACGAGGATGCGGTGGTGGCCACCCGCCGGCACTGGGCGGTGCTCGTCGTACCCACCGTGAAGTTCCTACCGGTCTTCCTCGCCGGGGGCTGGCTGCTCGTGCTCGACCCGGAGAACCGGGTCACCAGCACGATCGGGATGCTCGTCGTCCTCGCGGCCCTCGCCGTCTACGCGCTGCGCATCGGCGAGTGGTGGATGCGGCACTTCATCGTCAGCCGGCGCCGGGTGCTGCTCACCTCCGGTGTGGTCGTCCGCACCGTCACGCTGCTCCCGCTGCGGCGGATCACCGACCTGACGTGGAAGGAGACGCTGTTCGGCCAGCTGCTGGGCTACGGCACCTTCCGCTTCGAGTCCGCCGGGCAGCAGCAGGCGCTGTCGGAGATCACCTTCCTGCCGCACGCCGGAGCCCTGTACCGCCAGGTGAGCGGGCTGCTGTTCACCAGCGACTGGGGTGCCGCGTCCGGGGGCGACGACGAGGGCAACCCGGAGCCGTCGTCCGGCGGGCCGGTCGCCACCGGGGGCCGCCGGGACACCGAGCCGATCCCGGGGCTCCCGCTGCGCGAGCCGTGAGCGGCGACGGCCACCGGGTGGGCCGCGGGAGTCTGGGGCAGGCTGACCGGTGATGCGGATCGACCTGCACACCCACTCCTCGATGTCCGACGGCACCGACGACCCCGCCGAGGTGCTGGCTGCCGCCCGCGGCGCCGGCCTCGACGTCGTGGCGCTCACCGACCACGACACCACCGCCGGCTGGGCGGCGGCGGAGGCCGCCCGGCCACCGGGCCTCACGGTGATCCCCGGCATGGAGCTGTCCTGCCGCTGGTTCCCCGACGACGAGCCGCCGGTCAGCGTGCACCTGCTCGGCTACCTGTTCGACCCGCTGCACCCGGCGTTCGCGGCGGAGCGGGCGCGACTTCGCGACGAGCGCCTGAGCCGGGCGGAGCGGATCGTGACCGCGCTGGCCGCCGACGGCTACCCGGTGCGCTGGGACGAGATCGTGGCGCACGCCGGCGGTGGCGTCGTCGGCCGGCCGCACGTGGCCCGGGCCCTGGTGCGCGGCGGCGTCGTCGCCACCGTCGAGCAGGCGTTCGCCGGCCTGCTGCACCACCACGGCGGGTACTACGTGGCGAAGGACGACACCGACGTCCGGCAGGGGATCGCGCTGGTCCGTGCGGCGGGCGGCGTGCCGGTGTTCGCCCACGGGCTGGCGACCGCACGCGGCCGGGTCGTGGGCGACGAGGCGATCGCCGCCATGGCCGCGGCGGGGCTGCTCGGGCTGGAGGTCGACCACCCCGACCACACCGCGGAGCAGCGCGGGCACCTGCGGTCGCTGGCGGCGGACCTCGACCTGCTGACGACGGGGTCCAGCGACTACCACGGCACGAACAAGCGCACGCCGATCGGCGCGTGCACCACCGACCCCGAGCAGTTCGAGCGGCTGCTCGCGGCCGGGACGGGCACCGCACCGCTGCGCGGCTGACCGCGGGCCGTCGGTGGCCCCGGCTACCGTGGCGGCCGTGGACGGCGGGGTGCGGCGGTGAGCCACCAGCTCGAGATGCCGGGCATGCCGCGCCGGCTGTTCCCGGCCACGCCGAGCAAGCTGGCGACCTTCGCCGACTGCCCGCGCCGCTACCGGTTCACCTACGTCGACCGGCCGCAGCCGCCGAAGGGGCCGCCCTGGGCGCACAACACCGTCGGCTCGGCGGTGCACGCGGCGCTGCGCTCGTGGTGGGACGCCCCGGTGCCGCGGCGCACCGCGGCCGCGGCGCGCCAGCTGCTGCACGCCGCCTGGTCGCCCACCGGGTTCCGCGACGACGAGCAGTCCGAGCGCTGGCGGGCGCGCGCGACCGGCTGGCTGACCGAGTACGTCGCCGGGCTCGACCCCGCCGACGAGCCGGTGGGCACCGAGCGCACCGTCGCGGCGACCACCGAGCGGCTCGCGCTCTCCGGGCGGGTCGACCGCATCGACCAGCGGGGCGACGAGCTCGTGATCGTCGACTACAAGACCGGGCGGGTGCCCTCCACCGACGACGAGGCGCGCGGATCACCCGCCCTGGCGGCCTACGTCCTGGGCGTGCGACGCACCCTCCGGCGGCCGTGCAGCCGGGTCGAGCTGCACCACCTGCCCAGCGGCACGGTCGCGGCCTTCGAGCACACCGACCGGTCGCTGGCCAACCACGTGCGGCGGGCCGAGGACATCGCCGTGGACATCACCGCCGCCACCGAGGCGCTGGCCGGTGGCGCGGAGGTCGACACCGCCTTCCCGCCGGTCCCCGGCCGCCACTGCGGGTGGTGCGACTTCCGGCCGAGCTGCCCGGCGGGCCAGGCCGCGGGGCCGGCCCGGGAGCCGTGGAGCTTCCTCCCCGAGGAGCCGGGGGCCACCGGCTAGGTGTACTGCCCGTCTCCGGGCAGTACAGCTAGGCGATGAGGCGCTCCGCACCCACTCGGTCGAACCCAGCCCAGACGATGGGGGAGCGCTGCGCCCGCAGCGGCAGTCGCAGGACCGCCTGCCGGAAGCCACGCACCGCAGCCGTCGCCGCGGCGTCGGTCAGGCCGAGCCCGGGCAGCGAGTACAGCCGGCGCGCCCACTGCGGCAGCAGGGCCACGGCCAGCGTGGCCAGCCCGCCCCACGCCGGCTGGGCGGGGGTCAGGAACCGCACCCAGGTGGGCATCGGCGGCAGCACAATCAGCCGGTAGGCGTCCCGGGCCGCCGCGGTGGCGGCCAGCGACGGCCGCATCCGCTCGAAGTAGGCGGCGAGCTCCGCCGTCGAGGCGGGGACGTCGGCGCACGGCACCCCGACGAGCTCGGCGGCGGTCACCTGCTCGGCGACGTACCGATCGGCGTCGTCGTCGGTGAGCGGCACCCCGGCACGGCGGGCCACGCCCAGCAGTGAGTCGACCTCGCAGCAGTGCACCCAGAGCAGCAGGTCGGGGTCGTCGACCCGGTACTCGCGGCCGGTGGTCTCCTCGACGGCACCGAGCCGACGGTGGATGCCCCGCACCCGGGCCACCGCCCGCACCGCCTCGGTGCGGGTGCCGAAGGTCAGGGTGTCGACGTAGGTCGCGGTGCGGATCAGCCGCGGCCAGGGGTCGTCGCGGAACGCCCCCGAGAACCGGGCGACGCCGTCCACGGCCACCGGGTGGAGCGCCTGCAGCAGCAGGGCGCGGAGCCCGCCGACGGAGAAGGACGGGTCGGCGTGCACCCGCCACGTCACGCTGCCGGGCCCGAAGAAGCCCAGGCGGTCCTCGTCGGGAGCCCAGTCCGCCGGTGACGGCAGGGCAGTCATGCCGGGACCGCGGTGGCCCAGAAGTCGCACAGGACCTCCAGCGTGCGCGCCGGGTTCTCCACGGCGGGAGAGTGGATCGAGCTGTTGATGACCTCGTGCCGGGCGCCCAGCCGCCGCGCCATGTCGGCCTGCACGTGGGGCAACCAGGCGTCGTCGGCCTCACCGTGCGCCACGAGCACCGGCACACCGGTGGCCTTCAGCTCGGCGACCCGGTCGGGCTCGGCCAGCATCGCGTCGGCCATGCCGCGCAGCCCGGCCGCGGAGTTCCGCAGGAAGCGGCGGGCGTAGAACTCCCGGGTCGGCGCCGGCACGGCCTGGGCCCTCGGATCGGTCATCGCGACCTGCTCGAGGGTCTGGTGGACCAGCGGCACCCCGCCGGCGTCCAGCAGCGGACCGAGGTGGTCCAGCAGCTCCGCGCGACGCCCGGTGAGCCGGGACGGCCCCGAACCCAGCAGCGTGAACGTGGTGAACAGGCCGGGCTCGGCCAGCACCGCGGCCCGCGTCACCAGCCCGCCGAAACTGTGGCCGAGCAGGTGCAGCGGCTCCCCGGACTCCTGCCGGAGCACGCGGGCGACCGCGAGCACGTCGTCGCCCAGCACCTCCACCGAGTACCCGGCCGGGTCGTCGGGTCCGGGCGACTCGTACTGGCCGCGCTGGTCGAGTGCGACGACGCGGTAGCCGACCTCGGCCAGCGGCCGCAGCAGGGGAGCGAAGTCTTCCTTGCTGCCGGTGTACCCGGCCACCATCAGCACGGTGCCGCGGACGGCGGTGCCGCCGGTGTCCAGGGCGGCCAGCGGTCCGGCCCCGCCCGCGAAGGTGCGGGAGTCGGCGTCGTGGTGGGCCAGCTGGCGGAGGTCGTCGGGGGCGATGGCGAGGGGCACGTCGCGGGCATCGGAGCCACCGGGCAGGACCATGGTCCCCAGTGAACCCCGATCGCCGCGACCGTGCCGCACCGGCCCGGCGCACGGAGCGGCCTTTCCGCAGGTGCCCGCCGCGAGCCTGCGAGCGGTGGGGCCAGGGGGTCCTCGTCAGCGGTAGGCGCGCACGCCGTCCGGCAGGCGGAGCACCACGGTGCCGCCGACGGTGGTCGCCGTCCCGCCCGCCGGCACCCCGGACGCCGCCGACCGGTCCAGCTCCTCACCCGTGGCCGCGTCGCGGTGGGCGAAGCCCTGGCTGTCCGGAACCGTCAGCCGCGGCCGGTCGTCGTCGCTGACCGGTTCGCCGGGCAGGCCGGTCGCGGCCGCCTCCCAGAGGCGTCGCCCCGAGCCCGGCTCGACGGCGGTGAGGATGCCGCCGGCGGAGACCAGCACCGCACCGTCGATGGCCGACTGCCGCGCGGCGCCCTCGGCCGTGGCCGCCAGCGTGGTCTGCAGCGCGCCGTCCGCAGCGGAGCGCAGTTCCACCTCGGCGCCCGTCCGCACGCCCACGAGCAGGTCGGCGCCGAGCAGCTCGGCGTCCTCGGCGTCGGACAGCGGCAGGTCCCGCGTCCAGTGCGCGCTCCCGTCGAACCCGTCCAGCAGCCGCAGCTGCGGGACCCGGGACCCCGCGCACCGCTCCAGCACCGCCACGCCGGCGTCCCCCGCGTCCGAGCCCAGCAGCTCGCACCCCGACGGCGGGGCGTACCGCCAGCGGATGTTGTTGCCCGTCGGGTCGAGCGTGACGATCCCCGTCGGGCTGTGGGCCAGCACGATGCGGTCGGTGGACGAAAGGGTCATGTCGGCCCGGAAGTTCACGTTGCGGGTCCACGCGCGCACGCCGGTGCCGGCGTGGAGACCGACCGCCTCGTCGCACCGGTCCTCGGTCCGGAAGACGGCCACCACCACGCCGTCGGTGACGGTGAGGCCGCACAGCCAGGCGTTGTCCCGGGTGTAGTGCCAGGCCTCCTCACCGGTGGCCGGGTCGAGCGCCCGGACGCCGTGGTCGGAACCGGCCAGCACGCGTCCGCCCTCGACGACGTCGGCGGTCCGCGGGTCGCCGGAGACCGACCACACCTCGGAGACGGCACCGGCCGGCGCCCCGGTGGGGGCGTCGGCCGGTGCTGTGGTGGTGCTGTCGGTGGCGGCCGCGTCGGAGTTCCGCCAGAGCACGGCGGCGACGACGACGAGCACGAGGGTGGCCGCCGTCCAGACCCAGACGCGCAGGGGCGGGCTACCGAGGTGGTGGAACGGCCTGCCTTCAGGGACCCACCCCGAGCGGAGCGAGGGGAGGGGGGAAGGCAGGTCCTTCATCAGTCGGTGGCGGCGGCGCCGGCGTCCGAACCGCCGCGGCCGGCACCGCCGCGACGGCGACGACGACGGCGCGGTTTGGCGCTGCCACCCTCGGACGAGCTCTCGGCGCCGGCCGGAGCGTCGGCAGCCGCGGCCGAGTCCTTGCTCTCGGCGGCGGCACCGGAGCCGCCACCGCTCCGGGTACGACGGCGAGGACGGCTCTTGCCCCCGCCGGCCGGCTTCTCCTCGTCGGCGGTCCGGCTCCCCGGCCCGCGCGAGTCGTCGGTGCGGCCGGCCGGGCGGTTGCGCTTCCCGGTCTCGCCGAGGTCCTCGAGGGTCTCGGCGTCCAGGCCCTCGCGAGTGCGCTGCGAGCGGGGCAACCGGCCCTTGGCACCCTCGGGAACGTCGAGGTCGGTGTAGACCCACGGCGAGGTGGAGTAGGTCTCCGGTGGGTCGTCGAACCCGAGATCCAGCGCCTTGTTGATCAGCTGCCAGCGGGGGATGTCGTCCCAGTCGACCAACGTGACGGCGACGCCGGTGCTGCCGGCCCGGCCGGTGCGGCCGATCCGGTGCACGTAGGTCTTCTCGTCCTCGGGGCACTGGTAGTTCACCACGTGGCTGACGCCGGTGACGTCGATGCCGCGGGCGGCGACGTCCGTGGCCACCAGGACGTCGACCTTGCCGCTGCGGAAGGCGCGCAGCGCCTGCTCGCGGGCGCCCTGGCCGAGGTCGCCGTGCACGGCGGCCGCGGCGAACCCGCGGTCGACGAGCTCGTCGGCGACCTTCTGGGCGGTGCGCTTGGTGCGGCAGAAGACCATCACCAGGCCGCGGTCGCGCGACTGCAGGACCCGGGACAGCAGCTCCGGCTTGTCCAGGTTGTGCGCCCGGTAGATGAACTGGGTGGTCTGCGGAACCGTCGAGCCCTCGTCGTTGCCGTGGGCCCGGATGTGCGTGGGCTGGGTCATGAACGACCGGGACAGCGTGACGATCGGGCCGGGCATCGTGGCGGAGAAGAGCATCGTCTGCCGCTTCTCCGGGACCATCGCCAGGATCCGCTCGATGTCGGGCAGGAAGCCCAGGTCCAGCATCTCGTCGGCCTCGTCGAGGACGAGCACCTTGACCTTGCCCAGGATCAGGTCCCCCCGCTGGGCCAGGTCGAGCAGCCGGCCCGGGGTGCCGACGACGACCTCGACGCCGGTCTGCAGGGCCTGGACCTGCGGCTCGAAGGCCCGGCCCCCGTAGATGGCCTGCACGCGGATGCCGCGCTTGGTGCCCGCGGCGGCGAGGTCGCGGGAGACCTGCACGCACAGCTCGCGGGTGGGGACGACGACCAGTGCCTGCGGCACACCATCGCCGCCCTCGGCCGGCGGGGTGACCCGCTGCAGCAGCGGGACGCCGAAGCCCAGGGTCTTGCCCGTGCCGGTGCGGGCCTGGCCGATGAGGTCGTTCCCGGCCAACGCGAGGGGGAGCGTGAGCTCCTGGATGGCGAAGGTGCGGTGGATGCCCACCTCGGCCAGCGCCGCGATGATGTCCGGGTGCACCTCGAAGTCGCTGAACAGCGGGCTGTCCGGCGCGACGGGCGCGCCGCCGAACTCCTCGACGGCCTGCTCGAGCTCTTCGGGGGCCGGGGCGCCGCTCTCGGCGCGGTCGAGTTCGGCGGCGGCGGGGACGCCGTTCGGGTCGGTGTTCGTCGGGTCGGGGTTCGTGTCGGTGGAGGTCAGTGCTCTCGCCTCTGGTCGGCTGGGGGACCGGCTCCGGCGGCGGCGGTGCCGCCTCGTGCCCGTCCGCGGTCGGATGTCGCGGGATGAGTTCCAGCGCCGACGCGGCCAGCGGGACCGGGCGTCGAACACGTCCGGGAGACGGCCCAGGGGGGCATCGTCCAGCGGTCGTCAGCGCGCAGATACACGAGCGTGCCCGAAGGCTCGCCGGTTCCCATGCTAGCGCGGGCACCGGTTAGCCTCTCGGCGCCGCGCTCCCCGCTGTCGGACGCATCACTCGTCCGGGGCACGCGGGCCCTGCCCGTCGAGCTCCAGGAGTTGCCGTGCCACCGGTGGAGAACACGGCCGTCGCCGACCTGCTCGGGGTGCTCGCCTACGCCGAGCTCACCGCGTTCGACCGGCTCGCCGAGGACGCCAGGATGGCACCGACGCTCGCCGGCCGGGCGGCGCTGGCCCGCATGGCGGCCGCCGAGATCGCCCACCACGTGCAGCTCACCGCCCGGCTGTCCGAACTGGGTGTGGACCCGGCCACGGCCATGGCGCCGTTCGTGTCGGCGCTGGACACCTTCCACGAGAGCACCCGGCCCAGCACCTGGCTGGAGGGCCTGGTGAAGGCCTACGTCGGTGACGGGTTGGCCGCCGACTTCTACCGTGAGATCGCGGGCTTCCTGCCCGAGCCCGACCGCGGTCTCGTGCTCGAGGTGCTCGCCGACACCGGCTACGCGGACTTCGCGGTCCGGGAGGTGCGCGCCGCGATCGCCGCCGACCGCACGGTCGCCGGCCGCCTGGCGCTGTGGGGCCGCCGGCTGGTCGGGGAGGCCATGACGCGCTCCCAGGCGGTCATCGCCGAGCACGACCGGCTGGCCGACCTCATCGTCTCCGGAACCGGGGACCTGTCCGGCGTCGGCCGGCTGATCGAGCGGATCACCACGGCCCACACCGAACGGATGAAGGCCCTCGGGCTGAACCCCTGAAGCGGTGACGTCGTCGGCCTCCGGCCGGACCGCGGGCAACGGCCGCCCCCGTGGTGCGTGGAGCGGGTCCGTCGTGCCTGCGCGGACGCCTCCGGGGCCCACTCGGCACGGCTCTGCAGACGACGACGGGGCGCCACCGCGAGTGCGGTGACGCCCCGTCTCGGAGCCTGGTGTCAGGAGCTGGTGCCGGCGATGAACCCGACGCGGCGCTGATCGGCCGCCGCGATCTCCACGTAGGCGATGCGGTCGACGGGGACGAGGACCTGGCGGCCCCGCTCGTCGACCAGGGTGAGCAGGCCGTCCTTGGTCGAGCCCGACATGGCCTTGGCCACCTCGGCCGCGATCTCGTCAGGGGTCTTGGGGCTGTCGATGACCAGCTCCCGGGGCGAGTGCTGGACGCCGATCTTGACTTCCACGTGGGCGATGCCTCCTCGTTCGCGACTGCCCCCAACGCTAGTGCAGGGACCGGTGGGCGGACCGGTCGAGTGGATGCGCCGTCAGCGAAACGGCCCGTCAGGGAGGCGGCGGGTCGCCGTCCACCCGGGGGAAGCCGGAGATGCCACGCCAGGCCAGGGAGGCCATGAGGGCGACCGCCTCGTCGCGGGACACCGTGCCCTTGCGCGGCAGCCACCACCGCGCGCTGCTCTCCGCCAGCCCGGACAGGCCGGAGGCCAGCAGCAGGGCGCGCTCGGGGTCGGCGCCGGTGTCCGCGGCGATGACGCCGGCGATCGCCTCGACGCAGACGGCCGTGCCGCGGTCGACGATGGCCCGGACGTCCTCGTCGTTGCGCAGGTCGGACTCGAAGACCAGCCGGAAGGCCTCGCCGTCGGCGTCGATGAAGTCGAAGTACGCCCCGACGGCGGCGTTCACCCGGGCGCGGTTGTCCGCGGTGCCGCCCATCGCCTGGCCGACCCGGTCGGCCAGCTCCGACACGTGCTCCTCGAGCAGCGCCAGGTACAGCTCCCGCTTGCCGGGGAAGTGCTGGTACAGCACCGGCTTGCTGACCCCCGCCCGCACGGCGATGTCGTCCATCGCCGCGGCGTGGAAACCCTGGGCCACGAAGACGTCCTGGGCGGCGCGCAGCAGCTGCAGGCGGCGGGCGCCGCGCGGCAGTCGGGCCGTGCGCCGGTTGGCTGCGGCGGGCGATGAGGGCTGCATGGCAGGGGGATGCTACCGGCGGGCTCCTGACCAGGAAGACCAGTGGCAGGCAGCGATACCGTCGCAGGCGATGTCCGACGCAGTCCTGTCCACCACCCCGCTGCCGACGACGGGCCGCGCGGTGCCGCCCTGGCCGGGGGAGGAGGTCGCCGTCCGTGGCGGAGCGGTCTTCGTCCGGCGCACCCCGTGGACGGGGCCGGTCGACCGCGACGACGCCGACGGGCACCGGCCGTCGGCCCCGGCCAGGGAGCGGGCGCTCTACGTCCACGGCCTGGGCGGCGCCTCCACCAACTGGACCGATCTCGCCGCGCTGCTCGCGGTGCGGTTCGACGGCTGGTCGGTGGACCTCCCCGGGTTCGGCCGGTCGCGGCCCCCGTCGCGCGGGCGGTACTCGATCCGGAGCCACGTGCGTGCCGTCGTCGACGTGCTGGAGCACGTCGCCGCGCAACCGGGGGAGGGCGCAGGCCGCCCCGTGCACCTGGTCGGCAACTCCCTCGGTGGGCTGGTCAGCCTCCTGGTGGCTGCGCTGCGGCCCGACCTGGTGGCCACGCTGACGCTCGTGTCGCCGGCCATGCCGGTGTACCGGGTGCCCCCGGCGTTCAGCCGGGCGCTGCTGCTCCTCCTGGTGCCCGGAGTACCGACGCTGGCCGAGCGCCGGCTGGCCGCCGTCCCCCCGGAGCAGAGCGTCCGGTCGATGGTGCGCATGTGCTTCGGGAACCCGGGCGCGGTGCCGCCCGAGCGCATCGAGCAGGCCGTGCGGGAGATGCACGAGCGGGCGGAGCAGCCGTGGGCCGACCGGGCGCTGGCCCGGAGCATGCGCGGCCTGATCACCTCCTACCTGCGCCTCGGCCCGGCGAACGCCTGGCGGGCGGCCCGCGGGCTGCGCATGCCCGTGCTGGTCGTCTGGGGCGGCCGCGACCGGCTGGTCGACCCGGCGCTGGCCCCGCGGCTGGCCGCGACCGTGCCCGACGGCCGGCTCCTCCTGCTCGACGGCGTCGGGCACGTGGCGATGCTGGAGGCGCCGGAGCCGACGGCCCGCGCGGTGCTCGGGATGGTCGAGGGCCGACCCGCCGGACCGAGCGCGGCGAACCCCGAGGCCGTCGCGGACGCGCCACGCAGCGTGAGACGCTGAGTCCACCGGGGGGCGGAGCGACGATCAGGAGGGCGGCCGGTGGGCGGACGTCTGACCGACCGCCGGCCCGCGTCGCGTCGAGGGCCGCTGGTCGCGCAGGAACGGCCCCGTCCGGCGCCCGGGCGTCGCGGCGCCGAGCGGTCCGGGAGCGGGCTGGCGCGGTTCGTGCGGCGGCACGGCTGGCGGGCCTATGCCATCCCCGTCCTCGCGCTCGCCACCCTCGCCGTCGTGGTCGACCTGGTGCTGAACCCGCCCGGCTCGGCGTCGACGGCCGCCGGTCCGGTCCCCGCGACGACGGCGCCCGCCGCCCCGTCGGCCGAGGCGCCGACCGGACCCTCGGTCGAGTCCGCAGCGCCCGCGGAGGGCGACGCCGGACCGGCCCAGACCCCCGCGCCGGTGACCGCCGAGCAGTACGTGGAGCAGGGGACGGGTGACCTCGTGCTGGTCGACGGCGGCTCGGACGTCCTCGGCACCGGTCCGCTGCAGCGCTTCGTCGTGGAGGTCGAGGACGGCATCGGGGTGGACGGCGTGGTCTTCGCCGAGGCCGTGACGACGACGCTGGCCGACCCACGGTCCTGGGGCAACGGTGGGCGGATGTCGTTCCAGCGCGTCGGGATCGGGGCCGAGCACGACTTCAGGGTCAGCCTGGTCAGCCCGGGGAGCATGGAGACGTACTGCCCCGGCGTCGGCACGGGCGGCTACACGTCCTGCCGGTACGGGGATCGCGCGGTCATCAACCTGGCCCGCTGGGCCACGGCCGTGCCGCACTACGACGGGGACCTGGCGACCTACCGCCGCTACGTGGTCAACCACGAGGTCGGCCACGTGCTCGGCAACGGGCACGAGCAGTGCCCCGGCCCCGGCCGGCTCGCCCCCGTCATGCAGCAGCAGACGCTCGACCTCGGCGACTGCGTGCGGAACGCGTGGCCCCATCCCTGACCCGGGGGCCGGCCGGGCCACGGGGACGGGTGGGAACACGGCGGCCTGGCACGCTGTTATGCCCACGATCGTCGGCCCCGGTGCGGGCCGCTGTCCGCGACCAAGAGGAGCAAGCGTGACCCTGCCACCCCTGGTGGAGCCTGCGACCGACCTGTCCATCGACGAGGTCCGCCGGTACAGCCGCCACCTGATCATCCCCGACGTCGGGATGGACGGGCAGAAGCGGCTCAAGAACGCCAAGGTGCTCGCCGTCGGCGCCGGAGGCCTCGGCTCGCCGGTGCTGATGTACCTCGCCGCGGCCGGTGTCGGAACCCTGGGCATCGTCGAGTTCGACACCGTCGACGAGTCCAACCTGCAGCGCCAGATCATCCACGGGCAGTCCGACGTCGGCCGGTCCAAGGCCGAGAGCGCGCGCGACTCCATCAAGGAGATCAACCCGCTGATCGACGTCCGGCTGCACGAGACGCGCCTGGACAGCGAGAACGTGCTCGACATCTTCCGCGAGTACGACCTCATCGTCGACGGCACCGACAACTTCGCCACCCGCTACCTGGTCAACGACGCCTGCGTGCTCCTGGACAAGCCCTACGTCTGGGGCTCGATCTACCGGTTCGACGGCCAGGTGTCGGTCTTCTGGAACGAGCACGGCCCGAACTACCGCGACCTCTACCCGGTTCCCCCGCCGCCCGGCATGGTGCCCTCGTGCGCCGAGGGCGGCGTGCTCGGTGTCCTGTGCGCCACCGTCGGGGCCATCCAGGCGACCGAGGCGGTCAAGCTGATCACCGGCATCGGCGAGACGCTGCTGGGCCGGCTCATGGTCTACGACGCCCTGGAGATGACCTTCCGCACGATCAAGGTGCGCAAGGACCCCGAGGGCGAGCCGATCACCGGCCTCATCGACTACGAGGCCTTCTGCGGCGTGGTTTCCGAGGAGGCGCAGCTGGCGGCCGCGGGCTCGACGATCACCGTCGACGAGCTCAAGGACATGATGGACGCCGGCAAGGACTTCGAGCTGATCGACGTCCGGGAGCCGAACGAGTACGAGATCGTCTCGATCCCCGGCGCCACGCTGATCCCCAAGGACGAGATCCTCTCCGGCCGGGCGCTGGCGTCGCTGCCGCAGGACAAGCCGATCGTGCTGCACTGCAAGACGGGTGTCCGCTCGGCCGAGGCGCTCGCCGCGGTCAAGAACGCCGGCTTCCGGGACGCCGTGCACGTCCAGGGCGGCGTGACGGCGTGGGCGACGCGGATCGACAAGGCGCTGCCCACCTACTGAGGCCACCCCGCCCCTCGCTCCGCTCGGGCCGGGCCCCTGCGATGGGGCCTCTCCAGCACGTCGCCGAGGGCCCGGTCCGCCTCTCCTCGGGGAGGCGGGCCGGGCCCTCGGCATGTTCACTGACGCCATGGCCGACTTCTCGCCCGTCGAGCTCCTGGAGCTCTTCCAGCGCGCTCAGAACCAGTTCACCGACCGGGTCGACGCGGTGGAGCCGGACCGCTGGGAGGACCAGGCGCTGCCCGGGTGGACGGTGTCCGACCTCGTCGCGCACCTGGTGAGCGAGCAGCTGTGGGTGCCGCCGCTGATGGCCGGGGAACCGTACGCGGAAGGACGCTTCCCCGACGGACGCAGCGACCTGCTGGGGGCCGACCCGCTGCTCGGCTGGGAGTCGGCCGCGGACGCGGCGCTGTCGGCGTTCGCCGAGGACGAGGGCCTGATCCGCACCGTGCACCTCTCCCGTGGTCCCACGCCCAGTGCCGAGTACATCCTCGAGATGACCGCCGACCTCACCGTGCACGCCTGGGACCTCGCGCAGGCCACGGACGGCGACACGGAGCTGGACGGCGAGCTGGTGACCGCCGCGCTGGTCTACGCCGAGCGGCTGCCGGAGGACGGCGTGCCCGGACTCTTCGACGCGCCTCTCGACGTCTCCGCGGCCGCACCGCCGCAGACCCGTCTGCTGGCCCGTTTCGGGCGCAAGGACTTCTGACCCGTCGGTCCGGGGAGTCACCATGAGCCGGTGACCGATGCCGCGCTCGACGTCGACGAGGCCGTCTTCGACGTGGTGGAGCGGATCCCGCGCGGGCGGGTGAGCACCTACGGCGCCATCGGCCGGCTGGTGGGCGTCGGCCCGCGCCGGGTGGCGCGGGCGCTGAGCTCCGGTGGAGGAGCGGTGCCCTGGTACCGGGTGGTGCGTGCCGACGGCTCGGCCGCCGAACCGGTGCGCGCCCGGCAGCTGGAGCTGCTGGCCGGCGAGGGCGTGCCGGTCCGCAACGGAAGGGTCCAGCTGGCAGCGGTCGGCTGGCCCGACTGATCCGGCGCAGCCGTCCGGCGCCGGTGTCCGGCGTGTGTCGATCCGACCCATGCGGACCATTTCCGCGCATCGCCTTCAGCTGCGGCGATCACGTGCCGATCCCAGGTGCATGAACACGATGGCGTGCCGGGCGGTCGCCCAGGCCGGGCTGGTCGCCGGAACCGCGTCGCTGGACCGCGAGCAGGCGTGGCCGCTGCTCCTGGTCGCCGGCTGGCTGACCACCGCGACCGACCTCATGCTCGAAGCGGCGCTGGCCGACTCCCTCGCCTGACCGGTCGGTCCTCCCACCCGTCACGCCCGTCCCCGGATCGTCGTACCCCCGTGATTCCATCGGGGGGTGGCACAGCGCGGGGGTGAGAGCGGTCCGGTCTACCGGCTGCTCCCGGGGGAGCCGCCACGCACCACGGCTCCGCGGCTCGACCCGACCCAGCAGGCGGTCGTCGACCACCCGGGCGGGCCGCTGCTGGTGCTCGCCGGCCCCGGTACGGGCAAGACCACGACGATCGTCGAGGCCGTCGCCCACCGGATCGACGCCGGGATCGACCCCGAGCAGATCCTCGTCCTCACCTTCAGCCGCAAGGCCGCGGCCGAGCTGCGCACCCGCATCACCTCGCGGGTGGCGCGCACCATCCGCGAACCACTGGCCCGCACCTTCCACTCCTACGCCTACGGCGTGCTGCGCCGCGCCGCCGTGCTGCGGGGCGACCCGCCGCCGCGGCTGCTCACCTCCGCGGAGCAGGACGCGGTCGTCGCCGAGCTGCTGCGCGGCGACGCCGAAGGCGTGGGCACCGTCCGCTGGCCCGACGACCTCACGCCGGCGCTGGGCACCGAGGGCTTCCGGGCGGAGCTGCGCGAGCTGCTGCTGCGCGCGACCGAGCGGGGTGTCGGTCCCGCGCGCCTGGCCGCCTGGGGCCGCGAGACCGGCCGTGACCACTGGGTGCACGCCGCCGCGTTCCAGCAGCAGTACGAGAACGTCAGCGACTTCTGGGTCGCCTCCCGCGGTGACGCCTCCGGTTACGACCCGGCGGAGCTGGTCCGCCAGGCCATCCTCGAGCTGAGCGAGGACCCGGAGCTGCTGCGCCAGGAGCGCGAGCGCGCCCGCTGGCTGTTCGTCGACGAGTACCAGGACACCGATCCGGCGCAGGTCGAGCTGCTCGCGCTGCTCGCCGGGGGTGGTGGGAACCTGGTCGCGGTCGGCGACCCGGACCAGTCCATCTACGCCTTCCGCGGCGCCGAGCCCCGCGGCATCGTGGAGTTCCCCGACCGGTTCCGGCACACCGACGGCCGCGCGGCCGGCCGGCTGTCGCTGGGCGTCTGCCGGCGGTCGGGGGAGGAGCTGCTGCGGATCAGCCGCGCGGTGGCCGAGGGGCTGCCCGGCCCCTGGGAGCACCGCCGGCTGACGGCGGGGGAGTCGGCACCCCCCGGCGAGGCGGAGGTGCACGTCTTCGGGTCTGCCGCGGTGGAGGCGGCCTACGTCGCCGACGTCCTACGCCGGGCGCACCTGCTCGACGGCGTCCCGTGGTCGCAGATGGCCGTCGTCGTGCGGACCACCGGGGTGCTCGGTCCGTTCCGCCGGGCGCTGGCCTCCGCCGGCGTGCCGGTCACCGTCTCCACCGACGACCTGCCGCTGGCCGCGCAGCCCGCCGTCGCCCCCTTCCTGCACGCGCTCTCCGCGCTGCTGCCGCGTCCCGACGGCGAGCCCACCGGTCTCGACGAGCCGGGAGCGGAGGCGCTGCTGGCCTCCCCGCTCGGCGGCGCGACGGTGCTCGACCTGCGCCGGCTGCGCCGGGCGGTACGGGTCGCCCTGGCCAAGCAGGGCATCGACGCCGCCGAACGGGGGACGCCGCTGGCCGACGCGCTCACCGACGAGGCGCTGCTGGAGGCGCTGCCCGAGCACCTGGCCCGCCCGGCCGCCCGGGTCGGCGCGGTCATGGCCGCCGGCCGGCTGGCGCTCGCGCAGGACGGCACCGCCGAGGACGTGCTGTGGGCGATGTGGCAGCGCAGCGGGCTCGGCCCCCGCTGGGCCCGGGCCAGCGCCGCCGGCGGCCCGCCGGGAGCTGTCGCCGACCGCGACCTGGACGCCGTCGTCGCGCTGTTCGACGCCGCCGCGGGGTTCGTCGACCGGCTGCCGTCGGCCGACGTCCGGGCGTTCGTCGCCCACCTGTCGGCGCAGCAGCTGCCGGGCGACACCGGCGCCGCCCGGACGGCCACCGGCGAGACGGTCCGGCTGCTGACCGCGCACGCCGCCAAGGGCCTGGAGTGGGACGTGGTCTGCGTGTCCGGCGTGCAGGAGGGCGTCTGGCCGGACCTGCGGGAGCGGGCGTCGCTGCTCGGTGCGGAGGTGCTGGTCGAGAAGGCCGCGGGTGTCGACGCCGCGGGCACCGACCGGCGCGCGCTGGCGCTGGCCGAGGAGCGGCGGCTGTTCTACGTCGCCACCACCCGCGCCCGCCGGCGGCTCGTCGTCACCGCCATCGAGGGCGCACTGGACGGCGCGGACGCGGGCGCCACCGCCTCCCGGTTCCTCGACCTGGTCGAGCCACCCCCCGCCGACGGTCGTCCGCTCACCGAGCTGCCCCGGGCGCTCACCCTGCCGGCGCTGGTCGCCGAGCTGCGCCGGGCGGTCACCGATCCGCACACGTCCCCCGCCCGCCGCTCGGCAGCGGCGGCGCTGCTCCGCCGACTGGCCGACGAGGGCGTGGCCGGTGCCGCGCCCGCCCGCTGGTGGGGGCTCGCGCCCCTGTCGGACGACGCGCCGCTGGTGCCCGCGGAGGAGCCGGTGCGGGTGCGGCCCTCGGCCATCGAGACCTTCCAGCGCTGCCCGCTGCGCTGGGTCCTGGGTGCGGTCGGCGCCGAGGCCTCGCCCGACGCCACCCGCACCGTCGGGACGGCGGTGCACGCGGTCGCCCAGCAGGTCGCCGAGGGGTTGCCGCCGGTCGATGCGCGCCCGGTGCTCGATGCCGAGCTGGACCAACTCGACCTCGGCCCCGGCTGGGCCGACCAGCGGCAGCGCCTCCAGGCCCACGACATGCTCGACCGCTTTCTCCGCTGGCACGCCGCCAACGGCCGGGAGCTGCTCTCCGCGGAGGGCAACGTCGACGTCGTGGTCGGCCGGGCGCGCATCCGCGGTCAGGTGGACCGGCTGGAGCGGGACGCCGAGGGCCGCCTGGTCGTCGTCGACCTCAAGACGGGGAAGACAGCGGCCAAGAACACCGAGGAGCACGGCCAGCTGGCCGCCTACCAGGTGGCGATCGCCGCCGGCGGGTTCGCCGAGCACGGCACGGTGCCCGGCGGTGCGGCCCTGCTCCAGGTCGGCACCGGGGCGAAGGCCAAGGAGCAGCACCAGGAGCCGCTGCCCGCCGACGTGCCGCTGGACCAGACGTGGGCCGGACAGCTGGTGGCCGAGGTCGGGAACGGGATGGGCGCCGGCACGTTCGAGGTGCGCACCGGCGCCCACTGCTCGCGGTGCCCGGCCCGGCGCAGCTGCCCGCTGCAGGAGCGCGGACGGCAGGTGACCGGATGAGCCACGACGGGCAGCTCTCCTTCGACGACCTCCTGGCGGAGGCCCCGGCACTGCAGCAGGCGCCGCGCCGCCTGCTGACGCCGGCGGAGGTGGCCGAGCGCTGCGGGCTGTCCTACGCCCCCTCCGACGAGCAGGCGGGCGTCGTCCGCGCCCCCACGGACCGACCGCTGGTGGTGGTCGCCGGCGCCGGCTCGGGCAAGACCGAGACGATGGCCGCCCGGGTGTCCTACCTGGTCGCCAACCGGATCGTGGAGCCCGAGGCCGTCCTCGGTCTCACCTTCACCCGCAAGGCCGCCAGCGAGCTGAACGAGCGGATCCGGCTCCGCCTGGGCGCACTGGCCCGGCACCCGGAGACCGAGGACGACCTCCGCGAGCGTCTCGCCATCGCCCAGCCGACGGTCTCGACCTACCACGGGTACGCCGCGTCACTGGTCGCCGAGCACGGGCTGCGGATCGGTGTGGAACCCGGCGCGGGGGTGCTCGGGCCGGCCATGTGCTGGGGGCAGGCGGCGACGGTGGTGGCGGCCTGGACCGGCGACATGTCCGACGTGCCGCTGACGCTGCTCACCACGGTGGAGGACGTGCTCGCCCTCGCCGGCGAGATGGGGGAGCACGACGTCACCCCGGCTGCGCTGCGCACCTGGACGGCGCGGCTGGAGGCGCAGATCGCCGGGTATCCGGACGCGCCCAAGAAGAAGGGGCCCTACGCCGCGGTCACCGAGATGCTCGCCCGGCAGCGGGCGCGGGTGGCCCTGCTGCCGCTGGTCGAGGCGTTCGAGGCCCGCAAACGGGCGATGGGCTCCATCGACTACGCCGACCAGGTGTCCTATGCCGCGCGGATCGCCGTCGCCTCGCCCGAGGTGGGCCGCCGCGAGCGGGCGCGGTGGCAGGTGGTGCTGCTGGACGAGTACCAGGACACCAGCGTCGGGCAGCTGCGCATGCTGGAGGCGCTCTTCGGTGGTGACACCGGCCACCCCGTGCTGGCCGTCGGCGACCCGCGCCAGTCGATCTACGGCTGGCGCGGCGCGTCCGCCGGCACGATCGAGCGGTTCGCCCGCACGTTCCCGGGGCGTCCCGGCCGCGGTGCCGAGCGGCTGACGCTGGCCACCAGCTGGCGCAACGACGAGGCGGTGCTCGCCGTCGCCAACGCCGTCTCGGCGATGCTGCCCGAGCCCGCCCAGCCGCTGCCCGATCTGACCCCCGCACCCACGGCCGGCCGCGGCGCGGTCACCGTCGGGCTGTACGACACGGTCGCCGACGAGACGACGGCGCTGGCCGACCGCCTGGCCGCGGCCTGGTACGGCAAACGGCTCGAGACCGGTCGTCCCGAGTGGGCCCCGGAGGGGTCCGCGCAGGGACGACGCATCGGCTCCGCCGAGCAGGGGGACGGCAACGGGTCGCGGGGTCGTCCGGAGGACGACGAGGCGCACCGCCCGCCGTCGATGGCGGTGCTCGTGCGCACCCGCAAGCAGCTGCCGGGCATCGCCGCCGCGCTGCGCGAGCGCGGGCTGCCCGTCGAGGTCGTCGGGCTGGGCGGGCTGCTGGAGGTGCCCGAGGTCTCCGACGTCGTCGCGACCCTCACCGTGCTGGTCGACCCCACCGCGGGAGACGCGATGGGCCGGCTGCTCACCGGTGCCCGCTGGCGGATCGGCCCACGCGACCTCGCCGCGTTGGAGGCCCGCGCCCGGGCGCTCGTGCACTCGCGCCGCCCGGCGCGCCCGGACGACAGCCAGCAGCCGGCCGAGGGGCCGGGCGCCGTCGAGCCCCCGCAGGAGCGCGGCAGCATCGTCGAGGCGCTGGACGACCTCGGCGATGCCACCCAGTACTCGCCGACCGGCTACCGGCGGCTGCGCCGGCTGGGTGGCGAGCTCGCCCATCTGCGCACGCGGATCGGCGACTCGCTGCCCGACCTGGTCGACGAGGTGGCCCGCACCCTCGGGCTGGAGACCGAGCTCGCCAGCGCGCCCGGGGTCAGCCCGGCCGGTGCGCGGGCGCACCTGGACGCGCTGCACGGCGTCGCCGCGGAGTTCACCGAGCTGGCCGAGTTGCCGTCGCTACCGGCGTTCCTGGGCTACCTGCGCGACGCAGAGGAGCGCGAGCGAGGGCTGGAACCCGGTGAGGTGGCGGTCAATCACGAAGCGGTGCAGCTGCTCACCGGCCACTCGGCGAAGGGGCTGGAGTGGGACGTCGTCGCCGTGCCCGGGATGACCGTCGACCAGTTCCCCGCGCGCAGCAACGCCAGCGACTCCTGGATCAAGGATCCCGGCGCCGTTCCGGTCGACCTGCGGCTCACCGACCGCGCCGAGCTGCCCCGCCTGAAGCTGCCCGTGCCCGGATCCGGCGACCAGGCGGTGGTCCGGGATGCCTTGGAGGAGTACGTCCAGGACTGGAAGGACTTCGGCCGCGACGAGGAGATCCGGCTCGGCTACGTCGCCGTCACCCGCGCCAAGCGGCTGCTGCTGTGCTCGGGCAGCTGGTGGCGCGACGGCATCAGGCCGTGCGGGCCGTCGTCCCTGCTGCACACCGCCAAGGAGGCGTGCGAGGCCGGCGCCGGCACCGTCCTGCACTGGGCCCCCGCACCGGAGGACGGCGCCACCAACCCGGCGCTCGAGGAGTGGCCGGTCGGGGTGTGGCCGGCCGATCCGCTGTCGGAGCCGCGCCGACGCGCGCTGACCGCCGCCGCCCAGCTGGTCGAGGGAGCTGCGCCGCACCCGCTGAACCCTGATCGCAGCCTGGGCGAGGCCGACGAGCTGGTCGAGCAGTGGGTCCGCGACGCCGACCTGCTGCTCCGCGAGCGCGCCGCTGCGGCCAGCCCGACCGTCGAGGTGCCGCTGCCCTCGCACCTGTCGGTGTCGGCGCTGGTCACGCTCCGCCGCGACCCGGCTGAGCTGGCCCGCCGGCTGCGCCGCCCGATGCCGGCCGCGCCGGCGCCGCAGGCCCGCCGGGGGACCGCCTTCCACGCCTGGCTGGAGGAGCGCTTCGGAGCCGCGCGCCTGGTCGACCTGGACGAGTTGCCCGGCTCCGGTGACGAGCTCGCCGTGCCCGACGACCAGCTCGAGGAGCTGCGCCAGGCCTTCCTCGCCAGCGAGTGGGCCGACCGGCAGCCGGTCGAGGTCGAGGTGCCGTTCGAGACCCCGCTGGGCCCGCTGACCCTGCGGGGGCGGATCGACGCGGTGTTCCAGCGCGAGGACGGCGGCTACGAGGTGATCGACTGGAAGACCGGTCCTCCGCCGTCCGGCGCGGAGCTGGCCGCGGTCGGCGTGCAGCTGGCCGCCTACCGGCTCGGCTGGTCACGGCTGACCGGGGTGCCGGTGCAGCGGGTCAGCGCCGGCTTCCACCACGTGGCCGCCAAGGAGACGATCCGTCCGGTGGACCTGCTCGACGAGGCCGGACTGCTCGCCCTCGTCACCGGGACGGGCTGACCGCTCCCGGCCTCCCGGGGAGGGAGGAACCGGTCAGCCCTGCGGCGGGGCCGGAGGTGGTGGGGCCGGGGGCGGCGCGGCCGCCGCGGGCGTTCCTCGCCGCGCCCGGCGGACCGGCACCAGGACCGCTCCGGCCACCAGCGCGGCGACGGCCCCCCATGGGAGGAGGATGCCGAGGACGACGACGATGGAACCCGCGGTGGACGCCAGGGCCCGCCATCCGGTACCCAGTCCGTCGAGGAAGCCGTCGGGTCCACCGGGCGGCGCCACGCCGAACGGCTCCAGGATGACGCGCAGCGTCGACAGCTCCACCCGGTCGGCCAGGAGCGCCCGCCGGGACAGCAGCGACTCCAGCTCCTCCTGCCGCTCGGAGAGGGCCTCCTCGGCCGCCAGCAGGGCCTCGGTGCTGGCGGCGTCGTCCATCAGGGCCTGCAGCCGCGCCACCGCGGTCCGCAGCGCCGAGATCCGCGCGTCCAGATCCACCGCCGTGGTCGTCACGTCGGAGTGGGACACCGACACGTTCGCGACGTCGCCGAGATCCTCCAGGTCGGTCAGGACGCCGGTGAGCGCGGCCGCCGGCACGCGCACCACGAGCTCGGCGACGGCGCCCTCGACCCCGTCCGCCCCGGACGCGGCCTGCTCGGTGCGCTCCTCGACCCGCCCACCGACGGATTCCACCAGCTCGCTCACCCGCTGGGCGCCCTCGGCCGGGTCCTCGACGGCGAGGGCTGCGGTGGCGGTCGTGACCACCTGCCGGTCGGCGCCGGTGGCGTCGTCGGCCGGCGCGGCCCCAGGAGTGGCGAACTCGGGAACGACCGCGCCGCCGCCGGCACCGCCGTCCGCGCTCCCGGACTCCGCGCCCGACGAGCCCGTGCAGCCGACCAGCAGCGCCAGGGCCAGCGTCGCGGCTGCCGTGCCGAGGAAGCGGCTCACGGCGCGGACAGTAGGCCGTTGGGTCGCCGCCGACCAGCGGCGATGCCCGATCGTGACGCCGATGGGTGGTACGACGCTCGCGCGTGCCCGTCGTCCGATCATGCCGGTCTGGTCCTTCCGCTGGGTGCCTCCCCGAAGGGATGACGGCACGGCGCGCCCGGCACGTTCCCACGGGAGCGTGCCGGGCGACCGGCTCCTGGGCGGAGAGCGGAGGGGGAGCCGGTACCACTGCCGACATGTCGACTCATCGACGAGTCGACATGTCGGCAGAGGGCGCGCTCGGGCCAGCGTCGGGCCGGATCCCTGGACAGGAGCGCGGTCGGGGGACGGTGCAGTCGGTCGGCGTCATGAAGAGTCACCACCACCGCCACCGGCGGGGGCCCGGTGAACGACGTGCCCGCGGGTCGTCGAGCAGCTCGCCTCAGTCGCCGGCGTCCTCGGCCACCGGAACACGCAGCCGCGGGCCCGGCGCGCTCACGACGAGGCGACGCGGTCCAGGACCGCCGCGGCCAGCTGCTCGGGTGCCTGCTCGGGGACCCAGTGGGTCACGCCGGGCAGCTCCACGAATCGGTAGTCCCCGGTCACGAACTCCGCGCAGGCCTCTGCGGCGGTCCGGCCGATGGCGACGTCACCGTCGCTCCAGACGTAGGTGGTGGGCACCTCGACCTTGTCCACCCGGATGTCGGAGCTCATCGCGCGGTACCAGTTGAGCGCCGCGGTGAGCGCTCCCGGCGCCGAGAGCACCGCCACGTACTCGGCGGCGGCCTCCGGGGAGACGCCCGTGTCGCCCTCGGTGCCCAGCAGCATCCGGCGCAGCCGACGCCCGTCGTCGGCCAGCAGCACCTCCTCGGCCTTGCCGGGCTGCCAGAACAGCCGGATGTACGCCGAGCGCTCCTTCTGCTCCGGGTCGATGCGGAAGGCCGCGGTGTAGGCGGCCGGGTGCGGCACCGACACCGCCGTCAGCGACCGCACCCGGTCGCTGTGCCAGGCGGCGAGGGTCCACGCCACGTTCGCGCCCCAGTCGTGCCCGACGACGTCGGCGACCGGGATCTCCAGCGCCGTCATGAGGTCCGCCGTCACCTGCGCCAGGTTCTGCATGGCGTAGGCCTCGACCTCGGCAGGCCGAGCGCCGGGGGAGTAGCCGAGCTGGTCGGGTGCGTAGGTGCGCAGCCCCGCCTGCGTGAGCAGCGGTGTCACCGCCGCCCACGAGGCGGACGTCTGCGGGAAGCCGTGCAGCAGCAGCACCGGGCGGCCGTCCTCGGGGCCGTCGACGCGCACGTCGAAGGTCAGGTCGCCGACGTCGGTCCGCAGCAGCTCTCCGGGCATGACCCGGACGCTAGCCGGGCCGGGGGCGCCGCGCTGACGGCACTACCGTCGATGCCGTGACCAGCGCCGAACGGAACTTCGTCCTCGACCACCTCGACGACCTGCACGCCGATCTGGACGCCTGGCTGCGCATCCCGTCGATCTCGGCCGACCCCGCGCACGCGCGCGACGTCGCCGCGAGCGCCACGTGGCTGGCCGACGCGCTGCGCCGCGTCGGCTTCCCGACCGTGGAGATCTGGCCGACCGCCGGCGCGCCCGCGGTCTTCGCCGAGTGGCCCTCGGCCGACGCCCACGCCCCCGTCGCCCTGGTCTACGGCCACCACGACGTCCAGCCGGTCGACCCCCTGGAGCTGTGGGAGCACCCGCCGTTCGAGCCGACCCGGGTGCAGGGCCCCGACGGGCCGGAGCTGCACGCCCGGGGCGCGATCGACGACAAGGGCAACGTCGCCTTCCACCTGCTCGGCATCCGCGCGCACCTCGCCGCGACCGGCCGGGACACCCCCGCGGTCACCGTCAAGCTGCTGGTCGAGGGCGAGGAGGAGTCGGGGTCGCCGCACTTCCGCCGGCTGCTGGAGGACCGGCGGGACCGGCTGGCCTGCGACGTCGTCGTGGTCAGCGACACCGGCATGGCCGCACCCGACGTGCCCAGCGTCGTGACGGCGATGCGCGGTCTGGCCGACGCCGAGATCACCCTGCGCGGCCCGGCGGTGGACCTGCACTCCGGCTCGTTCGGCGGCGCCGTTCCCAATCCGCTGCACGCCCTCGCCGAGCTGGTGGCGGAGCTGCACGACGAGCGGGGCCGGGTGACCCTGCCCGGGTTCTACGACCAGGTGCGGCCCCTGACCGACCGCGAGCGCGAGCTGATGAGCCGGGTCCCGTTCGACGAACAGGCGTGGCTGGCCGGACCGGCCGCCTCTCGCGCGACGTACGGCGAGGCGGGCTTCAGCACGCTGGAGCGCACCGGTGCCCGGCCCACCGCCGAGGTCAACGGCATGTGGGGCGGTTACACCGGCCCCGGCCACAAGACGATCATCCCGGCCGAGGCGCACGCCAAGATCACCTTCCGGCTGGTCTCCGACCAGCGCCCGGAGGACATCGGGCCGAGGCTGCGCGACTGGGTGGCGGCCCACATGCCCGACGGCATCGAGGCCGAGGTGCACACCCCGCCCGGTGGCGTCGCGCCCTGCGCCAGCGACCTGGACTCCCCGGCGATGGATGCGCTGCTGGCGGCGATCGGCCAGGCCTTCGACACCGCGCCGGAGGACGTGCTGTTCACCCGGGAGGGCGGCAGCGGCCCGGAGGCCGACCTCGTCGAGGCGCTCGGGGCCCCGTTGCTGTTCCTGGGCGCCGGCCTGCCCACCGACCGCATCCACTCGCCGAACGAGCGGGTGCTGCTGCCGATGCTGTACCGCGGCGCAGAGGCCGCCGCGCACCTGTGGCGCGAGCTGGCGACCGCGCGGCTGCGTTAGGGGAGCCTGCCGACGACGACGGTGCCGCCGAGGTCGTCGTCGATCACCGGCCGGGCTGCCAGGCCCGCCGCCGTGACGACGTCGACGGCCGCTCCGGTCTGGCCCTCGCCGCACTCGAAGAGCACCGCGCCACCCCGGGCGAGCCAGGCCGGGGCGTCGGCGACCACGCGGCGGACGAGTGCGAGCCCGTCCTCGCCGCCGTCGAGGGCGGTTCGCGGCTCGTGGTCGCGCGCCTCCGGCGGCATCAGCGGGATCGCCGCGGTGGGCACGTACGGCACGTTGGCGGTGAGGACGGCGATCCGCCCGGCGAGCGCCCCGGGGAGCGCGGCGAACAGGTCACCCTCGTGCACCGCCACACCCGGCAGGTTCCGCCGCGCGCAGCGCACCGCCGCGGGGTCGACGTCGGCGGCGTGCAGGTCGATCCCCGGAACGGCGGTGGCCAGCGCCGCCCCCACCGCGCCGGTGCCGCAGCACAGGTCGACGACGACGTCGCCCCGACGGGCCAGCGCGACCGCCTCGCGGACCACCAGCCCGGTCCGCCGGCGGGGGACGAAGACGCCGGGCGCCACCACGATCCGCAGCCCGCAGAACTCCGCCCACCCCACCAGTTGCTCCAGCGGGGTCCCGGCCACCCGCCGGTCGACCAGCAGGGAGAGCTCCTCGGCGTCGCGGGCCGCCGCCGCGAGGAGGGCGGCCTCCTCCTCGGCGAACACGCACCCGGCGCCGCGCAGCCGCCCGACGACCCCCTGGCCCGGCGGTGCTGCTCCCGGGCGCACGGCGACCTCCTGGACGGCCACCGCTTGCGGTGACGGGGACGGGGGACGCCCTAGGCTGCGGGCGTGACCGGAGTGGAGCAGGGCGCCGCCCCGGGGTGGTACCCCGACCCGAGCGGCGTCCCGGACACGGTCCGCTGGTGGAACGGCGCGGGCTGGTCCGACGTCATGATGCCCGCCGGTCCCGGCGTCACCGTGCACCGCGCTCCCACCGGCCCGGACACGGAGCGGCCGGCAGCGGTCGTCCCGCCCGTGGCGCCGGCCGCGGCGCGCCCGTGGTTCCGCCCGCTGGTGGCGGCCGGCTCGGTGGTCGCGCTCGTCGTGGCCGTCGTCGTCGCCGTGCTGGTGCTGCGCCCGGACGACGGCCGGGGGACCGCCACGACCACCGCGCAGGACCTGGGGGCGGGGCCGCCACCGGCCGCCGGGCGGGCATTCCCACCGGGCACCGTCCGGATCGTCGACGAGGCCTCGGGCATCTCCTACCCCTATCTGGGCGAGGGCTGGTCGGAGTTCGACCTCGGCCTCCAGCTGGAGACGACGACGACCGCCGGCCAGTACTTCACCACCCAGGAGGGCACGCCCGACGGCGGCATCTTCATCTCCCAGTGCACCTCCGGCCCGGTGGCGGAGGGGTACGGCTGGGCCGGCCCGTCGACCCTGCAGACGACGACGCGGGCGCTGGCCGAGAGCGTGCGGGCCAACTACTACCCCGGCCCGAACGAACGCGAGGTGCTGCGCGACGAGCCCCGCACGGTCGACGGGCACGCCGCCCACCTCTACGAGTTCGCGCTGAGCTGGGACGTCGAGGGGTACGACGCCTCGGGGGAGCGTGCCGCGCTGCTGCTCGTCGACGTCGGCCGCCCGGCGCCCGCGCTGCTCTACGTGTCGATCCCCAACACCCACGCCGAGCTCTACGGCGTCATCGACCAGGTGCTCGACGCCGTCGACGTCCTGGAGTGACCAGGGACGCGGCGGCAGGGCTCACCACGGGTGGGGACGGCCAGTGGCCGCGGTGTCACCCGGCGGGTGACGTCGTCGTAGTGTCGGGCGCGTGACTGCAGCTGGGACCGAACTGACCCTGCGGCACCCGATCGAACGATTCACGCTGGACAACGGTCTGCGGGTGGTCCTCGCCCCCGACCGCAGCGTGCCCGTGGTGGCGGTGAGCGTCTACTACGACGTCGGGATGCGCAACGAACCCGAGGGGCGGACCGGCTTCGCCCACCTCTTCGAGCACATGATGTTCCAGGGGTCGGCCAACGTCGCGAAGATGGAGCACGCCCGGCTGGTGCAGGCCGCGGGCGGCACCTTCAACGGCTCGACCCACCAGGACTACACGAACTACTTCCAGGCGCTGCCCGCCGAGGCGCTGGAGCGCGCGCTGTTCCTCGAGGCCGACCGGATGGCCGCCCCGGCGATCACCGAGGAGAACCTCCGCAACCAGATCGACGTGGTGAAGGAGGAGATCCGGGTCAACGTGCTGAACCGGCCCTACGGCGCCTTTCCCTGGCTGCAGCTGCCGCAGGTCGCCTTCGAGACCTTCGCCAACACCCACGACGGGTACGGCTCCTTCGTCGACCTGGAGTCCTCCACGGTCGACGACGCCACCGACTTCTTCTCCCGCTACTACGCGCCCGGCAACGCCGTGCTGTGCATCGGCGGGGACCTCGACGTCGCCGAGACCGAGCAGCTGGTGCGCCGCTGGTTCGGGCCGGTCCCGGCCCGCGACGTCCCGCCGCTGCCGTACACCGGGGAGCCGTCGCCCGCCACGGTGCGCTCGGCGGTCGTCGAGGACGCCCTGGCCCCGGCGCCCGCGCTGGCCATCGGCTGGCGGGTCCCCGACCCGGTCGGTGACTTCGACACCTACCTGGGCAGCGTGCTGCTGGCCGAGCTGCTCAGCGAGGGCGACGCCTCCCGGCTCGAGCGCCGGCTGGTGCACGACGACCGGATCGCCATCGCGCAGAGCAGCTACGTGGGCCTGTTCGGCGACCCCTTCGACGTCCGCGACGCGACGCTGCTGACCACCCAGGTGCACCACCCGGCCGCGGTGCCGGCCGACCGGGTGATGGCCGCGGTGCACGAGGAGATCGGCCGCGTCGCCGAGGACGGCGTCGACGCCGCCGAGCTGCGCCGGGTGCAGGCCCGCGTCGAGGCCCAGCTGCTCCAGCAGGCCGACTCCGTGCTCGGCCGCACGCTCGCCTTCGCCGCCGCCGAGCTGGTCCACGGGCGCGCCGAGCTCGCCGGCGAGCTGGCCGCGCGCCTCGCCGCCGTGACGCCCGAGGCGGTCCAGGTGGCAGCGCGCGGGCTCGACCCGGGCACCGCCGCGGTGCTGGAGCTGCGACCGGCGGGGGGCGCCCGATGACCACGATCCAGGAGAGCCCGTTGATCCCGCCGCTGGGCGAGCCCCGGCCGCACCCGACGCCGGTCGCGGAGGAGACCACGCTGGCCAACGGGCTGCGCGTGGTCGTCGTGCCCCGGCCCGGCGTCCCGCTGGTGGAGCTGCGGCTGCGGGTGCCGTTCGCCGCGCCCAGCGCCCGCAACGCCGGCGTGCACGCCGCGCGGGGCGCGGTCCTGTCCGGTGCGGTGCTGCTCGGCACTGCGCGGCACGACCAGACCGCCATCGCCCAGCTGCTGCAGACCCACGGCGCCGAGCTGTCGGTGAGCACCGACGCCGACCGGCTGCTGTTCGGCACCACGCTGCTGCCCGGTGGGCTCGGCCCGGTGCTGGAGCTGGTCGCCGAGCTGCTGACCGGCGCGAGCTACCCGGCCGGCCAGGTCGACGGCGAACGCGACCGGCTGGCCGAGCGGATCGCGATCGCGCGCACCCAGCCGGGCACGATCGCCCGCACGGCGCTGGCCGCCCGGCGGTACGGCACCCATCCGTACGCCATCCAGCTGCCCGACGCCGGGCTGGTCTCCGCCGTCCGCGCGCCGGCGCTGCGCCGGCTGCACCGCGAGCGCGTGCTGCCGGCCGGCAGCATCCTCGTGCTCGTCGGCGACCTCGACCCGCGGGCCGCGGTCGACACCGTGGCCGCCGCCCTCGAGAGGTGGGACGGCACGGGCAAGGCGGTGGAGGCCCCGCCGGTCGCCGAGCAGCGCGCCGACGGCATCGAGCTGGTCGACCGGCCGGGCGCGGTGCAGTCGAACCTCCGCCTGGGCGGGCCGGCGCCCAGCCGCACCGACCCCGACCTGCCCGCGGCCCGGCTGGCCGCGATGGTCTACGGCGGCTACTTCTCCTCCCGGCTGGTCGAGAACATCCGCGAGCGCCGCGGCTACAGCTACAGCCCCCGAAGCGGCATCGAGCACCAGCGGGCGTCGTCGTCGTTCCTGGTCGAGGCCGACGTCGCCACGGAGGTCACCGGTCCGGCGCTGCTGGAGACCCTCTACGAGCTGGGGCGCATGGCGCTGACGCCGGTGACCGAGGCGGAGCTCGACGCCGCCCGGCGGTACATCCTGGGCAGCATGGCGCTGTCGACGTCCACCCACGCGGGCCTGGCCAGCACCCTCTCGGCCCTGCTGGGCACCGGCCTGCCGGCCGACTGGCTGACCACCCACCAACGCGACCTCACCGCCGTCACGGCCGACGAGGTGCAGGCCGCGGCCGCGCGCTACCTGGCGCCCGAGGCGCTGACCGCCGTCGTCGTCGGCGACGCCGGCCGGGTGGCCGCCGAGCTCGGCGTCCTGGCGCCGGTTACCGTCAACCGGAGCGGCGAGCAGGCATGACCTCCGGTTCCCGCGCCGGCGACGACAGCCGCCCGGTCCTCTCCCGAAGCGGGCACGACCGGGCGCACCTGGCCCGGCTGCTGCCCGACCCGACGGGTGGCCGTCCGGTGCGGGTCCTGACCGTCGACGCCCAGCGCGCGGTACCGGTGCAGGAAGGCCCGTGGGGTCCGGTCCTGGTCTGGGACGAGCGCCCCGGGCTGCCCCCGGGCGCGGTCTACCTCGGCGAGGACGGCGGCGTGCCCTACGCCGCCGTCCGCGGTGAGCGGTCGCTGACGGTGAACGGCCGCCCGGTCGACCGGTGGGCCGGCCTGCGCGACCTCGGCACCGCGCTCGGCGACCTGGACGCCGGCCTCCTCGTCGAGGCCATCGGCATCCTGGAGTGGCACGAGCGGCACCGCTTCAGCCCGCTCACCGGTGCCGCCACGACCGTGGAGCGGGCCGGCTGGACGCAGCGCGACCCGACCACCGGCGTCGAGTTCTTCCCGCGCGTCGACCCGGCCGTGATCATGCTGGTGCACGACGGGGCCGACCGCGTGGTGCTCGGCCGGCAGGCGGCCTGGCCGCCCGGGCGGTTCTCCATCCTGGCCGGCTTCGTCGAGCCGGGGGAGTCGGCCGAGGCGGCGGTCGCGCGCGAGGTGGAGGAGGAGGTGGGCCTGCGGGTCACCGACGTCCGCTACGTCGCCAGCCAGCCGTGGCCGTTCCCGCAGTCGCTGATGCTGGGCTTCGTGGCCCGGGTCCACGGCGACCAGGAGATCCGCGTCGATCCCACCGAGATCGAGGAGGCGCGCTGGTTCACCCGGGAGGAGCTCCGGACGCCGGAGGGGCAGCTCGCGGTGCCGCCGTCGATCTCGATCGCCCGCCACATCCTCGACCGGTGGATCAAGGACGAGTTTCCCCCCACCCCTCGCTGAGAGGGCCCGACTGCCCCCCACCACTCGCAGGCTCGCGGCGGGACCGTGCAGGCCGGCCGCTAAGCCCAGCGGCCGCCGAGCACCAGCGCCGGGCGGTCGGCGTGATCGGCCAGCACGACGGCGTCGGCGAGCGCCGCGGGGTCCACCTCGTCGTCGTAGCGGTCGTAGGCCGGTAACGCCCACGCCTCGTCGGGCGGGGTGCGCCGCCGCCGCGCGGCGGGGGCCACCCGGAGGTGCACCACGACGTCCAAGGCCAGGCCGGCGCCCTGCAGGAGCGCGCCGGCGACCAGCAGCACGGCACCGGCCGGCACCGGCCGTCGCGGGGCCCGAGCGGCGCGGTCCCGCTCCAGGTCCCAGAGCACCGGCAGGTACTCGCCCGACCCGCCGGGCCCGACCGGGGCGAGGACCTCGCGGTTGAGCGCGCCCACGTCGAGCCAGTCGGTGTAGCGGGCATCCGGATCCGTCCGGCCGTGCTCCAGCCGCAGCGAGGCGGGCCGGTAGAAGCCTGTGGCGGGCACGACGACGGCCCCGCGGCCCAGCGCCGGCAGGCGATCGGCGACCGCGGCGGCGAGCGCCTCGGGCGCGGCGAGCTCGGGTCCGTCCACGGCCACCCGCAGCGCGGTGGCGCCCGGCTCGGCGGGCACGTCCGCCAGCAGCGCGGCGAGGCGGTCGGCGAGGGCGTCGGGGGAGAGCGGCTCCGGCTGGGTCAGGGCCGACCGTCCGCGGTGGCGACGGCACCGGTGGGCACCGGGACCGGACGCGGGGCGGGCGCGGGCGCCGCGGTGACCGGGGCGGAGGCGGCGGGGGCATCGGGCGCCAGGCCGTCGAGCACCTCGCGGGCGAGCTCGACGACGGGCCGGCCCTGCGTGCGCGCGTCGCGGCGCAGCCCCTCGAACGCCGTCCGGAGGCTGGTGCCGTGCCGTTCGGCGAGGACGCCGATGGCGCGCTCGGTGGACACCCGGGAAGCCAGCGCGTGTTCCAGCTGGGCGACGGTGCGCTCCAGGGCGGCGATCCGCGCGTCCACCGGGCCCGTCCCAGCGGGCGCGCCGGCCGGGCCGCGCGCCGAACGCCGGGCGGTGCGGTCGGGCTCGGGCAGGGCGCCCAGCTCGTCGGCCACGAGGTCGGCCAGGGTCATGCCCTCGACGAGACCGTCGACCGGGTCACCGGCGACCGCCCCGGCGGACAGCGGGACGACGACCCAGCCGCGGGTGACCCGGGTCAGGGCTATCCGGGGCCGGTCGTCGTCCAGCGGGCCCCCGGCGCCGCCCGCACGGAGGGGTGCCGCACCGGGGCGCACGGGCCCGTCGAGTTCGTCGGAGTGCCGGGGGCCGGGGACCACGGAGCTCACGCCTCCGGAAGCCGTGCGAGCTGGGCCTTGACCGCGTCGATGCTGGGGTTGGTCAGCGCGCTGCCGTCGGGAAAGACCAGCGTGGGAACCGTGCGGTTGCCCCCGTTGGCCTGCATGACCAGATCCGCGGCCTGCGGATCGGTCTCGATGTCGACCTCGGCGAACTCGATGCCCTCGCGCTGCATCAGCTTCTTGAGGCGCACGCAGTACCCGCACCACGTGGTGGTGTACATGGTGACGGCGGTGCCGGGGGTCGTGGTCATCGCGGGGAGTCTCCCTGTTCGTGCCTGGCGGGTCCAGCCCCGGGACGGGGTGGCGCGTGCGTGGGTGTCAACGAGTGGCTCCTGGGGATGCTTCCCGCCGCCGTCGACGCCGGCTGGGAGGATCGTGGCCGGGGGCCGACGGCTCCTGCGGGACGGGTGGGCGAGGAACGCGGAGGGACGCCGGCGATGGCGCATGCGGACGCGGAGGCCGTGCTCGACGGCCTCGACGACGAGCAGCGCACGGCGGCGCAGGCGGTGTCCGGGCCGGTCTGCATCCTGGCCGGTGCCGGTACGGGGAAGACCCGCACCATCACCCACCGCATCGCCTACGGCGTGCACACCGGCACCTACGTCCCCGAGCAGGTGCTGGCGGTGACCTTCACCGCCCGGGCGGCCGGTGAGCTGCGCGCCCGACTGGCCGCGCTCGCGGTGGGTGGGGTCCAGGCCCGCACCTTCCACGCCGCCGCGATGCGGCAGCTGCGCTACTTCGCCCCCCGGGTGCTCGGCGGCCCGATGCCCGGGCTCATCGAGAACAAGCTGCGGGTGGTCGCCTCGGCCGCCACGCGCAACCGGCTCACCACCGACCGGGCCAGCCTCCGCGACCTCGCCAGCGAGATCGAGTGGGCGAAGACCACCCTCGCCACGCCCGAGGACTACCCGGCCCGCGCGAAGGCGGCCGGCCGCGAGGCGCCGTTCGAGCCCGCCGCCGTCGCCGCCGTCTACGCCAGCTACGAGCAGGCCAAGCAGCGCGACGGGGCGCTGGACTTCGAGGACCTGCTGCTGGTCACCGCCTACGCCCTCGAGGAGCACCCGGACGTCGCCCGGCAGGTGCGTGCGCAGTACCGGCACTTCGTCGTCGACGAGTACCAGGACGTCAACCCGTTGCAGCAGCGGCTGCTCGACGCCTGGCTGGGCGGCCGGGCCGAGATCTGCGTGGTGGGCGACCCCAACCAGACCATCTACTCCTTCACCGGCGCCGACCCCGACTACCTGCTGGGGTTCGCCGACCGCTACGGCGACGCCGCCGTGGTGAAGCTCGAGCGGGACTACCGCTCCACCCCGCAGGTCGTGGGCCTGGCCAACCGGCTGATCGGTCAGGCGCCGCCGCGCAAGGGCCTGCCGGGGCTCCGCCTGCTGGGGCAGCGGCCCCAGGGCCCCGAGCCGGCGTTCGTCGAGCACCCCGACGAGCCGGCCGAGGCCGCCGCGGTCGCCGCACGGTGCAAGTCCCTGATCGGCGACGGGACGCCCGCCGCCGAGATCGCCGTGCTGTTCCGGATCAACGCGCAGTCGCAGGTGTACGAGTCGGCGCTGGCCGACGCCGGGGTGCCCTACGTGCTCAAGGGTGGCGAGCGCTTCTTCGAGCGGCCCGAGGTCCGCGAGGCGGTGCTGCTGCTCCGCGGGGCCGCGGCAGGGGGGAACGAGCCGGGCATGCTGGTGCCCGCCGTCCGTGACGTGCTGGCCTCCACGGGCTGGGTGGAGCACCGGCCGCCGGCTGGGGGAGCGGCGCGGGACCGTTGGCAGTCCCTCGCCGCGCTGGTCGACCTCGCCGTCGACCTGGTCGCCGAGAACCCGTCGCTGGACCTCGCCGGCTTCGTCACCCACCTCGCCGAGCGGGCCGACGCCCAGCACGCACCCACCGTCCAGGGCGTCACCCTCGCGTCGATGCACGCGGCCAAGGGGCTGGAGTGGGACGCCGTCTTCGTCGTCGGCCTGGTCGACGGCGTGCTGCCGATCGCGCAGTCGCTGAGCCGGCCGGTCGCCGTCGAGGAGGAGCGGCGGCTGCTGTACGTCGCCGTCACCCGTGCCCGCGAGCAGCTCACCCTGTCCTGGTCGCTGGCCCGCAACCCCGGCGGCCGGCGCTCGCGGCCGCGCAGCCGGTTCCTCGACGGCCTCGCGCCGGATTCCGGCCCCACCGCGCCGCCGGCCCGCCGCGCGGCCAAGCGCCCCAAGGTGGTCCTGGAGGGCGAGGCCGGCGAGCTGTTCGAGCGGTTGCGCGCGTGGCGCAGCCAGGCCGCCCAGTCGGCGTCGGTGCCGGCCTACGTGGTCTTCACCGACGCCACGCTGCAGGCCATCGCCGAGACCCGCCCCGCCAGCCTGCGGGAGCTCTCCGGGCTGCCCGGCATCGGGGCCCGGAAGCTGGAGCTCTACGGCGAGGACGTGCTCGCCGCCGTCACCGGCTGATCCGGTGAGGATGCCGTCGCCGAGGGCGACGGCAGGCGGTTCCGACACCGGCGGGAACTCCGTTCGGAGACACCACGATCAATTCGATTGACCCCGGTTCCGGCGGGGTCCTAGTGTCCCGTCGCACACGAGCTGCACCCCGTTGCGCGCCCGGCCGACCGGCCGGGGCGCGGGCCCAGGAAGGAGGGGGAGCTTCGATGACCAGCATGGCCTGGGCCGCCGCCTCCGACCTCCTCGTGCGGGGTGGCGCCGACGTGCGCGAGGGTGGCCTGAGCACGACCGGTGCCACCCTCCTCATCCAGGGCACCGGTCCGTCCGTCGCCGCCGGCACCCGCGGGAACGTGGCCACCGGCCTGATCGGGTCGACCGCCGGCACGGGCCCGTCCCGCGTCGCCCCGGTCGCCATCCGGCGCCCCGCGTCGCAGCACGTCGTCGAGCGCTTTCTCGCACCCACGTACCTGCCCCAGAACGACGCCACCACCCCCGGGCTCCGAGTCCCCGGGAGACCGCTGAGCTAGCCGCTCACCGGTCCTCCTCGAGGCCGCGGAACCCGAACCCCGGGATCCGCGGCCTTCTTCTTTCCTCCGCGGCTCCCGGCCCCGACGTCGGTCGGCGGACCCCCGCCGGCCGTGCCCGACGAGTACGAGGAGGAGCGGCAGTGCAGCAGACGATCGACCCCCCGACGTCCCACCGCCGGCCCGGGCTCCCCTGGACCGACGGCGCCACGCCGACCGGTTCCCGCCCACCCCACCGGCGGCGGCCACGCCCACCGCTGCCACCCGCGCCGGTCCGGCGTCCGCTGCCCTGCCGGGTGGAGGACCCCGAGCTGTGGTTCGCCGAGGCACCGGCCCAGCTGGAGCTCGCCAAGAGCTTCTGCGGGGACTGCCCGGTCCGGGAGTCCTGCCTGGCCGGCGCGCTGTCGCGCGCCGAGCCGTGGGGCGTCTGGGGCGGCGAGATCTTCGAGCGGGGGGCTGTCATCGCCCGGAAGCGGCCCCGCGGCCGCCCCCGCAAGGTGGTCGCCGCATGAGCCCCGCGGCGTCCGTCAGCAGCACCACGACATCCAGCATCCCGGCGGCCAGACCGCCGACTCCGTCGAAGGAAGCAGCCGTGTACATGCTCGAACACGAGATGGCCCGCAGCCGCATGCACGAGCTCCGGGCCGAGGCGATGGCCGCCAGCCGCGCCCGTCGTCTCTACCTGGCGCGCCGGGCCGCCCGTCGCGCCGAGCGTGCGGTCCGCCGGGCCGCCCGCGCCAGCGCCGCCGTGCACTGAGCACATCGCGGTCCTCCCGACCGCCCCGCGGCCCGGGCCCGCCAAGGTGCCCGGGCCGCGCCGTCACTCCGCGAAGCCGGGGAGCCACTCCTCCAGGATGGCCCGCCAGTCGGCCGCTGCGTCCAGCTGGCAGAGCACGCCGATGGAACCCATCGAGACCCGGTGGATGAGCAGGTAGGCCGGTGGCAGGTTCAGCTGCCGGCCCAGGCGGTTGGCCTCGGTCCGCGGGTCCCCGATCCGCATCGCCTGCTCCTGCATCCAGGCGCGGGTGAAGCGGAAGTGATGGCCGGTGACCGGCTCCAGCAGGGGGCGCAGGTAGTCGAGCACCGCCTCGGGATCGACGTCCACCCCCGGCCGCACGAACCCCTCCGTGCGCAGGTCGGCGAGCACCTCCGCCGCGCGACCGGCCAGCGCCCAGTTCAGCAGCCGCCCGATCGGCTCGGGATGCCCGTCGGGCAGCCGGGCGACCGCGCCGAAGTCGATGACGCCCAGCCGGCCGTCGGGCAGGATCCGGAAGTTGCCCGGGTGCGGATCGGCGTGCAGCAACCCGGCGCGCTGCGGCGCGGAGAAGTGCAGCGTGGCCAGCAGCCGACCGGCGCGGTCGCGCTCCTCCCGGCTCCCTGCGGCGATGATCCGCGACAGGGGGTTGCCCTCGATCCACTCGGAGACGACGACCTTGGGGGCGCTGGCCACCACCCGGGGGACGGCGATCTCCGGGTCGCCGGCGTAGGCGGCGGCGAACGCCCGCTGGGCGTCGGCCTCGAGCCCGTAGTCGAGCTCCTCGACCACGCGGGCCTTGAGCTCGGCGATGAGCGGCTTGACGTCCAGGCCGGGGAAGACCGCCGCGAACAGGCGGGCGAACCGGGCCAGCTGGTTGAGGTCGCTCATCAGCGCCGTCGCCGCGCCCGGGTACTGGATCTTGACCGCGACGTCGCGGCCGTCCCGCCACGTGGCCCGGTGCACCTGCCCGATGCTGGCCGCCGCGGCCGGCGCGTCGTCGAACTCGGCGAAGCGCTGCCGCCACGTGCCGCCCAGCTGCTGGGCCAGCACCCCGTGCACGGTCCGCACCGGCATCGGCGGCGCCGCCTCCTGCAGCTTGGTGAGGGCCTCCCGATAGGGCGCCGCCATCTCCTCGGGCACGGCCGCCTCGAACACCGAGAGCGTCTGGCCGAGCTTCATGGCGCCGCCCTTGAGCTGCCCCAGCACGGCGAAGAGCTGCTCGGCGGTGCGCTGCTGCAGCTCGGCGTTCACCGTGTCGGCGGACTGGCCCGACAAGCGTCTGCCGAAACCCAGCGTGGCTCGGCCGGCGGCGCCCAGGGGCAGGGACGCCAGGCGCGCGGTCCGCGCGACCGACCCCCGTGGCATCACCGGTCGCTCGTCACTCACGCATCCTCCTCGCCGGCGCCAGGTCGTGGCGGCGCCGTGTCGTGCCCGGTGAGCCCGTGAGCTCGCTCAGCGGCCATTGTCGCCTGTTCCACCGGGGTCCTGCCGGGGAGAGGGCCGAACGTCGTGCCCGGAGGGGGAGCCGTCGGCAGCGGCAGCGCCGCAGGCGCAGGCCGGGTGGGGCGGCCATCGCCGCAGGCGGGGGAGCAGATCGGGTGGCCGCAGCTCGAGGGTGGCGCCGAGCGTCACCGGCGCACCGGAGTCGTCGAGGAAGGCCAGTACCTGACCGGCGGCCAGGAGCGCGGTCAGCAGGCAGGTGAGGGTGGCGCCGCTCGGGGGTGGCTCCGTGGCGGTCAGCTGGGCGGCGAGGCGGGGCCAGCGCGCGTCGGCGTCCCGGCGGTGGAGGTCGGCGCAGCGCAGGCAGCTGGTGGAGCCCGGCACGACCAGCGGTCCGACGACGCCCGTCTCGCCCCGCACGGTGGCGACCAGGTGAGGCCCGTCGACGACGGCGACCAGCGGGTCGGAGGCGGCCCACGGCCGGGTGAGGACGGTCAGGTCGGGCAGCAGTCCGGCGGGCAGAGGCCCGAGGTCGGTCAGCGGGCTGGCCCGGCGGATCGCGTCGGCGGCTGCGACCGACCGGGGCCGGCCCTCGTCGGCGGCGGTCAGCCCGCCCACCACCGCGTCGGCCGCCCTGACCACGCCGGGGTCCCGGACGACGACCCGGCCGATGCCGCTAGCGGCCAGGATCGCCGCGAGCGGGGTGCCGGCGCGGGTCGCACCCTCGACCACCACGGTGGCCAGCCGCCGGGCCCGCCACGCCGAGGAGCGGGGGGCAGCGGCCGCCGACGGCAGCTCCACCGCTGCGCGCGCGGCCGCCGCGGGGCCCGCACCCATCGCGATCAGGTCGGCCGCGTCCAGGTCGGTCAGCAGGCCGCCGGCACGCAGGGCGTCCAGCACCGCGTCCACGAGGCCGGGGTCCAGGCCGTCGCGCACGGCGTCGGCCCGGACGGCCCGCTGCGAGCGACGCCCGTCGAGGCCGCGCAGCAACGGCGCCATTCCCGCGGCCGGCTCCAGGAGCAGCCCGTCGGTGGAGTCGACGCCGCCCACCTGCACGCTCGCGCCGTCGCCGAGGAGCAGGGGTGTCGCCGGGGGCAGGAGGGGATGGGCGTTGTCGCTCACCCCGGCAGGGTCGCAGCCGGGCGGCGCTCGCGGGTCCGTCGTCCACAGGACGACGAACGGCGGCGCCCCCGAGGGGACGCCGCCGTGGTGACGTGCCGGTGGTCCTAGGCCTTGCCGAGGATCCGGTTCATCTTGGTGCCGCACACGGGGCAGGTGCCCTGCGCCATGCGGCGGCCCGACTCGCTGACCTTGACCTCGCCGTCGAAGTCGCGCTTCTCCTTGCACTTCACGCAGTAGCCGTTGTAGCTCTCCGCCACGGGATCTCCTCGTCTCCGGGGCGCCTCGGCTCGCACGCCGGGCGCCGTTGCGCGAGAACGCTACCCGCGCGGGCGTCCCGTGACGCCGTCGGCGGGCGCCGGGAGGCGCGGAGCGGCGGCCGGCCACCCACAGCTGTGGACAACCCTGTGGACCCCATGGGGACGACCAGGCGTGTCGCTGTGCGGAACCGGGGGACGGGTCGGGGACGCCGCACCCGATGTGGTTGCCCGCACGGCTGCGAGCTGGGCGGATGCTCTCGTCCGGGTGTGGACGGCGCACCGCTCGCGGGCCTCGTCACCGGGTGGAGCGGCCGCCATGTCCACCGTCCGTGCGACCTGCACCCGAGCGGGTGCCTCCGGGCAGGCGCCACGTCGGGACGGTGTCCTACCGTCTCCCTCGTGCCCGGAACGACTCGCGATGCGACCGCCCTTCCCGAGCCGGCGGACGACGGCGTCGTGGAGGTCCGCCGGAGCACGCGCCGCCGCCGCACGGTCACCGCCTACCGGGAGATGGGCCGCACCGTGGTGCTCATCCCGGCGGCCTTCAGCCCGGCCGAGGAGCAGCGCTGGGTCGCCCAGATGGTCGCCAAGCTGCGCACCCGGGAGGAGCGGCGGAAGCGGTCCCTCGGCGGCGACACCGAACTGCTGGCGCGGGCCCGTGCGCTCTCGGCCGCGCACCTCGACGGGCTCGCCGAACCGGCCAGCGTCCGGTGGGTGGAGAACCAGCACCGTCGCTGGGGGTCCTGCACGCCGGCCGACCGCACCATCCGGCTGTCCAGCCGGCTGCGGTCGATGCCCGAGTACGTCGTCGACTACGTGCTGGTGCACGAGTTGGTGCACCTGCTCGAGCCCGGCCACGACGAGCGCTTCTGGGCGCTGGTCGCCCGGTACCCGCGGGCCGAGCGGGCCCGCGGGTTCCTCGAGGGCGTCGAGCTGGCCAGCACCGCCGGTGCGGCCGGCGAGGGCCCGGCGCCCGACCTCGTGGACTAGCCGCGCCGGTCCTCGCCGGGACCGTCGCCGGGTTCGTCGGAGGGCTCGTCGTCGGTCGACGGCTCCTCGGTCGCCGGGCGGTCGGCGTCGTCGGCGGTCAGCGCGGCGAGCTCGTCGTCGAGCCCCTGGCGGGCGACGAAGTCCAGCGGCTCGTCGAGGTCCTCCGACGTCGGCAGCAGGTCCGGGTGCGACCACAGCCGGTCCCGGTCGGCGCTGCCGTGCTGCTGACCCATCGCACCCCAGACGGTGGCGGCGTCGCGCAGCCGGCGAGGCCGCAGCTGCAGCCCCACGAGGGTGGCGAAGGTCTGCTCGGCGGGCCCGCCGGAGGCCCGGCGGCGGCGCATCGTCTCGGCGAGGGCGGCGTGCCCGGGCAGCCGGTCGGCCGCGGCCGCCGCCACGACGGCGTCCACCCAGCCCTCGACGAGGGCCAGCAGGGTCTCCAGGCGGCGCAGCGCCATCTGCTGCTCGGGGGTCTCCTCGGGCTCGAGGACGCCGCTGCCGAGCAGGCGCTGGATGCTCTCGGGGTCGCTGGGGTCCAGCCCGGCGCCCATGCCGCCGGACATCGCCTCGTTGATGCCCCGCTCGATCGCCTCGCGGTCGATGGTGATGCCGCGGGCGTAGGCGTGCACGGCGTCCTGGAGCTGCTGGCGCAGCCAGGGGACGTGCGCGAACAGCCGCTGCGAGGCGGCCTCGCGCAGCGCCACGAACAGCCGCACCTCGTCGGCGGGGCGGTCGAGCCCCTCGGCGAACGAGGCGAGGTTCTGCGGCACGAGCACCCCGGTGCCGGCGGGGGCCAGCGGAAGGCCCACGTCGGTGCTGGTCAGCACCTCCTCGGCCAGCCTGCCCAGCGCCTGCCCCACCTGGGCGCCGAACATCATCCCGCCCATGCGGCCCATGATCCCGGCGATCGGCCCGAAGGACATGGCCGCCTCCTCGGGGAGGGCGCTGGTCATGGCCGCAACCACGCGCTCGGCGAGCGGGTCGATCAGCGCGCCCCACGCCGGCTGCGTCTGCTCCACCCACTCGACCCGGGACCACGCCGCGGTCCGCTCGATGCCGGAGGGCAGCTCGGTCACCTGGTCCAGCCACAGGTCGGCGAGCCGGAGGGCCTCGGCGGTCGCCGAGCGCTCCTGCTCCGACGACGGCTGGTGCCCGGCCGCGAGCTGGCTGATGGCGCCCTGGCGGGCGAGGTCCCAGTTGACCGGCCCGCCCGACCAGTTCATGAGCTTCTGCAGCTCGGCGAACAGCGGCATCTTGCCGAGCACGTCCTCGGGCGAGCCCCCGCCGGTCATGCCGCCGAAGAGGGCGCCGAGACCGAACGGGTCGCCGCCCTGGTCGCCGCGGCCGGGGTCGCGGCGCTCGGGGTCACGGTCGGGAGGGCCGAAGCCGAACGGCACGTCGCTCATGCGTCCACGGTAGACGCGCGATCTTCGGCCGGGGGCATGCGTTCGCTCGGAGTGGACGGCTCCCTGCAGGGGCCGCCGTGCGCGTGCGAGCGGTGGGGGGCGGGGGGCCTTCACCTAGGCTCGCCCCTCGTGACCCGTCGGAGCGCCGTCCTCAGCGTCGGCGCCGTGCTGCTGCTGCTGTTCGGCCTCCTGGGCACGAGCGTGCCGGTGCCCTACGTCGCGCAGGTGCCCGGCCCGACCTTCGACACCCTGGGCGAGATCGACGGTGAGCCGATCATCGCGGTCGAGGGCAGGGAGCGCAACGAGGTCGAGGGTGCCCTGAACCTGACCACCGTGGGTGTCAGCCGCGGCGGGCTCAGCCTCGTCCAGGCCGTGCGGGGGTGGTTCGACGACGAGGTCAGCGTCGTCCCCGAGGAGTCGGTGTACCCGCCCGACCGCAGCGAGGAGGAGACGCGGCAGGTCAACCGCCAGGCGTTCCTCACCTCGGAGCAGGCGGCCGAGAGCCTGGCGCTCGGCGAGCTCGGCTACCCGCAGAAGGTGGTCGTGCGCGAGGTGCCGGAGGGGTCGCAGTCGGAGGGGCGGCTCGAGGAGGGCGACGCGCTGGAGTCGGTCGACGGGCAGCCCGTTCCGAACACCGACGTGCTGGCCGACGTCCTGACCGGCATCCCGGCCGGCACCTCGGTCCCGGTCACCTACACCCGGCTCGGCGAGCCGGGCACGACCGAGGTGACCACCGGGGCCGCGGAGGGCCGGGAGGGATCACTGCTCGGGATCTCCGTGCTCGACCAGCCCGCGGCGCCGTTCGACGTGGACATCCAGGTCGCCGACGTGGGCGGGCCCTCGGCCGGCCTGATGCTCACCCTCGGGATCCTCGATCTCGTGGGGGAGGAGGACCTCACCGGCGGCGCCGTCATCGCCGGCACCGGCACGATCGACCTCGAGGGCGACGTCGGGCCGATCGGCGGCATCGCGCTGAAGATGGTGGCGGCGCGCGACATCGGCGCCGAGGTCTTCCTGGTCCCCGAGGGCAACTGCGCCGAGGCCGTGGCGGCGCCCGACACCGGCGTCCCGACGGCCAGGGTCGCGACCCTGGACGACGCCCTGGAGGCCCTCGCCGACGTGCGCGCCGGCCGGACCCCGGAGAGCTGCTGATCCCACCCGGACCCCTCTGACCGGCGTTACGGTGCCGCCGGGAACCCCGCGCCGTCCGGTGCGTTGTCCTTGAGGCCGGGCCTCGCCCCGGCGCCGCACCACCCGACCTCCCGGTCGGTCGTCCCGTGGTCTGCGAGGCCACGCCTGCAAATCGAAGGAGCCCGCTCGTGGCCATGCGGCCCCCCGTGCCGGTACCGACCATGTCGCGGCGCGCGAAGCTGGTCATCGGCGCCATCGCCGTGCTGCTGGTGCTGTTCACCGTCGTCGGGACGCTCACCAACGTCTACGTCGACTACTTGTGGTTCGACTCCACCGGGTTCACCGAGGTCTTCTGGACCGAGCTGCAGACCCGTGCCCTGCTCTTCGCCGTCGCCGGCGTGGCCACCGGCGGCCTGACCGCGCTGGCCATGTACCTGGCCTACCGGTTCCGGCCGACGTTCCGGCCCATGTCGCTGGAGCAGCAGAACCTCGAGCGCTACCGCCAGTCGCTGGAGCCGCGCCGCGGCCTGGTGCTGACCGGCATCGCGGTCGTGCTCGGCCTGTTCGCCGGGTTCACCGCGCAGAGCAGCTGGGAGACCTGGCTGTCGTTCCGCAACAGCACCGACTTCCGCCGGACCGACCCGCAGTTCGGCATCGATCTGTCGTTCTTCGTCTTCGACTACCCCTTCTACCGGCTGCTGCTCGGCTTCGGGTTCGCGATCGTCATCCTCGCGCTGATCGGCTCGCTCCTGACGCACTACGTGTTCGGCGGGCTGCGGCTGCAGACCCCTGGCCAGAAGCTGACCGCCGCCGCGCGGGTGCAGCTGTCGGTGCTGCTGGGCGTCTTCCTGGCACTCAAGGCCGTCGCCTACTGGCTGGACCGGTACGGGCTGGTCTACTCCAACCGCGGCGACGTGTTCACCGGTGCCAGCTACACCGACGTCAACGCGCTGCTGACCCCCAAGACGATCCTGGTCTTCGTCGCTGCCGTGTGCGCGCTGGCGTTCTTCGCCAACATCGTCGTCCGCAACTTCCTGCTGCCGGCGGCGGCCCTGGTGCTGCTGCTGGTCTCCAGCCTGGTCATCGGCGTCGCCTACCCGGCGATCGTGCAGCAGTTCGTCGTCGGTCCCAGCGCGAACGAGAAGGAGGCGCCCTACATCGAGCGGGCGATCGCGGCGACGCGGGACGCCTACGACCTCGCCGACATCGACTACGTGAACTACGCGCAGGACACCACGGGCGACGAGGTCGACCCCGAGGCCGCGCTGGCCGACCTGCGGCAGGACTCCGAGACGATCCCGAACGCCCGCTTGCTGGACCCGAACGTCCTCTCGGACACGTTCACCGCTCGGCAGCAGATCCGCAACGTGTACGGCTTCCCCGAGAAGCTGGACATCGACCGGTACACGATCGACGGCGAGACCCGCGACTACGTGGTGGCGGTCCGGGAGCTCAACAGCGCCGGTCTGTCGGAGAACCAGGACACCTGGATCAACCGGCACACCGTCTACACCCACGGCAACGGGTTCGTGGCGGCGCCGGCGAACGAGGTCGTCGCCGGCCAGGAGGGCGGCGAGCCGCGGTTCACCACCCGCGACCTGCCCACCCGCGGAACCATCGACGTCGACCAGAGCCGGATCTACTACGGCGAGCTGATCCAGGACCGGACCGGGCAGGACGTCTACTCCGTGGTCGGGGCGCCGGAGGGCGCCGCGCCGCGTGAGTTCGACCTGCCCGAGGGCGGCTCCGACGAGCGGCAGGTCAACAACACCTACGACGGCGAGGGCGGCGTCGCGATCGGCAGCTTCTTCCGGCAGCTGACCTACGCGATCCACTACCGGGAGCGGAACTTCCTGCTCTCCAGCGCGGTCAACGAGGAGTCCAAGGTCCTCTACGTCCGCAACCCGAGGGACCGCGTGGAGAAGGTGGCGCCGTTCCTCGAGATCGACGGCGACCCGTACCCGGCGGTCATCGACGGCGAGATCACGTGGATCCTCGACGGCTACACCACGTCGAACGCATACCCCTACGCCGAGCAGACCCAGCTGGGCGAGGTCGCAGCCGACGCGCTGACCGGGACGGGCACGACGGCGCTGCCGAACGAGACCGTCAACTACATCCGCAACTCGGTGAAGGCCACCGTCGACGCCTACGACGGCACGGTGACGCTGTACGCCTGGGACGAGGAGGACCCGGTTCTCCAGACCTTCATGAAGGCGTTCCCCGGCGTCGTGCAGCCGCAGAGCGCGATGTCCGACGAGCTGGTCAGCCACGTCCGCTACCCCGAGGACCTGTTCAAGGTGCAGCGGGACATCCTGACCCGCTACCACGTGGACGAGCCGATCACGTTCTACGAGGGCAGCGACCGGTGGCAGGTGCCGGACGACCCGACGCAGAACACCGACCAGCCCCAGCCGGCGTACTACATCCTCGCCGAGCGGCCTGGTGAGGAGGGCGCCTCGTTCCAGCTGACGAGCGCGCTGAACGCCTTCAACCGGCAGAACCTCTCGGCCTTCGTGTCGGCGTCCAGCGATGCGGACACCTACGGGCAGCTGCAGGTGCTCACGCTCCCGGGGAACACACCGTTCCGCGGCCCGCAGCAGGTGCAGCAGTCGTTCAACACCAACGACGAGGTCGCCCGCGACCTGAACCTGTTCCGGAGCGCGGACTCCACGCCGGTGTTCGGCAACCTGCTCACCCTGCCGATCGGTGACGGTGGCCTGCTCTACGTCGAGCCGCTCTACGTCGAGGGCACCGGCGAGAACTCGTTCCCGCTGCTGCGGAAGGTGCTGGTCAACTACGGCGACCGGGTGGGTTACGCCGACACGCTCGCCGAGGCGCTCGACCAGGTCTTCGGGCCGGGTGCTGGCGAGTCGGCCGTCGACAACGACGACACCGGTGCCGACGGCGACGCGTCCGCGGACCTGCCGGAGACGGCGGATCCGGAGATTCCGGCACCGACGGCCCCCCCTGCAGACGGCGGCGGGGACTCCTCCGAGGCGCTCGGGCTCGAGCAGGCGGTCGCCGACATGAACGCGGCGCTGGCGGCGCTCGCGGACGCGCAGCGGGCGGGCGACTTCGCCGCCCAGGGGCAGGCGCTGGCCGACCTGCAGGAGGCCGTGACGGCCTACCAGCAGGCTCAGCAGGCGGCCGCCGGGGGCGACTGACCGGAGTTCCGCGGGCGGGCGGGGCCGACCCCGGCGTCCACCCGCCCGCGGAGCTGCTATGCTGGTCCTACCGACGCGGGGTGGAGCAGCTCGGTAGCTCGCTGGGCTCATAACCCAGAGGTCGCAGGTTCGAATCCTGTCCCCGCTACCACCACGAAGGCCCGGCCCCTCAGGGGCCGGGCCTTCGTCGTTCGCGGGTGGTCGTGCACCGGAGCGGCGCGCTGCCCGTCCGTGGTGCAGGCGTGCGGCGCAGGCTCAGCGCGAGCTCAGCCCCTCCCGGCAGCGCGTGCGTCGGTCCGGTCGCGCGACCACTCGTCGGCCTGCCGGGGCGTCCGCCGGTACGGCGTGGGACGCAGTCCCGCCGGCGCTGCCGCCGGGTGCGTGTGTGCCGTCGGCAGGGGGCGCAGCTCCGCCGCCGGGGGAGGGGTCACCGCGTGCGCGGGCGGCCGTGGCCGGCTGGTGTGGGCAGCGAGCAGCGTGTGCGGTCGCGTGCGGTCCTCCTCCGGCACGGTGTCCCCGGCCACGGTCGGCCGGGCAGGCGGCGCGGGGAAGGGCTCCCGCCGGGGAGGGTGCGCCGGGTCGGGCAGCCGGAGCTCGGTGAGGTCCTTCCACGTCGAGTGCCGCAGCCCGTCGATGGTGCACCGCACGCGGGCCGAGACGCGGCCTCCGTCGGTGTGTCGCCAGCCGAGGAGCTCTCCGGAGTACCAGATGCCGCCGTGGTGGATCTCCACCGGCTGCGGGGCACCGACGAACCTGCTCACCGCCACGTCCCCCGCCACGAAACGGACTGTAGGTCGGCCGGCAGGGCCGTCCGGGAAGGCGCGCTCCGGTGCAGACCGTCCGTGGTCCGGTGCGTCACACGCTCCCCACGGGCACGTGCCGACGCCACCGGCCGGCGCCGGTCACACCCGCGCGGCGCTCCGCCGGCTCCGGCGGTCGGGCCGCGCCTGCAGCAGGCCGGTGAGCCGGCGCTCCGCCGGGACCGCGCTGCGGCGCAGCGCCTGGCCGACGTACTCGCCCAGCAGCGCACCGGCGGCCAGGGCCAGCCCGACCGTCGCCGCGGTGCCCAGGAGCGTGATGCCCCCGAGCGTGTCGCCCTCGGTCAGCTGGCGCAGCCCGCGGTAGATGGCGAGCCCGGGCAGCAGCGGAATGATGCCCGCGGACACGTAGACCACGGCGGGCACCTGCTGCTGACGGGCCAGGGCGTAGCTGCCCAGGCCGATGACCACGGCGGCGGTCGCCGACGCCAGGGTCGGGGACAGCCGCAGGCCGTCGTCGAGCCCGAGCAGGACCCCCCAGCCGAGGGCGCCCGCGGCGGCGGCGGGCAGCAGGGTCCGCCGCGGAGCGTGGTTGGACACCGCGAAGGCGGCCGACGCGAGGGCGGCGCCGAGGAGCTGCAGCGGGACGTCGTCCAGGCCGCCGACCGGCCGATCCCACATGCGCACCGGGATGCCCAGGCGCACGCCGACCGACAGGGCCACGGCGACGCCGCTGATGATCCCGGCCGTGAGCAGGAGCGTCTCGAACGCCCGGGCGCTCGCCGTCACGTAGAAGCCGGTGATCGCGTCGTGCACCGCGCCGACCAGGGTGACCCCGGGCAGCAGCAGCACGATGCCGCCGGCGACCACGAGCGAGGGGCGCACGCCGAGGTCGGCGGCGACGAGCGCCAGCGCCACCGACGTGGCGACGAACCCGCCCGCGGCGTTCTGGAAGAAGGCCGGCAGCCCACGGCGGTCCAGCGCGTCGAGGGCCGAGCCGACCAGGACGGTGGCCCCGAACGCGGCGGCCGTGACCAGCGGGCCGGCGCCCAGCAGGAGGGCCACCGCGGCGGCGAGCACCGCCCGGGCAGCGGTGACGACCGCGCGGCGGTAGGTGTGCCGGGCCCGCGACACGGCTAGCAGGCGGTCGTCTGCCTCGGCCGGGGTGATCCGGCCCTCGCTCAGCGCGCCGACGACGTCGTGCACGGCCGTCGCGCGGGAGTAGTCGAGCGCTCGCTGCTGCACCAGCCGCAGGCCGCTGACCGGACCTGCGTCGTCGGCCGCGTGCCCGGAGACGGTGATCGAGGTGAAGGTGATGTCGCACTGGACCCGGCGCAGGCCGCCGGCGCGGGCGGCGGCGATGCATGTCGCGGTCACCTCGGCAGCGCTCGCCCCGGCCGACAGGAGCAGCTCGCCGGCCTCCAGGGCGAGCTCCAGGGCGCGGTAGGCGTCCAGCGGTCCGGTGGGCGGGGTCGGCACGCGACCACCATCCCCGACCGGGAACGGCGCCAGCGCGTGGGTCTTCTCACCCCGTGCGACGTGCGCTCCGCAGGGTCACCCTGCATGCTGGGGAGTCGGTTCGAGGGCTGTCCGCCCTCCGTCTCGTCGTGCCCGGCACCGCCGGCCACTCCCAACAGGAGGACTCGCTCACCCGTGCGCAGGACATCCGCTGTCTTCTGGGCCTCATTGGCCGTCGTGCTCCCGTTCGTGGTCTGGGGTGCGGTCGCCCCCGATGCGCTCGCCTCCGCCGCCGCCGCCACGCAGTCGTTCGTCGTCGACCGGTTCGGCTGGTTCTACCTGCTGACCGCGACCACGGTCCTGGTGGCGGTGATCGCCGTGGCCGCATCCCGCTGGGGCCGGGTCCGGCTCGGCCGGGACGGCGACGTGCCGGAGTACAGCACGACGGCCTGGTTCGCCATGCTCTTCAGCGCCGGGATGGGTATCGGGCTGGTGTTCTGGGGCGTGGCCGAGCCGGTGTCGCACTTCCTGTCGCCCCCCACGGCCGACCCCGCCAGCACCGAGGCGGCCCGCGACGCGCTGCGCTACTCGTTCTTCCACTGGGGGCTGCACCCCTGGGGCATCTACGCGGTTCTCGCGCTGGCGCTGGCCTACGCCCGCTTCCGGCGCGGCTGGAAGGCCACGATCAGCGGCGCGCTCCGGCCGGTGCTGGGTGACCGCGTCGACGGTCCGCTGGGTGTCGTGGTCGACACCGTCGCCGTGGTCGCCACCGTGTTCGGCGTGGCGACGTCCCTCGGCCTGGGCGCCGCGCAGATCAACGGCGGCCTGGCCGCGCTCGACGGCGGCATCGCGATCGGCCCGGGCGTGCAGCTCGGCATCATCGCGGTGGTCACGGTCCTCTTCCTCGTCTCCGCGCTCTCGGGCATCCACCGCGGGATCAAGTGGCTGTCGACGGCCAACGTCGTGCTCGCGGTGGGGCTCTTCGCCTTCGTGCTGCTCACGGCCTCGTCGGGCCGGCTGGTGGGTGCCTTCACCACCACGCTGGGCAGCTACCTCACCGAGCTGCCCACGATGAGCCTGCAGACCGGGCCCTTCGACACCCAGCGCGCCGAGTGGATCAACGGCTGGACGGTCTTCTACTGGGCCTGGTGGATCTCCTGGTCGCCGTTCGTGGCCACCTTCATCGCCCGCATCTCGCGTGGGCGCACCATCCGCGAGTTCGTCGTCGGCGTGCTCGGCGTTCCGACGCTGGTCAGCGGCCTGTGGTTCTCGGTCTTCGGCGGCGCGGGCATCGTCGCCGAGCAGGACGGGGCCGGGCTGGCGGACCAGCCGACGGAGTCCCAGCTCTTCGCCCTGCTCGACACGCTGCCGGGCGGCCTGGTGGCCGCCGTCGGCGCGATGATCCTCATCGTCACGTTCTTCATCACCAGTGCCGACTCCGCCACCTTCGTGCTCGGGTCGCTCAGCACCCGTGAGGGGCAGGACCCGGCGCGCGTGGTGAGCGTGACGTGGGGCCTGGTGATCTCGGCGTCGGCGGCGGTGCTGCTGGTCAGCGGTGGGCTGGCCGGGGTGCAGACCGCATCGATCGTGGCGGCGTTCCCGTTCGCGATCGTGCTGCTGCTGGTGCTGGTGTCGCTGGTGAAGGGCCTTCGGCAGGAACCGCGGGTTCCCGTGCCGTCGGCGGCCGGCCAGCCGGAGCGGTCGGACGACGGGGTGGGCGGCGCAACCCGCGTCGAGAGTGGTACGGTGGTTTCACCGACGCGGGGTGGAGCAGCTCGGTAGCTCGCTGGGCTCATAACCCAGAGGTCGCAGGTTCGAATCCTGTCCCCGCTACCACGACGAAGGCCCGGTCACGGATGTGACCGGGCCTTCGTGCTTCCGTCCCGGCGATATCGCCGCGGTGTGTTGTGCGGCACCACCGACCTCTCTAACGTGCGGAGCACGACCGCCGCTCAGGGAGGACCGGACGTGTCCGTCGACGCCGAACCAGCACCGGAGACCGTTCCGCCGCGCACGGTGGGCGCCGCCGACCTCGGCATCGACCTGTCCGACCGGGACATGGCCCGCCGGGAGCCGGCGGTGACCTTTCCCGAGGTCTTCGAGCAACCGCCCGGCCTGGAGATCCCCGGCCCGCCGGCTCGCCTCCGGTCGTCGTCCGGCGACGGGCTCACGCGGCTCCCGGCCCGGCTCACGGGCGCCCGGTGAGCCGGCTGGAGGCCGACCTCGAGCGCTGCATGGGGGCGGGGGCCTGCGAGGCGTTGGCACCGGACCTGTTCGAGGTGGGCGACGAGGGGACGGTCGTGGTGCTGCGCCCCCACCCGGAGGGCGGCGACGTGCGCGACGCCGAGGAGGCGGTCCAGCAGTGCCCGACGAAGGCCCTCCGGCTGGTACCGGAACAGTCGGCTCCCGCGGCCGGTTGACCCGTTTCATGGAGACCACCGTCACCGACGTCCCCGAGTCCGACCGCTTCGAGATCCGCGACGGCGACCGCGTGCTGGGCGTGGCCGCCTACGAGCGTCGCGGCGACACACTGGTGTTCACCCACACCGAGGTCGACCCCGACGCCGGCCAGTCGGGGCTCGGCAGCACGCTGGTGCGGGCCGCCCTCGACGAGGTGCGTTCGCGCGGCGGGTCCGTCGTCCCGCGCTGCTCGTTCGTCGCGGGCTGGCTCGAGCGGCACCCCGACTACGCCGACCTCGTCGCCGACACCGACCGCTGAGCCCGGCACCGGTGGGGCGGCCCGGCGCCCCACCGGTCCGCGTCACAGGACCTTCGAGCCGTACATCTCCCCGAGCGGGTCGGCGATCAGCTCGATCCGGGCGCCGTCGGGATCGCGAAAGTAGACCGAGACGCCGCTGTGCACCTCGTGCGCGACGCCGGCCTCGATCAGCCGCTGCACCAGTTGCTCCCACCGCTGGGGATCCACGCTGATCGCCATGTGGTGCAGGCCGCCGAGCACCTCCGCGTACGGACCGACGTCCAGGCCCGGGAAGTCGAAGAAGGCCAGCAGGTTGCCGTTGCCGATGTCGAAGAAGAAGTGCGAGGAGCCGGGGTAGTCGCGGTTCTCGATCAGCTCGGTCAGCGGGAAGCCGAGGACGTCCTGGTAGAAGCGCACCGTCCGCTCGACGTCGCTGCTGATCAGGGCGGTGTGGTGCAGCCCCCGTGCGGTCGAGGCCGGCCGCTGCCCGGTCGGGCGCAGGTGCGCCTCCCGGATGCGGGCGCGCGCCGCCTCCAGCGCGCTCAGGTCACGGTCGTTCTCGGTGGTGCTCACGGCTGGGCATCCTCCTGGCTCGGGGCGTCTCCCGGCGGCAACCGGCGAGACGCGCGTCTCGTTCCCTGCGCATGCCCGCCGCACGCCCGGCTGCCAAGGTGGGGACCATGCGGGTTCTCGTGGCCGGGTGGTTCAGCTTCGACGAGGTGATCGCCACCGTCGGCGACGAGCTGGGGGCCGACGCCGTGGTGGGCTGGCTCACCGAGCTGGGCATCGACCACGACGTCGCCTGGGCGCCGTACCTGCACCGGGGCGTGCACTGGCGCGACGTCGACCCGGCCGACTACACGCACCTGGTGTTCACCACGGGGCCGGTCGGTGACCTGCCGCCCCTGCCCGAGCTGACCTCCGCGTTCGCCGGTGCGCAACGCTGGGCGGTGAACGTCTCCGTCGTCGACGACCTCGCCGGGACGATGTTCGACGCCGTCCTGGAGCGGGATGCGCCGGGCGTGACGCGGCCGGACCTGGCGATCGAGGGGCCGGCGCCGGAGGCCCCGGTCCTGGCCGTCACCTTCGCGCCGGTGCAGGGGGAGTACGGCGACCGCAGCCGGGCCGACCGGGTCCGCGGCGTGATCGAGGAGTGGCTGGCCGCGCGGGCCCTGCCGTGGTTCCCGATCGACACCGACCTGTTCGACAAGCCCCATCCGCGTCGTCCGGCGCAGGTGGAGGCCCTGCTGCGGCGGTCCGACGCCGTGGTGACCATGCGACTGCACGGATTGGTCCTCGGGCTCAAGCACGACCGCCCGGTCATCGCCTGCGACCCGGTCGAGGGCGGCGCGAAGGTCACCGCTCAGGCGCGGGCGCTGGAGTGGCCGCTGGTGCTCTCCGCGGGCGAGGTGACGTCCGAGGCGCTCGACGCCGCCCTGGCGCGCTGCCTCGACGGCGAGCTCGTCGGCGCGGTCACCCGGGCCCGCAAGCGCGGCGCGGCCGGCAACGACAGCGCGCGCCGGTGGTTCACCCGGCAGCTGGGGCGTTGAGCGGTCGCTGCGCCAGCGCGAACCGGCGCTCGACGTCGGCCGGGACGGGCCGCCGCTCGCGCAGCGCGGCCGGCAGCCGGACGGCGCAGCCGCGCAGCGCCGCCCGCGCCGCGGGATCGGACAGGGATCGGCGGGCCAGGTGCCAAGTGGCGGTCAGCGCGAGTCGCAGCGGCCGGCGCAGCCAGTCGACCAGCAGGTCGTTGCGGGTCTGCAGCGCCCACCGTTCCGGCGCCACGGTCGCCGGGCCGGCCGGGTCGTGCCAGGCGACGACGTCGTCGGCGTAGACCTGCTGCCATCCGGCTACGGCCAGGTCGAGGGCCAGCAGGTGCTCCTCGCCGGCGAAGAACAGCAGCGGCGAGAAGCCGCCGACGGACTGGTATGCGTCCCGGCGGAGCACCGTGGCGAAGGCCGGGTAGCTGAGCACGTCCGGCCCGGGGCTCCCCGGCGTCGCTCCGAGGACGGCGGCCCGGTGCTTGCGCGTGACGGCGTCGACCGAGCCGTCGGCGGCCATCCGCACCCGGCCGGCGAGCAGGGCGACCCCGGGGTGGGCGTCGAGCAGGTCGGCGGCCCGCCCCAGGGCGCCGGGCTCCCACCAGGAGTCGTCGTCGGCAAAGGCGACGTACGGCGTGCCCGCGCGCTGCACACCGACGGTCCGGGCCACCGCCCCGCGGTTGCCGGGCAGCTCCACCACGGAGACGTCGGGGTGCTCCGCTCGGACGGCGGCCGGGGTGCCGTCCGAGGAGCCGTTGTCCACCACGATCACCGGCGGCGCGCCCGGGCCGGTCAGGTGGCCGAGGCTGCGCAGCAGCGACTCGCGGCGGTCGCGGGTGGCGACGACGACGGTCACGCGAGGAGGGGCCACCTGGTCCCCGTACCGTGCGCGGGGGGTCCTCGAACACGCACTGCGCGCCGTCCGGCCGGGGGAGCAGCGGCCTTGGATCGGGTGCTACGCACCGCTCCCGGTCGCCGCGCGCTTCCCGCAGCAACCCGTCCACCCGGCGGCCGCGCTCGCGCTGCTCGGGCTCAGCGGCGGTCGCACCATGGCCGTGATAATCACCGGGACATCACCACCGGAAGGACCGAGATGATCGAGTTGCGCACGCCGGGGGAGATCGACGCCATGCGTGCCGCCGGCGCGGTGGTGGCCGACATGCACGCCGCGGTGCGGGCGCTCGCGGCGCCGGGCGTGCGGCTGACCCAGCTGGACGCCGTCGCCCGTGACGTGCTGGCCGACGCCGGCGCCACGTCGCCGTTCCTCGGCTACGCACCCCTGACCACCACCCCGCCGTTCCCCGGGGTGCTGTGCCTGTCGGTGAACGACGTCGCGCTGCACGGCATCCCGACGCCGGACGTCCTCGTCGACGGCGACCTGCTCAGCGTGGACGCCGGCGCGGTGCTCGACGGCTGGGTCGGTGATGCGGCGATCACCTTTCCGGTGGGCACCCCGCGGCCGGAGGATCTCGAGCTCGTGGCCACCACGGAGCGCGCGCTCGCGGCGGGTATCGCGGCGGCCGTCGTGGGCAACCGGATCGGCGACATCTCCGCGGCGATCGGCGCGGTCGGCCGGGCCGGCGGGTGCGGCATCAACACCGACCAGGGCGGCCACGGGGTGGGGCGCGCCATGCACGAGGCGCCGTCGGTGCCCAACGAGGGCCGCGCCGGCCGCGGGGTGCGGCTGCGGCCCGGCCTGGTCATCGCGATCGAGCCGTGGTTCCTCGCCGGTGGCTCCGACGACTACACGGTGGATGTCGACGGCTGGACCCTGCGCAGCGCCGACGGCAGCCGCGCCGCGCACGTCGAGCACACGGTCGCGGTGACCGAGGACGGCCCGAGAATCCTCACCATGCCGCGTTGACCGGCCCTGTCCAGAGGCTCGCCCCGAGCGCGCGCGAGGGTGAGGCGGACAGGGTCCTTCCGCTGACGCTGCGCGGTGAGCTAACCCAGGGCGCTCGCGAGGTCGGCGAGCAGGTCGTCGGCGTCCTCGATGCCCACCGACAGCCGCACGAGGTCGGCCGGCACCTCCAGTGGCGAGCCGGCGGCGCTGGCGTGGGTCATCCGGCCCGGGTGCTCGATGAGCGACTCCACGCCGCCCAGCGACTCGGCCAGCGTGAACAGCCGGGTGCGCTCGCAGACCTGCAGCGCCGCCTCCTCGCCGCCGCGCAGGCGGAAGGAGAGCATCCCGCCGAAGCCGGACATCTGCCGCGCGGCGATGTCGTGCCCCGGGTGCTCGGGCCATCCCGGGTAGAGCACCGAGGCGACGGCGGGGTGGTCGAGCAGGAACGTGGCGATCCGCTCGGCGTTGGCGCAGTGCCGGTCCATCCGGACGCCGAGGGTCTTGATGCCGCGCATCAGCAGCCAGGCGTCGAAGGGGCCGTTGACCGCACCCATCGCGTTCTGGTTGTAGGTGAGCCGCTCGGCCAGCTCCGGATCGCGGGTGACCAGGGCCCCGCCGACCACGTCGGAGTGCCCGCCCAGGTACTTCGTCGTCGAGTGCACGACGACGTCGGCGCCCAGCGTCAGCGGCTGCTGGAGGTAGGGCGAGGCGAAGGTGTTGTCGACGACGAGCACGGTGCCGGTCTCGTGCGCGATCTGCGCCAGCGCGGCGATGTCGGCGATGTTGAGCAGCGGGTTGGTGGGCGTCTCGCACCAGATGACCCGCGTGGTTCCCGGGGCGACGGCCTCCCGGACGGCGTCGAGATCGCCGAGGTCCAGCGGCCGGTAGCCGACACCCCACGGCTCGAGCACCCGGGAGATGAGCCGGAACGTCCCGCCGTAGGCGTCGCCGCCCAGGACGACGGAGTCGCCGGGCCGGCAGAGGGTGCGCAGCAGGGTGTCCTCCGCGGCCAGGCCGGAGGCGAACGCGAGCGCCGTCGTGCCGTGCTCCAGGGCCGCGAGCTGCTGCTGCAGCGCGTTCCGGGTCGGGTTGCCGCTGCGGCTGTACTCGTAGCCGCCGCGCAGCCCACCCACCCCGTCCTGCTTGTAGGTGGTGGTGAGGTGCAGCGGCGGGATGACCGCGCCGGTCGCCGGGTCGGGGTCCTGGCCTGCGTGGACGGCGCGGGTGTTGAAGCCGGTCACCGGGCCACCTGCCCGACGCCGGCGAGGTGACCGAGCACGTCCTGGCGGGTGACCACGCCGGCGGGCTTGCCGTCGACGTGCACCAGCAGGGCGTCGGCCGAGCCGAGCTGGGCGACCGCGGCGCTCACCGCCTCGCCGGAGCCGACGATCGGCAGCGGGGGCGACATGTGCTTCTCCACCCGGTCCGACAGCGAGGCCTGACCGGCGAACAGCGCGTCGAGCAGCGTCTTCTCGTCGATCGAGCCGACCACCTCGCCCGCGGTCACCGGCGGCTCCGCGCGCACGACCGGCAGTTGGCTGACGCCGTACTCGCGCAGGATGTCGATGGCGTCGCGCACGGTCTCGTTCGGGTGGGTGTGCACCAGCGTCGGCGTCTCCCCGCGCTTGGTGTGCAGGAGCTCGCCGACGGTCTCACCGCCGGTCGCCTCCAGGAAGCCGTAGTCGGCCATCCAGGCGTCGTTGAAGATCTTGTTCAGGTAGCCGCGGCCGCCGTCGGGCAGCAGCACCACCAGGACGTCCTCCTTCGCGAGCCGCTCGGCCACCCGCAGCGCTGCCACCACCGCCATCCCGCAGGAGCCCCCGACCAGCAGCCCCTCCTCGCGGGCCAGTCGGCGGGTCATGGCGAAGGAGTCGCCGTCGGACACCGCGACGATCTCGTCGGCGACATCCCGGTCGTAGGTGGTCGGCCAGAAGTCCTCGCCCACGCCCTCGACCAGGTAGGGACGCCCCGTGCCGCCGGAGTACACCGAGCCCTCCGGGTCGGCGCCGATGACCTGCACCCGGCCGTCGGAGGCCTCCTTGAGGTAGCGCCCGACCCCGCTGATCGTCCCGCCCGTCCCGGCGCCGGTGACGAAGTGGGTGATCCGGCCGTCGGTCTGCGCCCAGATCTCCGGACCCGTCGTCTCGTAGTGCGAGCGCGGGTTGAACGGGTTCGAGTACTGGTCGGGCTTCCAGGCGCCGGGGGTCTCGCGGCTGAGCCGGTCGGAGACCGAGTAGTACGAGCGCGGATCGGCGGGCTCGACCGCGGTCGGGCAGACGACCACCTCGGCGCCGTAGGCCTTGAGCACGTTGATCTTCTCCTGCCCGACCTTGTCGGGGCAGACGAAGATGCAGCGGTAGCCGCGCTGCTGGGCGACCAGGGCCAGGCCGATGCCGGTGTTGCCGCTGGTCGGCTCGACGATCGTGCCGCCCGGCGCCAGCTCACCGGCGGCCTCGGCGGCGTCGACCATCCGGACGGCGATCCGGTCCTTCACCGAGCCGCCGGGGTTGAGGTACTCGACCTTGGCCAGCACCAGCGGGGCGTCGGGGCCCAGGTCGCGGGTCACCGACGAGAGCCGCACCAGCGGGGTGTTCCCCACCAGGTCGACGACGGACTCGGCGTACTGCACGGGGCGTCCTCCTGGACCGGGTTCGGTGCGGGTCAGGGCTTGAGGACGACCTTGTTGCTGCGGTCCTCCTTGTCGCGGAACATCCGGTACGCCTCCGGGGCCTGCGCCAGCGGCAGCGTGTGCGAGACGACGAAGCTCGGGTCGATCTCACCGTTGCGGATGCGCTCGTACAGCGGCTTCAGGTAGCGCTGGACGTGGGTCTGGCCGGTCTTGACGGTCAGTGACCGGTTCATCAGCGAGCCGATCGGGAACTTGTCCATGAGCCCGCCGTAGACGCCGACGATGGAGACGGTGCCACCGTTCTTCACGGCGAGGATCGCCTCGCGCAGGGCGTGCGGCCGCTCGGTCTCCGACATCGTGGCCTGCTTGGCGCGGTCGTAGGCGTGGATGGCGGCGTTCGGGTGATGGGCCTCCATGCCGACGCAGTCGACGGCGGCGTCCGGCCCGCGGCCCGCGGTCAGCTCCTGGAGGGCGTCGAGGACGTCGACCTGCTCGTAGTCGAGGACGTCGGTGGCGCCGGCCTCCTTCGCCTTGTCCAGCCGGTAGTCGAACCGGTCGATGGCGATGATCCGCTCGGCCCCCAGCAGCTTCGCGCTGGCGACGGCGAACTGGCCCACCGCGCCCATGCCCCACACCGCGACGACGTCGCCGGGGGAGATGTCGCAGGCCTCCACGCCCATGTACCCGGTCGGGAACACGTCGGTGAGGAACAGGACCTGCTCGTCGGTGAGGTCGGCGTCGATCGCCAACGGCCCGACATCGGCGAAGGGCACCCGCGCGTACTCGGCCTGGCCGCCGGGGTAGCCGCCCATCATGTGCGAGTAGCCGAAGATGCCGCAGGGCGAGTGGCCCATGAACTTCTCGGCGATGCGGGCGTTCGGGTTGGAGTTCTCGCAGACGGAGAACAGCCCCTTCTGGCAGGCGACGCAGTTCCCGCAGGCGATCGGGAACGGGACGACGACCCGGTCGCCGACGCGCAGGTTGCCCACCCCGCGGCCGACCTCGACCACCTCGCCCATGAACTCGTGGCCGAGGATGTCGCCCTTGCGCATCGTCGGGACGAAGCCGTCGTAGAGGTGCAGGTCGGAGCCGCAGATCGCGGTCGAGGTGACCTTCACGATGGCGTCGCGGTCGTTCAGGATCTGCGGGTCGGGGACCTCGTTGACCTCGACGTGGTTCTTACCCATCCACTGGGTGGCGCGCACGGGGTGTCCTTCCGGAGACGGGGCGGGTCAGGAGCGGGGAGCCGCGGGGCGCTGGGCGGCGAGCCGGCCGGCCCTGAGGCCCTCGGGGGTGGCCTCGGAGCGGACGACCTGGCCGGTCTCGACCACCTGCTTGAAACGGGTCAGGTCGTCGCGCACCTGCTGCTCGGGCGACTGGCCGAACATGCCGGCGACGACCTTGCCGAGCCGGCCGCCGGGCTGGGCGTAGGCCAGCCGCACCCGCACCTCGGTGCCCCGGTCGCCCGGTGCCGGGCGGAACTCCACCCAGCCGGCGTTCTCGATGCCGCCGCCGGCCAGCGAGCGCCACCGGATGCGCTCGCCCGGCGAGTCCTCGACCACCTCGGCGTCCCACTCGACGGTCCGCCGGCCGGGCGCCTCGGCGACCCAGTGCGAGCGCGTTCCGCCGTCGAGCGTGCGCACCTCGCGCACGTGGGCCATGAACTCCGGCAGCCGGGAGAAGTCCCGCCAGCGGTCGTAGACCTCCTGCGGGCTCCTGTTCACCGTCGTGGCCGACGAGACGTCGATGGCGCCCTTCCACGGGGCCGAGGAGGGCAGCAGCTCCCGCGCCGGCCCGCGGCTGCCCGGACGGCGGGAGCGCGTGGCGGTGAGCAGGTCGAGAGCGGCCAGGCCGGCGACGGCGACCGTGGCGTTGCGCACCCGGCGTCCGCGCTCTCCGTCCCGGTGGGAGAGGGCGATGCCCAGGGCGGCGAGGTCCACCGCGTCGCCGGCGACCCGGGTCCAGGCCCAGCCGGGGCGGCCGGCCAGTAGCGGCAGTGCGTGCAGGAGTTCGCGCGCGCCCACGACGGGGATCACCGAGAGCGCGGTGGCCGAGTCGTCGACGCCGGCGACCCGTGCGACGCCCTGCGGGTCGCGCAGCATGGCCACCCCGAGGCCGGTGCTGGCCAGACCCAGGACGCGAGCGGTGCGGCGCAGGCCGGGACGGTTGCGGCTGGAGCTCATCAGGTCCTCCGGTTCGATCGGTGCCCCGACCGGCTACCCGGCGGCCCGGTGCGGAAACGGCCGGTGGCGGGCGCGACCGCGGGCGGGCGAGGATGCACACCATGGCTTCCTCGTTCCCGTCGTCCGTCGGCACCCGCACGCTCGGCCGGGAGGGGCTGGTGGTGTCCGCCCTCGGGCTGGGCTGCATGGGGATGAGCCAGATGTACGGCCCGGCCGACCGGGACGAGTCGATCGCCACCGTGCGCCGGGCCCTGGACCTCGGCGTCACGTTCCTCGACACCTCCGACGTCTACGGCAGCGGGCACAACGAGGAGCTCGTCGGCGAGGCCATCGCCGGCCGCCGCGACGAGGTCCAGCTGGCGACGAAGTTCTCGCTGTCCCGCAACGACTCGGGCGGGGTGGACATCGACGGCCGCCCGGAGAACGTGCGCGCCTGCGCCGAGGCCAGCCTGCGTCGGCTCGGCGTGGACACCATCGACCTCTACTACCAGCACCGGGTCGACCCGCGGGTGCCGATCGAGGACACCGTCGGGGCCATGGTGGGGCTGGTCGAGCAGGGCAAGGTGCGGTACCTCGGGCTGTCGGAGGCCAGCGCCGCCTCGATCCGCCGCGCGGTCGCCGTGCACCCGATCGCCGCCCTGCAGAGCGAGTGGTCGCTGTGGACGCGCGATCTCGAAGTGGCCGGGGGCGGTGGGCCGGGCGGGGACACCGTCCTCGCCGTGGCCCGCGAGCACGGGATCGGGATCGTGCCGTTCAGCCCCCTCGGCCGCGGATTCCTCACCGGAGCGATCCGCAGCCCGGAGGACTTCGGCGAGGACGACTGGCGCCACGGCCACCCACGGTTCACCGGAGAGGCGTTCGCGGCGAACCTCCGGCTCGTGGATGCGGTCCGCGACCTGGCCGCCGCCAAGGGGGTGTCGCCCGGCCAGCTGGCCCTGGCGTGGGTGCTGGCCCAGGGCGACGACGTCGTCCCGATCCCCGGCACCAAGCGCCGCTCCTACCTCGAGGAGAACGTCGGCGCCGCCGCCGTCGCGCTCACCGCCGACGAACTCGCCCGCCTGGACCGCATCGCCCCGCCGGGAGTGGCCGTGGGCGGCCGCTACGTCGACAGCTCCTACGCCTACGGGGACAGCCCGGAGAGATCCGCATAAGCGGGTTCCCCACCGCAGGCCGGGAGGACGACGCCCCTCCGTGACCGCGGACCTGTCGCAGCGGCCGCAGGACCCCCGGTGTCCCGCGGAATCCGGTGGCGCGCGCGGAACCGGGCGGCCGGCGGCACCGTTGACCGGTCAGCAGAGCCGGATCGCGGCTCCCGGCGAGGAAAGGGGCGAGCACACCATGGCGTCGCTGTTCAGCAAGGCCGTCCAGTTCGCCAACAGCCCGAAGGGCAAGCAGGTCCTCCGGCAGGCCACCGACAGGGCCCAGCAGCTGGCGAAGGACCCCAAGACGAAGGCGAAGATCGACGACGTGCGCCGCCGCATCCAGGGCGGCGGCCGGGGTGCGGGCTCCGGCCCGGCGCACTGATCCGGCGGGCCGGCCCCTCCCCGTCAGGCGGGGGCGGGCCGGCTGCCGGTCCGCAGCCGATCCAGGGCGGCGTCGTGCAGCTTGCCGTTGGTGGCCAGGGCGCTGCCGCCGGCCGGGCCGGGGGCGCCGGTGACGTCGGTGAAGCGGCCGCCGGCCTCCCGCACGATCACGTCCAGGGCGGCGAGGTCCCAGATCGACACCTCGGGCTCGCACGCGATGTCCACCGCGCCCTCGGCGAGGAGCACGTAGCTCCAGAAGTCGCCGTAGGCGCGGGTTCGCCACACCGAGCGGGTGAGGCCGAGGAATCCGTCGAGCCCGCCCCGCTCCTCCCACCCGGAGAGGCTCGAGTAGCTGAGGCTGGCGTCACCGAGCTGCGCGACCTCCGACACGTGGCACCGGGTGGCCGACTCCAGTCGGCGCCCGGTCCAGGCGCCGACGTCCTTGGCCGCCCACCAGCGCCGGTTGAGCGCAGGCGCCGACACCAGCCCGACCACCGGCTCGTCACCGTCGAACAGCGCGATCAGCGTGGCCCAGACGGGGACGCCCCGCACGAAGTTCTTCGTGCCGTCGATCGGGTCGAGCACCCAGCGGCGGGATCCGTGACCAGTCGTCCCGAACTCCTCGCCGAGCACGGCGTCGCGGGTGCGCGCCCGGCTCAGCGTGATCCGCAGCATCTCCTCGACCGCCCGGTCGGCGTCCGTGACCGGCGTCAGGTCCGGCTTGGTCTCGACCGTCAGGTCCTGGGCCTTGAACCGTTCCATGCTGATCGAGTCGGCCTGGTCGGCCAGCACGTGTGCCAGCCGCATGTCCTCTGAGTAGCCCCGACCCGACGTCATGGGCACCCAACCTAGCGGGGCGTCAGTCGAAGACGGCGGAACTGACCCCGCTCGGGCCCTCGTACTCGCGGTCCTCGATTCCCTTGAGGGCGTCGAGGACCTCCTTGTCGCCGCCGTGCGACTCGGCGTGCTCGACGATCTCGTCCTTGCCCGCGGGGTAGTCCATGCCGGACAGGGCCTTCTGGATGTCGATGGGGCTCACCATGATCGGGTCCCTACCCGCCGGCCGTGCACCGATGCACGGATACCGTCGGTCGCGTGGACGCAGCGACGATCGCGGGACTGCTGGCCGATCCCGTGCGGCTGAAGGTGGTGGCCGCGCTGGCGCTCGGTGCCACGACCATCGAGGAGGTGGCCGCGGCCTCCGGGGCGTCGCTGAAGGACGTCGCGCTCGCCGCCCGGCGGCTGGCCCGCGCCGGGCTGGTCGCCCGCGACGGGCACTCCCTGGCGCTGCACACCGAGCGGTTCGGGGCGGCCGCCCGCGCGGCGGCGGAGGCCGCGCCGCCACCGGAGCCGATCTCCGACGACCCCGCCGCCGATGCCATCCTGTCGGCGTTCGTCCGCGACGGCCGGCTGGTGTCGATCCCCGCCCAGCGCAGCAAGCGGCTCCTGGTCCTCGACCACCTCGTGCGCGTGTTCGAGCCGGGCGTCCGCTATCCCGAGCGCGAGGTGAACGCGCTGCTGGCCGTCTGGCACCCCGACGTCGCCGCGCTGCGCCGCTACCTGGTGGACGAGGGGCTGCTCAGCCGGGACGCCGGGGTCTACTGGCGCAGCGGTGGCTACGTGGAGGTCTGAGGCCCCGCCGGGTGTCGGCTCGTGGTGGTGCCCCGGCCGGCCGACACCGCGACGAGCCGACAGGTCGTGACGTCGACAAGTCGCTCGCCCGCGCAGCGGCCGGGCGGCACACTCGCCGCGTGCCCACCCCGTCGGCCGACGCCTTCGCCGCCCTCGCCCGGTCCTCGCCGTGGCGCTGGTCGACCCTGCGCTTCACCGTGTCGTGGCCGGGTGACCCGTGGAAGACCGGCGAGCTGCGGGCGTGGCTGCGCCGGCCTGACGTGCTGCGCGTGGAGACGGCCGGGGGCGCGCTGCTGCAGGTCGTCCGGGAGCCGCCGAGGAACGCCGCGCCGGAGCCCGGGCTCCGGCCGGACGGCCTGGTCGCGGAGCGGCGGTCGTCGTGGGACCACTCGCTCGACGACCCGATGCACCAGGACTACCACTGGGTGGCGATGCTCGACCCGGTGGAGCTGGGCGACGGACGCGATCCGGACACCGATGCCCTGGTGCCGGCGCTGGAGCTGGAGTCCGTGGCGGAGGTCGAGCACGCCGGGCGGCCGGCGTGGCAGGCCCTCGTCCGGCCGACCGACGCCTACGAGCCGCGGTGCGGCTGCTGCCCGCTGCTGCGTACGAGGCCCGTCGACCTGGCCGAGTGCGGCGCCGACGGCCGGCACCTGCTCGATGCGTACCCCGACGCGTTCCGGGTCCGGCTGGACGCGGAGACGGGGGTCTGCGTGCTGACCGAGGCGGTCGGGGGCGACATCGCGGGACGGGGCCACGACCTGCGGATCGAGGCGGTCGACGAGCCGATGGACGACGACCTCTTCGTCCAGCCTCGTCGGCGCTGGTGACGTGCTGGAACGGCCCCCCCCCGTGCAGGGACCCGCGGTGAGCGTGCGAGCCGTGGGGGCAGGGCGTCCTTCTAGTAGCCGGGACCGACCTGGCCGACCGCGCCGAGCAGGACCCGCAGGGCGCTGAGCTGCTGCTGCCGGCGCGGCGGGCCGGCAGCCGCCCAGGCGTCGAGGGCGCAGTCGGGGTCGTCGGCGGTGTGCCCGCAGCCGGGCGGGCAGTCGGTGGCGGCCTCGGCGATGTCCTCGAAGGCGGAGAGGACGTCGTCGGCGGTGACGTGGGCGAGGCCGAACGAGCGGATGCCGGGGGTGTCGATGACCGTGCCGCCGCCGGGGAGGTCGAACAGCACGGCCGACGACGACGTGTGCCGGCCCTTGCCGATCTTGCTGACGTCGCCGGTCGCCCGGAGGGCATCGGGCACCAGCCGGTTGACCAGCGTCGACTTGCCGACGCCGGACTGGCCGACGAAGACGCTCATCCGGTCGCGGAGCCGGCCGACCAGGTCCTCGAGCGGGAGCTCGCGGGACATCGGCACCGCGTCCAGGCTCAGCCCGGCGTAGCGGTCCAGCAGCGGCTGCGCCGACGCGAGATCGGTCTTGGTGAGGCACAGCAACGGCTCGAGCCCGCCGGCGTAGGCGGCGACCAGGCACCGGTCGAGGAAGCCCAGCGCGGGCTCGGGGTCGGTCACGGCGGTGACGATGACGAGCAGGTCGGCGTTGGCGACGACGACCCGCTCGGTGGGGTCGGTGTCGTCGGCGGTGCGGCGCAGCGACGTCGCGCGCTCCTCGATGACCACGATCCGGGCGAGGGTGTCCGTACGGCCGCTGGTGTCGCCCACGAGCCGCACCCGGTCGCCGACGACGACGCCGTGTCGGCCCAGCTCCCGCGCCCGCATCGCGGTCACGTCGACCGGCCCGCCGTCGGGCCCCTCGACGCGGACGGTCATCCGCCCGCGGTCGACGGCGATCACCAGCCCGGGGACGGCGTCGGCGTGCGTGGGGCGGGTCCGCGTGCGGGGCCGTGAGCCGCGGCGGCTCGGCCGGACCCGGACGTCGTCCTCGTCCATGCGCCGGGACCCTCGCTGGTTGCCGCTCAGCGCGCGCCCCCTCGCTCTCCGAGGAGGCCCGCCCACCGCTCCCGGAAGTCGGGAAGCGTCTTGGTGACCGCCCCGGGATCGGCCACCCGCACGCCGTCGATCGCGAGCCCGAGAACCGCGGCGGCCATCACCATGCGGTGGTCGGCGTAGGAGCCCAGCACGGCCGGGCGCCGGGGGCCCGGCTCGATCTCCAGTCCGTCGGGGAGCTGGCGGACGCGGGCCCCGACTGCCGTGAGCACCTCGTCGAGGGCCTGCAGCCGGTCGGTCTCGTGCCCGCGGAGGTGCGCGATACCGGTCAGCCGGGAGGTGCCGTCGGCCAGCGCGCACAGCGCGGCCAGCACCGGCGTCAGCTCGCCGACCTCGCCGAGGTCGGCGACGAGCGGTTGCAGGGTGCTGCCGCCGGAGACCCGCAGTCCGCCGTCGGGCGTGCGGGAGACGTCGGCGCCCATCTCCGGCAGCAGCCGGTCCAGCTGGGCGCCCGGCTGCGTGGTGACCTCCGGCCAGTCCCGCACGGTCACCGTTCCGCCGGTCACCAGCGCCGCGGCGAGGAACGGGGCGGCGTTGGACAGGTCGGGCTCCACCACGCGGTCGACGGCGCCGATGGGGCCGGGGGAGACCCGCCACCCCCGGTCGGTCGCGGCCACCGCCACCCCGTGCTCCCGCAGGGTCGTGACGGTCATGTCCACGTGCGGGAGGGACGGGACGCCACCGGCCAGCGCCAGGTCCAGCCCGTCGTCGAAGCGGGCGGCGGCCAGCAGCAGTCCCGAGACGATCTGCGACGACTCGCTCGCGTCGACGGTCACCGCGCCGCCGCGCACCCGGCCGGTGCCGTGCACGGTGAACGGCGCCCGCCCGCGGCCGGCGTCGTCCACCTCGACACCGAGGGCCCGCAGCGCGGCGATGAGCCCCGCGTTGGGCCGCTCGTGCAGCCGGGGGTCGCCATCGAGCCGCACCGGCCCGTCGGCCAGCGCCGCCACCGGCGGCAGGAAGCGCAGGATCGTGCCGGCCAGCCCGGCATCGACGGCGGCCGGCCCGCGCAGCGGGCCGGGGGTGACGACGGCGTCCTCGCCGTCGTCGTCGATCCGCACCCCGAGGGCGCGGAGCGCCCCGGCCATGAGATCGGTGTCGCGCGCCCGCAGGGGCCGGACCAGCCGGCTCGGGCCGTCCGCCAGCGCCGCCAGCACCAGTGCCCGGGCGGTCAGGGACTTGGACCCGGGCAGGGCGGCGACGGCGTCGACGGGAGCCGGGTGGTGCGGCGCGGACCAGACGTCTGTCACGTGACCTCCTCGCCAGCGCTCGTCGGTCACGTGACAGCGCTGTGCCCAGCGTTCGGGTGAGCTTGCAAGCTCGCTCACCCGCTCAGTCTGCCCGTTGGCCCGCGCCGCGCCTCCCGCGCACCCGATCAGCCAGCCTGCGGCTTCGCGGCCTTCTTGATCGGCACGGTGCGCACCAGCCGCCGGTTGGCGAACTCGAACATCGCGAGCTCGGACAGCTCACGGCCGTAGCCGGAGCGCTTGATGCCGCCGAAGGGCAGGTCGGGGAAGGACGCGGTGGGCTGGTTGATCCACACCATGCCCGCCTCGAGCCGCTCGGCGACGGCGCGGGCACGCTCGAGGTCGCTGCTCATCACGGTCGCGCCCAGGCCGAAGTCGCTGCTGTTGGCCAGTTCCACGGCCTCGTCGGCGTTCCCGACCTTGTAGACGACGGCCGCCGGACCGAAGAGCTCCTCGGAGTACGCGCGCATCTCCGGCGTGACGTCGGTCAGGATGGTGGGCTCGACGAACGCGCCGGGGTGCTGCGGGCGTCCGCCTCCGGAGACCACCGTGGCGCCCTTGTCGATCGCGTCCTGGATCTGGGCGTGCAGGTCCTGCGCCGCGCGCTCGCTGGACAGCGGGGCCAGTGACGTCTCGGGATCGGCCGGGTCGCCGGGTGCGAAGGTGGAGAACGCCTGCTTGAGGCCCTCAACGAAGGGCTCGAAGAGCTCCTCGGTGACGATCAGTCGCTTCGATGCCGTGCACGCTTGGCCGGTGTTCTGCATGCGGCCGGCGGTCGCGGCCTTGACGGTGGCGGCCATGTCATCGGCGTCGAGCACGATGAACGGGTCGCTCCCCCCCAGCTCGAGCACCGACTTCTTGAGGTGCTTGCCGGCCAGGGCGCCCACGGAGCTGCCGGCCCGCTCGCTGCCGGTCAGGGTGACGCCCTGCACCCGCCGGTCGGCGATGACCTGCTCGACGTCGCTGATGCGGAGGAAGACGTTGGTGAACAGGCCTTCGGGCGCGCCGGCGTCGGTGAAGAGGCGCTCGATGGCCTGGGCGCACTGCGGCACGTTCTCGGAGTGCTTCAGGACGATGCTGTTGCCCAGCACCAGGTTGGGCGCCGCCACCCGGACCACCTGGTAGAAGGGGTAGTTCCAGGGCTCGATGGCGAACAGGACACCGACGGGCTGCGTCTCGACGACGGCTTCGCCCTTGCCGAACATCGGGTCGATCCTCGTCGGCTGGAGGAAGTCGGCACCCTTGTCGGCGTAGTACGTCAGGATCATCGAGCAGAGCTTGAGCTCGCCGACGGCCTCCGCGTGGCGCTTGCCCATCTCCCGGGTGATCAGGCTGGCGTACTCGTCGAGTCGCTCGCCCAGCAGCTCGGCGGCGCGCGCCACGATCGCGGTGCGCTCCTCCACAGGACGGCCTCGCCACTCCTGGTACGCGACGTGTGCACGTTCGAGGATGCCGTCGATCTCCCCCGTGTCGAGGAAGGGGAATTCCTGCTCGGTCTCCCCGGTGTAGGGGTTGACCGTCGCGTACGGGCGGGCCGCGGCGTCGCTGGCGGTCTTCGGGTGCTCGGTCGGTGGCTTCTGAGTCACGGTCACGCGGTAATCCTCGTCTCTCGTCGGCTGTTTCGACAGGGGGGCCTACCCGTTCCGGCAGCGGACACGCACGGGTTCCGCGTCGGCGCACGCACCTACAGTGCGAACCGTCAGTCCCGCCCGTCCCCGAGGAGGCACCCGTGTGCGGTCGCTACGCCGCCAGCCGCAGCCCCGATGACCTCGCGATCGAGTTCGAGGCGGTGCCGGCCGGCGGACAGCCGGCGCTGCCCGCCGACTACAACGTCGCCCCGACCAAGGACGTCTACGTCGTGCGGCACGCCAAGGAGCGCGACGCCGAGGGCCGGCCCACGGGCGGCGGCCACCGGGAGGTCCGCGCCGTCCGCTGGGGGCTGGTCCCCTCCTGGGCGAAGGACGCCTCGGTCGGCAACCGCATGCTCAACGCGCGGGTCGAGTCGCTGATCGAGAAGCCGGCCTTCCGCATCGCGGCCCGGTCGCGGCGCTGCCTGGTGCCGGCCGACGGCTGGTACGAGTGGGCCAAGCGGCTGGACTCCCCGGCGAAGCAGCCCTACTTCATCACCCCGGAGGACGGCTCGGTGCTCGCCCTGGCCGGCCTGTGGGAGGTGTGGGGGAGAGGTGAGGACCGGCTCTACTCCTGCACCGTGGTCACCGCCCCGGCCACCGGGGCCCTGACCGAGATCCACGACCGGATGCCGTTGGTGCTGCCGCGCGACCGCTGGGCCGACTGGCTCGACCCGGCCCGCGAGGACGTCGAGGAGCTGGCCCGGCCGACACCGCCGGAGGTGGTCGCCGGTCTGGAGCTGCGGCCGGTCGGGGTGGCCGTGAACAACGTGCGCAACAACGGGCCCCAGCTGCTGGCGCGGGCGGACTCCGTCCAGGCGCCCGCCCCTCCGGGTGCCCTTCCGGTTCCCGTGCGGAGCAGCGACGACCAGCCCGCGCTGTTCTGACGTGGCCGCGGACGAGGTGGCCGCCGGCGCCGCCGCACCCCCGATGGCGCCGCCCCCGGGCGGCGCGCTGCCGCCCTGGATCGCGGCGGGGCTGACCTTCCTCAGCTCCGGCGCGGTGCTGGTGCTCGAGATCGTCGGTCTCCGGCTCATCGCGCCCTACGTCGGCGTCACCGTGCAGACGAGCACCGCCGTGATCGGTTTCGCGCTGGCGGCGATCGCGGCCGGGGCCTGGTTCGGTGGCGCGGCGGCGGACCGCACCGATCCCCGACGCCTGCTGGCGCCGCTGCTGGTGGCGGGCGGTGCGCTGATCGTCGCCGTGCTGCCGCTGGTCCGGTTCACCGGCGACCTCCTCACCGGCGCGGACGCCGGGGGCGTGCTGCTGCTCGCCGCGGTGGCGGTCGTGGTGCCGGCGGCGCTGCTGTCGGCGGTGCCGCCGATGGTGGTGAAGCTGCAGCTGGCCAGCCTCGACGAGACCGGCGCCGTGGTCGGTCGCCTCTCCGGCATCGGCACGATCGGCGGCATCGCGGCGACGTTCGCCACCGGCTTCGTCCTGGTGGCGGTGCTGCCCAGCAGCGTCATCCTGGTCGCCACCGGCGCGGTCACCGTCCTCACCGGCCTGGCGGTGGCCCTGCTCCTCCGGCGCGGGCCGGGCGCCCGACCGGTGCCCACGGGGCTGCTGGTGCTGGCGGTGGTGGGCAGCGGGCTGGCCGCCGTCGCGCCCACCCCTTGCGAGGAGGAGACCGCCTACCACTGCGCGCGCGTGGTCGCCGATCCCGAGCGGAGCTCCGGCCGGGTGCTGCTGCTGGACACGCTGCGGCACTCCTACGTCGACCTCGAGGACCCCACCCACCTGGAGTTCGAGTACGTGCGGGCGATCGCCGCGGTGACCGACGCGGCCCTCCCCGCCGGAGAGCCCATCTCGGCGCTGCACCTCGGCGGCGGTGGGCTGACGCTGCCGCGCTACCTCGCCGAGGTGCGCCCGGGCACGGAGAGCCTCGTGGTGGAGGTCGACCCCGGCGTCGTCGCCATGGACCGCGAGCAGCTGGGGCTCGAGACCTCCGCCGACCTGCGGGTGCGGGTGGCCGACGGCCGGGTCGGTCTGACCGAGGAACCGGCGGGGCAGCGCGACCTCGTCGTCGGCGACGCCTTCGGCGGGCTGTCGGTGCCCTGGCAGCTCACCACCCGCGAGGCGCTGGAGCTGATCGATCGCGCGCTCGCCGACGACGGTGTGTACGCGGTGAACCTCATCGACCACCCGCCGCTGTCGTTCGTCCGCGCCGAGCTGGCCACCATGCGCTCGGTGTTCGCCCACGTGCTGCTGCTCGCCCGCGCTCCCGTGCTCTCGGGGGAGGACGGCGGCAACGTGATCGCCGTCGCGTCCCAGCAGCCCCTGCCGGCCGGCGCGATCGCCGCCGCGCTGACCGACCGGGACCTCGCCTGGCAGGTCGCCGAGGGCGCGGAGCTGGACCGGTTCGTGGATGGGGCCGAGGTGCTCACCGACGACTTCGCGCCGGTCGACCAATTGCTCAATCCGTACGGCTGAGCGGACGCGCGCGGATGCGACCAGCGACCGGCCGCTGTTGACCGCGCTTTCCCGGACGCGAAGAACCGCGCCAGGGGTTCGGATCGCCGCAGATCGCGACCGCTTGGGCGCGCAGGGGGCGTACTCCGCTCGCGGGTGGCAGCCGTACCGGTTGGGAGTCGTCTCGGTTGGTGGCCCGGGGACGCGGGGCCGCGATACCAGCAAGATCGTACACAAAATATGCTAGCTTCCGTGTGCGCCGGGTGTCATGGCGCACGTCTGGCACGGCAAGAAGGGGGCCCCGGGTGTTCCGGCACGTCGCGGTGTTCGAGTGGACCGAGGAGTCCACGGCCCGGCAGCGGGCGGCCGCTGTCACGGCGCTCGAAAAGTGGGCCGCCGGACCGGCGACCGCCTTCGGGCGGCTCACCGTCGGCGTCGATGCCGGTCTGGCGGAGGGCAACGCGGACGTCGTCGTGGTCATGGACCTGCCAGACCGCGAGACCTATGCCGCCTACGCTGTGGACGAGGCGCACCAGGCCCTCCTTCGGGAGCACGTCCGTCCCATCCTCCGCCGGCGTACCGCCGTGCAACACGAGGTCTAGGAGGTCGGCGTGGATCTAGGACTGAAGGGGCGACGCGCGGCGGTCGCGGCGGCCACCGGCGGGCTCGGCTATGCCACGGCGGCGGCCCTGCTCGCCGAGGGAGCGCAGGTCACCATCTGCGGCTCCGACGCCGGTCGCGCCGAGGATGCGGCGCGGCGTCTGGGCGCCGGTGCCTCCTGGGTCGTCGCGGACCTGGCCGACCCCGACGAGGGTGAGCGGTTCGTCGAGCTCGCCCAGAAGACCATGGGCGGGGTCGACATCCTGGTGCCCAACGCCCCTGGTCCGCCGGCGGGGACCTTCGCCGAAATCGGGGTCAACCAGTACGCGCCGGCGCTCGAGCTGAGCCTGCTCTCCACGGTCCGCATGTGCCTGGCCGCCGTACCCCGGATGCGCGAGCAGAGGTGGGGCCGCGTGGTCGCGATCACGTCGATCGCGGTGCGGCAGCCGGTACCGAACCTGATCCTGTCCAACACCGCCCGTGCCGGCCTGACCGGTTTCCTCAAGACCCTGGCGCGCGAGGTCGCCGCCGACGGGGTGACGGTCAACTCCGTCCAGCCGGGTCTGCACGACACCGCGCGGCTGCGCGCTGTGTGGGGCGAGCGCATCACCGACGAGGTGGCGAAGATCCCGGCCCGCGAGCTCGGCCGGCCGGAGGACTTCGGCGCCACGGTCGCCTTCCTCTGCTCGGACAGCGCCCGGTACATCACCGGTTCGGCGGTTCCCCTGGACGGCGGCATGAACCAGGGCCTGCAGTGACGGTGCGCCCGGCGCGCGGCGCCGAGGGCAGCACCCGACCCGATCGACCAGAGGAGAAGCGCGCGTGAAAACTCATGGTGCCGTGCTGCGCGATGCAGGCATGGACTACGAAGTCGTCGAGCTCGAGGTCGGCGATCCGGGTCCGGGTGAGGTGCTGGTCGAGATGGCCTTCGCCGGTCTCTGCCACTCCGACGAGCACCTCCGCCAGGCCAACGCCGGCGGCCGGTACCCGATCGTCGGTGGCCATGAGGGCTCCGGGACGGTGCTGGCCGTGGGTGCAGGCGTCACCCGGGTGCAGCCAGGTGACCACGTGATCACGAGTTTCCTCCCGGCGTGCGGCCACTGCCGGTGGTGCGCAGCCGGGCGGTCCAACCTCTGCGACGTCGGCGCGACGATCGCCACCGGTCAGCTGCCCACCGGCACGTGGCCGTTCACGCTGGACGGCGAGGCCCTCGGGGGCTACTGCATGGTGGGCGCCTTCGCCCGCCACACGCTGCTGAGCGAGTACTCGTGCGTGCGCATCGAGCCGTGGGTGCCCATGGACACCGCGGCGCTGCTGTCCTGCAGCGTGCCGACGGGCTGGGGGTCCGCCGTGTACGCGGGTGGGGTCAAGCCGGGCGACACGGTGGTCGTGGTCGGTTCCGGTGGCGTCGGGGTGAACGCGGTGCAGGGAGCGGCGCACGCCGGGGCGCAGCACGTCATCGCCGTGGACCCCGTGCCGTTCAAGCGCGAGTTCGCGATGACCGTGGGGGCGACCCACACGGCCGAGGACACCCGCGCGGGCGCCGACCTGGCCCACCAGCTCTCCCACGGGGTGGGGGCCGACGTCGTCGTGCTGACCACCGGCGTGCTGGACGCCGAGACGACCAAGGGTGCGGTGCGCTGCGTCGGCAAGGGCGGGACCCTGGTCCTCACCGCCCTCGCCGGCATCGCGACGGAGACGACCCTGTCGTTGCTCGGCAACCCGATCACCGTCTTCGAGCAGCGGATCCAGGGCTCGCTGTTCGGTGGCTGCAACCCCTTCCGGGACATCCCCGCGCTGCTGCGCATGCACCAGGAGGGAACCCTGGAGCTCGACTCCCTCATCACCCGGCGCTACTCGCTCGAGAACCTGCGCCAGGGGTACGCCGACCAGGCGGCCGGCGAGACGATCCGCGGCCTACTGGTCCACGGCTGATTCCCGGGGGCGCGCGTCCTCGTCCGCCCCCGCCACCGGGGTCGCTCGTCCAGCCGCCTCCGGGCCGGTCCTCCCGGCCCGGGCGCGGCGGACAGCGATCCCGAACGCACCGAACCCCGCCCAACCGCCGGACTCCCGTCCCGAGGAGCGAGATGAACACCGTCGTCCAGGTCGAGGACCGATACCGGCAGTCCGAGGGCCTCCTCCACGTCACCGGCATCCAGGCGCTGGTCCGCGTCGCTCTCGACCAGGTCCGGGCCGACCGGCGCCGCGGACTGCGCACCGCCGGTTTCATATCGGGCTATCCCGGCTCCCCGCTGGGTGGCTACGACATGGAACTGGGACGCCGGGGGGACCTGCTCGACGAGCACGACATCGTCTTCCGTCCCGGGGTCAACGAGGAGCTGGCCGCCACGGCGGTGGCCGGCAGCCAGCTGGCCCAGACCCGCAAGGAACTGCGTTACGACGGCGTGACCGGCATCTGGTACGGCAAGGCGCCCGGTGTCGACCGTGCCGTGGACGCCCTGCGGCACGGCAACATGGCCGGGGCCGCCCCGGAGGGCGGCGTGCTCGCGCTCGTCGGCGACGACCCATCGGCCAAGTCCTCGACCATGCCCAACGCCTCCGAGGCCACCATGGCGGCCGTCGGGATGCCGGTCCTCTACCCGGGTGACGCGCAGGACGCCCTCGACATGGGCCTGCACGGCATCGCGCTGTCCAGGGCCTCCGGGCTCTGGGTCGGCGTCAAGGTCGTCACCGACGTCGCGGACGGCTCGGGCACCGTGGAGGTCCACCCGGATCGGATCGTGCCGGTGCAGCCGGACATGACCGTGGACGGTCGCGCGTTCCGGCACCAGGTCCGCGGCATGCTGCTGCAGCCGACGTCGGGCGAGCTGGAGGCGACGCTGTACCACGAGCGCCCCCTGATCGCACAGCGGTACGCGGCGGCCAACGGGCTGGACCGCCTCACCCGGTCGGGGCCCGACGACCGCATCGGCATCGTGGCCGCGGGGAAGACCTACCTGGACGTCTGCCAGGCGCTGGCCTCGCTCGGACTGGACGAGGCCGAGTGCCGCCGCCGGGGCGTGCGCCTGCTCAAACTCGGCATGGTCACCCCGGTGGAACCGGGCATCATCCGCTCCTTCGCCCAGGGGCTGCGGGAGATCGTCGTCGTCGAGGAGAAGCGGTCCTTCGTCGAGGCGGCGATCAAGCAGATCCTCTACGGGCGCACCGGGGCGCCGGTCGTTCACGGCAAGACCGGGCCCGACGGGCGCACGCTCGTGCCGGCGTCCGGCGAGCTGGAGCCCGACCTGCTGGCCGGCGTCCTCTCGCGGCGGATGCTGGCCCTCGGCGGCATGCCGACGGTGGAGGCGTGGTCGGAGGCACGCACGGCGCGGGCCGTCCGCGAGGACCGCCGGCCCGCGCTGCTGCCACTGCTCAGTCGGACGCCGTACTACTGCTCCGGTTGCCCGCACAGCACCTCGATGGCCACCCCGGAGGGGACCCTCATCGGCACCGGCACCGGTTGCAGCTCGCTGGCGGTGTTGATGCAGCCCGAGACGGTGGGCGACGTGAGCGTGCTCATGCAGATGGGCGGCGAGGGCAGCCAGTGGATCGGCATGGCCCCCTTCATCGACGTGCCGCACATGGTGCAGAACATCGGGGACGGCACGTTCCACCACTCCGGCAGCCTGGCCCTGCGCGCGGCCGTTGCCTCCGGGGTGAACATGACCTACAAGCTGCTGTACAACTCGGCGGTCGCGATGACCGGCGGGCAGAGCGCCCAAGGCGGGATGACCGTCCCGGCGCTGGCGGCGATGCTGACCGCCGAGGGTGTCTCCCGGATCATCGTCACGACCGACCAGCCGGAGAAGTACCGGCGTGTCCGGCTGCCCGGCAAGACGCAGGTGTGGCACCGCGACCGGCTGGTCGAGGCGCAGGAGGAGCTGGCGCGCGTGCCCGGGGTGACCGTGCTCGTGCACGACCAGGAGTGCGCCACGGAGAAGCGGCGCCGGCGCAAGCGTGGCCTGCTCCCGGAGCCGGCCACCCGGGTGCTGATCAACGAGCGGGTCTGCGAAGGCTGCGGTGACTGCGGGCAGAAGTCCAACTGCCTCTCGGTTGTCCCGGTCGACACCGAGTTCGGCCGCAAGACGCAGATCCACCAGGCCTCCTGCAACAAGGACTACACCTGCCTGGCCGGCGACTGCCCGTCCTTCCTCAGCGTCGTGCCTGGGGAGCGGACCCCCAGGCCGACCGCGGCCGAGCTGGACGCCGCGCTCCTGCCCGTCCCCGCGCCCCGGGTAGCGACCGACGACTTCGCCCTCCGGATCGTCGGCATCGGCGGGACGGGTGTGGTCACCGTCGCCCAGATCCTGGCCACGGCGGCCCAGCTGGGCGGGTTCCACGTGCGCGGCATGGACCAGACGGGCATGGCGCAGAAGGGCGGCGCGGTCGTCTCGGACCTGAAGTTCACCCGGGGTCCCGTCGTCCAGGCCGCGCGGGTCGCAGGGGAGGAGTGCGACCTCCTGCTCGGCTGCGACATCCTGGTTGCGGCGGAGCCGAAGAACCTCGCGGTGGCCGATCCGGCGCAGACGGTCGCCGTCGTGTCGACCGCGCAGGTGGCCACCGGCGCGATGGTGACCGATCCCGGGGTGACCTTCCCGCCGCCGGAGCAGCTGGCGGACCGGATCCGGACGGCTACCCGGATCGGCGACGCGGTGTTCCTGGACGCGCACCAGCTGACCCAGCAGCTCTTCGGTGGTGACCAGTCGGCCAACGTCCTGCTCCTGGGCGCCGCCTACCAGTCCGGTGCGCTGCCGGTGCCGGCCTCCGCGATCGAGGAGGCCATCGCCGTCAACGGTGCCGCGGTGGAGGTCAACATCCAGGCATTCCGTCGTGGGCGGCAGGCGGTGGCCGACCCCGCCGGGCTCGCGGCGGCCGTGGCGGACCTCTTTCCGCCGGCGGTGGAACCGGCGCCGCCGGCGCCCGAGGTCGCCGACGTGATCGCGTCGGTGCGGGCGCCGGCCGGTTCGGAGCTCGCCCGCTGCGTCAGCGTCCGCGTGCCCGACCTCGTCGGCTACCAGGACCTGGCCTGGGCGCAGGACTACGCCGGGCTCGTCGAGCAGGTGCGCGCGGTGGAGGCGGAGGTGGTCCCCGGCAGCGGCGAGCTGGCCGAGGCGGTCGCGCTGGGGCTGTACAAGCTGATGTCCTACAAGGACGAGTACGAGGTCGCCCGGCTCTCGATCGATCCGGCCGTCGAGGCCGACGTCGAGTCCCGCTTCGGCCGCGGGGCCCGGTACAGCTACCGCCTGCACCCGCCGGTGCTGCGCTACCTGGGTCGCAAGGACAAGATCGCGATCGACGCCCGTGCCGCCCGGCCGGTCCTGCGCACGCTCTACGGCATGCGACGGCTCCGTGGCAGCGTGCTCGACCCGTTCGGCCACAGCCACGTCCGCCGGACCGAGCGGGCGCTCATCCAGGAGTACCGGGAGCTGGTGCACCGCCTCCTCGAGGAGCTCGCGCCGGCCAACCACGGCGTCGCCGTGGAGCTGGCTGCGCTCCCCGACATGGTGCGCGGCTACGAGGAGATCAAGTTGGACAACGTCGCCCGGTACCGCGAGCGCCAGCGCGAAGCGCTGCAGCGGTTCGCCGGAACGGCGACCCCGCTCACCACCACCACGAGGAGCTGACCCATGCCCGAGACGGATCTGCAGGACCTCCGCGCGGGCGTCCGCGACCTGGCCTCGTCCTTCCCGGCGGAGTACTGGCGCCGGTGCGATGCCGCCCGCGAGTACCCGGAGGAGTTCGTGCGCGCGCTCACCGAGGCCGGCTGGCTCTCGGTGCTCATCCCCGAGGAGTACGGGGGAGGGGGGCTCGGCCTGGTCGAGGCCTCGGTGATCATGGAGGAGATCAACAGCACCGGGGCGAGCACCTCGGCGTGCCACGCGCAGATGTACACCATGGGCGCGGTGCTGCGGCACGGTTCAGAGGCGCAGAAGCGCACCTACTTGCCCGACATCGCGGCGGGCAAGCTCCGGTTGCAGGCGTTCGCCATCACCGAGCCCGACGCGGGCTCGGACACCACGCGGATCACGACCTTCGCCCGGCGGACGCCTGAGGGGTACGTGGTCAACGGCCGGAAGATGTGGATCTCCCGCGTGCAGCACAGCGACCTCATGCTGCTGCTGGCCCGCACCACCCCCCGCGAGGAGGTTGCCAAGCGCACCGACGGGCTCAGCCTCTTCCTGGTGGACCTGCGCGAGGCCGGGTCGTCGGTCCGCGCCGAGCCCATCGACACGATGGTGAACCACGAGACCAACGCCGTGTTCATCGACGACCTCGAGCTACCCGCCGACGCGCTCGTCGGGGAGGAGGGCCAGGGCTTCCGGCACGTCCTGAGCGGCATGAACGCCGAGCGCATCCTGCTGGCCAGCGAGAGCATCGGCGATGCCCGCTGGTTCCTCGACACGGCGTCGGCGTATGCCCGTGACCGGGTCGTGTTCGGCAAGCCGATCGGCGACAACCAGGGCGTCTCGTTCCCCCTGGCACGGGCCTGGGCGGACATGCGGGCGGCGTCGCTGGTGCGCGACCGGGCAGCCGAGCTGTTCGACGGGGGCGAGACGGGCGGCACGGACGCCAACGTCGCGAAGCTACTGGCATCCGAGGCGGCATGGGCCGCTGGCAACGCCGCGATGACCACCCTGGGTGGCTACGGCATGGCGGCCGAGTACGACGTCGAGCGCAAGTTCCGCGAGTCGAGGCTCTACCTGGTGGCCCCCGTGTCCAACAACCTGATCCTCCAGCACGTCGCCGGGCACGTTCTGGGCCTGGGCCGCGGCTGAACCCGCCCGGCCCAGGCCGAGAGGCGATGGCCTCCCGGCCTGAGCCGGGCGGTCAGCGCTCCGCGTCGGCCAGGAGTGCCCGGGCACGCTCGACCAGGGGTCGGTCCACCATGGCGCCCGCGACGGCGCCGACGCCACCGTCGACGTGGGCGGAGACCACGGCCCGGGCCCAGTCGAGCTCCTCGGGGGACGGTCGCCACGCCCGGGCGACGACGTCGACCTGACGCGGGTGGATGCACAGCTTCCCGCCGAAGCCGCTCTCGCGGGCCCCGCGGGCGTCAGCGGCCAGGACGTCCGCGTCCTGCAGCTCGGTCGTCACGCCGTCGAGGGGTGCCGGCAGACCGGCCAGCCGTGAGGCCAGGACGAGTTCGGCCGCGAGCAGGCGCACCAGCGGTGAGCGCGGCGTGACGCCCAGGTCGAGCGCCAGGTCCTGGTCGCCCAGGGCAAGGCGCGCGGACGCGCGGGCGACGTCGCGGGCGGCGGCGATCCCGGCGGCGGTCTCGACGAGCGCGATCACCGGCCGGCCGGTGGCCGAGCCCACCGCCGCGACGTGGCTGGGCTCCTCGGCCCGGGCCAGCATGACGCCGAGGAGGCCACGGGCGCCCACCAGCGTGGCGATGTCGTCCTCGTGGCCCGGGGCGCCGGCCGCCTGCACCCGGACGATCGCCCTGCCGCCGTCGTCGAGCCACCGGCGGACGTGCTGCCGGGCGGCGGCGCGGCGTCCGGCAGCGACGGCGTCCTCCAGGTCGAGGATCGGCACCGCACCCGAGCCGGCGGCCTTGTCGAAGCGTTCCGGGCGGTCGCCGGGGACGAAGAGGAAGGCGCGGGAGCCGGCCAGGGGAGCGGTCAACGCGCGTCCGTGCCGATCGAGGGCCGCGCCGAGGTGGGACCGTAACCCCGCCGGTAGACCAGCAGGGTGCGGGTGAAGGTGATCACGACGGTCCCCTCCTGGGTGTAGCCCGTGGTCCGCACGGTGACCAGCCCGGTGCTCTGCCGGGACTGCGACGGGCGCAGTGCCAGGACCTCGGAGCGCGAGTAGACGGTGTCGCCTTCGAACAGCGGATGCGGCATCCGCACCTCGTCCCACCCGAGGTTGGCGAAGACGTTCTGGGACACGTCGGTCACCGACTGGCCCGTGACGAGGGCGAGGGTCAGGCAGGAGTTGACGATCGGCCGGCCGAACTCGGTCTGTGCGGCGTAGTGGTGGTCGAAGTGGGGGTGAGCGGTGTTTTGCGTCAGCAGTGTGAACCAGGAGTTGTCGGTCGCGGTGATCGTGCGTCCGAGCGGGTGCTCGTAGACGTCACCGACCTCGAAGTCCTCGTAGAACCGCCCGTTCCAACCCGGCTTCATCGCCACGGCACACCTTCCGCCGGTGTAGCGCCGACTTCGCGTGACCGCTCCGGCACGGATCACCGGCCCAGGATCGCATGACATATAGGGATTGCGGGTGCCGACCCTGACCGGAGCGGGTCCGGCGCGAGGGCCCGCGGAACCGGCGGACCGGCCGGTGGTGCGTGACCATGTGGCACCGGCCGCAGCGAAACGGAGGGCTGCCGACGGGCGCGTGGAGCACCTGGTCGGGATCCTGGGCGGTCGGACCCACCCTCCGTCGAGTGTGTCAGGTGCCACACCTACCGTTCCGGTGTGACGACGCCACCCCCCACCAACCGCGACGCCCCCGAGCCCCCGTCGGCGGGAGCCGCCGGCGGGGCCGCCGACCTGGTCGCGGCCCTGGCGGCGGTGCTACCGGCCGACCGGCTGGTCACCGACCCCGACGTGCTGGCCGCCTACGCCCACGACGAGGCCGAGTGGGCCGAGAACGTGCTGCCCGCCGCCGCGGTCCGGCCGCGCACCGCCGAAGAGGTGCAGGCGGTCGTCCGCGCCTGCATCGAGCACCGCACCCCCGTCGTCCCGCGGGGTGCCGGTACCGGCTTGTCCGGCGGGGCGAACGCCACCGCCGGCTGTGTCGTCGTCTCGTTGGAGGCGATGGATGCGGTGCTGGAGGTCGACGAGCTGGAGCGGTTCGCCGTCGTCCAGCCAGGGGTGATCAACGACGACTTGCGCACGCACGTCGCCGGCCACGGTCTCTGGTACCCGCCGGACCCGGCCAGCTCCCCCTGGTCGACCATCGGCGGCAACGTGGCGACCAATGCCGGTGGGGTGTGCTGCGTCAAGTACGGCGTCACCAGGGACTACGTGATGGGGGTGCAGGTTGTCACCGGCACCGGCGAGCTGGTCAGGCTGGGTCGGCGCACGGCCAAGGGAGTGGCCGGGTACGACCTCACCGGCCTCATGGTCGGGAGCGAGGGCACGCTGGGCATCATCACCGAGGTGACCCTGAGGCTGCGCCCGCTGCGCGATCCGGAGCGCACGGTGGCCGGCTACTTCGACTCGGTGGTCGCCGCCGGCGAGGCGGTCACAGCGGTCGCTGCCGCCGGGCTCACCCCGTCGGCCCTCGAACTGGTGGACCGGCACTGCCTGGCTGCCGTGGACGCATGGAAGAACATGGGTCTGTCGCAGGACGCCGAGGTCGTGCTGCTGGGCCGGGTCGACACCCCAGGGGCTGCCGGGGACGCCGAGGCCGAGCAGATGCTGGCCGCGTTCGAGCGCGCCGGCGCGAGCTGGGCGGCCGTCAGCACCGATGCAGAGGAGGCGGATGCGCTGTTCGCCGCACGCCGGCTGGCCTACCCGGCGCTGGAGCGGCTCGGGCCGGTGCTCACCGAGGACGTGTGCATGCCCAAGGCCGCGGTCCCGTCGATGCTCGCCCGCATCGAGCAGATCGGCGCGTCGCACGACATCGTCATCGCCAACATCGCGCACGCCGGGGACGGCAACCTGCACCCGTTGCTGATCACCCCACCGGGCGACGAAGCCGCCCGCGACCGCGCCCAGCTGGCGTTCCAGGACATCATCGCTGCCGCCCTGGAGCTGGGGGGCACGGTCACCGGGGAGCACGGAGTCGGACTGCTCAAGCGTGACGGCCTGGTAGCCGAGATTCCGGAGGCCGTGCTCGCCATGCACCGCTCGGTCAAGGCGGCGCTGGACCCGTACGGCATCCTCAACCCGGGCAAGGTGTTCACCGCACCGGCGCGGTGACCGCGCGGTGCGCTCCGGACAGCGGGGACGCCGCGCGCCCGGTCGCTGATCGGCGCGCCCCCATCGGAACAGGTCCGACCGGAAGGGCTCCCCGGAGCGACTTTTCGACACGGTGACCAAGCTGTTACTTGACTCACATATATCGTATGTGTTGTCGTCTCGGTCACAGGGCCGCCGAATCGGGCTGGCCCTCTCAGCACTGAGATCGAGGAGATGGCGTGCACAGCTCACTACGCACGAAGCGGGCCGCTGCGGTTGGCGCGGCGGCGGTGCTGGCGGCCTCGCTGGCTGCCTGCGGCGGGGACTCCGGCGGCAGCGGCGGTGGTGGGGGTGGCGCTGGGGCCGAGGGTCAGTCCTTCGACTGGCAGTACTCCAACTACCTGCCTCCCAACTCGTCCTTGAGCACCGGGATCGCCAACTACTTCGACTCGATCGAGGAGCAGGGCGACATCACGGTCGAGGAGTTCTACCAGGAGTCCCTGCTGTCCGCGACGGACACGCTGCAGGGCGTCGCGCAGGGCCGGGCCGACCTCGGCTTCATGATCGCCCTGTACTACCCGGGTGAGTTGCCGCTCTCCCAGGTCGTGGGCGTGCCCTTCCAGACCGACGACGCCGAGGCGCAGGTCCGGGCCATGAACGACCTCTACGAGAACAACGAGGCCTTCCGCGCCGAGTACGAGAACCAGGGCGTCCACGTCCTCAGCTTCGTGCCGCTGGCGCCGACCATGGTGGCGACGTCGGAGCCGCTGTCCGGGCTCGACGACTTCCAGGGCCGGCAGATCCGCGCCGTCGGCCTGCTCAGTCAGGCGATCGAGCAGACCGGCGCCAGCCCGGTCGCCCTCTCGGCCCCGGAGATCTACGAGTCGGTGGAGCGCGGGGTCATCGACGGGTTCACCTCCTACCCGTTCGACGTCGCGGTGGCCAACAGCCTCCACGAGGTCGCGCCCAACATGACGGACCCGGGCACCGGCCTCTACAACCTCGGCGCGCTGGTCATCACGAAGAGCCTCTGGGACGGACTCCCGGAGGAGACCCGTGAGCTCATGACCGAAGAGATCGACCAGTACGTCACCGACGCCATCGCGCTGCTGGCCGAAGAGGAGCAGAACACCTGCGACACGTTCCTGGAGGCCGGTGGCACGCCCGGCGTGTTCCCGGAGGCGGACGTCGAGGAGTTCGAGACCATGGTCGGCGACAGCGTGCTGAACGCCTGGCGTGAGCAGGCCACGAGCGCCGGCGTCTCCGCGGACGAGGTGGACGGGTTCCTGGAGGACTACCAGGCCGCCCTGGAGCAGTACTCCGCCGAGTCCTCCTACACGCCCGGCCTCGTGGCCTGCGCAGAGCGGAACGGGAACTGACCGGTTCGACACCGGTGGGTGCGTCGGGGGGCAACGACCCGTTGTCCCCCGACGCGCTGATCGGTGACGCGCACTCCGTGCCGCCGATCGACGGCACGCCCGCGGAGCGGCCCGGGGGGCCGGTCCGCAAGGTCATCCACCTGATCGCGACGACCTTCGGCGTCATCGCTGCCCTTCTGATCGTCGGCATCATGATCAGTACGGCACTGGACGTGTTGGTCCGCCAGATCACCGGGTCCTCCATCCCCGGGGTGGTCGAGTACAGCGAGGTGCTGCTCGCCGGGCTGGTCTTCCTCGGCCTGGCCTATGCGCAGCGCACCGGGGCCCACATCGGCGTCGACCTGGTCACCGAGCGCCTGCCGACGCGCACCGCCCACGTCGTGCGCGCGGTCGGTCTGGTCGTCGCCATCGCGGTGCTCCTGTGGATGACCTACGAGACGGCCGTCGTGGCCGTCAACTCCTTCCAGGTCGGAGAGTTCCGTTTCGGCCTCGTCCCTGTCCCTATCTGGCCGATCCGGATCGTGATCCCGCTCGGCCTCGTCGCCTTGATCCTGGAGCTGGCGCTGAGCACCTACGACGAGATCGTCGGGGCCCGGACGGGTGCCCCGACCGTCCAGCACGAACACCCCGAGGCGGCGTCCGCGGCGACCGAGCGCGACAGGGGCGCCCGGTCGTGACCGCAGGGCTCGTGGCGGCCCTCGCCGTCCTCGTCCTGCTCGTGCTCCTGTGCACGGGCGTTCCTGTGGCCTTCGCCCTCGCCACCGCGGGGATCCTGGGCCTGATCGTCTACCGCGGTGCTGACATCACGGCCAGCACGATGGGGTCGCTGCCGTACCAGGCGACGGCGGAGGCGACGCTGGTCGTCATACCCATGTTCATCCTCATGGGCGTGCTGGCAGCGCACGCGCGGGTGGCCGAGGACGTCTTCCGGATCAGCCACCGGCTGCTGCGCCGGCTGCCCGGTGGTCTGGGGCTCGCGTCCATCGCCGCCTGCGCCGGCTTCGGCGCGGTGTCCGGGTCGAGCGTGGCCACCACGGCGACCGTCGGACGGGTCGCCATCGTCGAGATGCGCAAGTACGGCTACAACGTGGCGTTCGCCGCCGGCATCGTGGCCGCGGCGGGCACGCTGAGCGTGCTCATCCCGCCGAGCATCGTGCTGGTCATCTACGGCATCATCACCGGTGAGTCCATCGGCGCGTTGCTCACCGCCGGGATCGTCCCCGGCATCCTGTCGGCGCTGGTGTTCATGTCGCTGGTGATCATCCGGGTACGGCTGCGGCCGGCCATCGGCGGCTTCAACCAGGCCCCGACGGCCGTCGACGACCAGCCGAGCCTCGCCGGCAACCGGCCGCAGGGCAAGGGTTATGCCGGGCTGGTCAAGATCACCGTCTTGTTCGCCATCGTCATCGGCGGCATCTACGCGGGGTTCTTCACCGCGACCGAGGCCGCCTCGCTGGGGGCCTTGGCCGCGCTGTTCATGCTCCTGGCGGACGTGTTCCGGTACGGGCCCCGTCAGCTGATGATCAATCTGCGGAACAGCTTCGCGGAGGCGGCGTCGGTGACCAGCTTCATCTTCGCCATCCTGGTGGGCGCCAGCCTGTTCACCTACTTCCTGGTCAGCGCCGGGATCACCAACGCCTTCGCCAACTGGGCGTTGGAGCTCCCGGTGCCGCCGACGGTCCTCATCATCGTCCTGCTGGCGATCATGGTCCCGCTCGGGATGTTCCTCGACCCGATCTCGATCATGCTGATCGTCCTGCCTCTCGCTTACCCGGTCGTCATCGGCCTGGGCTTCGACGGCATCTGGTTCGCCATCCTCACTGTGAAGATGATCGAGATCGGGCTGATCACCCCACCGGTGGGATTGAACGTCTACGTCCTTGCAGGCACACCCGGAGTCCGACTGGAGGACGCGTTCCGGGGTATTGCCTGGTTCCTCCCGGCCGAGTTGTTCACGACCTCGCTCCTGTTCCTCATCCCGGACCTCGTGACCTGGTTGCCCAGCCAGATCGGCTAGTGACCCGGTCCTCCCGTCCCGACCCATACCCACCGACGCGCACGAAGGAAGGGCTGCCATGACCGCCCACCCGACAGCTGACGACCCGAAGACCGAGGCCGAACTGGACCTCGACAGGAAACAGGAAGAGGTCGAGCAGAGCTTCGCCGGCCCGGGCGAGCGGCTGGAGATCCTGTCGCCCGACGGGACGGTCCGTCCCGGGGCCGAGGTCCCGCTGAGCACCGAGCAGGTCCGCGACGCGCTCCGCTGGATGATGCTGTCCCGGACGGTGGACGTCCGGGCGATCAGCCTCCAGCGGCAGGGGCGCATGGGCACGTTCTCCGCCGTCCGCGGCCAGGAGGCCTCGGTCGTCGGCTCGTCGTTCGCCCTCGACCCCGCCCGCGACTGGATCGTTCCGCAGTACCGTGAGCTCCCCGGGGTCGTCCGCCACGGCTTTCCGCTCGACGGGTACCTGCTGTACTGGATGGGGAACCCGGCCGGCGGTCGGGTGCCCGACGGCGTCAAGGTGCTCCCGCTGCAGATCGCGCTGGCCGCGCAGCTCCCGCACGCGGTCGGGCTGGGATGGGGGCTGAAGCTGCAGGGCAGCGACGGCGTCGTGACCACCTACTTCGGCGACGGCGCCTCCTCGGAGGGAGACACGCACGAGGCCATGAACCTCGCCGGTGTCACCCGGGCACCGGTGGTGTTCTTCCTGCAGAACAACGGGTGGGCGATCTCCACCCCGCGAACGAAGCAGACCGCGGCGTCGAACTTCGCCAGCCGGGCCGAGGGGTACGGCTTCCCGGGCGTCATCGTCGACGGCAACGACCTGTTCGCCGTGTACACGGCGATGCAGCAGGCGGTCGAGCGTGCCCGGCGGGGGGAGGGACCGACGCTGATCGAGTCCCAGACGTACCGGATGGGTGCCCACAACACCGCCGACGACCCGACCCGCTACATGGAGCCGGTGGAGCTCAGCGGCTGGGACGAGCGCGACCCCATCCGCCGCGTCACGTCCTGGCTGCGCAGCCAGGACGCCTGGGACGACGAGGCCGAACGGGAGATGCAGGCCGGCATCGACCGGCAGGTCGACGAGGCGATCGAGTCCGCCGAGGCCTTCGCACCCCCGAACCCCGAGCAGATCTACACCCACGTCTACGCCGACCCGCCGGAGCGCCTGCGTGCGCAGCAGCGTGCCGCGCTGGACTCCCACTGAGCCGAGGAGCGACACCATGGCGACGATGACGATGATCGAGGCGATCCGGTCAGCCCTCCGGGAGGAGATGGCGCGCGACGAACGGGTCGTGGCGCTGGGCCAGGACATCGGCCAGCTCGGCGGTGTCTTCCGGGCGACGGACGGGCTGCTCAAGGAGTTCGGCGCCGACCGGGTGTTCGACATGCCCCTGGCCGAGGCGGTGATCGCGGGCTCGGCGCTCGGGCTGGCGGTCTCCGGCCTGGTCCCCGTGGCGGAGATCCAGTTCCTCGGGTTCACCCACCAGGCGTTCCACCAGATCGCGCCGCAGATCGCGCGTTACCGCTACCGCTCGCAGGGCCGGTACAACGCGCAGGTCACCATCCGCACCCCCTTCGGTGGCGGCGTCCGGACCCCGGAGCTGCACTCCGACGCCCTCGAGGCGCAGTTCGTGCAGGCCCCCGGGCTCAAGGTGGTCATGCCGTCGAACCCCTACGACGCCAAGGGCATGCTGCTGGAGGCCATCCGCGACCCCGACCCGGTGCTCTTCTGCGAGCCGCTGCGGGGGTACCGGCTGGTCAAGGGTGAGGTCCCGGAGGGGGACTACACCGTTCCCTTCGGTCAGTCCCGGGTCACCCGCGAGGGCGGCGACGTGACGCTGGTGGCGTGGAGCGCCGCGGTGCAACTGGCCGAGCGGTCCGCCGCGCGGCTCGCGGAGGAGGGCATCGAGGCGACGGTGCTGGACCTGCGCACGCTCGTCCCCCTGGACGTCGAGGGGCTGGTGTCGGCCGTGGAGGCGACGGGGCGCTGCGTCGTCGTCCACGAGGCCCCGCTGACGGCCGGGTTCGGGGCCGAGGTGGTCGCGACCCTGCAGGAGGAGGCGTTCTACTCCCTGGAGGCTCCGGTGGCCCGGGTGGCGTCGCCGGACACCCCGTATCCGATCGCCTCGATCGAGGACTACTACATCCCGAGTGTCGAGCGCGTCGTCGACGCCGTCCGCCGGACGGTGAGCGCCAAGTGAGCGAGCTGGAGTTCCGCCTTCCCGACGTCGGGGAGGGCCTCGATGCGGGCGAGATCGTCGAGTGGCACGTGCAGCCGGGTTCCACGGTCGTCCGGGACCAGGTCCTGGCCGAAGTGGAGACCGACAAGGCGGTCGTGGAGATCCCGTCTCCGGTGAACGGGACGGTGCTCCGCCTCGGTGGCGAGGTCGGCGACGTCCTCGAGATCGGGGCGCTGCTGGTGGTCTTCGAGACCGATGAGTCGGTGAAGATCCGCAGCCACGGCACGGGCGGCCCGGCGACCTCGCCGGCCGCCGAGCAGCCGCCGGCCGCCGAGCAGCCGCCGGCCGAAGAGCAGCCGCCGGCCGCCGCGCCTGCGCTGCCCACGCCCGCCGCCGTGGCGCAGTCCCCGGAGGCGGCGGCGGGGGCTCCCTCGCCCACCGCGGCCGCCGACGGGGGCCGCTCCCGGATCGGGCGGGTACTGGCCTCGCCGGCCACCCGCCGGCTGGCGCTGGAGACAGGGGTCGACCTGACGGCCGTGCGTGGCTCCGGTCCGGGTGGCCGGGTGACCGCGGACGACGTGCGGGCCTTCGCGGCCGCGCCCGCGGTCGCCGACACGGACGTGGACGAGACCGCCGGGGCCGCGGGCGGGAGCTCCGCGGAGCCCGGCGAGCCGCGGCGCGTCGTGCGCCGGCTCGCCGACGAGACCGTGCCCCTGCGCGGGCTGCGGCGATCGATCGCGAAGTCCATGACGACCTCGTGGCAGCAGATCCCGCACATCACCGAGTTCCGGGAGGTCGACGCCACCGCTCTCGTGCGGGCGCGGGCCAGCCTCCGGCCGCACCTGGAGCCCGACGGCGTGGCCTTCACGTTCCTGCCGCTGCTGGTCAAGGCCGTCGTCGCGACGCTGGCCGAGCACCCCAAGTTCAACGCCAGCATCGACATGGCTGCCGAGACGATCACCTACCACGGCCGGCGCAACATCGGCCTGGCCACGGCGACCGCTGCCGGGCTGATGGTGCCGGTGGTCAAGGATGCGGACGGCAAGTCCCTGGGCGAGCTGTCGCGAGAGATCGACCAGCTCGCCTCGGCTGCCCGGGACCGCACCGTCAGCTCCGCGCAGATGTCCGAGGGGACCTTCACGATCACCAACTTCGGCAGCTTCGGCGGCTGGCTCGCCACGCCGATCATCCGGCCGCCCGAGGCCGCGATCGCCGGTTTCGGTCGCATCCGCGACTCCGTGGTCCCGGTCGACGGTGTGCCCGTGGTCCGGCCGACGCTGCCGTTGTCGGTCTCCGCCGACCACCGGCTGATCGACGGCGACGACATGGGAGCCTTCCTGGCCACCCTCATCGCCTACCTGGCCGATCCGATCCTGCTGCTCAAGGGGGAGTGATGGTCGTCGGAGAAGTGGCAGAGGGCGTCGACCTGCTCGTGGTCGGCGCCGGCCCCGGCGGCTATACGGCGGCGCTGCGCGCGGCCGCCCTGGGCCGCAGCGTGCTGCTCGTCGACCGGCTCGGGGACGCCGGCGTGGGCGGGGTCTGCCTCCAGGTCGGCTGCATCCCCAGCAAGGCGCTCATCGAGGTGGCCGAGGTGGCGCACCGGGCCGGCGGGCTCGGGGACGCCGGTCTCACGGTCGGCGACGTGTCGGTGGACATGGCGCGGTTCCAGGAGTGGAAAGCGGCAAAGGTCGGCGGGCTCACCGGAGGCGTCTCGGGGCTGCTCCGCCGGGCCGGCGTCGAGGTCGCGGCCGGCGAGTTCCGGTTCACCAGGCCGGGCTCGGGGGTGCTGCAGTCCGCCGACGACCGCCCACCGCGGCACCTGCAGTACACCGACGTCCTGCTCGCGACCGGATCTCGGCCGGTGGAGCTCCCGGGGCTTCCCCGGGACGGGGAGCGGGTCCTGGACTCCACGGACGCCCTGGCCCTGCAGACGTTGCCGCGCAGCATCGTGGTGGTGGGAGGTGGCTACATCGGTCTGGAGCTCGGAACGGCGTTCGCCAAGCTGGGCACCCGGGTGACCATCATCGAGGCGCTCGACCGGCTCCTCCCGGGGGTCGACGCCGCGCTGCTGCGTCCCGTCCGCCAGCGGCTCAAGGCGCTCGGCGTCGACGTGCTGCTCGGGCACCGGGTGGAAGGCTTCGAGGACGGCGTGGTCACGGCGACCGCGGCCTCCGGTGAGAAGCGGGTGTCGGCCGAGAAGATGATCGTGGCCATCGGTCGGCGCCCCAACACCGACGGGCTGGGGCTGAAGAAGATCGGCATCACGCCCGACGTCGGTGGGCTCCTGGCGGTGGGGCCGGATCGCATGGCTGCACCGCACGTCGCGGCCATCGGCGACATCACGGCGGGACCGGCCCTCGCGCACAAGGCGACGGCGGAGGGGGAGGTGGCCGCCGAGGTGTTGTGCGGCAAGCGCGCGGCGTTCGATCCGGCGGCCATCCCCGCCGTCGTGTTCAGCGACCCAGAGATCGCAGTCGCGGGTCTGTCGCCCGAGGAGGCCCGGGCGCAGGGCATGGACGTCGCCGTCGCGCGCCTCCCGCTGAGCGCCTCGGGGCGGGCCGCGACGATGGACGCCACGGAGGGGTTCACGCAGCTGGTTGTGGACCGGTCGGTCGATGCGGTGGTCGGCGTGCACATCGTCGGTCCGCACGCGTCGGAGCTGATCGCCGAAGGGGTCCTCGCCATCGAGATGGCGGCGTCCCCGCTGGACCTGCTGGCGTCGATCCACCCGCACCCGACGCTGAGCGAGATGACGTCCGACGTCGCGCGCAGCCTCTTGCACCAGCCGGCCGGGGCGACGGTGCCGGCCGCGGCGGCCTCGTGACCGCGGCGGCGGGCGCCGGCGACCGGCCGCTGGAGGGGCTGCGCGTCGTGGAGTGCGCGACGTACGTGGCCGGTCCCTCCGGCGGCATGACGCTCGCCCAGCTGGGGGCCGACGTCATCCGCGTCGACCCGCTGGGCGGGGCCACCGACCACCGACGCTGGCCGCTGGCCCCCAACGGCGCCAGCCTGTACTGGCACAGCCTCAACAAGGGGAAGCGCTCGGTCACCGTGGATCTCCGGTCCCCGGCCGGGAGGGAGCTGGTGACCGCCCTGATCACTGCCCCTGGCCGGGACAGCGGGGTGTTCCTGGACAACAACGTGGCCCGTTCGTGGCTGGACTGGTCCGCGCTCTCGGCGCGCCGGCCAGACCTCGTCCACGTCCACGTCCAAGGGCACCGCGACGGCCGGCCGGCGGTGGACTACACGGTCAACGCCGCGGCGGGGATCCCCAACATGACCGGCGGCGAGTCGGACGGTGCGCCGGTGAACCACGTGCTCCCGGCGTGGGACCTGCTCACCGGGCAGTCGGCGGTCGTCGGGTTGCTCGCCGCGCTGCGGCACCGGGACCGCACGGGTCGGGGCAGCTACCTCGAGGTGGCCCTCGCCGACGTCGCGCTGGCCGGGGTGGCGGCGCTCGGCTGGTACGCGGACGCCCAGCTGTCGGGGGTGGACCGGCCGCGGCACGGCAACCACGTGTACGGCAGCTTCGGCGTCGACTTCCCCACCTCGGACGGACGCCGGGTGATGGTGGTGGCACTGACCGAGGGCCAATGGCGGTCGCTGTGCCAGGTGACCGGGACGGGAGAGGTCTTCGCCGCGCTGGAGAAGGCCCTCGGCGTGGACCTCGAGGACGAGGTGAGCCGGTACCACCACCGGGAGACGATTGCGGCGATCCTGCGCGGTTGGTTCGCCTCCCGCGACGTTGCGACCGTCAGCCGGCAACTCGAGGCCGCACGGGTTCTCTGGGGTCCATACCGCACGGCTACGGATGTCGTGCGGGAGCACGAGGCCGACCCCGCGTCCTCGCCGCTCACCGAGCTGGAGCAGCCCGGCGTCGGTCGCCTGCTGGCGATGGGCAGCCCGCTGCGACCCCATGCGGTGGAGGAGCCTCCCCGCCCGGCGCCCGTGCTGGGCGCCGACACCGACGAGGTGCTGACCGAGGTGCTCGGGCTGGGATCGCGGGAGATCGGTCGGCTGCACGACGAGGGCGTCCTGGCGCCCACCTCGGCGGCAGAGTGACCGCCGTCGACCGGCCGCAGAGAGGCGGGACGGTTGCCGCCTCACCCCGCCGCGCGCCATCCATCGAGTACGGGGCGGGGTCGGCCGACTACCATGCTGAGGTGGCGGTAGAGGCATCGGGCATCGACGGATTCCACTCCTCGCAGCCGCCACGCGGCCGTCAGGCCCTCAGCGAGGAGTCGGCGGGCTACGTCCGCGCGCTGATCATGTCCGGGGAGCTCCGGGAGGGTGAGTTCGTTCGCCTCGACCGCATCGCGGCGGATCTCGGGATCAGCGTGACACCGGCCAGGGAGGGACTCCTCCTGCTGCGCGGTGAGGGTTTCGTGGTCTCGGAGCCGCGGCGGGGTTTCGTGGTCGCGCCCCTGTCGCCGGAGGACGTCGCCGACCTCTTCTTCGTCCAGGCGACCATCGCCGGGGAGCTGGCCGCTCGCGCGGCGCTCAAGCTCAGCGACACGGACCTCGCCGAGATCGACGATCTCCAGGACCGGCTGGCACGAGCCGCGCGGGCAGGGGACGGGGACGTCGTCGCCCGCTGCAACCACCTTCTGCACCGGATGATCAACCAGGTGGCGGCCGCACCCAAGCTGAACTGGTTCCTCGGCCTCTCGGTGCGGTACGTGCCGACCCGCTTCTTCACGTCCATCGCCGGCTGGGAGGAGGCCTCCGCGCACGACCACACCGCGTTGATCCAGGCTTTGCACCGGCGTGATGCCGATGGCGCCCGCGTCGCGATGGAGGAGCACATCAGGCATGCCGGCCAGCTGCTGGTTGCCCACCTGGTGCGGACCCGCTCCGCCGCGAAAGAGGACCGGGATGCACCCGGCGAGGGCGACGCGGAGTCCCGGGACGCGGCGTCCGCTCCGCTTCCGTAGCGCAGCCGACCGGGTCGCAGTAGTAGGGGAGCCAGGCGGTCAGCGGCCGATCGGCGCCGTCCGGGCCCGGGTCAGCCGCACCAGTTCGCCCGGCGGCAGCTCCAGCTGGAGCCCGCGCTTGCCCGCGCTCACCAGCACCGTGGGGAACCCCAGGGCGGAGGCGTCGACCACGGTGGGCAGCGCCTTCCGCTGGCCGAGGGGGCTGATCCCGCCGAGCACGTAGCCGGTCGCGCGCTCGGCGTCGGCGGGCTCGGCCATCGCCGCCCTGCGTCCGCCGGCGGCCGTGGCCAGCGCTTTGAGGTCGAGCGTCCCGCTGACCGGCACGACCGCGACGGTGAGGACGCCGTCGACGTGGGTCACCAGGGTCTTGAACACCTGGCGGGGGTCGGCACCCAGCGCGGCGACGGCGGCCTCGCCGTGTCCCCGGTCAGCCGGGTGCCCGGGGTCGTACGGGTGCAGCGTGTGGGCCACCTTCGCCTGCTCCAGGACCCGCACCGCCGGGGTTGCCGCCACGGCGCCGGAGCGTAGCGATCACCGGCCCGGTGGGAATGGCCGCGGGCGCCGGTGCCGTTGCACCCGCCGTGAGCAGCAGCGTCTCCACCACCCGCACGCGGGCCGTGCACCGACGTCCCCCGGGCCGTCCGGACGCCGCACGGCTAGGATCGACCGACGTGGTGCCCCGCGTCCGGGGGCCCCGGAGAGGACGGTCGGTGCCTGAGGATTCCGCGGTCGACAACGCCGGTCAGCTGCCCGAGGGCGCTCCGGTGGAGGTGCCGGAGGCCCGCGAGGGCGGGAGCCGCACGGAGCTCGCCGAGACCCGCGCCGAGCGGGATGCCCGGTTCGAGCGCGACGCGCTGCCCTACCTGGACCAGCTCTACCCGGCGGCCCTGCGGATGACCCGCAACCCGGCCGACGCCGAGGACCTGGTGCAGGAGACCTTCGTGAAGGCCTACTCCGCGTTCCACCAGTTCGCCGAGGGCACCAACCTCAAGGCCTGGCTGTACCGGATCCTGACGAACACCTACATCAACAGCTACCGCAAGAAGCAGCGGCAGCCGCAGCAGTACCCCACCGAGCAGGTGCAGGACTGGCAGCTCTACGCGGCGGAGGAGCACACCTCCTCGGGTCTGCGCTCGGCCGAGATCGAGGCGCTGGACCACCTGCCCGACTCCGACATCAAGGACGCCCTGCAGCAGCTGCCGGAGGACTTCCGGCTCGCCGTCTACCTGGCCGACGTCGAGGGCTTCGCCTACAAGGAGATCGCCGAGATCATGGGCACGCCCATCGGCACGGTGATGTCCCGGCTGCACCGCGGTCGCCGGGGGCTGCAGAAGCTGCTGGCCGACTACGCCCGCGAGCGCGGCTTCGTCCGCGCCGGAGCCGGTGAGGAGGCGACCCACTCGTGAGCAGCGAGCACGGGTCCGGCGGACCCCTCGACATCAACTCGTGCGACGACGTCCTGACGCACGTCTTCGAGTTCCTCGACCACGAGACCACCGACGAGCGGCGCGGCCTGATCGCCGAGCACCTCGAGGACTGCTCCTCCTGTCTGCGCGAGTTCGGCATCGAGCAGGAGTTCAAGGCCCTGGTGCGCCGGCGCTGCGGGGGCGACAAGCCGCCGTCGGGTCTGCGCGAGCGGATCAAGACGCAGCTGACCAGCGTCTCCTTCGAGGAGGACGGCACGCAGGTCAGCGTGGAGCGGCTGACGATCGAGCGGTCGGAGGAGCGCCCCACCGCGTGAGGCGCCGCTGAACGCCAGAGGCCCAGAACCCGTCGGGTTCTGGGCCTCTGGCGCATGCCCCCTCTGCATGCAGAGGGGCCGCTCTCACGCGTTGGGGCGCTTGCCGTGGTTGGCCTTGTTCCCCTTGCGGGAGCGACGCTTGCGTCCACGCTTGGACATCGCTGCCCTCCTCTCACCCTCACCGGTGGGCCCGCTCGGCCCGTGGATCCCGCGGGGGGGTCGGCGCGGCCCACGTAGGGTGCACGACGCCGACGAACCCGCCAAGCTGACCGGACAAGCCTCTCACGGAGGCGCCTGGCCGTGCGCCGGGCCGGGCGATGGGATGCAGGAGGAACAGCAGTGCCGCAGCTGGGGATCGAGACCGTCCTGGTCGCAGGACGGGGCCCGGCGGGCTGCGCCGCGGTGGGCGCGTGCCAGCGGCTCGGTCTCAAGGCCGTCGCCGTGTACAGCGAGACCGAGCACGCGGCGCGGCACGTCCGGCTGGCCGACGACGGGGTGCTGCTCGGCCCCGCCCCGGCCGCGGAGTCCTACCTGGCGGTCGACCGCATCGTGGAGGCGGCCCGGCGCAGCGGGGCCGACACCGTGCTCCCCGTCCCACCCGCGCTGGCCGGGAACGCGCGACTGGCGAGCGCCGTCCTCGGCGCGGGGCTGCGCTGGGCAGGCCCGGCTCCGGAGGTGCTGGAGCGGCTGGGCGGCGACGGCGTGGAGCCGGCCAGCGAGCGGGGCCTCCTGGCCTGGGTGACCGACGAGGGTCTGCGGTTCCCCACGCCGGTGGCCCGGGACCGCGCGGCCGGCATCGCGCGGGTGTCCTGGACCCCCGGAGCGCCCGGCGACGTGCCGCCGGCGGCGCAGCGGCTCGCGGAGATCGGCTGGCGCGGCCTGGTCACCGTGGGCATCGCCCCGGACGGAAAGCTGACCGAGGTCGCCGCCGGGGTCTCCCTCGACATGGCGGTGCTGGAGCGCGCGCATGGCGTGGACGCCGTCGAGCTGGCGCTGCGCAGCGCGGTCGGGTCACCGGTGCCCGGCCCCGGTCCGGCGGCTCGCCCGGACGTGCGTGCCGCGGTGGCCGTCCAGCTGCGATCGACCCTGCCCCCGGGCACCGCGGGCCGGATCAGCGGGCGGCTGCCCGGCTCCGGGCGCCGGCCGGTGGCCGAGGCGGACATCGACCTGGTGGCGGTGACCGGGTACGACCCCGGTGACCGGCTCGACGGCTGGTACGACGCGTTGCTGGTCACGGTCAGCGCCGGGGCGGTGGACGTCGCGACGGCCGCCCGCGCCGCTGCTCTGGCGCTGAGCGGGCTGCCCGAGACCGGCGTTCCGCACGACGGTCCGGAGGTCTGCGCGGTGGTCGGGCGACTCGCTCAGGGGCGGGCCGTCCCGGACGCCTGATCCGCCGGCCGCGTGCTTGGATGAGGGCTCACGGACGGTGAGCGCGGGAGGTTCCGGTGGCGGTCGAGGAAATCCACGCAGAGATGGTCTCCAGCGTCTGGAAGGTGCTGGTCGAGCCCGGTGCGCCGGTGTCCGCCGGCGACACGCTGGTCATCCTCGAGTCGATGAAGATGGAGATCCCGGTCCTCACGGAGCGTTCGGGCACGGTGCGGGAGCTGCACGTCGTGGAGGGCGAGGTCCTCCAGGAGGGCGACCTGATCGCCACCGTCGTCGATGCCTAGAGGTCGCGGGCGTAGACCAGCAGGTCGATGCCCGGCACCGGCGTCCAGTCCCGCTCGGGCAGGCGGGTGAATCCGAGCCGCTCGTACAGCCGGTGCGCCGCGGTCATGCGTGTGCCCGTCGAGATCACCAGCCGCCGCTTGCCTGCCGCCGACGCACGGCGCAGGCACTCCTGCACCAGCGCCGCCCCGATGCCCTGGCCCTGCGCGTCCGGGTCCACGGCGAGCATCCGGAAGCCTGCTTCGTCGGCGGACTCCAGCACCTCGCCGAACGCGCCCCCCGGTACAAAGGCGACGCTGCCGACGACCCGGCCGGTCGCATCGCGCGCCACGAGGACTTCGGCCTGGCGCGCCCGGCCGGCGACGTCGGCCAGCTCCGCCGCGTACCCGCTGGAGGCGAGCCCGCCGCCCACGTAGACGTCGACGGTGAGCTGGGCGATGCGGTCGTGGTCGCGGCGCCCGGCGGCCTCGATGACGACGGCGGGAAGGGCTACCACGCGCGCAGCCTAAGTGGTCCTCTGCCGGGGCCCGCGGCGAGCCTGCGTCCAACTGGGCAGGGCACCGACCCCGTCCACCTCGCCCCTCGCCCGCGCGGGGAGGGCCCCGGGACGGGGTCCTAAGCTCGGCGCACCATGAGCAGCCTCTCCGAACGCCTCACCCGCGGAACGGCGTCCAGCCCTGCCCAGATCGCCCACGCGCGGCGCCTGGTCGCCGACTGGCAGCTGCTGGCGGACCTGGCTTTCGCCGACCTCACGCTGTGGGTGCCGCTGCCCTCGGGCTCCTGGTGGTGCGTGGCCCAGGTGCGGCCGCTCACCGCACCCACCAGCCGGCCGGAGGACATGGTCGGCGTCGAGACCGGTCCGGAGGAGGCCCGGTCGTTCGCCGTGGCCCTCCGGGACGGCCGGCCGGTGCTGGACGGGGAGCCCGACCGGACCGGGCACACGTCACGGCGGCGCGAGGTGATCCCGGTCCGGCACGAGGGCGTGGGCATCGCCGTCCTGGCCAAGGACACCAACCTCGCGGTCACCCGCTCGCCGTCGACGCTGGAGCTGACCTACCTCGACATCGCCGCCGACCTCTGCCTCATGATCTCGGCCGGCACGTTCCCGCCGGGAACGCTCGAGGACGCGGAGATGAGCCCGCGGGTGGGTGACGGGCTGGTACGCCTGGACGGTGCCGGACGGGTCAGCTACGCCAGCCCCAACGCGCTGTCGGCCTACCGGCGGATCGGGGTGGCCGGTGACCTGGCCGGCGCGACCCTCGCGGAGGTGACCTGCCGGGCGGTGACCGACCGGGTGGCGGGCGAGGCGGCCGCGGCCGGCATCACGGCGGCGGTCGCGGGGCGCTACCCCCATCCCATGGACGTCGAGGCGGCCAGCGCCACCCTGCTGATGCGGGCACTGCCGCTGCAGGCTCCCGGCGCCGCACCCGGCGCGCTCGTGCTGGTGCGCGACGTGACCGACGTCCGGCGGCGGGACCGGGCACTGCTGACCAAGGACGCGACCATCCGGGAGATCCACCACCGGGTGAAGAACAACCTGCAGACGGTGGCCGCGCTGCTGCGGCTGCAGGCCCGCCGGATGACCGAGCCGGCCGCCCGGGCGGCGCTCGAGGAGTCGGTGCGCCGGGTGGCCTCGATCGCCGTGGTGCACGAGACGCTGGCCGGCAGCCGGGAGGACGTCGTCGACGTCGACGACGTCCTCGACCAGGTGCTGCCGATGCTCGGCGACCTGACGTCGGTGGGCCCGGCGGCGCGGACCCGGCGGACCGGATCGTTCGGCGAGTTGCCGGCGGCGGCGGCCACCCCGCTGGTCCTGGCGGTGACCGAGCTGCTGCACAACGCCGCGGAGCACGCCTTCTCCGAGGGGGAGCCCGGCGTCATCGAGCTCGTCGCCGAGCGGAACGGCGAGGACCTGCTCGTCCGCGTCCGGGACGACGGCCGGGGTCTGCCGCCGGGGTTCGACCCGGCCGTCAGTGACGGGCTCGGCCTCCAGATCGTCCGGACGCTGGTGACCAGCGAGCTGGGCGGCAGCCTCACGATGGGTGCGCCGGAGGGGCGACCCGGCACCGAGGTGGTGCTGCACCTGCCCGGGAACGGCTGGCCGCGGCGCTGAGCCCGGCGCCGGCGGAAAGCGCCGAGGCCGGTCCGGGGGGAGCCGGACCGGCCTCGTGGCGGTCAGTGCGAACGCGGTGGTGCGGTGAGCCGCCGGGAGTTCCCGGCAGCCGTCGTGGTGCTCCTGGTCAGGCGGTGTGGACCCGGGTGCGAGCCTGGCGGCGCTTCAGCGCGCGCCGCTCGTCCTCGGAGAGCCCACCCCAGACGCCGGAGTCCTGACCCGAGCGCAGAGCCCAGTCCAGGCACGACGAGACCACCGGGCAGCGCTGGCAGACGGCCTTCGCCTGCTCGATCTGGACCAGGGCCGGACCGGTCGTCCCGATGGGGAAGAACAGCTCCGGATCCTCGTCCCGGCAGAGCGCGCGGTGGCGCCAGTCCATGGCGTTGTACTCCTCGATGTCGTCTGCGGTCGGTACGTCAGTCGCGTAGCTCGGTCTGCCATCGCCGGGCCGACACCGGTTTACCCAGCGCCATGGCGGCAGCGACTGCCTGCTTTGTTACCGGCAGGTTGCGTTCCAGCAGCGATGTTTTCACGTGCCGGACGCCTGTCAAGGGAAACGCGGTCAGCGCTGACCCCCGCGTGAGCAACCTCACCACGGCCGTGCTAGGCCTGCCACTCGGCGGAGGTAATGCCCTTGCGCCCGGGTCGGGATACGCCGGTTACGCGATGACGCGCAGGGCGCCGGGCACGTTCCGGAACCGCACGCCGGTGGCGGTGCCGAGGTGGTCGCCGTCGACCTGCCAGCCCTGCGGTCGCACGGCGGTGACGGTGAGCTCCCGGAGGTCGTGCCGACGGTGCAGGCCACGCCCGCGCAGGTCTGGTTCGGGCCGCATGGTCTGCCGCAGGGCCCGGAGCATGCGGGTGGTGCCCGTGCGGCCGAGGGCGAAGACGTCCAGCCCGGTGTCGAAGGAGGCTCGAGGCGTGGGGTTCACCGGTCGGGTGCCCAGGTACGTCCAGGGGCTGACGTTGGAGACCAGGCAGAGGAACAGCTCCTCGAGCGGCGGTTCGCCGGGCACCTGCAAGGTCATGGCCGGACGCCGGCGTTCGCGGCCGAAGAGGAAGGCGCTGGTGCCCTCGCGGACGTAGAGAGCGCCGGTCGAACGGCGGCCCTGCGCCCGGCGCGCCTCCACCCGGGCGATCACCTCCGCGTCGAAGCCGAACCCGGCGGCGAAGACGAACCAGCGTCGATCGGTCCACCCCGGCCCGTCGGCGTCGGCGTCGGCGCGGGCGACCGCCTCCGCCGCGGCCGGCGCCACGCCGGTCACCGCCGCGGTGCTGGTCCCCGTGGCGCTGGCGGTGCCCAGGGAGACCGACCGGGTGCGGCCCGCCCGCAACGAGGCCAGGATCTCCGCGGTCGCCTCCACCGGGTCGAGGGAGCGGCCCAGGGCCCGGGAGAACACGTTGGTCGAGCCGCCCGGGACAACCGCCAGCATGGGCACGCCCGCCCCGGGGCCGTCGGCCAGCAGCCCGTTGACCACCTCGTTCACGGTGCCGTCGCCGCCGAGGGCGACGACCACGTCGATCCCGTCGGCGACCGCCTGGGCACCCAGCTCCCGGCCGTGGCCGCGGTGTCCGGTCTCGGCGACGTCGACCTTCAGCTCGCTGGCGAGGGCACCCACGAGCACGTTCCGCGTCTTCGCGGTGGTGGTGGTGGCCGCCGGGTTGACGACCACGAGCGCGCGCATGCCGCCAGGCTATCCAGGGGGCGCGGGCACCCGTCGGCGGCGCCGGGCGACGGGCCTGCGGCGAGCGGGCGCCGCGTAGTCTCGCCGTCGTGACCGAGGACCGCGGCGCGCCCGCACCGCCGCCCCGTCGCCTCGCCGACCGCCTGTTCGGCGCCTCGATCGCGCAACCTGCTCCCCGCCCCGCGACGCCACGCACCGAGGCGCCGCCGTCGCTCCGCCGGGCTGCGCTGGCGGTGGGGCTCGAGGCGCTGCTGTTCGGCCTCGGCGCGCTGGTGCTGCTCGTCCTCACCGTGACCGGCGACCCCGAGAGCGTGCCCCGGGCCCTGGCCGAGGTGGTGCTGGCCGCGCTGGCCGCCGGCGTTCTCGGTGCCGCCGCCCGCGGCCTGTGGCGGGTGGCCGACTGGGCCCGCGGGCCGGTGATCGCCCTGCAGCTGTTCCTGGGGCTGACCGGCTTCACCTTCGCCTTCTCGGCCCAGCAGCCGCTGATCGGCCTGCCGATCCTGGCGCTGGTCGGCACCGTGCTCTACCTGCTGGCCACCCCCGAGTCCCGCCTGGCCTACCTGGACCGTTGAGGTCCCCTCAGGGGCGCGCCCCGAACCCGCGAGGTGGAGAGGGGGGCTCCCTCAGATCAGGTCGATGACGTCGGCGATGGAGTCGAGCACCCGGCTGGGCCGGAAGGGGAAGCGCGTCACCTCGTCGGCCGCGGTGGACCCGGACAGCACGAGCACGGTCTCCAGACCGGCCTCGATCCCGGCGACGACGTCGGTGTCCATGCGGTCGCCGACCATGATCGTGGACTCCGAGTGCGCCTGGATGCGGTTCATGGCGCTGCGGAACATCATCGGGTTCGGCTTGCCGACGAAGTAGGGCTTCGCGCCGGTCGCCGCGGTGATCATGGCGGCGACCGACCCGGTGGCCGGCAGCGGGCCCTGGGGCGAGGGGCCGGTGACGTCGGGGTTCGTGGCGATGAAGCGGGCGCCGCCACCGACGAGCCGGATCGCCCGCGTGATCGCCTCGAACGAGTACGTGCGCGTCTCCCCGAGGACGACGTAGTCCGGATCGCTGTCGGTGAGGGTGTAGCCGGCCTCGTAGAGCGCCGTGGTCAGCCCGGCCTCACCGATGACGTAGGCCGACCCGCCGGGCAGTTGGGTGGTGAGGAAGTCGGCGGTCGCGAGCGCCGAGGTCCAGATGGCCTCCTCGGGCACCAGCAGCCCGGTGCGGCTGAGCCGGGCCGCGAGGTCACGCGGTGTGAAGATCGAGTTGTTGGTGAGGACGAGGAACCGACGCCGCCGCTCGACCAGGCGGTCGAGGAACTCCTTCGCCCCGGGCAGGGCGTGCCCCTCGTGGACCAGGACCCCGTCCATGTCGGTCAGCCAGCACTCGATCGGTCCGCGCTCGGTGGTCACGGGCCGAACGCTAGCGCCGGTGGGTCACTCCCGTGCGGCGCGGGCGAACGACGCGAGCGCGTCGTCGGTGAGCCGGAACACCGTCCACTCGTCCATGGGCACGGCGCCGGCGGCCCGGTAGAAGTCGATCGACGGGGTGTTCCAGTCCAGCACCGACCACTCGAGCCGTGAGTAGCCCCGGTCGACGCAGACCTGTGCGAGCGTGCGCAGCAGTTCCCGGCCGAGCCCGGCGCCGCGGTGCTGCGGCTGGACGTAGAGGTCCTCGAGGTGGATGCCGTGGGTGCCCCGCCAGGTGGAGAAGTTGAGGAACCACAGGGCCGTGCCGACGACCCGGCCGTCGCGTTGGGCCACGTGGCCGAACAGGGCGGGGGAGCCGCCGAACAGGCAGGCGGTGAGCTGCTCCTCGGTCAGGCGGACCTCGTGCAGCGCCTTCTCGTAGTCGGCGAGCTCGCGCACCAGCCCGACGACGGCGGGGACGTCGTCGGGGCGGATCGGGCGCACGCTCATGAGAGGAGCTCCTTCAGGCGGGCCGGCACCAGCCGGCCCAGTGGTGACAGCACCGGCACGAGCACCGGTGCGAGCAGGTAGCCGTAGGCGAGCACGCATCCGGTGACAACCGGGAACAGCGCGAGGCCGATCACCAGGAGCACCGCCGTGGCGACCAGCCCGTAGGGGCGGCCGCTCTTCGGGCTGACCAGCGACCGGAACGACCGGAAGCGGACGTCGGTGACCATCAGCACCGCGGGGACGGCCACCACGAGCAGCACCCAGAGCCGGTCACGGCCCTGCATGTCGTCACCGAAGGCGAACACCGACGCCAGCACGACGCCGGCGGCACCGGGACTCGGCATGCCGATGAAGTACCGCTTGTCCGCCGTCGGGTCGATGGTCGTGTTGAACCGGGCCAGGCGGATGGCGGCACACGCCACCCACAGGAAGCAGACGACCCAGCCGAGCGGGTCCCACTCGTCGCGCCCCTCGGAGAACAGGGTGAACGCGAGCAGCGCCGGGGCCAGCCCGAAGGAGACCAGGTCGGCCAGCGAGTCGAACTGCAGACCGAACGGCGTGACGGCGCCGACCAGGCGGGCGACGGCGCCGTCGACGATGTCGAACAGCACCGACAGCCCGACCAGGACGGCCGCGAGCGTGTACTGACCGCGGATCGACACCAGGATGGCGAGGAACCCGCAGAACATGTTGGCGAGCGTGAAGAGGCTGGGCAGGGTCGCGAGCGCACGCCGCCGGCTGCCCCGCACCGAGCCGCGCACGAACTCGACGGTGGCCGTGCGGCGGGTCTGCGGGGGCCGGTGGCCGGAGGCGGAGCTGGGCACGGCGAGCCCTCAGCGGGTCGAGGACCAGCGGGCGATGGCGGTCTCGCCGCCCCGCACGCGCTGCCCCTTCGTCACCGTGATCTCGCACTCGGGCGGCACGAACACGTCCATGCGCGAGCCGAACTTCATCAGGCCCATCCGCTCCCCGGTGGCCAGGTGCTGCCCGGGCCCGGTGCGGGTGACGATCCGGCGGGCGAGCACGCCGACGATCTGGCGGAAGACGACCGTGCGGTCGCCGTCGCGCAGCCACAGTTCGCTGCGCTCGTTCCGGTGCGCCGACTCCTTCCGGTAGGCCGCGAGGAAGCTGCCCTTGCGGTAGGAGCTCTCCACGACCTCGCCGTGGTACGGGGAGCGGTTGACGTGCACGTCCACCACCGACAGGAAGACGCTCACCTGCTGCCAGTCGCCGTCGGGGGCCACTCCCTCCTGCGGCTCACCGGCCACCATCACCACGCCGTCGGCCGGGGACAGGACGTCGTCCGGGTCGACCGGCACGGTGTCGCAGCGCCGGTCCGGGTCGCGGAAGAACAGCGCCATGTACGCCGACAGCCCCACCAGTGGCCAGGCGGCCAGGCGGAGGCTCCGGCGGCCGGTGGTCCGGCCTCCCGCGGTGAGCAGGGCGGCTGGGGCCAGCGGTCCGGTGATGAAGGGCCACCCGGCGGGGTCGATGCGCATCGTCTGCAAACCGTACCGGCCGCGCCCGCGGTCGGTCCGGATCCCGGGTTCAGGCCGGCGGCGAGGTGATGTCCGGGTCGGCCCCCTGCTCGCTGGTGCGCGGCCGCGGCGGGCCGCCGTACCAGTCGAGGCAGATCATCGTGGCGTCGTCGCGCAGGTCCCCGCCGGTCTCTTTGAGGACGGCCCTGCCGAGGGCGTGGACCACCTCTCGCGGGTGCAGGTCGGCGGTGTCCGCCAGCGTTCTCGCGACATCCAGGTCGACCGCGTTGCGCTCCTGCATGCCATCGGTGAGGAAGACGATCCGGTCACCGGGCTCGAGCGGGAAGGGCTGGACGTCGAAGGACTTGCCGGGAACCACGCCGAACGGCGGCTCGACCCGCAGGTCGACCTCCTCGACCCGGCCGTCGCGCAGCCGCAGCGGCAGGACGTGCCCGGCGTTGACGACCGTCGCGGTAGCGGCGTGCAGGTCCACCCGCACCAGCTGCCCCGTGACGAACTGCCCGGCGTCCGCGTTCTCCGCGAGGGCGTCGTTGGCGTACCGGGCCTGCTCGGCGAGGTCCATGCCGCGTCGCCGACCGTTGCGCAGCGCCCCCACCAGCAGGGTGGCCAGCAGGGCCGCGGCGACCTGGTGGCCGACGGCGTCGGTGATCGACAACTGGAGGCAGTCGCGGTCCAGCGTGTAGTCGAAGGTGTCCCCGCCGACCGAGCTGGCCGGTTCCAGCCACCCTGCAAGGGTGAACTGACCCGCCTCGCACGTGTAGGACGCGGGAAGCAGCCGACGCTGGATCTCCGCGGCCAGCGCGAACTCCGTCGAGCGCTGCCCCCACTCGAACACGTCGGTGTGCCGGCGGGCGGCGATGACCACGTAGGCGAGCGCGTGCGCCGCGGTACGGATCTCCGCCATCTCCTTCGCGGAGGGGTAGCGGGCGAGGTCGAACTCGATGACGCCGATCGCGTCGCCCCGGTCGGTGACCGGCACGACCACCACCGCCCCGTCGACGGCCTCCCGGACGTCGGCCTCCTGCGTCCGCAGGACCTGCTCGTAGACCGTGCCGGCCAGCGACAGCGTCTCGGCCTGCTCGCCCCCGTGCCTGCGCGCGCCCTCGACCAGGGCGGCCGAGGTCAGCCGGACGACGGCCCGGCCGGTGAAGTCGGCGATCAGCAAGGTCGCGCTGCGGGCCTCGACCATCGCCCCCAGGGCGTCGGCGACGGCCTCCACCGCCTCGATGGGTGCCGCGTCCTCGACCCTCTCCAGGAGTTGCCCGACGTCGATCACGAAGTCCTCCGAGCCGCGCATGGGGCAGACCCTAGGCGCCGGCGCGGCGTCGCCAGGGTGGGAGGAGTGTTCGAGACGGCGCTGCCGGACCACCCACGGGGGTGGCCCGGCAGCAGCGCAGGTCCGGTCTCAGGCAGCTGCCTTGGTCTCCCAGAAGATCTTGTCGATCTCGGCGATGTAGTCGAGCAGCTTCTGGCCCTCGGCGGGGTCCATGCTGCCCTTGCCGCCGGCGGCGCCGGCCTGCTTGGTGGCCTTGTTGAACAGCTCGTGCAGCTGCGGGTACTTCTCGAAGTGCGGGGGCTTGAAGTAGTCGGTCCACAGCACCCACAGGTGGTGCTTGACGAGGTCCGCCCGCTGCTCCTTGATCAGGACGGCGCGGGTGCGGAAGACCGGGTCGTCGTTGCCCTGGTACTTCTCCTGGATGGCCTTGACCGACTCCGCCTCGATGCGGGCCTGGGCCGGGTCGTAGACGCCGCAGGGGAGGTCGCAGTGCGCGGTGGCCTCCACGGCGGAGAACATGCGGGTGAGACGCATGGGGATGCCTCCGAGGATCGTGGGGTTGTGTCGTCTGCGACCCTACTCGCGGTGATCGACGGCGACAGCGCGGGAGAGCGCGGGAACGGCCCGGTGGACCCGCTGCCGGGTGCGTGGCGACCGGTCCGGGTGAGCGGGCCGTCCATGTCCCCGACCGTCCGCTCGGGCGACCTCCTGCTGGCCCGGCGGGTGCGGTCCGGGGGCCGGTGGTCGCGCGGGGTGCGCCCGGGGGACGTCGTCCTGGCGCGGTTCCCGTCGCGGCCGGACCTGCTGGTGGTCAAGCGGGTGCGCCTGGCGGTCCCCGGTGGGCACTGGGTGGAGGGCGACAACCCGTTCGTCACCGACGACAGCCGCTCGTTCGGCGTCGCCGTCGTGGTGGGCCGCATCACCGCCCGGCTGTGGCCCCGCCCGGGCCGGCTCCCCGGCGCCCCGCCCTCAGACCTGGCGTAGCCGGGCGTACCGCGCGGCGCACTCGGCCATGGTCGGCAGCAGGCCCTGCGCCCGCGCCTCGGCCAGGGTGGGGGCGGCCCGGTCCTTGGCCGACAGCTCCAGCTCGAGGTCCGACGGCCAGGGCAGGTCCAGCTCGGGGTCCAGCGGCGAGACGCCGAACTCCCGCCCCGGGTCGTAGCCGGAGGAGACCAGGTAGGTGACCGAGCTGCCGTCCTCCAGCGCGACGAAGGCGTGGCCGAGCCCTTCGGCGAGGTAGACCGCGCGCGGCTGCTCGCCGTCGAGGAGCACCGCGTCGTGCACGCCGAACGTGGGCGAGTCAACCCGGACGTCGACGACGACATCGAGCACCCGGCCGGCCGGGCAGTAGACGTACTTCGCCTGGCCGGGGGGCACGAGCGCGAAGTGCACACCGCGGAGGACGCCCCGTGCGGAGACGCTGTGGTTGGCCTGGGCGAGCGGAAGGCTGTGTCCCATGGACCGGGACAGCACGTCGGCCCGGTACCACTCCGTGAACCGGCCGCGCGTGTCGCCGTGCGGCACCAGGTCGAACACGTAGCTGTCGGGCACGGCGAGCTCGCGGATCTCCACGGCCGCACCGTAACCGCAGCGCGGCCGCCGCCCCCGGTTACGCTGCTGTGCCCATGAGCGGAAATCCGGCGCCCGGAGACCACGTCAGCAGCGACCGCTTCGCGGCCGACCCGGTGTTCGCGGTGCACGAGGGCGGCAAGCTCTCCGTGGCCTCCACCCGCTCCATCGGCTCGATCGCCGACCTCGCGCTCACCTACACCCCCGGCGTCGCCCGGGTGTCCAGCGCGATCGCCGCCGAGCCCGAGCTCGCCCGCCGGTTCACCTGGGCGCCCCGGGTCGTCGCCGTCGTCTCCGACGGCACCGCCGTGCTGGGGCTCGGCGACATCGGCCCCACCGCCGCGCTCCCGGTGATGGAGGGCAAGGCCTGCCTGTTCAGCGAGTTCGCCGGCCTCTCCTCGGTGCCGATCGTGCTCTCCACGACCGACGTCGAGGAGATCGTCGAGACCGTCGCCGCGATCGCCCCCTCCTTCGGCGGCATCAACCTCGAGGACATCAGCGCCCCCCGCTGCTTCGAGATCGAGGCCCGGCTGCGCGAGCGCCTGGACATCCCGGTCATGCACGACGACCAGCACGGGACGGCGATCGTCGTGCTCGCGGCGCTCCGCAACGCGGCGACGGTGGTCGGGCGGGAGCTCGGCGACCTGCGGGTCGTGGTCTCCGGCGCCGGGGCGGCGGGGGTCGCCTGCACCAAGATCCTGCTCGAGGCGGGCGTGCGCGACATCGCCGTCGCCGACTCGCAGGGCGTCCTGCATGCCGGCCGGGAGGCGCTGACCGGCACGAAGCAGTGGCTGGTCGAGAACACCAACGAGTCCGGTTTCGCCGGCTCCATGGTCTCGGCGCTGCGGGGGGCGGACGTCTACCTCGGGGTGTCCGGCGGCTCGGTGCCCGAGGAGGCGATCGCGTCGATGGCCGAGAACTGCATTGTGTTCTCGCTGGCCAACCCCACCCCCGAGGTCGACCCGGAGGTGGCGGCGAGGTACGCCGCCGTGGTCGCCACGGGGCGCAGCGATCTGCCCAACCAGATCAACAACGTGCTCGCCTTCCCGGGCGTCTTCCGCGGCGCCATCGACGCCGGGGCGACCAGCATCACCGAGGAGATGAAGCTGGCGGCCGCCACGGCGATCGCCGACGTCGTCGGCGACGACCTGCGGGCCGACTACATCGTGCCCAGCCCGCTGGACCGCCGGGTCGCGACCGCCGTCGCCGAGGCCGTGGCGGCGTGCGCGCGGAAGCAGCGCGTCACCCGCTGAGCGTGGGCCGGTAGACGCGACCGAGGACGCCCGCGAGCAGCCGTTCGGCGACCGGTCGGGGGAGCGCGGCGACCAGCGCGTGCACCGGCGCCATGCGCGCCGGGAGCGATCCGCCGGAGACCCCGGCGAGCTCCAGCAGCGCCTCGACCTCGGCGACGGTCAGCGCCGCCGGGTCGATGGTGGCGGCCGCGGCCACCAGGTCCGGGTCCGGCACCGGCCGGGGCAGCGCGGCGGCCGACCGTGCGCCGTCCCGCAGATCGGCCAGCAGCGCGTCCACCCGGTCGGCGGTCGCCGCCGTGACGGTCAGGTGCACTGTGGCGGGGAGGTCCCCGCGCTCCTGGGCGAAGGGCGGCTGCGGCTGGATGAGCCAGCCGCGGGCGGTCATCTCGTCGGCCAGGTTCAGCACGTCGACGCCCTCCGGTCGGTCCTCCGCCATCGCGACGAGCGTCGCCGCCGGGCGGCCGACGACCCGCAGGCCGTCGATCGTGTCGATCCCGTCCGCGAGCCGCACGGTGGCGTCCCGAGCCCTGAGGGCGAGCTCGCGGTAGCCCTCGGTGCCCAGCCACCGGTGCACCGCCCAGGCGGCGGCCATGGCACCGGCCGGCCGGGTGCCGGCCAGGGTCGGGTTGACCACCGGGTAGCCGGGCCAGCCCGCCGTGGAGAACCAGTGCGCGTGCCGCAGCTCCGGCGTGGCGGTGAGCAGCACCGAGACGCCCTTGGGCGCGTAGCCGTACTTGTGCAGGTCCACCGACAGCGAGGTCACACCCCGCACCGAGAGGTCGAAGGGCTCCGGGACGTCCTCGAGGAACGGCAGGACCCAGCCCCCGATGCAGGCGTCGACGTGGCACGGCACCCCGGCCGCGGCCGCGAGCCCGGCGATCTCCCCCACGGGGTCGAGCACGCCGTGCGGGTAGGACGGCGCGCTGACCACCACCAGCACCGTCCGCTCGTCCAGCAGCCGGACCACCGCCGCGGGGTCCGCCTGGCAGGTGACCGGGTCGACCGACACGTCGCGCACCTCGACGTCGAACAGGTGGGCGGCCTTGCGGAACGCGGCGTGCGCCGTCACCGGCAGCAGCAGCACCGGCCGGCCGGTGCCGCCCGCCGCCCGCCAGCGCTCGCGGGCGGCCAGGACGGCGAGCTGGCAGCTCTCGGTTCCGCCGCTGGTCAGCGTGCCCACCGCCTCCGGGCCGCCGCCGAGCAGCGCCAGGGCCGCCCCGACGAGGTCGTTCTCGATCCGCGCCACGCTGGGAAAGGCGGTTGGGTCCAGGGCGTTCGTCCACTGGAACGCCGCCTGCGCGGCCGCGGCGAGCCCGTCGACGTCGGCCCGACCGGAGTCGTAGACGTAGGCCATGGTGGCGCCGCCGTGGGTGGGCACGTCCCCGGCCTGCAGGGCGGTGAGCTCGGCGAGCACGTCCTGCGGGTTCACGCGGGGACCTCCTGGGCGGGGACGGGATCGAGCCGGTACCGGGCGAGCACGGTTATGCTGACCAGCACGAAGAGGGCCGGGACGACGGTGAACCCGAGGCGCACCGCGAGCACCGCGGTGCCGGACTGGGCGACGACCTCGTCGCCGGTCGTGGAGACGTAGCCCCCGAGGGCGAGCAGCGCGCCGAGCAGACCGGGCCCCACGGCCAGACCGAGGGTCTCCGCAGCCGTCCAGACGCCGGTGAACACCCCGGCGCGGCGCTCGCCCGACGCGGTCTCGTCCGCGGCGATCACGTCCGGCAGCATCGCCAGCGGGAACATCTGCATGCCGGCGTAGCCGATGCCGACGAGCACCACGAGCGGCAGCGCCACGGCGGTGCCTCCCTGGGGGACGACGGCGAGCAGTGCGGCGCCGACGGCGAACAGGCCCGAGGCGACCACCAGCCCCCTGCGCTTGCCCACCCGGCGGCTGATCCGCAGCCACAGCGGCATGATGAGGATGGCGGGGGCGACCAGGGAGGCGAACAGCAGCGTCCCGATCGCCGGGTCGCCGAGGACCTGCTCGGAGAAGTACGGCACCCCGGCGAGCATCACGCCGATGCCGAGCGCCTGGACGACGAAGCCGGCCAGCAGCACCCGGAACGGGCGGGACCGCCAGGCCACCGCCAGGGTGGCGCCCAGCCGTCCCTCGGTGCGCACCCGGGTCAGGGTCGGCGCCCGCCGGGTGCCGGCGACCGCGCCCAGCATCCCGGCCGCCAGCAGCACCGCCACGAACACCGCCATGGCCAGGTAGCCGGCCCGCCCGCCGCCGGCGAGGTCGACGACGGCGGGGGCGCCCGCCCCGGCCAGCAGGATGCCGAGCGCCAGCGCGGCGACCCGCCAGGACATGAGCGTCGACCGCTCGTCGGGGTCGTCGGTGATCTCCGCCGGCTGGGCGACGTAGGGCACCTGGAAGCAGCCGTATGCCGTGGCGGCCAGCAGGAAGGTGGCCGCCACCCATCCCGCGGCGAGCGCCGGGGGAGCGCTCGGGCCGGCGAACACGAGCACGAACAGCGGGGGCAGGGTCAGGCCGCCCGCGAGCATCCAGGGCCGGCGGGGGCCCCAGCGGCTCGAGGTGCGGTCCGACCGGCTGCCGATCCACGGGTTGAGCCAGACATCCCAGGCCTTGGGGAGGAACACCACGAGCCCGGCGATCCCGGCTGCGACGCCGAGGACGTCGGTCAGGTAGTACAGCAGCAGCAGCCCGGGCACCGTTCCGAACGCCGCTGTCCCGATCGAGCCGAGCGCGTACCCCAGGTGGGTGCCGCGGCCGAGCCGGGGATCGGGAGAGACGGGCGTCACAGGTTCCGCACCGTAGCGGGTCGGGTCAATCCCCCTTCACGTTGACCAGCTGGCGCAGCGTGTGCCGGACATCCACGAGGTCCGCGGCGTCGGCCATGACCTGGTCGACGTCCTTGTAGGCCGCGGGGATCTCGTCGAGGAAGGCGTCGCTGTGCCGCCACTCGATGCCCCGCATCGACTCCTCCAGCTGGGCCCGGGTGAAGGTCTTGCGGGCCTTGGTCCGCGAGAACACCCGCCCCGCGCCGTGCGGGGAGGAGTTCAGCGACTCGGGGTTGCCGCGCCCGGTGACCACGTAGCTCGCCGTCCCCATCGACCCCGGGATGAGCCCCGGCTGCCCCTTCCTCGCCTGGATGGCGCCCTTCCGGGACACCCAGAGATCGGCGCCGAAGTGCTTCTCGTGCTGGGTGAAGTTGTGGTGGCAGTTGACCCGCTCGAGCTCCGGCGTCGCGTCGGCGCGCATGTGCCGGGCCAGGCAGTCGGCGACCCGGTCCATCATCTCCTCGCGGTTGAGCAGCGCGAAGTGCTGCGCCCACCGCAGCTCGGCGATGTACCGGTCGAACTCCGGGGTGCCCTCGTCGAGCCAGGCCAGGTCCCGGTCGGGCAGGTGCAGGCCGTCGCGGCGGGCCCGCTCCTGGGCGATCGCGATGTGCTTCTGAGCGATCCTGTTGCCCACCCCGCGGCTGCCGGAGTGCAGGAACAGCCACACGCGGTCGCGCTCGTCCGCGGTCACCTCGATGAAGTGGTTGCCCGAGCCGAGGCTGCCCAGTTGCATCGCCCAGTTCGGCGCCGTCGTCGTCACCGAGTGCAGGACCCGGTCGCCCAGCTCCTCGGCCTTCGCCTCCAACTCGGCGACCCGGCGCCGCGCCGACTCGGTGAGCTTCTTGTTGTACCGGCCGGCCGAGAGGGGCACCGCCCGCTCGATGTCGCCGCGCAGCGGCGCCAGCGGGCCCCGCGCCCGCACCTGGTCCACCGACCACGGGGTCCGGACGGCGATCATGCCGCAGCCGATGTCGACGCCGACCGCCGCCGGGATGATCGCCCCGCGCGTCGGCAGCACCGAGCCGACGGTGGCGCCCTTGCCCAGGTGTGCGTCGGGCATGAGGGCCACGTGCGGGTCGACGATGTCCAGGGAGGCGGTGCGCTCGGCCTGCTTCAGCGTCTCCTCGTCGAGGATGCTCGCCCAGTTCAGGAGCTTGTCCGACAGTCTCTCCACCCCTCGAGTCTGCGGGCTCCGGCCGATCGCGGCGAACGGTTTGTCCCGGGGCCGGATCGCGGGTATCGAGGGGCGCATGGCAGCCAGCAGGGCGGGGGTCGCCGCCACGGGCCAGTGGGTCGACCCCGACGACGGCATCCGGTACCCGGCCGGTGAGGTGCACGCCTGGGAGCGCGGGCGCAACGAGACCGCCTGCGGGCTGTCGCTGAGCCGGTCACGGCTGACGCGTTTCCCGCACGTCGCCTGGCCCGACGTGCAGCCCGAGTCCGGCCGGCACGCCGAGGAGGTGCAGGACGTCTGCCGCCGCTGCCGCGCGGCACAGGGCGCCCGCCGGGACGACCGCGGCTGGACCAGGACCAACCCCCGCCCGTGACGGCGGGCGGTCTCAGCCGGAGCTGAGCAGCCGGTCCACCAGCGGGTCGACGGCGAGGTGCAGGTCGGTGTTGGTGTAGGCGAGGACGACGGTGGCCACCACGAACAGCGGCACCAGGGCCACCTTCTCCACGGCCGCGCCGGTGCGGATGGGGGAGAGGGCCAGCCGCTTCCGGCGGACCAGCCAGAGCAGCGGCACCGGTACCCCGGCGGTGGTGATCGCGTCGCCGGCGATGTGGGTCAGCACGCCTGCGGCGACCGCCCAGGGGAGCCAGGACGGCGTGGTCGTGTGGTCGAGCACCAGCCAGGCGCCGCCCCACGACAGCAGGAGGTTGCCCAGGATCGTCGTCTCGGTGCGTCCGGGGATGACGAAGTGCAGCGCCCGCAGCGCCAGGCCGATGGCCAGGGCCAGCAGCAGGAGGCTGGACCAGAAGGCACCGGAGGCGAGGATGGCGAGCGCACCGAACGCCAACGGGGCGAGGACCGCGTCGTGGGTCCCCCAGCGGTGCCCGCCGGCGAGCGCCCCGATCGCGCCCGCGGGCACGTCGGTGACCGGGCCCCACATGTCCGAGACCGTGGAGTTGCGGTGGTCGAGGTCGGGCAGCATCGCCATCCCGCCGACGGCGGCGACCCACGCTGCCTGGCCGACCGCTCCCTGGACCGGGGCCCACGGCAGGGTCGCGGCGCCGGCGGCGAGGCCGGAGAGCGCGTGGGAGTGACCGAGCACGAACTCAGCGTGCAGCCGCGCCGCGGCCCGCGCGGGCAGGTGCTGCGGCGTGTCCCCCTCGTTCAGTCGTCGGGCAGGTGGCGCAGCAGCCGCTCGGGCGCGTCGAAGAACGTCCGCCAGTCGCGGACCAGGTCCAGGCCGGCCCACGAGCGCCCGGTGGGCCCCGCCTCGTCGAGCTCGTACACGGGCGCCCGGGAGCGCGGCGAGCACGGGGGAGTGGGTGGCCAGCGGGACCTGCGAGCCGGTCGCCGCGACGCCCGGCAGCTCCCGGAACCAGGCATCGGGATCGGTGGCGTCGGCACGGACCTGTACCCGCGCCAGCGGCAGGTCAGCAGGCACTGCCGGGCCCCTGCAGTGTCCCGCCACCAGCTCGCCAGTGGTGGGGTCAGGGGATCCTCTGTCAGTCGTCGAGGTCGTCGTCGTCCGTGCCGCCGCGGGCCAGCCAGGTGGCCAGCCGCTCGACGGGCACCTCGAAGTCGGGGTGCTGGTCGACGAACGCCTGCATCTGGTCGGCCAGCCAGGCCAGGGTGACCTGCTCCCCGCCCCGCCGCTCGGCCAGCTCCTCCAGGCCCCGGTCCGTGAAGTACATGCCGGAGAACCTACGACGCCCGGTCCCCGAGGTGATCGGGGGCCGGGCGTCGGTCGGTGGATCCGCCGTCGGTCGACCGGGTCAGTCGGCGAAGGCCTCGGCGACCAGCTTGCGCTGCTCGACCTCGTGCACCTTCGCCGAGCCGACCGCCGGGCTGGCCGACGCCCGGCGGCTGACCCGCCGCAGCTTCCGGCCCTCCGGGAGCTCCTCGGGCAGGTTGACCGCCATGAACTGCCAGGCGCCCATGTTCGCCGGCTCCTCCTGCACCCACACCACGTCCGTCGCGTTCGAGTAGCGCTCCAGCTCGGCACGGATCTGCTCGGCCGGCAGCGGGTACAGCTGCTCGACCCGCACGATCGCGGTGTCGGCGCGGCCGTCGGACTCGCGCTGCGCCATGAGGTCGTAGGCGACCTTGCCGCTGCAGAGCAGCACGCGCTTCACCGTGGAGGCCTCCAGCGGCTCGCCGCCTACACCGGTGTCGGGCAGCACCGAGCGGAAGTTCTGCTCGGTGAAGTCGGCGACCGGGCTGACCGCGGCCTTCGCCCGCAGCAGCGACTTCGGCGTGAAGACGACCAGCGGCCGGTGCACGTCGGAGAGCGCCTGGCGGCGGAGGAGGTGGAAGTAGTTGCCGGGGGTGGTGCAGTTGGCGACGGTCATGTTGTTCTCCGCCGACAGCTGCAGGAACCGCTCGATCCGGCCGCTGGAGTGGTCGGGGCCCTGCCCCTCCATGCCGTGCGGCAGCAGCATGACGACGCCGGAGCGCTGCCCCCACTTGGCCTCGCCGGAGCTGATGAACTCGTCGATGACCATCTGGGCCCCGTCGACGAAGTCGCCGAACTGGGCCTCCCACAGCACCAGGGCCTTGGTGTTGGCCACCGAGTAGCCGTACTCGAAGCCGAGCGCCGCGTACTCGCTGAGCAGCGAGTCGTAGACGAAGAACTTCGCCTGCTCCTCGGTCAGATTGGCCAGCGGGGTGTACTCCGCCCCGTTCTCCCGGTCGATCAGGACCGAGTGGCGCTGCACGAACGTGCCGCGGCGGGAGTCCTGGCCGGCCAGGCGGACCGGCACGCCCTCCATCAGCAGCGACCCGAAGGCCAGCAGCTCGCCCATGGCCCAGTCGATGCCGCCCTCGCTGGCCATCGCGGCCCGCTTCTCCAGCATCTTCTGCAGCTTCGGGTGCGGGCTGAAGTCCGGCGGGAAGGAGACGTGCGCGTCGCCGATGGTCTTGAGGACCTCCTGCGTGACTGCCGTCCGGACCGTCGACTCCTGCGGCGTGCGCGGGTCCATGACCGGCTCGGGCTTGGAGGAGTCCTGCGCGTCGTGGGTCTCGGCGAAGGCCCGCTCCAGCTGGCCGCGGTAATCCTTGAGGGCCTCCTCGGCCTCCTCGAGCGTGATGTCCCCGCGGCCGACCAGCGCCTCGGTGTACAGCTTCCGCACCGAGCGCTTGCGGTCGATGATGTCGTACATCTGCGGCTGGGTCATCGACGGGTCGTCGCCCTCGTTGTGCCCGCGCCGGCGGTAGCAGACGAGGTCGATGACGACGTCCTTCTTGAACTGCTGCCGGTACTCGACCGCCAGCCGGGCCACCCGGACGCAGGCCTCGGGGTCGTCGCCGTTGACGTGGAAGATCGGGGCGTTGACCATCCGCGCGACGTCGGTCGAGTACAGGGTCGACCGCGCCGAGCCGGGGCTGGTGGTGAAGCCGACCTGGTTGTTGACGACGACGTGCACGGTGCCGCCGGTGCGGTAGCCGCGCAGCTGGGAGAGGTTCAGCGTTTCCTGCACGACGCCCTGGCCGGCGAAGGCGGAGTCGCCGTGCAGCAGGACGGGCAGGACGGTGAAGCCCTGCTCGCCCTTGTCGATCATGTCCTGCTTGGCCCGGACGATGCCCTCGAGGACGGGGTTCACCGTCTCCAGGTGGCTCGGGTTGCTGGCCAGGGAGACGGCGATCTCGGCGTCGTCGCGGAACGGGTTGCGGAACGTCCCGGTGGCGCCCAGGTGGTACTTGACGTCACCGGACCCCTGCACCGTGCCGGGGTCGATGTTCCCCTCGAACTCGCCGAAGATCTTGGCGTAGCTCTTGCCCAGCACGTTGGCCAGCACGTTGAGCCGGCCGCGGTGCGGCATGCCGATCGCGACCTCGTCGAGCCCGTGGTCGGTGCCGGCCAGCAGCACCTCGTCGAGCACCGGGATCAGCGACTCGCCGCCCTCGAGGCTGAACCGCTTCTGCCCGACGTACTTCGTCTGCAGGAAGGTCTCGAACGCCTCGGCGGCGTTGAGCCGGCCGAGCACGTGCTTCTGCTTCTCGCGGTCGGGCTGCTCGTGCTTGACCTCGATCCGCTGCTGGAGCCACTGGCGCTCCTCGGGGTCGGTGATGTGCATGTACTCCACGCCGACCCTGCGGCAGTAGGAGTTGCGCAGCACGCCGAGGATGTCCCGGAGCGTCATGAGCCGCTCACCGGCGAAGCCGCCGACCGGGAACTTCCGGTCGAGGTCCCACAGGGTCAGCCCGTGCTGGAGGATGTCCAGGTCCGGGTGGGTGCGGACCTTGAACTCGAGCGGGTCGGTGTCGGCCATCAGGTGGCCGTTGCGCCGGTAGGACTCGATGACCTCGATGACGCGGGCTTCCTTGTCGATCTGCCCCTCGCGCGTGATCCGCACGTCCGGCATCCAGCGCACCGGCTCGTAGGGGATCCGCAGCGAGCGGAAGACCTCGTCGTAGAAGCCGTCCTCGCCCAGCAGGAGCGAGTGGAGCTTGCGCAGGAAGTCGCCGGACTCCGCGCCCTGGATGATCCGGTGGTCGTAGGTCGAGGTGAGCGTGATGATCTTCGAGACGCCCATCTCGGTGAGGACCTCGGGGCTCATCCCCTGGAACTCGGCCGGGTACTCCATCGCGCCCACGCCGATGATCGCGCCCTGCCCGGCGGTCAGCCGGGGCACCGAGTGGTTGGTGCCGATGGTGCCGGGGTTGGTCAGGCTGATCGTGGTGCCGGAGAAGTCCTCCATCGTCAGCTTGTTGTTCCGGGCACGGCGGATGATGTCCTCGTACGCGGCCCAGAAGTCGGCGAAGTCCATCGCCTCGGCGCCCTTGATCGACGCGACCACCAACGAGCGCGACCCGTCGGGCTTCGGCAGGTCGATGGCCAGCCCGAAGTTGACGTGCTCCGGCTGCACCAGCACCGGCTTGCCGTCGACCTCGGCGAAGGCGCTGTTCATGTTCGGAAACGCGTCGAGCGCCCGGACCAGCGCGTAGCCGATCAGGTGGGTGAAGGAGATCTTGCCGCCCCGCGCCCGGGCGAGGTGGTTGTTGATGACGATGCGGTTGTCGGCCAGGAGCTTGGCCGGCACCGCGCGCACGCTGGTCGCCGTCGGCACGGTCAGCGAGGCGTTCATGTTCTTGACCACCGCAGCGGCGGCGCCGCGCAGCGGGGACTGCTTGCCGTCGCCGACCGGCGGCTTGGGAGCGGCCTTGGGGGCTGCCGCGGTGGTGGACTGGGTGGACTTCTGCACGGGCGAGCTCCCCGTCGGCTGGGGCCCGGCGGCCGGGCGCTGGACGTCGGCCTTCTTCGCGGCGGGGGTCTCGGGTGCGGGTGCGGCCGGGGCGGCCTGCCGCGGAGCCGCCTGCTCCGGTGCCGCCTGCTCCGGTGCCGCGGGCTTCGGGGTCGTCGGCGCGCCGTTGCCGGACGGCGCCTGCTCCCGGTCGCCGCCGGCGGGCGTACCCGGCCGGTAGTCGGCGAAGAACTCGTGCCACGCCTGATCGACGCTGGACGGGTCGGCGAGGAACTGCTGGTACATCTCCTCTACCAACCACTCGTTCGTGCCGAAACCGGCAACGGGGGACGAGGTGGACGACGGTCGGGATGAACTCACGCTTGACACGGGGTCGAGTGCCTTCTTCGTTATGGGGCTGCGTCTGAGGGGCGTCGCTGGACCGGGTGTCGAGTCTACGCCCGTGCCGGGCCGCTGACTCGGCACGGAACCGTGCACCCGTCCCGCACGGTGGTCAGTGGCTCGCGCCGTGGGCCACGAGCAGTTCGACGAGGGCGTCGTTGCCGGTGGCCCGGTCCTCGTCGGCCCGCCGGTGCCGGGCTGCCGCCACGCGGCTGATGTCCAGCGCGCTGGCCCCGTCGTGGGTGGTGGCGTCGACGTCGGCGCCCGCCTCCAGCAGCAGCCGCACGATCTCGGGCGCGTCGCCGGTCGCGCCGGCCGCCACCGCGGCGTGCAGCGGGGTGCGGCCGGTGTCGGGGTCCCGGTCGTCGACGTCGGCGCCCGCCTCCAGCAGCAGCCGCACGAGCTCCGCGCTGCCGCCCGCGGTCGCGGCGTGCAGCGCTCCGCCGTCGGGGTCGGCGCCCCGGGCGAGCAGCAGCCGCGCCGCGCCGGCCGCGCCACCGAAGGCGGCCCACGCGAGCAGGTCCACCCCGGTGGTCGGGTCGGTGAGGGCCGCGCCGCCGTCGAGCTCGGCGGTGAGCCGGTCGACGTCGTCGAGGTAGGCCGCGCTCGGCGCGTCTACGACCGCGCCCAGCTCCACCAGCACGGGCACGAGGTCGGGGGCGTGCTCCAGGGCCACGTGCAGCGGGGTGCGGTGCTGCTCGGTGCGGGCCGCGAGGTCGGCTCCCGCGTGGACCAGGACCCGGACGACGCCGACCCGGTCGCAGGCCACGGCCAGGTGCAGCGGGGTCCAGCCCCCCTCGCCCTCCCGGTCGACGGTGCCGGTGAGCAGGCGCGGCGCCTCGGTGACGGCGGAGCGGACGCCGTCCTCGTCCCCGTCGACGATCAGGCGGCCCAGCCGCTGGACGGTCATGCGAGTCGTCACGCGTTCTCCGTTCTCCGTTCGGGTCCGCCCCGCACGTGCCGGTGGGGGCGAGGCTCCTGTGGTCCCGCCGGCGCCTCAGACGATGTCGCGACGGACGGCCAGGAACGTGCCGAGCAGGGCGGCCACCAGACCGTAACCGAGCAGCAGGAGGCCGCCCTGCCAGGCGTCGAGCAGGTCCGGGCCCTGCAAGGTGGCGGTGAGCGCTTCCAGGGCGCCGCCCGGCATCCACTTGTACGCGCCGGAGGTGGCCGGGATCGAGCGGATGATCGGCTCGATCACGAACAGGTAGACGAGGCCACCGACGATGGCGCCGACCTGGTTGCGCAGCAACGCACCGAGGCCCACGCCGATCACCGCGTAGATGACCAGGGCCAGACCCGAGCTGCCCAGCGTCCCCAGGTTGTCGGCGCCCAGCGGCGGGGCGTCCCCGCGCGCCCCGGCGTGCACGGCGACCACCGCATAGTTCACTGCGAGCACGACCAGGGCGAACAGCGTCGCGGCCAGCGCGTAGGCCACGAGCTTGGCGATCACCACACGGCCGCGCCGGGGCGTGGCCAGGAAGGTCGGCGTGGCGGTGCGGTGCCGGTACTCCTGGGTCATCCCGATGATGCCCAGGATCAGGAACAGCACGTTGACGTTCACGGCGTTCGCCATGGCCAGTTCTTCGTACACCGGGGTGCCCACGGCGGGGATGCCCGACTCGGGGTTCCCGGCGAACGCGGTGAGCAGGACGGCGAACCCGGCCACCAGGAGGCAGGCGCCGAGCAGCAGGCCGAGCCAGACCTTCGTCGTGAACAACTTGGTCCACTCCGCGCGGATCAGTCCGGTCATCGCGAGGCCTCCGCGGACGGCACGTCGGCGGACGGGGCGCGGTACTGCTCCCGGCCGGCGGTGAGCTGGAAGTAGATCTCCTCGAGACCGCTGGTGCGCGACCGCAGCTCGTGCAGCTCCACGCCCGCGGCGAAGGCCCGGCTGCCGATCTCCGCGGTCGTCCGGCCGGTGACGGTGAGCGCGTCGCCGTCCCGGGTGATCCCCGTGCCCTCGGCCCGGAGCGCCTCGGCCAGCCGGTCGACCTGCGGGCTGCGCACGAGCACCGTCCCCGCGCCGTCCGCCCCCGATCGCAGCTCCTCCATCGAGCCCTCGCGCACCAGGTGCCCGGCGCCCACGATGACGACGCGGTCGACGGTCTGCTCCACCTCGGAGAGCAGGTGGCTGGAGACCAGCACCGTGCGGCCCTGGTCGTGGGCGAGGTGGCGCAGGAACCCGCGCAGCCACTGGATGCCCTCCGGGTCCAGCCCGTTGGCCGGCTCGTCGAGCACCAGCACGGAGGGGTCGCCGAGCAGCGCCGTCGCCAGCCCGAGCCGCTGCCGCATGCCCAGGGAGTAGCCGCCCGCGCGTCGTCGTCCGGCGTCGGCGAGCCCCACCTGGACCAGCACCTCGTCGGCGCGCCGCAGAGGGATGCCGGCGGCGCGGCAGTAGACCCGGAGGTGGTTGCGCCCGGTGCGGGCGGGGTGGAACGCGGTCTCCAGCACGGCCCCGACCGTGCGCAGCGGCGCGGACAGCGACGCGTACGGGCTGCCGTTGAACGTGGCGGTGCCGGCGTCGGGCCGCATCAGCCCCAGGACCATCCGCAGCGTGGTGGTCTTGCCCGCGCCGTTGGGGCCGAGGAAGCCCGTGACCGTCCCCGGCTCGACGGTGAAGCTGAGGTCGGAGACGGCCCGCACCCTGGCGAAGGACTTGGTGAGTCCGCGGATCTCGACCCCGACCGGGTCGACCCTCGCGGTCGTGCCGCTGGAAATGGCGTTCTCCCGTCGTCCGGGCTGGTGGCCAGGTCATCCAAGCGCACCCCGGCCTCCCGTGGGGGCCCCCGCGCCGGGCTTCGCGCGGTGGTCACCGGGGCGTTCCCGCGACGCCGTCCGGGAACCGCCCGCCGGACCGTCGGCACCGCGTGGTCGACTGGCGCGGTGGGTGCACCGGGACGGGCGCGGCTGGCCGTGACCGTCGTCTTCGCGGCGAACGGCGCGGTCTTCGGCAACTGGGCCGTGCGGATCCCCACCGTGAAGAGCGACCTCGGTCTGTCCGACGCCGCGCTCGGCGGTGCGCTCCTCGTGCCGGCGATCGGTGCCCTGGTCGCCATGCCGCTGATCGGCGCGCTCAGCGCCCGGTTCGGCAGCCGGACGACGACGATCGCCTCCGCCCTCCTCTTCTTCGCCGTCCCGGTGTTCCTGGGGCTGGCCCCGTCGCTGCCCTGGCTCGTCCCGGCGCTGCTCGTCTTCGGGCTGGCGTTCGGCAGCCTGGACGTCGCCATGAACGCCCAGGCGGTCACGGTCGAACGAGTGCTCGCCCGGCCGGTGATGTCGTCGTTCCACGCGGCCTTCTCGGCCGGGGCGCTGGCGGGCTCGCTGACCGGGTCGCTGGCCGCGGCGGTGGCCCTCGGGCTGACGGCGCACCTGGGCGGGACGGGCCTGGTGCTGTTCCTGCTGACCGCACCCCTGTTCCCGGCGCTGCTCCGGGAGGAGCGCATCGAGGGACCGGCGGGGCCGCTGTTCGCCTGGCCCCGGGGGCGGTTGCTGCCGCTGGCCGTCATCGCACTCGTCGTCCTGCTCGCCGAGGGGGCGGTGGGGGACTGGAGCGCCGTCCACCTCCGGGACGAGCTGGGCGCCTCCGCCGGGGTTGCGGGCCTGGCGTACACGGCGTTCAGCGTCACGATGGTGGCCGGCCGGCTCGCCGGTGACCGGATCGTCGCCGCGTGGGGTCGGGTGCGGACGGTGCGGATCTCCGCGTTGGTCGCCACGGCCGGCGGAGTGCTGGTCGTGGCCGGCCCGACGGTCGCCGTCGTGCTGGCCGGCTTCGCCGCCCTGGGCATCGGCCTGGCCTGCACCGTTCCGCTGGTCTTCTCGGCGGCGGCCGAGGGCGAAGCTGAGGCCGGCCCGGCGCTCGCCGCGGTGAGCACGCCCGGCTACCTCGGTTTCCTCCTCGGCCCGCCGGTCATCGGTGGCCTGGCCGAGCTCGTCGGCCTCTCGGCGGCGCTCGGGCTGCTCCCGGTGCTGCTCGCCGGGGTGGCGCTCCTGGCCGGCCGCACGGCGCCCGTTCGCGTGACCGCGGGCACACGGCCGGCCGCGGTCCCATAGAGTGCGCGCCGTGAGCGAGCCCGCGAGCGCCTACTCCACGGTCGTCGTCGGAACCGACGGGTCGGCATCGTCTCTCCGCGCGGTCGCCCGCGCCGGTGCCCTGGTCGGCGCCTGCGGGGCGACGCTGGTCGTCGCGTGCGCCTACCTCCCCACCGAGGGCGACGACCGCGAGCTGGCTCGTGCGCAGGACGTGCTGGGCGACGAGGCGTACCAGGTGGTCGGGTCGCACCCGGCCGAGGAGACCGTGCGCACCGCCACCGAGCGCGCCGGTGCTGCCGGCGCCGCGAAGGTGCGCACCGTTGCGGTCATGGGGTCACCGGTCGAGACACTGCTCGACGTCGTCCGCCGGGAGAACGCCGATCTGCTGGTCGTCGGCAACCGTGGGCTGAGCAGCATCAGGGGCCGCCTGCTCGGCTCGGTGCCGGCCGACGCCACGCGCCGCGCGGAGTGCGACGTGCTCGTCGTGCACACCACCGACTGAGGTCCGCGACGGGCATGGACGACCCCGGCGGCGACGGCCCGGCCCCCGGTGCCCGCGAGGCGCTGGAGCGGCTGCTGCTCGACGGCCCCCGCCGGTACACCCGGCTGGACGTCGGCCGCCTGGCCGGCATGCCGCCCGAGCGCACCCAGCGGCTCTGGCGGGCCCTCGGCTTCCCCGACGCCGCCGACGACGACCCGGCCTTCACCGATGCCGACGTGGCGGCCCTGGGGGTGCTCTCCGAGCTCATCGACTCCGGTTTCGTGGCCCCCGACAGCGAAGCCTCGATCGCCCGGGCGATGGGGCAGTCGCTGTCCCGGCTGGCCGACTGGCAGACCGACATGCTCGCCGACGCGCTGCTCCGCGGAGCGCCGGAGGGGGAGGGCCCCGCGGACACCACGGAGCGGGCGATGGAGGCGGCGCGGGCGCTGCTGCCCCGGCTGCGCGAGGTGCAGGACTACGTGTGGCGCCGGCACCTCGTCGCGAACGTCGACCGGCTGCTGGCCGCCACCGGCCCCGGCGACCGGCGGGAGCTCGCGGTGGGGTTCGCCGACCTGGTGGGCTACACCTCGCGCAGCCGCGGCATGGCCGGCCGCGAGCTGGGCGCGATGGTCGAGAATTTCGAGGGCACCGCCGCCGAGGTCATCGCCCGGCACCACGGCCGGGTCGTGAAGACGGTCGGGGACGGCGTGCTGTTCACCGCCGGGTCGGCCACCGACGCCGCCGAGATCGGGCTGGAGCTGCCGCACGCCTGGGACGCCCCCGACCGGCCACCGCTGCGGGTCGGCGCGGCCTACGGCGCGGTGCTCACCCGGCTGGGAGACGTCTACTCGCCGGTGGTGAACCTGGCCAGCCGGCTGACCTCGCTGGCCCGTCCCGGGGCGCTGCTGGTCGACCGCGAGCTGGCCGACCGGGTCCGCGGGCTGCCCGGCTACCGCGCGCGACCGCTGCGCCGGGTCTCGGTGCGTGGCTACGACCACCTGCAGCCGTGGCTGATCCGCCGGAGCAGGACAGCCGACGCAGGGCCGGGGGAGGACGCCGACAGCGGCTACGACGAGGACGCCTTCGACGTCGAGCAGGACGACGCGGAGGAGTGAGCCACCCGCCGCGGCGCGCCGGAGGCGAATCCGCTGTCGGTCGGCCGGGCCGGCTTGGCAGGCTGTAGGGGTGAGCGCCACCCTCGTCGCCCGCGGACTGGCGGCCGGTCACGGCGCCCGCGTGCTGTTCTCCGACCTCGATCTCGTCGTCGCCCCGGGTGACGTCGTCGGCCTGGTGGGGGTGAACGGCGCGGGCAAGTCGACGTTGCTGCGCACGCTGGCCGGCGAGATCCCCGTCGAGGCCGGCAGCATCGCGCTCAGCCCGCCGACGGCCACCCTGGGCTACCTCCCCCAGGAGCACGAGCGGCGCCAGGGGGAGACCGTCCTCGCTGCCCTCGCCCGGCGCACCGGTGTCACCGCCGCCCAGGCGGCCCTGGACGCCGCGACCGATGCCCTCACCGCCGGTGCGGCGGGCGCGGACGACGCGTACGGCGATGCGCTCGAGCGCTGGCTCGCGCTCGGCGGAGCCGACCTCGACGAGCGGGCCGAGGAGGTGGTGGCCGAGGTCGCGCCCGGCGTCGCGCTCGACGCACCGATGACCGGGCTCTCCGGCGGGCAGGCCGCCCGGGTGGGTCTGGCCTCGCTGCTGCTGTCGCGCTACGACGTCCTCCTGCTCGACGAGCCGACCAACGACCTGGACCTGGCCGGGCTCGACCAGCTGGAGCGGTTCGTGACCGGCGCGCGGGCCGGTGTCGTCGTCGTCAGCCACGACCGCGAGTTCCTGGCCCGGACGACCAGCCGGATCGTCGAGCTCGACCTCGCCCAGCAGCTGGTGCGGGTGCACGACGGCGGCTACGAGGCGTACCTGGTCGAGCGCGAGGTGGCCCGGCGGCACGCGCGGGAGGAGTACGAGGAGTTCGCCGACACCAAGGCGGGGCTCGAGGCTCGGGCGCGGATGCAGCGGAACTGGATGGCGAAGGGCGTCCGCGACGCGATCAAGAAGTCCAAGGACGGCGACAGGCACATCAAGGCCGCCAATCGGGCGTCATCGGAGAAGCAGGCGGCCAAGGCCAGGCAGACCGACCGGTTGATCGATCGGCTCGACGTCGTGGAGGAGCCGCGCAAGGAGTGGGAGCTCCGCATGGAGATCGCCGCCGCGCCGCGGGCCGGTGCGGTCGTGGCCACGCTGCGCGGCGCCGTCGTCCGCCGGGGTTGCTTCACCCTCGGCCCGGTGGACCTGCAGGTCGACTGGGGCGACCGGGTCGCTATCACCGGCGCCAACGGATCCGGGAAGTCGACGCTGCTCGCGGCGCTGCTCGGCCGGGTGCCGCTGGACGAGGGCGCGGGATCCCTCGGCCCGGCGGTCCGGATCGGCGAGATCGACCAGGCCCGCGGGCGGTTCCTCGGCCCCGAGCAGCTGCTCGACGCGTTCGGCGCCGAGGTGCCCGACTGGCCGACGGCGGAGGTGCGGACGCTGCTGGCCAAGTTCGGGCTCACCGCCGACCACGTGCTGCGCCCGGCCCTCACCTTGTCGCCGGGGGAGCGCACCCGCGCGGCGTTGGGGCTGCTGCAGGCCCGGGGCGTCAACGTGCTGGTGCTGGACGAGCCGACCAACCACCTGGACCTGCCGGCCATCGAGCAGCTCGAGCAGGCCCTGGCCGGCTACACCGGCACCCTCCTGCTGGTCACCCACGACCGCCGCATGCTCGAGGCCGTGGCCACCGACCGGCGGCTCGAGGTCGACGGCGGGCGGGTCACCGAGTGGTGAGCCGACCGGGCGCGGGGTGGGTGGGCGCCGGGGTGCTCAGCCGGCCGGAGCGCCCAGCTCGTCGGCGATGCCGACGGTGTCCATGCCCGACCACGTGTCGGTCACGTGGTGCGCCAGCACCATCAGGTCGCGCAGCTCGCCGCCGCGGTCGCGGATGTGGTCGCGCAGCAGGGCCTCGCCGCTGAAGCCGAGGTCGCTGAAGAGCGCCAGCGCCGGCCCCTGCTCGGCGACCACCTCGACGACGATCTTGTGCAGCCCCGACCGGACCCCCTCGACGAGGGCGCGACGGGCCAGCTCCCGGCCCAGCCCGGTGCCCCGGCTCGACGGTGCGACGACCAGCCGCAGCTCACCGACGTGGTCCGACCACCCCGGGAGCGGGCGGACCGCCACGTACCCGGTCACCGTGTCGCCGTCGACGGCGACCCAGCGGCCGCCGGGGGAGGCGCCGGTCGCCCACGAGCGGACGGTGTCGGGGTCGGTGACCTCCTCCTTGATGAAGGTGAGGTCCCCTTCGGGGAGGTCGCCGAAGAAGCGCAGCAAGGCGTCGCAGCGCTCCGGTCCGAGTTCGACCACCGTCATGTCAGGCCTCCCGTGTCGAGGTGTCGGTCCGGCGGTCGGCGTCCAGCGGATCGCTGCGCCGGCGGACGAAGTCGATGATCGTGGGCACCGTCGTCTTGGCCGCGGTGCGCCCGACGACCAGCCCCATGTGGCCGGCGTCCAGGCAGAGCTCGTGCTTGTCGGGGGAACCGACCAGGTCGATCAGCGGCGCAGTCGCGTCCGGCGGCACGATGTGGTCGCGGTTGGCCCGCACGGTGAGGAACGGCACCTGGATGTCGGAGAGGTGCACCGGGTCCCCGCCCACGGTGAGCCGGTCGTTGACCATGCCGTTGGCCCGCACCAGCATCTCCGCCGTCTCCCGCGCGGCTGCGCCGGGGAAGGGCACGTGGTCGTCCGACCACCCCGTCATGGCCTGGTAGGACGCGACGTAGTCGTCGTTCCAGAGCCGCTCCCAGAGCGTGACGTAGCGGGTCACCTCGGAGGTGGGGGTCAGGGTCCGGAAGCCCTGCACGACCACCGACGGCGGGACGTTGCCGTCGGGGCCCACGACCGAGTCGACGTCCATGCCACCGACGCGGAAGATGTCGGCGAGTGGCCCCATGTGCCGGAAGTCGACCGGCGTGGCCAGCACGGTGAGGCTGCGCAGCGGGGCGTCGGGGTGGTGCGCGGCGTAGAGCAGGGCGAGGTCCCCGCCGAAGCAGTAGCCGAACAGGTTGACCTCGTCGGCGCCGGAGATCTCGAGGACGCGGTCGATCCCCGCCGGGATGTAGTCGTCGACGTAGTCCTCGAGGCGGTTGCCGGCATCGCGCTCGTCGGGCTCTCCCCAGTCGAGCATGTAGACGTCGAAGCCGGCGTCGACCAACTGCTCCACGAAGCTGTTGCCGGGGGTCAGGTCGAGGATGTAGCTGCGGCTGACCAGGCTGAAGACGATCAGCAGCGGTGGCCCGTACCGCACGTCGTCGTTGCGGTAGTGCCACAGCTGCGTGCGGCCGCGCTGCCAGACGACGTCCTTGGGGCTGAGGCCCACTCCGGGGCGGTCCACCCCGGCGACCATCTTGATGCCGTTACGCGCCCGGAGGGCGTTGCGCTCGACGTCCCGCCGGACGCGGTCGAGCACCGTCTGCGGGCTGGGAACCGTCGGCATCGTCGTCCTCCGTGGTCGGGGTTGTCGTCGTGGCGGGCCGGGTGCGCCCGGAGCCTGCGCTCCGTCGCCGTTCGGACTCCAGCTGCAGGGTCAACCGGCGCACCTCCCGGTCCAGGGAGCCGATCTGCGCGCGCAGCCGGCTGATGTCGCTGCCCGCGGGCAGGTTGAGCAGGTGCCAGGCGCGGGCGCTGAGCCCCTGCACCGACCGGCCGGCGAGGGTCTGCGCCCGCCGGACCAGCGCGGCGCCGAGGGCGAAGTGCTCCGTGCGGACCAGGCTCTCCGCACGGGGCGCCACGGCCCGTTCGGCGGCGTCGAACGCCTGCCGCCACAGCGGCGGCGACGGCGGGGGCGTGCGGGGCACCGGCGGGGGGGTCATCGGGTCCCCACCTCCTGCGGAACCTCCACGGCGCGGCGCAGGATCTTCCCGGTCGGCCCCTTGGGGAGCGTGTCGACCAGCCAGAGGTGCCGCGGGTACTTGTAGGCGGCCACCCGGGCCTTGACGAACTCGCGCAGCTCGTCGGCCTCGGCGGTGGCGCCGGGTTTGAGCGCGACCGCAGCGGCCACCTCCTCGCCCAGCTCGGGGTGCGCGACGCCGACCACGGCCACCTCGGCCACCGACGGGTGTTCGTAGAGCGCCTCCTCGATCTCCCGCGGGTAGACGTTGTAACCGCCGCGGATGATCATCTCCTTCTTCCGGTCGACGATGAAGAAGTAGCCGTCCTCGTCGGTGCGGGCGAGGTCACCGGTGCGGAACCAGCCGTCGGGGATCGACTTCGCCGTCTCCTCCGGCCGCGCCCAGTAGCCGCGCATCACGTTCTCGCCGCGGATGGCGATCTCGCCGACCTCGCCGGCACCCACCTCGTTGCCGTCGTCGTCGACCAGGCGCATCTCCACGCCGCGGATCGGGGTTCCGATCGAACCGGGCTTCCGCTCGGCGTGCGGGTGGTTGAAGGAGGCGACCGGGGAGGTCTCGCTGAGGCCGTAGCCCTCCAGGATCGTGCAGCCGAACCGCGCCTCGAACGAGCGCATGATCTCCACCGGCATGGCCGAGCCGCCGGAGACGCACAGCCGCAGGCTGGACACGGCGTGCTCGTCGGCGCCGGGGGAGTGCAGCATCGCGGCGAACATCGTCGGGACGCCCTCGAAGATGGTCACCCGGTCGCGCTCGATCACCTGCAGCGCCTTCGCGCCGTCGAACCGGGGGATGAGCGTGAGCAGCGACCCCCGCAGGACGGAGGTGTTCAGGCCGCAGGTCAGGCCGAAGACGTGGAAGAGGGGCAGGCATCCCATGATCACGTCGTCGGGCGTGTTCTCGGCCAGCGTGTCGGCGGTGGTCAGGGCATTGCGGCCCAGGTTGGCGTGGGTGAGCTCCGCGCCCTTCGGCTGCCCGGTCGTCCCCGAGGTGTAGAGGATGACGGCCAGGTCCTCGTCGGACCGCTCCACCGGCGCGCCCAGCGGCTCGTCGGCCATCAGCTCGGTAGGGGAGGCCGGCCCCACCACGACGGCCTCGGCACCGACGGCGCCCGCCGCCTCGCGCACGGGGCCGGCGGCGGTCTCCAGCGTGACGACGACCCGCGCACCGGAGTCCTCGAGGAAGTACTGCACCTCGCGGGCCTTGAGCAGCGGGTTCATCGGCACCACCGCGGCGCCGGCGAGCAGCGCGCCGTAGAAGACGACCGGGAAGGCCAGCACGTTCGGCAACACCAGCCCGACGCGGTCACCGGGCTGCATGCCGCGCGCCTGCAGCGAGGCGGCGACGCGGAGGGCGGCGTCGCGGAACTGGCCGTAGGTCAGCTCGGCCTCGTCCATCCGGAGGGCCGGCCGGTCGGCTCCCTCGGCGGCGGAGTCGAGCAGGTTCTGCGCGAGGTTGGTCACGGTCGTCCTCCCTGTGGCCGATGGCTGGACCGGCGGCCCCTACCCGGCTCACCCGGTGATGTACCGCACAGGACGGATACGGTGACGGCGACCGCCCGCCGCCCCCCGAGGGAGACACCACTCATGCCCGACCGCACGATCCTCGACCTGTTCCGCCTCGACGACCGCGTCGCCATCGTGACCGGCGCCTCCTCGGGGCTGGGTGCGGTCTTCGCCCGGACCCTGGCCGAGGCCGGCTGCGACGTCGTCCTCGGTGCCCGCAGGGCCGATCGGCTGGCCGACACCCAGCGCGCGGTGGAGGCGACCGGCCGGCGCGCGATCAGCGTGGCCACCGACGTCTCCCGGCCGGAGGACTGCCAGGCGCTCGTCGACGCCGCCATGGCGGAGTTCGGCAAGGTCGACGTGCTGGTGAACAACGCCGGGGTGGGCACGGCCGCGCCCGCGACGCGGGAGACCCCGGACCAGTTCCGGCAGGTCATCGACGTCAACCTCAACGGCTGCTACTGGATGGCCCAGGCGTGCGGCCGCGTCATGCAGCCGGGCAGCTCGATCGTCAACATCTCCAGCGTCCTCGGCCTGACCACCGCTGGTCTGCCGCAGGCGGCCTACGCCGCCAGCAAGGCCGGGCTCATCGGGCTGACCCGGGACCTGGCCCAGCAGTGGACCGGCCGCAAGGGCATCCGGGTCAACGCCCTGGCGCCGGGCTTCTTCACCTCGGAGATGACCGACCAGTACCCCGAGGGCTACCTGGAGTCGCAGCTCACCCGGGTGCTCGTCGGGCGCAAGGGCGAGCCCGAGGAGCTCGCCGCCGCGCTCGTCTTCCTCGTCAGCGACGCCGGCGGCTACGTCACCGGCACCACCATCCCGGTCGAGGGCGGCATGCTCACCAGCTGAGCGGGCCTCCGGCGGCGGCGCGGTCGGCGGGCGGTGCAGCCGCAGCCGGTCGGGCTCCGGGAGCGCCGCCGCCCCGCCGCCGCGCTGCGGTCGTCGATGACCTCGACGGTGGCCCGGTTCGCAGTGGTGACCCGCTGTGCGGGCCGGCGCGCTTCCGGCAGCGCCGTCGGGGGGTGGGTGTCGACGACACGCTGGACGGCGCCCCGCGGTCGGTCGCCGGCGCGGCGAGGAGCACGCCCATCGCCGCCTCGTTCGGCGCACCGGCGCCCGGGCGCCGGTCGTCGACTTGACCCAGGTGAGGCTGCGCAGCCGCTCCGGGTGCGCGATGGCGACCAGCTGCGCCAACCCGCCCGTCGAGGGGCCCACCACGTGCACGCGGTCCAGTTCCCGGGACGTCGAGCAGGCCGACATGGCCTCGGCGAGGCCGTGGAAGGAAGTAGTCGGGCGAGCCGATCATCACGGCGCAGGCCGCCGTGCACCGGGTCAGAGGTCCCTGTGCACGCCCTCGGTGCGGTCCTCGACGGCGCCGTGGTGCAGCAGGCTGGCGACGGCCAGGGCGAGGCCGCCCCAGATCACGGCCATCGCCACCACCATCATGACGATCGCGTCGGCGCTCATGGTCGACCTCCCTCGTCGTGCCCGGTTCCCGGGCGGTTCCCGGTGGTCGTGGGGGGCGCGTGCAGCGGCGCCGCCGGATCGGAGCCGGGTGGCGGCCCCTCCAGGTGGGTTCCGGCGCGCCACGGCAGCCGGGCGAGGAGGAAGCCGACGAGCGGCAGCGCCACCACCAGCAGCCAGCCGAGGACCAGCAGGAGCCACGTGGGGTAGTCCTCGTAGGGCGCGGCCAGGTCCTCCCGCAGCGCGAGGACGAGCACGACGGCCAGGCCTGCCGGGGCGACGACGCTGGTCAGCAGGCGCCAGCCGGTGCCGACCCGGGGACGGCCGTGCACATTGAGGTGCTCGCCGAGGCCGGTCAGGGCCCGGACGCCCCAGGCGACGACCAGCATGCTCACCAGCGCCACGACGAGGATGCCGTACTGGTTGACGAAGTGGTCGACGACGTCGAGCACGTAGATGCCGCTCGTCGTGCTGAAGAGCACCAGGCTCAGCACCGCGGCGGGCACACCGACCGAGAGGGTCGCGGTGAGGCGGCCGGTGTCGAGCTTGTCGCGGACCGCGGAGATCACCACCTCGATGACGCTGATCAGCGAGGTGATGCCGGCAACGACCAGCGACCCGAAGAACAGGACGCCGATGAGGGCGCCGGCCGGGGCCTCGTTGATGATCGCCGGGAAGGCGATGAAGGCGAGGCCGATGCCGTCGCTGGCGACCTCGCCGACCGGGACGCCGCCGGCCTGGGCCATGAAGCCCAGGGCGGCGAACACACCGATGCCGGCGAGCAGTTCGAAGCCGGAGTTCGAGAAGCCCACGACGAGGCCGGAGCCGACCATGTCCTCGCGGCGGCTGACGTACGAGGCGTAGGTGATCATGATGCCGAATCCGACCGACAGCGAGAAGAAGATCTGCCCGAACGCGGCGGCCCAGACCGAGGCGGAGGTGAGCGCCGACCAGTCCGGTGTGAACAGCGCGTCGAGGCCGGCTCCCGCGCCCGGCAGCAACAGCGCCTGCACGACCAGAGCGGCGAAGGCCAGCACCAGCACCGGGATGAAGACCAGCGAGGTCACCCCGATGCCCCGCTGGACGCCGAGGGCCATGATGACCAGGACGGCCAGCCAGACCAGCGCGAGGGGCACGAGCACCCCCGGCACCACGTCCGCGGTGACCTGGACGTCCCCGGCCTGGAGGAAGTCGCCGAAGAAGAAGCCCTCGGGATCGGCGCCCCAGGCCTTGTCGAGCGAGAAGAAGGCGTAGCGCAGCGCCCATGCGACGACCGCGGCGTAGTAGACGGCGATGACGAAGCAGATGCCCACCTGCCACCAGCCGAGCCCCTCGGTGCCGCGGCGCAACCGGGCGAACGAGAGCGGGGCGGAGCCGCGGTGGCGGTGCCCGATCGCGTAATCGAGCAGCAGGAAGGGGATGCCGGCGGTCAGCAGCGCCACCAGGTAGGGCACCACGAAGGCGCCGCCGCCGTTCTCGTACGCGACGTAGGGGAACCGCCAGATGTTGCCCAGCCCGACCGCGGAGCCGATCGCCGCGAGGATGAAGACGCGTCGCGAGCTGAACGCGCCGCGCCGGCCCTCCTCGTGGGACAGCGTGGTGGAGTGATCAGCTGGCGTGCTCATCTGACCTCCTGCGTCGTGCTCCGCCCAGCCTGCAGGCACCGGGGCGCGATGGGCCGGCGGGGGGAAGGTGCCAGAACTCCGGTGACGTCAAACCCCTGGACCCGAAAAGGGTTGCGCTGCGGGCCGGGACGACGCGCGGTGGCACGGGCACAACACGCACGAGGTCCGGCGATCCCCCGGGATCGGGGCCGGTGGGGCCTGGGCACACTGCGCCGCCGACCGCGGTCGGCCCCTGGAAGGCTCCACGGTCAGCGCCCGGTGGTGCCCCCGGCAGGATTCGAACCTGCGCACCCGCCTCCGGAGGGCGGTGCTCTATCCCCTGAGCTACGGGGGCTCGGTGGTGGGGCAGGGGAGAAGTTACCAGCCCCCCGCGCCGGCCCGGGAAGCGGCTCCCGGGCCGCGCGTCACGGCTCGGGCAGCGGCGTTCCGCCCCGGGCGGTGAGCATCCGGGTCATCGTCGTCGTCTCCGCGCCCTGCGACTGCTCGATCGACCGGGCGAGGTCGCGCACGGCCGCCACCTCGGCGTTCTCGGCCGCGTAGCGGGCCATGTCGAAGCCACCCTGGTGGTGCCGGATCATCAGCCGGAGGAACTCGACGTCGAACTCGGTGCCCGACAGGCTCCGCAGCTCGGCCAGCTCCGCCTCGGTGGCCATGCCGGGCATGGGCGCGCCGACGCCGGTACCCACGCCACCCATGTCGTGGGCGGCGTGCCCGTCCTCGCCCATCCAGGTCATGGTCTCGCCGGACAGGGGCAGCCCCCACAGCGCCAGCCAGCCCTGCATGCGCCCGGCCTGGTTGGTCTGGGTGGCGGAGATGTCGAAGGCCAGCTGCTCGACCTCCGGGTCGTCGCTGCGCTCGGCGACGAGGTTGGCCATCTCCACGCCCTGGAGGTGGTGCCGCGACATGTCCCGCGAGAACCCCGCGTCGACCGAGTCGGCCGTGGGCGTCGGCGTCCCGTCCCGGCCGATGCCCAGGGCGACGGCCAGCCCGCCGCCCAGCACCACCAGCCCGACGGCGATGACGGCGAGCAGGGCGGTGCGCACTGCGCTGCCACGCCGGGTACCTGTCGTGCTGGTCATGCGAGCTGCCTCCGCGGGGCGGGCGTGGGAGCGGACGGGGACGGCGCCGCGACGTCAGGGCGCGGACGTCCCGGCCGACGCGGCCTCGGCGACGAGCGGGTCGGCCAGGAAGGTCGGGCTCTCGCAGGTGGCCCCCGGCTCGGGGAACTCTCCGGCCTTGGCGGTCATCAGGTCGGCGAACTGCTTGACGCGCTCGTCGTCGGCGCTGTCGACCTTGAGCTGGTGCCCCCAGGACTGCAGGCTGATCGGGGCGTCCAGGCCCTCGTAGGGGGACATCATCCGGTAGGACACGCCGTCGACGAGCTCGGCGAGCGTGGCGATGTCGGCGTCGGTCACCTCGTCGGGGTTGTAGGTGATCCACACGGCGCCGTGCTCCAGGCTGTGGACCGCGTTCTCGTGGCGGATGTCGACGTCGTAGACGGTGCCCGTGCAGTCGGCCCAGAGGTTGGCGTGCGGGCCACCCACCGGCGGTGACTGCTCGTACTCGATCGGGCCGTCCTCGTGCAGGCCGCCCTCGTACTCGTAGGTCTGCGCGTCGGCGATCTCGTCGATGGACTCGACCCTCAGGGCGTCGGCCTCGCGCACCTGCACCACGGCGTAGGTGATCACGGCCGCGGCGAACACCACGACGGCGACGGCGGCGGCGATCAGGCCCCAGGGTCGCTGCTGGGCCACGACCTGCGTCGGCGGCCGGGTGCGACCGCCCGTGCCGCGGCCGCCGGCCCGCGAGGCCCCACCGCCGGTGGTTCGGCTCTTGTCGGGCGTGCGGTCCTTGGCCAAGGCCTCTCCTCGTTACGGGGCGCGTGCGCGCCGCTGCGGCCGGGGCCGGGACGGCCCCTCCACCGCGCGGGAGTCTAGGTCGGGGACCTGTGCGGAGGCTGGGAGCCGGGCCGCCCGGGTGGAGCCTCCGGGCTCCGGAAGCGGGTCAGTACGCTCGCCGGGTGACACCGGAGCAGCTGCGAGACGTCGTTCGTACCGCCGTGGCCGCGGTCGTCGAGCGAGGCGAGCTGCCCGTCGAGGTGCCGGCGGACGTCGTGGTCGAGCGGCCGAAGAACCCCGACCACGGCGACTACGCCACGAACGTGGCCCTGCGCCTGGCCAAGCCGGCGGGCCGTCCGCCGCGGCAGGTGGCCGAGCTGCTGGCCGCGCAGCTGCGCGCGCACGACGGCATCGCCACCGTCGACGTCGCCGGCCCCGGCTTTCTCAACATCACCCTCGCCCAGGGCGCGCTCGGCAAGATCGCCGTCGACGCGGTGACGGCGGGTCAGGCGTACGGCCGGACCACGACCCTGGCCGGCCAGAACCTCAACCTCGAGTTCGTCTCGGCCAACCCGACCGGTCCGGTGCACATCGGCGGCACCCGCTGGGCGGCCGTCGGCGACGCGCTCGGCCGGCTGCTCGAGGCCAGCGGCGCAACGGTCACGCGGGAGTACTACTTCAACGACGCCGGCTCGCAGATCGACCGGTTCGCGCTGAGCCTCATGGCTGCCGCGCACGGCCGGCCGGTGCCCGAGGACGGGTACGCCGGCGACTACATCGGGGAGATCGCCGGCCAGGTCGTCGCGGCCGAGCCTGGTGTGCTCGAGCTGCCGGAGGACCAGCAGCGGGAGCGCTTCCGGGTGCTCGGCGTCGAGCTGATGTTCGCCGAGATCAAGCGCACGCTGGCCGGCTTCGGCGTGGTCTTCGACGTGTACTTCTCCGAACGCACCCTGCACGAGACGGGCGCCCTGGAGAAGGCCATCACCCGGCTGCGGGAGAACGGCCACGTCTACGAGGCCGACGGCGCGGTGTGGCTGCGCACCACCGACTTCGGCGACGACAAGGACCGGCCGCTGATCAAGAGCGACGGCGCGCCCACCTACTTCGCTGCCGACTGCGCCTACTACCTCGACAAGCGCAACCGTGGGTTCGACAAGGTCGTGATCATGCTGGGCGCCGACCACGCCGGCTACGTCGGCCGGTACAAGGCGCTGTCGGCCGCCGTGGGCGACGACCCCGAGGCCAACCTGGAGATCCTGCTCGGCCAGCTGGTCAACCTGGTCCGCGACGGCGAGCCGGTGCGGATGAGCAAGCGGGCCGGCACCGTCGTCCTGCTGGAGGACCTCGTCGAGGCCGTCGGCGCCGACGCCGCCCGGTACGCGCTGGCGCGGGCCTCGGTCGACCAGCAGATCGACCTGGACCTGGACCTGTGGAGCCGGCAGACCAACGACAACCCGGTCTTCTACGTCCAGTACGCGCACGCCCGGATCTCGTCGGTGCTGCGCAACGCCGCCGACCTGGGGCTGGGTCTCGGCGAGGCCGGGGACGTCGACGCCGGGCAGCTCACCCACGAGCGCGAGAACGCCCTGCTGCGGGCGCTCGGCGAGTTCCCGCGGGTCGTCACGGCCGCCGCCGAGCTGCGCGCGCCGCACCGGGTGGCCCGCTACCTCGAGGAGCTGGCCGGCACCTACCACCGGTTCTACGACTCCTGCCGCGTGCTGCCCCGCGGCGACGAGGAGGCGACCCCGCTGACCACCGCCCGGCTGTGGCTGTGCGCGGCGACCGCGGTGGTCCTGCGTAACGGGCTGGCCGTGCTGGGCGTCTCCGCGCCGGAGCGGATGTGAGGGCGCACCCGGCGGGGCCGCTGCACGGAAGTCTGGCGCCGCCCTCGGCCGCCGGCGCCCCGCCCGCCGAGCTCGGCGTCCTCGACCCCCAGGTCTGGCCCCGCTCTGCCGAGCGGATCGACGGCGAGCTGCACCTGGCCGGCCGGGCCGTCACCGACCTGGCCCGCGCGCACGGCACGCCGCTGTTCGTGCTCGACGAGGCGGACTTCCGCGGCCGCGCCGCCGACTTCGCGACCGCGTTCGCCGACGCCGACGTCCACTACGCCTCCAAGGCGTTCCTCTGCGGCCAGGTGGCCCGCTGGATCGCCGAGGACGGGCTGCACCTGGACGCCTGCAGCGGCAACGAGCTCGCCGTCGCGCTGGCCGCCGGGTTCCCCGCCGAGCGGATCGCGTTGCACGGCAACAACAAGTCGCTGGTGGAGCTGGAGCTGGCCGTCGACTCCGGCATCGGGCACGTCGTGCTCGACTCCTTCGACGAGATCGACCGGCTGGTGCCGCTCGCCGAGGCCCGCGTCGCCTCCGGCGGCGCCCCGGTGGCGGTGCTCATCCGCACCACCGTCGGCATCGAGGCGCACACCCACGAGTTCATCGCCACCGCCCACGAGGACCAGAAGTTCGGCTTCTCCCTGGCCACCGGGGACGCGCTCGAGGCCGCCCGCCGGGTCGTCGCCGAGCCGGCCCTCCACCTGGCCGGCCTGCACAGCCACATCGGCTCGCAGATTTTCGACACCGCCGGCTTCGAGGCCGCGGCGCACCGCGTGGTGGGGCTGCTCAGCGCCGTCCGGGACGCCACCGGCGAGGTGCTCGGGGAGCTGAACCTCGGGGGTGGCTTCGGCATCGCCTACATCCCGGACGACGACCCGGTCAGCCCGGTCGACGTCGCCGCCCGGCTGCGCAGCGTCGTCGCCGCCGAGTGCGCGGAGCTCGGTCTGCCGGTCCCGCGGCTGGCCGTCGAGCCGGGCCGGGCCATCGCCGGGCCCGGCACGGTGACGCTGTACGAGATCGGCACGATCAAGCCGGTGCGCCTGGGCGCGTCCGGTGCGCCCGGGACGCCGCTGGTGCGCAACTACGTCTCCGTCGACGGCGGGATGAGCGACAACATCCGCACCGCCCTGTACGACGCCTCCTACACCTGCGTGTTGGCCAACCGGACCTCCGACGCCCCGCCGGCCCTGTGCCGGGTGGTGGGCAAGCACTGCGAGAGCGGCGACATCCTCGTCCGCGACCTGTGGCTGCCGTCGGACGTCGTGCCCGGCGACCTGCTCGCCGTCGCCGCCACCGGTGCCTACTGCTGGTCGATGGCGAGCAACTACAACTACCTGCTCAAGCCGCCGGTGGTCGCCGTCCGGGACGGCGCCGCCACGGAGATCGTGCGACGTCAGACACTGTCCGACGTGTTCGCCCTCGATGCGGTCCTCGCCGACCGCCCCGCCCCCTCGCCGGCCATCGACCAGCCGGCGCCCGAGCACCCCGCGGGAGCGACCTCGTGACCGGACCCCTCAAGGTGGCGCTGCTCGGCTGCGGCACCGTCGGCAGCGCGGTGCTGCGCGCGCTGCAGGAGCAGGCCGACGACCTCGGCGCCCGCATCGGCCGCCCGGTGGAGGTCGCCGGCGTCGCCGTGCGCCGCCCGGCGCACCACCCCGACGTCCCGGCGCACCTGCTGACCACCGACGCCCACGGCCTGGTCACCCGCGACGACGTCGACCTCGTCGTCGAGGTGATCGGCGGCATCGAGCCGGCGCGCTCGCTCATGCTGGCGGCGTTCGAGAGCGGCAAGTCGGTGGTGAGCGCCAACAAGGCGCTGCTGGCCGAGGACGGCGTCGCCCTGCACGCCGCGGCCGCCGAGGCCGGCGTGGACCTCTACTACGAGGCCGCGGTCGCCGGGGCCATCCCGATCCTGCGGCCGCTGCGGGAGTCGCTGGTCGGCGACCAGCTGTCCCGCGTCGTGGGCATCGTCAACGGGACGACGAACTACATCCTGTCCCGCATGGCCGAGACCGGTGCCGGCTTCGGCGAGGCGCTGGCCGAGGCCACCGAGCTGGGCTACGCCGAGGCGGACCCGACCGCCGACGTCGACGGCTTCGACGCCGCCGCCAAGGCCGCGATCCTCGCCTCGCTGGCGTTCCACACCCCGGTGGCGGCGGTCGACGTGCACCGCGAGGGCATCTCCACGGTCACCGCGACCGATGTCGCGCGCGCCGCGGAGATCGGCTGCACGGTGAAGCTGCTGGCCATCTGCGAGCGGGTCACGAGCCAGGACGGGGACGCCGACTCGGTCGCCGTCCGCGTGCACCCGGCGATGATCCCGACCGCGCACCCGCTGGCCTCGGTGGGCGGCGCGTTCAACGCCGTGTTCGTGGAGGCGGAGGCGGCCGGCCAGCTCATGTTCTACGGGCAGGGGGCGGGCGGGGAGCCGACGGCCAGCGCCGTCCTGGGCGACCTGGTGGCGGTCGCCCGCAACCGGGTCACCGGCGGCCCCGGCCCGGGCGTCACCGGTTACGCCAACCTCGCCGTCCGGCCCATGGCCGAGACGCCGACGCGGTACCACGTCAGCCTGGACGTGGCCGACAAGCCGGGTGTGCTCGCCGCCGTCGCGCAGGAGTTCGCGCGGCACGAGGTGAGCATCTCCACCGTCCGTCAGACCGGCCGCGGCGACGCCGCGACGCTGGTCATCGTGACCCACAGCGCCCCGGACGCGGCGCTGTCGGCCACCATTGCCGCGCTGCGGGAGATGCCCGCGGTCCGGGGGGTCACCAGCGTGCTGCGCGTGGAGGGGTTGTCATGAGCGTGTCCCCGATCTGGCCGGGCCTGATCGAGGCATACCGGGCCCGGCTGCCGGTCAGCGACACCACCCCGGTGGTCACGCTGCAGGAGGGCGCCACCCCGCTGGTGCCGGCGCGCGAGCTGTCGCGGCGCACCGGCTGCGACGTCTACCTCAAGGTCGAGGGCGCGAACCCGACGGGCTCCTTCAAGGACCGCGGGATGACGATGGCCATCACCAAGGCCCTCGAGGAGGGGGCGCAGGCGGTCATCTGCGCCTCCACCGGCAACACCAGCGCCAGCGCCGCCGCCTACGCCGCGCGGGCCGGCATGACCTGCGCCGTCCTGGTGCCGCAGGGCAAGATCGCGATGGGCAAGCTGGCGCAGGCGCTGGTACACGGCGCCCGGCTGCTGCAGGTCGAGGGCAACTTCGACGACTGCCTGGCGCTGGCCAGCAAGCTGGCGATCGACTACCCGGTCAGCCTGGTCAACAGCGTCAACCAGTTCCGCATCGAGGGGCAGAAGACTGCCTCCTTCGAGATCGTCGACGTGCTCGGCGACGCTCCTGACATCCACTGCCTGCCGGTGGGCAACGCGGGCAACATCACCGCCTACTGGCAGGGCTACCGCGAGTACGCGGCCGACGGCATCGCCTCGCGCACCCCCCGCATGTGGGGCTTCCAGGCGGCCGGCGCGGCGCCGATCGTCACCGGGCAGGTGGTGGAGAACCCCAGCACGATCGCCACCGCCATCCGGATCGGCAACCCCGCCTCCTGGACCAAGGCGCTCGCGGCCCGCGACGAGTCGGGCGGGCGCATCGACGCCGTCACCGACCGCGCGATCCTCTCGGCCTACCGGCTGCTCGCCCGCAGCGAGGCGGTGTTCGTCGAGCCGGCGTCCGCGGCCTCGGTCGCCGGCCTGCTGCAGGTCGCCGACGCCGGGCAACTCGAGCCGGGGCAGCGCATCGTCTGCACCGTCACCGGCAACGGCCTCAAGGACCCGGAGTGGGCCATCTCCGGCGCCCCCGCGCCGGTCACCGTGCCGGTCGACGCCGCCGCAGCAGCGGTGCAACTGGGCCTGTGAGCGTCCTCGACCCCCACCGGGTCCGCGTCCGCGTGCCCGCCACCAGCGCCAACCTCGGACCGGCGTTCGACTGCGCCGGTCTGGCCCTGGAGCACCACGACGTGCTCCAGTTCTCGGTGCAGCCCGAGGGGCTGTCCGTCGAGGTGAGCGGGGTGGGGGCCGGTGAGCTGCCCACCGACGAGTCGCACCTGGTCGTGCGCGCGTTCCGTGCCGCCTGCGCCGAGCTCGGCTGGACCCCGCCAGGCCTGCGGGTGGTGGCGGAGAACGCCATCCCGCAGGGCCGGGGGATGGGGTCGTCGGCCGCGGCGGTCGTCGCCGGGGTCATGGGCGCCTGGGCGCTGTGCCCCGACGTCGAGGTGATCGACCTGGACGCCGTCCTCCGGCTCACCACCGCGATGGAGGGGCACCCCGACAACGTCGCCGCCTGCCTGCTGGGTGGGCTGACGCTGTCCTGGACGGGGGAGGGGGGCGTCGGCGCCGACAGCCTGACCGTGCACGAGGACGTGCTGCCGGTCGTCCTGGTCCCGCAGGCGACGCTGTCGACGGAGCTGGCGCGTGGGCTGCTGCCCGACGTCGTGCCGCACGCCGATGCCGCGTTCAACGCCGGGCGGTCCGCGCTCCTGGTGCATGCGCTGACCTCGGGAACCCTGCTCCTGGAGGCCACCGAGGACCGGCTGCACCAGCGTCAGCGCACCGCCGCGATGCCCGGCTCGTTGGCGCTCGTGGACGGCCTGCGGGCGGCCGGGCACGCCGCGGTCATCTCCGGTGCCGGGCCATCGGTGCTCGTGCTGGGCCGCCGCACCACGACGGGTGCCGACGAGCGACCGGGTGAGAGCGAGGTGCGCGCCATCGGGGAACTGGCTCCGGCGGGTTGGTCGGTGCTGCCGCTGGACGTCGATCCGACCGGTGCCCGGGTCGACCGCCCGCTGCGCCAGGTATCGTCTCGGTAACGAGGAACACGCCGAGATCATCCGGTGTTGTCCAGTCCGTGAGCTGCGACTAGGCTCACGGCGTAGCCGCCCAGGAGGGCGCGCCTCGCGCGGGGCCGAAGCAGACGTTCGATACCTCTTCGTCGCTGATCCGCCTCGCACCTCTCAACCTGTCTCCTGACGCGCGCCCGTCCCGTACTCGGGCCGGCCCGCCGGGGACCGGGCCCCCCCTGCGCCGAGACGGCGTAGGTCACCGCAGGGAAGGACCTGTACGTGAGTGAAACCACCGACCTCGGCGTGACCGGCGCGCCCGATGCCGCCGCCTCCGCCGAGGGCACTGCCGCTTCTGGGCCGGCGGGCCGCCCCCGTCGCCGCGGCAACGGGCTGTCGGGCATGCTGCTGCCCGAGCTGCAGCGCCTGGCCGGCGAGCTGGGCATCTCCGGCACCGGTCGGATGCGCAAGAGCGACCTGGTCGCCGCCATCTCCGCCCGCCAGGTGGGCGGAGACCCCTCGGTCGACGCCCCCGCGCCCGGCGCGGAGAGCGCGACCACCGACGGGGTCGACGCCGCCCGCGGTGTCGCCGCGACCGCCGCCCCCCTCGAGGCCCCGGTCAGCGGCGGTGGGAACGGCGGCCCGCTGACCGGCGAGGCGACGTCCGCGCCGGCCCGCACTCGTCGTGCCGCCAGCCGTCCGGCCGGATCGCCCGGCACCGCGACGGAGGCCCCCGCGGCCGATGCCGCACCGGCGGAGGCGCCGGGCGACCGGACGGTGCCGGCCACCACCACCGAGCCCCGCGACGACGAGCAGCGCGACGGCGACCGGCCGCAGCGCGACCGCAACCGCAGCCGCACCCGCACGGAGCGCGGGGACGGCCGGGAGAGCGACGACGACCGGAATGCCAACCGTGACGGCGGGGACCGCAACGAGCGGGCCGGCCGCGACGGTGGCGACCGCAACGAGCGGGCCGGCCGCGACGGAGGCGATCGCAACGAGCGGGCCGGCCGCGACGGAGGCGATCGCAACGAGCGGAGCAGCCGCGACGGAGGCGACCGCAACGAGCGGAGCAACCGTGACGGCGGCGACCGCAATGAGCGGAACGCCGACCGCGCCGAGCGCAACGCCAACCGCGACGGTGCGAACCGGGACGGCAGCCGTGGCCCCGACCGCGACCGCAACGACCGGGGCGGGCGTCCGGACAACCGGAACGACAACCGCAACGACGGTGGTCGCGGTCCCGCGTCCACCGATGAGGACGACGACGACTTCGAGGGCGGCCGCGGCCGTCGCGGGCGCCGGTACCGCGACCGCAACAAGCGCGGCACCGGCCGGGACCGGTTCGAGCAGGGCGAGCCGACCGTCAGCGAGGACGACGTCCTCCTGCCCGTCGCCGGCATCCTCGACGTCCTGGACAACTACGCGTTCGTCCGCACCTCGGGCTACCTGACCGGGCCGAACGACGTCTACGTCTCGCTGTCGCAGGTCCGCCGCTACGGCCTGCGCCGCGGTGACGCCATCACCGGTGCCGTCCGGCAGCCCCGGGAGGGGGAGCGCAAGGACAAGTACAACGCGCTCGTCCGGCTCGACTCGGTCAACGGTCTGGACCCCGAGCAGGCCCGCAACCGGCCGGAGTTCACCAAGCTCACGCCGCTCTACCCGCAGGACCGGCTGCGGCTGGAGACCGAGCCGCACCTGCTCACCACCCGGGTCATCGACCTCGTCATGCCGATCGGCAAGGGGCAGCGCGCGCTGATCGTGTCGCCGCCGAAGGCCGGCAAGACGATGGTGCTGCAGTCGCTTGCCAACGCCATCACGACGAACAACCCCGAGTGCCACCTGATGGTCGTCCTGGTCGACGAGCGTCCGGAAGAGGTCACCGACATGCAGCGCTCGGTGAAGGGCGAGGTCATCGCCTCGACCTTCGACCGGCCGCCGGCCGACCACACCACGGTCGCCGAGCTCTCCATCGAGCGGGCCAAGCGCCTGGTCGAGATGGGCCACGACGTCGTCGTCCTGCTGGACTCGATCACCCGCCTGGGTCGCGCCTACAACCTGGCGGCCCCCGCCAGCGGGCGCATCCTCTCCGGTGGCGTGGACTCCACGGCGCTCTACCCGCCCAAGCGCTTCCTCGGCGCGGCCCGCAACATCGAGAACGGCGGATCGCTCACGATCATCGCCTCGGCGCTGGTCGAGACCGGTTCCACGATGGACACGGTCATCTTCGAGGAGTTCAAGGGCACCGGGAACGCCGAGATCAAGCTCGACCGCCGGCTGGCGGACAAGCGGGTCTTCCCTGCGGTCGACGTCAACGCGTCGGGCACGCGCAAGGAGGAGATCCTCATGTCGCCCGACGAGCTGGCCATCGTCATCAAGCTGCGCCGGGTGCTCGCCGCCCTGGAGCCCCAGCAGGCGCTGGAACTACTGCTCGACAAGCTGAAGAAGACCCGCAACAACGTCGAGTTCCTCATGCAGATCCAGAAGACGACGCTCGGGCCCGGCGGGGAGTGAGCGGTACCGCCCGCCGGCGGGGCGCGGCGATCAGGGATACTGGTCGACCGAGCCCCCGCCGGCGGCGCGGAATACCTCCCGCCGGCCGGCGTTCCATCACGTGAACCGCCCAGACTTCTCGGAAGAGGCAATCGGCATGAAGCCCGACATCCACCCCACGTACCACGAGACCACCGTGACCTGTGGTTGCGGGAACACCTTCACCACGCGCAGCACGGCGCCCAGCGGTCAGCTGACCGTCGAGGTCTGCTCGGCCTGCCACCCCTTCTACACCGGCAAGCAGAAGATCCTCGACACCGGTGGCCGGGTGGCCCGCTTCGAGAAGCGCTTCGGCAAGCGCAACGTCGGCGCAGCGGCGACCGACGCCCAGTAGCACCCCTGACGGCGCCCGTTCCCACCTCGGTGGGGCGGGCGCCGTCGTCATGTCCGGACCTGACGCGAGCCCGAGAGGCACCATCCCGATGAGCAGCACCGAGACGTCGGCGCCCGACCGGCTGGCCGGGCTGCTCGCCGAGCACGCCCGCCTGGAGCAGGAGCTGGCCGACCCGGCCGTGCACGCCGACCAGGCGCGGGCCCGCCGCATGGGCCGGCGCTACGCGCAGCTGGCGCCGCTGGTGGAGACCGCGCGCGCGCTGGACGAGGCGCGGGACGACCTGAGCGCCGCGCGGGAACTCGGGGCGGAGGACGCGTCCTTCGCCGCAGAGGCCGCCGCCCTCGAGCGGCGGATCGCCGAGCTCACCGACCGCCTGCGCGAGCAGCTGCTGCCCAAGGACCCCGACGACGACAAGGACGTGATCCTCGAGATCAAGGCGGGGGAGGGTGGCGCCGAGTCGGCGCTGTTCGCCGGAGACCTGCTGCGCATGTACCTGCGCTACGCCGAGCGCCGCGGCTGGGCCACCGAGGTGCTCGACGCCGTGGACGCAGAGCTGGGCGGCTACAAAAACGTCGCGGTCGCGATCAAGTCCCGTACGGACGAGGGCATCTGGTCCCGGCTGAAGTTCGAGGGCGGCGTGCACCGCGTCCAGCGGGTGCCCGCCACCGAGAGCCAGGGCCGCATCCACACCTCCGCGGCCGGCGTCCTGGTGCTGCCGGAGGCCGAGGAGATCGACGTGAGGATCGACCCGAACGACCTGCGCATCGACGTCTTCCGCTCGTCGGGTCCCGGCGGGCAGAGCGTCAACACCACCGACTCCGCCGTCCGCATCACGCACCTGCCCAGCGGCATCGTGGTCAGCTCGCAGAACGAGAAGAGCCAGCTGCAGAACCGGGAGTCGGCGTTGCGGGTGCTGCGCGCGCGACTGCTGGCCGCCGCCCGCGAAGAGGCCGCCGCGACGGCGAGCGACCAGCGGCGCAGCCAGGTCCGCACCGTCGACCGCAGCGAGCGGGTGCGCACCTACAACTTCCCGGAGAACCGGATCTCCGACCACCGCGTCGGCTACAAGTCCCACAACCTCGACCAGGTGCTCGACGGCGACCTCGACGGCGTCATCGACGCGCTGGTCAGCGCGCACACCGCCGAGCTGCTGGCGGCCGGCTCCTGAGCGCCCGCGCCCTGCTGGCCGCGGCGGCCCGCCGCCTCGCCGAGGCAGGTGTGGAGTCGCCCCGGGTGGACGCCGAACTGCTGCTCGCCCACGTGCTCGGCGTCCCGCGCACCCGCCTGCTCACCCTCGACGACGTCGACGACGGGGCGGCCGACCGGTTCGAGACCCTGCTCGGGCAGCGGGCCGATCGGGTGCCGCTGCAGCACCTCACCGGCCGGGCGCCGTTCCGCTACCTCGAACTGGCGGTGGGGCCGGGCGTCTTCGTGCCACGGCCGGAGACCGAGCAGCTGGTGGGCTGGGCCCTGGAGCAGCTGGCCGGCACGCCCGAGCCGGTGGTGGTCGACCTCGGATCGGGCTCGGGTGCCATCGCGCTGTCGATCGCCCGCGAGCACCCCGGGGCCCGGGTGACGGCGGTCGAGCGGGACCCCGGCGCGATCGAGTGGACGAGGCACAACGCGCGCGCCCGCGCGGCGGCGGGGGACACCCCCGTGGAGGTCCTCGCCGGCGACATGACCGATCCGCAGCTGCTGCGCGAGCTCGGCGGCGGGGCCGACCTGGTCGTGAGCAACCCGCCCTACGTGCCCGACGGTGCGCGGGTGCCGCGGGAGGTCGCCGACCACGACCCGCCGCTGGCATTGTGGGGCGGCCCCGACGGCCTCGACGTCGTCCGCGGGCTGCTGGACACCGCCGCCCGTCTGCTCCGGCCCGGCGGTGGGCTGGGCATCGAGCACGCCGACCAGCAGGGCGGATCGCTGCCGGCGCTGGTGCGCGCGCACGGCGGTTTCGCCGACGTGGACGACCACCCGGACCTCGCGGGCCGGCCCCGGTACACCACCGCTCGTCGCGCCGGCTGAGGTCTGCGGAAGACTGCTGCTCCGTGGCCGAGTTCTACGACTGCTCCGATCCCGAGACCCGCGCGGCCGGCCTGCACGCCGCCGCGGAGGCGATCACCCGCGGCGAGCTGGTGCTGCTGCCGACCGACACCGTCTACGGCGTCGCCGCCGACGCGTTCAGCCCTGCCGCCGTCGCCCGCCTGCTCGCCGCCAAGAACCGGGGCCGGGCCATGCCCGTGCCGGTGCTGATCGGCGAGGCGTCGACGCTGGCCGGGCTGGTGCTGCAGATGCCGGAGGTCGCCACCCGGCTCGCCCAGAAGTTCTGGCCCGGAGGGCTCACGCTGGTGCTGGAGCACGCGCCGTCCCTGGCCTGGGACCTCGGTGACGCCGAGGGAACGGTGGCCGTCCGGCTGCCCGGCGACGAGCTGACCCGGGACCTGCTCCGCCGCACCGGACCCCTGGCGGTGTCCAGCGCCAACCGGTCCGGCCGGCCGGCGGCCACCTCGGCGCAACAGGCCGACATGCAGCTCGGCGCACATGCGGCGGTCGTGCTCGACGACGGGCCGCGGACGAGCTCGGCGGCGAGCACGATCGTGGACTGCACCGGTCCCGCCCCGCGGGTGCTGCGTGTCGGCGCGATCCCCGTGGAGCGCCTGCGCGAGGTCGTCCCGGAGGTCACGGACTGACCCCCGCCGGGGCGGGCCGAGGGTCGTCGACGAGGGCCCGACCGCAGCAGGCAGGGGGCAGGGCACCGACGAGGGGGCCCGGAGGGTCCGGCGAGGAGCGTGCGGACGCGCTCCGCGCAGCCGGGGGGCGGCATGTGGCCGCGGTGCAGTCCGGAGGACTGCCTCGTCCCAGTGTCATAGTTAGACGACCGCCGCGCCGCCCGAGCCCGGGCATCGCGGGCGCCCGCACCGACTTCTGGAGTGCGCCTGAGATGAGCACCCCCTACTGGGGCCCGGACTTCGACGCCCTGGCCGCCTTCGACCCCGACATCGCCGACGTGGTCACCGGTGAGCTGGACCGGCTGCGCGGAGGGCTGCAGCTGATCGCCAGCGAGAACTTCACCAGCCCCGCCGTCCTGGCCGCCCTCGGCAGCACCTTGTCGAACAAGTACGCCGAGGGTTACCCCGGCCGGCGCTACTACGGCGGGTGCGAGGTCGTCGACCGCGCCGAGGAGATCGGGATCGAGCGCGCCAAGGAGCTCTTCGGCGCCGAGCACGCCAACCTGCAGCCGCACTCGGGGGCCAACGCCAACCTCGCCGCCTACGGCGCCTTCCTCAAGCCGGGGGACACGTTCCTCGGCATGGCGCTCCCGCACGGCGGCCACCTGACCCACGGCACGAAGGTCAGCTTCAGCGGCAAGTGGTTCAACGCCGTGCAGTACGGCGTGGACGCTGGTACCGAGCACATCGACTACGACCAGGTGCGCGACCTGGCCCGCGAACACCGGCCGAAGCTCATCGTCGCCGGCGGATCGGCGATCCCGCGGCTGATCGACTTCGCCGCCTTCCGGGAGATCGCCGACGAGATCGGCGCGATCTTCATGGTCGACGCGGCGCACTTCATCGGCCTGGTCGCCGGCAAGGCGATCCCCAGCCCGGTGCCCTACGCCGACGTGGTCACCTTCACCACCCACAAGGTGCTGCGCGGCCCGCGCGGTGGCGCGATCGTCTGCAAGGCCGAGCACGCCAAGGCAATCGACAAGGCGGCCTTCCCGATGATGCAGGGCGGCCCGCTCATGCACGCCGTCGCCGCCAAGGCGGTGAACTTCAAGGAGTGCCTGCAGCCGGGATACCAGGCCTACGCCCGTCAGGTCATCGCCAACGCGCAGGCGCTCACCGAGGGCCTCGCGGCCGAGGGGCTCCGGCCCGTCGCCGGCGGCACCGACACGCACCTGGCGCTGCTGGACCTGCAGCAGACCGGGGTGACCGGTGCCGACGCCGAGAAGCGCTGCGACGCCGCCGGCATCGTCCTCAACAAGAACGCGATCCCGTTCGACCCGCAGCCGGCGTCGGTCGCCTCCGGCATCCGCGTCGGCAGCCCGGCCGTCACCACGCAGGGGATGGTCGAGTCGGACATGAAGTCGATCGCCTCGCTGATCGGCACCGCCATCCGCGACGCCGACGGCAGCCGCACGGCCGAGGTCGCCGCGGGCGTGCGCGAGCTGGTCGGTGCCCACCCCGCGTACCCCGAGCCGGCGAAAACCGTCTGAGCCGTGCGCGAGTACGTCGTCGTCCTCCTCACCGCTGCGCTGGTCACCTTCCTGGCCACGCCGGTGGTGCGGATGATGGCGATCCGGCTCCGCATGATGGCCGCCCCGCGGGAGCGTGACGTGCACGTCATCCCGACCCCGCGGGGCGGCGGCGTGGCCATGTACCTCGGCGTGGTGGCCGCGGTCCTCGTGGCCTCGCGACTGCCGGCGCTGCAGCGGACGTTCGACGACACCCAGGTCTACGCGGTTCTCGTCGCCGGTGGGCTGATCTGCCTGCTGGGGGTGCTGGACGACAAGTGGGGCCTGGACGCCCTGACGAAACTCACCGGGCAGATCGCCGCGGCCGGCGTCATGGTGCTGCTCGGCGTCCAGCTGGCGTTCCTGTTCCTCCCGTTCGCCGACATCGGCACGGTATCCCTGGGCCCGGACGTCGGCGTGCCGTTGACCATCCTGCTGACGGTCTCCGCGGTCAACGCGCTGAACTTCATCGACGGGCTCGACGGCCTGGCCGCCGGGGTCTCTGCGATCGCCGCGCTGGCGTTCTTCGCCTACAGCTACAACCTCGGCCAGATGCGGTACGAGGAGGCAGCGAGCGCGCCGACCCTGATCACCGCGGTGCTGGCCGGCGTCTGCCTGGGCTTCCTTCCGCACAACTTCAGCCCGGCACGCATCTTCATGGGCGACTCAGGGTCGATGCTGGTCGGCCTGATGCTCTCCGCGGCCGCGGTCACCGCCACCGGGGGAGTGGACGCGCAGACGTTCGGCTCGGCGGCCAGCCTGCTGCCGCTGACCCTGCCGCTGCTCGTGCCGATCGCGATCCTCTTCATCCCGTTCACCGACCTGGTGCTGGCCGTGGTGCGGCGCACCCGCAAGGGCCGGTCACCGTTCTCTCCCGACAAGATGCACCTGCACCACCGGCTGCTGTCGATCGGGCACTCGCACACGCGCGCGGTCCTGGTCATGTACTTCTGGGCCGCGCTGCTGTCCTTCGGCGCGGTCGGGTTGTCGATCACCGGCGGGCGGGTCGAGCTGCTCGTGGCCATCGCCGTCCTGCTGGTCGTCGGCGTGGTCGTCGTCCTGAGCCCCCGTGCGCGCCGGGCCGCCCGCGAGGCCCGTGCCGCCGAGCTGGAGGCCCAGCGCCGCCGGAGCCGCGCCGACCACCCCACGGCGCGGAGGGTGGCGCCTCCGGCGACCGCTCCAGGTGCCGGTCCCATCACCCGTCCCGCCGCTCGCGCGGAAGGATTTCCGAGGCCCCGATGACCCGTACCCCTGTCCACGACACCCCGTGGGACGTCTCGTTCCTCCGGCCGGCCGCCCTCGTCACCGCGGGGTTGGCGGCCGCCGTCGCGCCGGTTGCCGGCCTCCTCGGAGGCTGGCCGACGGCCTGGGGCGTCCTCGTCGGCGCCGTCGTCGTGACGGCGTTCTTCGTGGTGTCCGGCGCCGTGGTGGCGTGGGCCGGACGGATCGGGGACACGCTGACGCTCCCCGCCGCCCTGCTGGTCTTCGGCATCAAGGCGATGGTCCTCTTCGCCGTGCTCGGTGCCCTGCCCGAGGACGGTTGGCTGGACCGGCGGGCCCTGGCGTGGACCGTCGTCGCCGGTGCTCTGCTGTGGAGCGCCGTGCAGCTGCGATGGGTGTGGACCCGGCAGATCTACTACGTGCCTCCTCCGGAGCCCCGGCCGACCGGCCGGGTGTCGCCCGGACGGGCGGACCCGGGAGGCGCCGCGACGGGCGGCTGATAGGGTCCGCACCGATGGCCGATGACTCCTCCAAGCGCGGGGGTGCCCGACCACGCCCAGCACGACCGGTCCGTCAGCCCAGCGGGGCTGACATGGGCTGGGGCGTCACCGGGACGATTCTCTCCGGGATGGCCGTGTGGGGCGGAGTCGGGTGGCTGCTCGACCAGTGGGCGGACACACGTCTGTTCTTCCCGGTCGGCGTCATCCTCGGCGTAGCAGTGGCCATCTACGTGGTGGTCGTCAAGTACGGCACCGTGACCCCTCCACCGGGTGAGCGGCAGACCAGCAGGACCTCGGGCGGAGGACAGGACCGGCCCAGGACGCAGAAGGGACAACGGTGACCTCAGGCGCCCTCGAGCGCGGTGGCGTGCTCGCTGTCGAGAGCGATCCCGGCGGCGGTTTCACGCCTCCGGGTCTCGGAGAGTTCTTCCCCGAGGAGCTGTTCGGCTTCACATTGCTGGGCATCGAGTTCAGCTTCGACCGGATCATCCTGGCGATGTGGCTGGCGACGGCCGCCGTCGCGGTCTTCCTCGTCATGGCCTCGCGGAACGCCAAGGTCGTGCCCGGGCGGCTGCAGTACCTGGGCGAGAGCAGCTACTCGCTGGTGCGGGACGGGATCGCTCGCGACGTCGTCGGGGTCAAGGGCCTGCCCTTCGCCCCGTTCCTGGCCTCGCTCTTCTTCTTCATCCTCGCGAACAACCTCCTCGCCATCATCCCGGGCATCCAGATCTCCCCGATGGCGCGTTTCGCCTTCCCGCTCGTGCTGGCGCTCATCTGCTGGGTCGTCTACATCGGAGTCGGGATTCGCGAGCAGGGAGCCTGGCCGTACTTCCGCGACATCCTCTTCCTGCCCGGCGTGCCCAAGGCGGCGTACATCCTGGTGACGCCGCTGGAGATCCTCCAGAACTTCATCGTCCGGCCGTTCACCCTGGCGGTCCGACTCTTCGCCAACATGTTCGCCGGCCACATGCTGCTGGTCACCTTCGCGCTCGGCGCGACATACCTGTTCACGGTCGGCAACTTCTCCGCCGTCTTCGGCCCGCTCTCGGCGCTGATGGCGATCGTGATGACCTTCTTCGAGTTGCTGGTCATCTTCCTGCAGGCCTACGTCTTCACGATGCTGATGGGCACCTACCTGAACGGTTCGGTCGAGGCCCAGCACTGATCAGTGTCGTGGTGGCCGGATCCACCGGCCGTCCGCAAGCGCACCACCCCGCCAGCCGCCCGGCGTCCGCCGGGCGACGACAGAGGAGGAACACCCCAAATGGATCTTCTGGCAGAGGTCTCCGGCAGTATCGGTTCGGTCGGCTACGGCATCGCCACCATCGGCCCGGGGATCGGTGTCGGCCTGGTCTGGGCCGCCTACATCCAGGCGACGGCCCGGCAGCCCGAGTCGGCCGGCCTGACCCGCACCTACGCGTTCCTCGGCTTCGCACTCGCCGAGGCGCTGGCCCTCATCGGCTTCGTCGCCCCTCTCGTCTACGGCACCTGATCCGGTAGCCGAGCACGGGTACCGACTCCAGACGGGACAGTGAGACCATGAGCACCCTGGCTGCGGAGAGCCCCAATCCGCTCCTTCCGCCGGTCGGCGAGATCATCATCGGCTTGATCGCATTCGCGGTTCTGCTGTACGTGGTGGTCAAGTTCGTCGCGCCGCAGTTCGAGCAAGCGTTCCAGGCGCGTCGGGAAGCGATCGAGGGCGGGATCGAGCGCGCCGAGGCCATGCAGGCCGAGGCCAAGGCATCGCTGGAGCAGTACCGCGCCCAGCTCGCCGAGGCCCGTACCGAGGCCGCCCAGATCCGGGACCAGGCCCGTGCCGAGGGCCAGCAGATCCTCGAGGAGCTGCGGGCCCAGGCGCAGGAGGAGTCGGCGCGGATCGTCGCCCGCGGCGAGGAGCAGATCGCTGCCTCCCGCCTGCAGGTGGTCAACGAGCTGCGCGGCCAGATCGGCGCGCTCGCCGTCGAGCTCGCCGGTCGCGTCGTGGGCGAGTCGCTCGCCGACGAGGCGCGCCGCCAGGGCACCGTCGACCGGTTCCTCGACCAGCTCGACGGCATGTCCGCCGGCACTCCCGACGGCCGGGGCGGCAGCACCGTCGCCGGGGGCACCCGCTGATGGATGCGTCGAGCCGCGCGGCGCTCGTCGTCGCCCGGGAGCGGCTGGAGGAGCTGACCCGCGATCCGTCGGGCCTCCTGGAGAAGGCCAAGGACCGGCTCACCGGTCAGGCGCGGGCCACCGAGTCCGGCGAGCAGCTCGCGCTGGCCGAGGAGCTGTTCGCGGTGGCGCGGCTGCTGGAAGCCCAGCCGTCGCTGCGCCGGGCGCTGTCCGACCCCTCGGGCAAGCCGGAGGAGCGGGCGGCCCTGGCGCAGCGGCTGTTCGGGGAGCGCCTGTCCCCGGTCGCCCTCGACCTGGTCCAGGTCAGCGTCCGGCAGCGCTGGTCGCGGCCGCTCGACCTGGTCGAGGCAGCCATGACGCTGGCCACCGAGGCGGCTCTCGACGCGGCGGACCTGCGGGGCGAGCTGGACGGCGTGGAGGACGAGCTCTTCCGCTTCGGCCGGATCGTCGCCGGCGACCGCGAGCTGTCCCGGGTGCTCAGCGACCGCACCGGATCGGCGCAGGGCAAGACCGAGTTGCTGGACCGGCTGCTGTCGGGGCGGGTCAGCCCGGTCACCGAGCTGCTGCTCCGCAACGTCCTGACCGGCTCGCACGCCGGTACCGCGGGAGTCGCGATCGAGCGGCTCTCGGAGGTCGCCAGCCGTCGCCGCGGTCAGTCGGTGGCACGGGTGACGACCGCCGTGCCGCTCACCCCGTCCCAGGAGCAGCGGCTGGTCGACGTGCTCTCCCGCCTCTACAGGCGGACCATCGGGCTGCAGGTGACCGTCGACCCGGCAATCGTCGGGGGACTCGTCGTCCAGGTGGGCGACGAGGTCATCGACGGAAGCATCGCCCACCGGCTGGAAGCCGCCCGCCGGCAGCTCGCCGGCTGACCGCCCACCACCACAGATCACGACCCCGCAGGGAAGAGGACTCAGAGCCATGGCCGAGCTGACGATCTCCGCAGACGAGATCCGCAGTGCCATCCAGAACTACGTCACGGAGTACTCGCCCGACGTCTCCCGCGAAGAGGTCGGGATCGTCACCGAGGCCGGCGACGGCATCGCCCGGGTCGAGGGCCTGCCCTCGGTCATGACCAACGAGCTGCTCGAGTTCGAGAGCGGTGTCCGCGGTCTGGCGCTGAACCTCGACGTCCGTGAGGTCGGCGTGGTCATCCTGGGTGACTTCTCCGGGATCGAGGAGGGCCAGCAGGTCCGCCGCACCGGTGAGGTGCTCTCCGTCGCCGTCGGCGACGGCTACCTCGGCCGCGTGGTCGACCCGCTGGGCAACCCGATCGACGGTGCCGGCCCCATCGCGTCCACCGGTCGCCGCGCCCTGGAGCTCCAGGCCCCGACCGTGGTGCAGCGGCAGTCGGTGCACGAGCCGATGCAGACCGGCATCAAGGCCATCGACGCCATGACCCCGATCGGCCGTGGCCAGCGTCAGCTGATCATCGGCGACCGGCAGACCGGCCGGACCGCGATCGCGATCGACACGATCATCAACCAGAAGCAGGCCTGGGCCACCGGTGACCCGACGCAGCAGGTGCGCTGCATCTACGTCGCCGTCGGGCAGAAGGGCTCGACGATCGCCGCGATCCGCGCGTCCCTCGAGGACGCCGGCGCGCTGGAGTACACGACGATCGTCGCTGCGCCGGCGTCGGAGTCGGCCGGCATGAAGTACATCTCCCCGTACACCGGCTCGGCCATCGGCCAGCACTGGATGTACGAGGGCAAGCACGTCCTGATCGTCTTCGACGACCTGTCCCGGCAGGCCGAGGCCTACCGCGCGGTGTCCCTCCTGCTGCGCCGGCCCCCGGGTCGCGAGGCCTACCCCGGCGACGTGTTCTACCTGCACTCCCGGCTGCTGGAGCGCTGCGCCAAGCTCTCCGACGAGCTCGGTGCCGGTTCGATGACAGGTCTGCCGATCGTGGAGACCAAGGGCAACGACGTGTCGGCGTACATCCCGACGAACGTCATCTCGATCACCGACGGGCAGATCTTCCTCGAGACGGGCCTGTTCAACTCGGGCGTCCGCCCGGCCATCAACGTCGGCATCTCGGTGTCCCGCGTCGGTGGCTCGGCGCAGATCAAGGCGATGAAGTCGGTCGCCGGCCGTCTGCGGCTCGACCTGGCCCAGTACCGCGAGCTGGAGGCCTTCGCGTCCTTCTCCTCCGACCTGGACGCCTCCAGCCGGGCCACGCTCGAGCGCGGCCAGCGTCTGGTCGAGCTGCTCAAGCAGGGCCAGTACTCGCCCTACCCGGTCGAGCGCGAGGTCGTCTCGCTGTGGCTGGGCACGACCGGAAAGCTCGACCGCGTGCCGGTCTCCGAGGTGCGCCGCTTCGAGTTGGAGTTCCTCGACTACGTCGGCCGCGGGGACAATGGCATCTTCGACACCATCCGGCAGTCGAAGAAGCTCGAGGACGACACCGTCGCAGCCCTGGAGCGGGCCGTCGAAGCCTTCTATGGCCAGTTCACGACCTCCGAGGGGGAGTCGCTGGTGGTCAACGAGCCCGAGGCCGAGGCCATGGACGCCTCGGAGCGGGGTCAGGAGCGCGTCCAGGTCAAGCGGGGCAGCTGACCCATGGCCGGTTCTCTCCGCGCGCTGCGGCGCCGCATCCGCTCCACGCAGTCGACGAAGAAGATCTTCTCGGCGCAGGAGCTGATCGCCGGTGCCCGCATCGTCCGCGCCCAGGCCCGGGTGGAGGCGTCCAAGCCCTACGCCCGGGAGATCACGCGGGTGCTCTCGGCGTTGGCCTCGTCGGCCTCGCTGGACCACCCGCTGCTGACCGAGCGGCAGAACCCGCAGCGGGCGGCGGTCCTGGTGATCACTTCCGACCGCGGGTTCGCCGGGTCGTACAACGTGAACGTGCTCCGGCGCACCGAGGAGCTGCTCGCCCTGCTCCGGCAGGAGGGCAAGGAGCCGCTGCTCTACGTGGTCGGCCGGAAGGGGGAGACCTACTACTCCTTCCGCAACCGCGAGACGACGGCGACCTTCACCGGCTTCTCCGAGCAGCCGAACTACACGGACGCGCAGGCGGTCGGCCGCGAACTCATCGACGCCTTCACCGCGGGTGAGGACGACGACGAGGCGGGCGCCGGCGTCGACGGCGTCCTCGGGGTGGACGAGCTGCACATCGTCTACACCGAGTTCCGCTCCCTGCTCGCGCAGGTCCCGGTCGCCAAGCGGATGGCTCCGTTGGAGGTCGAGGAGGTCGACGAGTTCGACTACGAGCGGGAGGAGCGGGCGGCGGGTGGCACCGCCGACAGCGGCATCCCGACCTCGTACGAGTTCGAGCCCTCGGCCGAGGGGCTGCTCGACGCGCTGCTGCCGAAGTACATCACCACGCGCATCTACGCGGCGATGCTCGAGTCGGCGGCGTCGGAGTCGGCCTCACGCCGCCGGGCCATGAAGTCGGCCTCGGACAACGCCGAGGAGCTGGCGAAGAACCTGTCGCGGCAGGCGAACCAGGCACGCCAGGCGGAGATCACCCAGGAGATCAGCGAGATCGTCGGTGGCGCCGACGCACTGGTCTCGTCCGGCGCCAACGACTGACCCCACCGAACAGCAGACCCCCGAGCCCCAGGGCAGGAGAGCACTACAGATGACCGTCACCGAGGATCGTCCGACCACCCAGCACACCCAGGCCACCGGCCGGGTCGTGCGGGTCACCGGGCCGGTCGTCGACGTCGAGTTCCCGCGCGACGCGATGCCCGACCTGTTCAACGCCCTGAAGGTCGACGTCACCCTGGCCGACCTGAGCAAGACGCTGACCCTCGAGGTGGCCCAGCACCTGGGCCAGAACGTCGTGCGGACCATCTCCATGGCTCCGACCGACGGACTCGTCCGCAGCGCCGAGGTCACCGACACCGGTGGCCCGATCAGCGTGCCGGTCGGCGACGTGACCAAGGGCCACGTGTTCAACGCCCTGGGCGAGTGCCTGGACACCCCCGGCTACGCCGCGGACGCCCTGCACTGGTCGATCCATCGGCAGGCACCGCGGTTCGACCAGCTCGAGGGCCGCACCGAGCTGCTGGAGACCGGCATCAAGGTCATCGACCTGCTCACGCCCTATGTGGCGGGCGGGAAGATCGGCCTGTTCGGTGGTGCCGGGGTCGGCAAGACCGTGCTGATCCAGGAGATGATCCGCCGGGTCGCCCAGGAGTTCGGTGGTGTGTCGGTGTTCGCCGGGGTCGGCGAGCGCACCCGCGAGGGGAACGACCTGATCACGGAGATGACCGAGTCAGGAGTCATCGAGTCGACCGCCCTGGTGTTCGGCCAGATGGACGAGCCGCCGGGCACGCGACTGCGCGTGGCTCTGTCGGCCCTGACGATGGCCGAGTACTTCCGGGACGAGATGCACCAGGACGTGCTCCTCTTCATCGACAACATCTTCCGGTTCACCCAGGCCGGCTCGGAGGTGTCGACCCTGCTCGGTCGCATGCCCTCGGCCGTGGGTTACCAGCCCACGCTGGCCGACGAGATGGGCCAGCTCCAGGAGCGGATCACCTCGACGCGGGGGCGCTCGATCACCTCGCTGCAGGCGATCTACGTGCCCGCCGACGACATCACCGACCCGGCGCCGCACACCACGTTCGCCCACCTCGACGCGACGACCGTGCTCTCGCGGCCGATCTCGGAGAAGGGCATCTACCCGGCCGTGGACCCGCTGGACTCCACCAGCCGGATCCTGGACCCGCAGTACGTGGGCCAGGAGCACTACCAGATCGCGCAGACCGTGAAGCAGATCCTCCAGCGCTACCAGGAGCTGCAGGACATCATCGCGATCCTCGGCATCGACGAGCTCTCCGAGGAGGACAAGGTCACGGTCAACCGGGCCCGGCGCATCGAGCGCTTCCTCTCGCAGAACATGTTCGTGGCCGAGGCGTTCACCGGGCAGCCGGGCTCCTACGTACCGCTGTCGGAGACCCTCGAGGCCTTCAAGGCGCTCACCGAGGGCACCTACGACCACGTGCCGGAGCAGGCCTTCTTCATGTGCGGTGGCCTCGAGGACCTCGAGAAGAACGCGGAGAAGCTCAGGCGGGCCTGAGCCAACCGCCACGGATGGGCGCGACGGCCGGGTCTCCCTGCGGGGAGGCCCGGCCGCCGCCGTCTCCGCGACCCCGGGCGTCGCCCGGACGGGTGATTCGCGGGTGGCGGGCTGCGGGGTGACCGCGGGGATGCCGACCATCTGCTCCGGGTGCACCTGTGAACGGCTGCCGGCCCGTGAGGGGCGACGTGCAGCCGCACAGCACAGTGCTGCGCCCGGCAATCCGGGTCCGGCGACTGGACCTGGCCGCCGTACGCGCCGGTCGACGGCCCGACCGCGGCCTCCGCCACCGATCCCTGGGCCTCGCCCACCTGTGTCCGGCACCGCTGGGTGCGGGTGGACCGCTGGGCCCTCCTCTACCGCCGCGCGCCCCAGCGGCGGGCACGCCCCTCGGGGGCACCGCGCGACACGCCGCTAGAGTGGGCCCATCCGTCGCCGGCCCGCCGGGCCGGCGTACCCGTACGCACCGCACCTCTCCGGCGGAGGGGTGGACTTCGAGGAGTGTCGTGGCGACCCTGCAGGTCGAGTTGGTGGCCGTCGAGCGCAAGATCTGGTCCGGCGAGGCCACGCGCGTCATCGCCCGCACCACCGAGGGCGAGCTGGGTGTCCTCCCCGGTCACGCGCCGATGCTGGGCCAGCTGGCCGACGGCGGTGTCGTGACCATCCGCACGGAGTCCGGTAACGACATGGTGGTGGCCGCGCACGGCGGCTTCCTCTCGGTCACCGATCGCGGGGTGTCGATCCTCGCCGAGACGGCCGAGATCTCCTCCGAGATCGACGTCGACCGCGCCCGCGAGGCGCTGCGCCGGGCAGAGAGCGAAGGGGACACCCCCGAGGCGCTGGCCGCGGCGCGCCGTGCGCAGTCGCGGCTGAGGGCGGCCGGCCAGGGCGACTGACCACTGCCGGCGAGCGCCCAGGATGACCACGGCCCTGCTGGTCCTGCTCGGCGTCCTGCTGCTGCTGGTCGTCGTGGTCTTCCTGCTGCGTCGCCGGTTCCTGCTCTCCGGTCTCGGCGCGGTCACCATGTGGGCGCGCGCCGAGCGCTCACCCCGCTGGTCGGTGGGGGTCGCCTGGTACGGCGGCGACGCGCTGCTCTGGTACCGCGCGCTGTCGCTGTCGGTTCGCCCGCACCACCGGCTGTGCCGGGCCGGCTTCCGGGTGCTGGCCCAGCGACCGGCCGGGCGCGACGACCTCGCACTGCCCGGCGACGTCGTCGTGCTCACCTGCAGCACGGCCGGGGGCCCGCGCGAGCTCGCCATGGAGCCCTCCACCCTGACCGGTTTCCTCTCCTGGGTGGAGTCGGCTCCGCCGGGGAGCTGAGGAGAAGGACCGCGCCGGGTGGGCTCAGTCGGAGCCGGCCCCCGTGGCCGCCTCGCGCTGGGCGTGGGCGCCGCTGTGCGCGCCGGGCTCCCAGAGGATGTCGCCGTCGGGGTTGGCCACGCGCCCGAGGATGAACAGCAGGTCCGACAGCCGGTTGAGGTACCGCGCGGTCTCCGCGTTGGTGCGCTCCGGCTCGGCCTCCAGCAGCGCCCACACGCTGCGCTCGGCGCGACGCGCCACGACCCGTACCTGGTGGAGCAGGGCGGCCAGCGGGGTGCCGCCGGGCAGGATGAAGCTGTTGAGCTTGGGCAGCGCCTCGTTGTAGGTGTCGCAGGCGGCCTCGAGCCGCTCGGTGTAGGCGGCGGTCACCCGCAGCGGTGGGTACTGCGGGGCCGCCACGATCGGCGTGCAGAGATCGGCGCCGACGTCGAAGAGGTCGTTCTGGATGCTCTGCAGCAGGCCGGCGAGCGCCGGCTCGGCCGAGCCGAGCGCGAGCGCCACCCCGATGGCGCTGTTGGCCTCGTCGACGTCGGCGTAGGCCACCAGGCGCGGATCGGTCTTCGACACCCGGCTCATGTCGCCCAGGTGCGTCTGACCGGCATCGCCGGTCTTGGTGTAGATGCGGGTGAGCCGGACGGTCATGCCCGCAGCCTATGCGGCGCCCGGCCCGGTGGCGCCGGTGCGCGGAGCGGGCGCCGTAGGGTGTTCCGGTGGAGTGCTTCGAGGTGACCGGGGGCGCGCGGCTCGCGGGCCGGGTCCGGGTCACCGGTGCCAAGAACAGTGCCCTGAAGCTCATGGCGGCGGCGCTGCTCGCCACGGGGCGCTCGACCATCGACGAGGTGCCCGACATCCTCGACGTCTCGATCATGAGCGAGGTGCTGCGCCGGCTCGGCTGCGACGTCTCCTACGAGCGCACGCCCGGGACCGGTGGCGGCCGGCTGACCATCGACGTCCCGGAGCAGCCCTCGACGGAGACCGACTACGACCTCGTCCGCCGCATGCGGGCCTCGATCAGCGTGCTGGGCCCGCTCGTCGCCCGCTGCGGCAGCGCCCGGGTGGCCCTGCCCGGCGGCGACGCCATCGGCTCTCGCGGGCTGGACATGCACATCTCGGGCCTCGAGCGGCTCGGCGCGACCATCGTCAGCGAGCACGGGTTCCTGGTGGCCACCGCGCCGCGCCTCACCGGCACCTCGATCTGGCTGGACTTCCCGTCGGTCGGGGCCACCGAGAACCTGGTCATGGCCGCGGTGCTGGCCGAGGGCACCACGGTGGTCGACAACGCCGCGCGGGAGCCGGAGATCGTCGACCTGTGCCGGATGCTCGGCGAGATGGGCGCGCGGATCGACGGCGCCGGTACCTCGACGATCACCGTGGAGGGCGTCGACCTCCTGCAGCCGGTGGAGTACTCGACCGTGCCCGACCGGATCGTCGCCGGCACCTGGGCCATCGGGGCGGTCATGACCCGGGGCGACGTCGTCGTCGAGCGCGCGGTGGCCGAGCACCTCACCGTGGCGCTGGACAAGCTGGTCGACGCCGGTGCCACCGTGGAGGCGCTGCCCGACGGGATCCGGGTGGCGATGGAGGATCGGCCGCGCTGCGTCGACGTCGTCACGCTGCCGTTCCCCGGCTTTCCGACCGACCTGCAGCCGATGGCCGTCGCCCTCGCCGCGGTGTCCACCGGGACGGCGCTGATCACCGAGAACGTGTTCGAGGGCCGGTTCATGTTCGTCAACGAGCTGGTGCGCCTGGGCGCCGACGTCCGCATCGACGGGCACCACGCCGTCGTCCGGGGCCGGGAGCGCTTCTCCAGCGCCCCGGTGCTGGCCACCGACATCCGGGCCGGTGCCGGGCTGGTCCTGGCCGGGTTGTGCTCCGACGGGGTCACCGAGGTGCAGGACGTGCACCACGTCGACCGCGGCTACCCCGACTTCGTCGACCAGCTGCGGGGCCTGGGCGCCGAGGTGACCCGCACCCAGCGGCCCGGCTGAGGCCCCCGGCCGGCGCTCAGCCGCCGAAGGAGGCGGCCAGCGCGCGGGCCCGGTCGGCGTCCTCCGGGAAGACCAGCACCTCGGCGCGGTGCGCGCCCGGGAAGCGGACGGTGGAGCGGATGCCGGCGTCGGACAGCACCGCCCGCAGCGCCAGGGCCGACTCCCGGCGGCTGAGTGTGGCGACCCGGGTGAGCAGCCCGTCGTTCCCGGCCGCGCCGCCCCCGCGGCCGAGCCCGCCGTCGTCGCCGCCGCCGAACGCCCAGCGCGCGAACAGCACCAGGACCACGAGGACGACGACCGTGACGACGGGGCCGATCAGGTAGTGCATGCTGCCCGCGTCCACCGGCATGGCGCCCTCCCGTCCGACCCGGTCGAGTGTGCCACCGCAACCGCTGGTCGGGCGGGGCTGCTACCGATCGGTAACCGCCCTACACTCCGCCGGTATGCCGTTCCCGAACACGCCTGAGGAGCGCGACCGCCCCTGGGTCATGCGCACCTACGCCGGCCACTCCTCGCCGGCCGAGTCCAACGCCCTGTACCGCCGCAACCTGGCCAAGGGGCAGACCGGCCTCTCGGTCGCCTTCGACCTGCCCACGCAGACCGGCTACGACCCCGACGACGAGCTCGCCGTCGGTGAGGTCGGCAAGGTGGGCGTCCCGGTCACGCACATCGGGGACATGCGCGCTCTCTTCGACGGCATTCCGCTCGACGAGATGAACACGTCGATGACGATCAACGCCACCGCGATGTGGCTGCTCGCGCTCTACCAGGCGGTCGCCGAGGAGCACGGGCACGACGTCAGCAAGCTCGCGGGGACGACGCAGAACGACATCATCAAGGAGTACCTGTCGCGGGGCACCTACGTCTTCCCGCCGGCTCCGTCGATGCGGCTGATCACCGACATGGTCGCGTACACGGTGACGACCATGCCGAAGTGGAACCCGATCAACATCTGCAGCTACCACCTGCAGGAGGCCGGGGCGACGCCGGTGCAGGAGATCGCCTACGCGATGAGCACCGCGATCGCCGTCCTGGACTCGGTGCGCGACTCGGGCCAGGTCCCGCAGGAGCGCTTCGGCGAGGTCGTCGCCCGCATCTCCTTCTTCGTCAACGCGGGCGTCCGCTTCGTCGAAGAGATGTGCAAGATGCGGGCCTTCACCCAGCTCTGGGACGAGCTGACCGAGGAGCGCTACGGCGTCGAGGACCCCAAGCACCGCCGGTTCCGCTACGGCGTGCAGGTCAACTCCCTGGGCCTGACCGAGGCGCAGCCGGAGAACAACGTCCAGCGGATCGTGCTGGAGATGCTCGCCGTCACCCTGTCCAAGGACGCCCGCGCCCGCGCCGTGCAGCTGCCGGCGTGGAACGAGGCCCTCGGGCTGCCCCGTCCGTGGGACCAGCAGTGGTCGCTGCGGCTGCAGCAGGTGCTCGCCTACGAGACCGACCTGCTGGAGTACGAGGACTTGTTCACCGGCTCCGTCGTGGTGGAGAAGAAGGTCGCCGAGCTCGTCGAGGGCGCGCGCGCCGAGATCGCCCGCGTGCAGGAGATGGGCGGCGCCGTTCCGGCCGTCGAGTCCGGCTACATGAAGGGGGAGCTGGTCGCCTCGCTGGCCGAGCGCCGGCGCCGGATGGAGAGCGGCGAGGACGTCGTCGTCGGGGTCAACAAGTTCGACACGACCGAGCCCAACCCGCTGACCGCCGACCTGGACACGGCGATCATGGTCGTGGACCCGGCCGTCGAGGCCGCCGCCCGGGAAGCCGTGCAGAGGTGGCGCGCCGAGCGGGAACCGGACCCGGTGCGGAAGGCCCTCGACGCGCTCCGCGAGGCGGCGTCCTCTGACTGCAACCTCATGCCCGCCACGCTCGACTGCGCCCGGGCCGGGGTGACGACGGGGGAGTGGGCCGGGGTGCTGCGCGAGGTGTTCGGCGAGTACCGGGCGCCCACGGGCGTGGCCGCGGCCGCCGGCGGCGGTGCGGCCGACGGAAACCTCACCGGCGTCCGCGAGCGGGTGCGGGCCACCGGCGAGGAGATCGGGGGCCGGCTGCGGTTCCTGGTGGGCAAACCGGGTCTGGACGGGCACTCCAACGGTGCCGAGCAGATCGCCGTGCGCGCCCGCGACGCAGGGTTCGAGGTCATCTACCAGGGCATCCGGCTGACCCCGGAGCAGATCGTCTCGGCGGCCGTCGAGGAGGACGTGCACGTCGTCGGCCTGTCGGTGCTCTCCGGTTCGCACCTGCAGGTCGTGCCCGCGGTGCTGCGCGGGCTGCGGGAGGCCGGGCTCGACGACGTCCCGGTCGTCGTCGGCGGGATCATCCCGGAGAGCGACGCGCGGCGGCTGCGCGAGCAGGGCGTCGCCCGGGTCTTCACCCCCAAGGACTTCAGGCTCAACGACATCATGGGCCAGGTCGTCGACGTGGTCCGCGAGGCCAACGGACTGCAGGAGTTGGTCCCCGCTCCGGCGTGATCGGGGAGGAGATCCGCGGGTGTCACGACCGCGGATCTCCTCTAGCGTCGGTGCATGGCTGACGGTGCGCCCCGGGTCGAGCGCGACGGCGACGTCGTCCGCATCACGATGACGCGCGCGGAGAAGCGCAACGCGCTCTCCCGTGAGCACCTGACGCAGCTGCTCGCCGCCGTGACCGAGGCGGGGCGGAGCGACGCCGCGGGCATCGTGCTCGGCGCCGAGGGGCCGGTGTTCAGCGCCGGCCACGACTTCGCCGACGTCGCGGGCGCCCCGCTGCCGGAGGTCCGCAGCCTGCTGCGGCTGTGCACCGAGCTCATGCAGACGCTCCAGGAGGTGCCGCAGGTCGTCGTCGCACGGGTGCACGCCCTGGCCACGGCCGCCGGCTGCCAGCTGGTGGCCTCATGCGACCTCGCCGTCGCGGCGGAGTCGGCCGGCTTCGCCGCTCCTGGCGGCAAGGGCGGCTGGTTCTGCCACACACCGATGGTCGCCATCGCCCGGAACGTCGGCCGCAAGCGGGCGATGGAGCTGGCGCTGACCGGCGACGTCATCGACGCGGCGACGGCGCTGGACTGGGGTCTGGTGAACCGGGTGGTGCCCGACGCCGACCTGGACACCGCCGTCGACGAGCTGATGGACCGGGCCACCCGTGGCTCCCGGGCGAGCAAGGCGTGGGGCAAGCAGACGATGTACGCCCAGCTGGACCGGCCCGAACGGGATGCCTACGCGACCGCGATCGAGGTCATGGCCGCGGCCAGCCAGCTGCCCGGTGCCCGCGAGGGCATGGCCTCGTTCCTGGAGAAGCGGCGCCCCGTCTGGACCGACTGAAGGAGGACCCCGTCCGGCTCGCCCTTCGCAGGCGCGGTGCGAGTCCCCGGACGGTGCCACGGGTGAAGCCGGCCACAGCCGGAATGCCCGGGCCCACGGGAGCACTGACCTGCCCGTGCAGAACATGTGGGGGCTGACTCGGCGGCGGACCGTCGACTTCGGCCGCGTGACGGTGGACCGCTGTCGCGGCTGACGCCGCCTCCCGCCCGGTCATCCCTCACCCAGAACGGAAACACCCTCGTGCTCGCTCGTCTCCGCCGCGTGCCCTTCGCGGCCCAGGTACTGCTGGGTCTCGTGGTCGGCATCGCGCTCGGACTGGTCGCCCGCGACCTCGGCCCCGTGGCCGACGGATCGCCCAACTGGCTGACCAGCACCCTCCAGACCATCGGCAGCACCTTCGTCACGCTGCTGAAGACGCTCGTCCCGCCGCTGATCGTCACCGCGGTGATCGTCAGCATCGCCAACCTCAAGCAGGTCTCGAACGCTGCGCGCCTGGCCGGGCAGACCCTGCTGTGGTTCGCCATCACCGCGCTGATCGCCGTCGGCATCGGCATCACCCTCGGGCTGCTCACCGAGCCGGGTCGCAACAGCTCGGTCGACGCCGCGGCGCAGGAGGACCCGACCCGGACCGGCTCCTGGTTCGACTTCCTGGGCGGCATCGTCCCGGGCAACGTCTTCGGCCTGCAGTCGTCGGCCGAGGGGGACCTGTCGTTCAACGTCCTGCAGCTGATCGTCATCGCCGTGGCGATCGGCGTCGCGGTGCTGAAGGTCGGTGAGGCAGCCGAGCCGTTCCTCGGTCTGGTCCGCTCCGCGCTGGCCGTCGTGCAGAAGGTGCTGTGGTGGGTCATCCTGCTCGCGCCGCTGGGCACCGTCGGCCTGATCGGCAACGCCGTCGCCAGCTACGGCTGGGAGTCCCTCGGCTCGCTCGGGGCTTTCGCCGGCGCCGTCTACGCCGGTCTGGCGCTGGTGCTGTTCGTCGTCTACCCGGTGCTCCTGCGGCTGCACGGACTCTCGCCGCTGCGGTGGTTCGCCGGTGCCTGGCCGGCCATCCAGCTGGCCTTCGTGTCGCGCTCGTCCATCGGCACGTTGCCGGTGACCGAGCGGGTCACCGAGCAGAACCTGGGCGTTCCGCGGTCCTACGCCTCGTTCGCCGTCCCGCTGGGGGCGACGACGAAGATGGACGGCTGCGCGGCGATCTACCCCGCGCTCGCGGCGATCTTCGTCGCCCAGTTCTTCGGGGTGGACCTCGGCATCACCGACTACCTGCTCATCGTCCTGGTCTCGGTCGTCGGCTCGGCGGCCACCGCGGGCGTCACCGGTGCGGTCGTGATGCTGACCCTCACCCTCTCGACCCTTGGCCTGCCGCTGGCCGGCGTCGGTCTGCTGCTGGCCGTCGACCCGATCCTGGACATGGGGCGCACCGCGGTGAACGTCGCCGGTCAGGCGCTCGTGCCCACGATCGTGGCCAAGCGCGAGGGCATCCTCGACCTCGAGCGGTACCGCTCGACGAGGACGATCGACCCGCTCGCCCCGGTCGAGGACCGTGGCGGCGTCGACGCCGACCTGCGGGAGCCGGCCACCGCCTGAAGCACTCACCGTCCCGTCACTCGCAGGCACCCGCCGGGGCCCTGCATCGGCCGGGCCCGGACCTCGCCGGAAGGTCCGGGCCCGCCGTCATCCCGCGATCAGGTCCGCGCAGCCCGTCTCGTGGGGCAGCAGCGGCCGGAGGAGCACCGACCAGCGGGTTCCGTCGGGCGAGGTCCACGGGGTGGCCGCCGACGCCGACGCCGCGGCGTCCAGGACCGCCTGCGCCGCCTCCCCGTCCGCCGTCACGCAGGTGACCCCGGGGGCGACCGGCTCGCCGGGCAACTCCGGACCGGGCCACGGTTGCTCCGGCTGGGCCGGCTCCACGTCGACGTACGGCGTCACCAGCGCGGCCACCGCCTCCGGTCGGTACGGCTCCGGCCCGGTGACCCGGTCGGTGCCCAGGGCGTCGGCCGGGTTCCGCAGCACGTCGACCAGCTCGGACAGCCGCGTCCGCGCGGCCGCCTGCTCCTCGGTGACACCGGTCTCGAGTTCCCGCCCGGGCGCCGAGCTCACCCCCAGGGCGTAGACCTCGCGGGTGACCAGCTCCCCGCCGGTGCGGACGGCGAACCGCGTGCTCGTCGCGTCGGCGAGGGGAGGGCTGCCGAGGTCCCCGGTCTCCGCGACGCCGGCAGCCAGCGCCCGGTCGACGAGGTCGCGCACCCCGCCGTCGTCGAGCTGGTGGAGCTGCAGGTTCGGCAGCGCGGGCGCCGGCCAGATGGCGATCACGGGGCCGTCGGTGATGAGCCGGCCGTCGGCGTAGACCGTCGCGGTCGGCAGCCGGCCGGCGAGCATCGCCGGGGTGGTGAAGCCGCCGACCTCGCTGACCTGCAGGACGACGGCCGGGTCCGCCGGCGGGGGTGACGGCTCCGCCGGCTCGGCGGGTCCGCCGCCGGCGCCCGTGGCGCAGGCGCTCAGCAGCGGGAGCAGGGCCAGGAGGGGCACGGCGCGCAGCGGGCGAACGGGCATACGGGTATGACGGCGGTCGGGTCGGCCAGGTTCCGTCCGGTCCGGTCAGGTCACCCGCGGGACGTGCACCGCCGTCCGGTCCGGTCGAACAGGTGACCCCTGCCCGTGGCGCGACCCGCGGGCGGGCAGCGCACCCCGATCGACGCCCACCAGCCGTGCTCCCGGCTCGCTCCCGCGAACGCGACCATCGCCCAGGTCATGGCCTGCCGGGCCGGACCGCCCTGCCCGCACGTCCCCGCGATGGCGTCCGGGTATCCGGCCGGTAGCGTCGGCGCCCGTGCGCCTGGTCATCGCCCGCTGCTCCGTCGACTACGTCGGTCGGCTCACCGCCCACCTGCCCCTGGCGACCCGCCTCCTGCTGGTCAAGGCCGACGGGTCGGTGTCGGTGCACGCCGACGACCGCGCGTACAAGCCGCTGAACTGGATGAGCCCGCCCTGCCGGCTGGAGGAGGACCTGACCGACGGCTCGGGCACGTGGACGGTCACCAACAAGGCCGGTGAGCAGCTGATCATCAGCATCGAGGAGGTCCTGCACGACCACGCGCAGGAGCTCGGCACGGACCCGGGCCTGCAGAAGGACGGCGTCGAGGCGGAGCTGCAGCGGTTGCTCGCGCTGCACGTCGAGACCTTCGGGCCCGGCTGGTCGCTGGTGCGCCGGGAGTACCCGACGGCGATCGGGCCGGTGGACCTGCTCTGCCGCGACGCCTCCGGCGCGGTGGTGGCGGTGGAGATCAAGCGGCGCGGCGAGATCGACGGCGTGGAGCAGCTGACCCGCTACCTCGAGCTGCTCAACCGGGATCCGCTGCTCGCCCCGGTCAAGGGCGTCTTCGCCGCGCAGGAGATCAAGCCGCAGGCCCGGGTGCTCGCCCAGGACCGCGGCATCGACTGCCTCACCGTCGACTACGCCGTCCTCAAGGGCACCGACGACCCCACCCAGCGGCTCTTCTGAGGAGACCCCGTCCTCCCGCGGGCGGCGGGTGAGAGACTGCCCGCGATCACCGGCGGTGGGAGGAGATGGCAACCGTGCCCAGGGAACTGAACGAGGTCGGCGTCGTGGGGCTGGGCACCATGGGTGCCGGCATCGCCGAGGTGTTCGCACGGGCGGGCCTGTCGGTCACCGCCGTGGAGATCAGCGACGAGGCGCTGGCCCGGGGCCGGAGCCACGTCGAGCAGTCCACCGACCGGGCCGTCGCCCGCGGCAAGCTCGATGCCGCCGAGCGCGACGCCATCTTCGAGCGCATCCGCTTCTCCACCTCGCTGGAGGACCTGGGCGACGTCGAGCTGGTCGTCGAGGCGGTGCCCGAGCGGATGGAGCTCAAGGCCGACCTCTTCGCGAAGCTGGACAAGATCTGCCCGCCGGACACCATCCTGGCGACGAACACCTCGAGCCTCTCGGTCACCGAGCTGTCGGTCGTCACCGGACGGCCGAGCAAGGTCATCGGGATGCACTTCTTCAACCCGGCGCCGGTCATGAAGCTGGTCGAGGTGGTGCGCACCGTCGTCACCGAGCCCTCGGTGGTCGAGGACGTCGAGGCGCTGGCCGAACGACTCGGCAAGGTCGACGTCACGATCGGCGACAAGGCGGGCTTCATCGCCAACGCGCTGCTGTTCGGCTACCTCAACCACGCCGTGTCGATGTACGAGAACCGGTACGCCAGCCGGGAGGACATCGACGCGGCGATGCGCCTGGGGTGCGGCCTGCCCATGGGCCCGCTGGCGCTCATGGACCTCATCGGCATCGACACCGCCTACGAGATCCTCGACACGATGTACAAGCAGTCGCGCAACCGGCTGCACGCGCCGAGCCCGATCATCAAGCAGATGATGACCGCGGGCCTGCTGGGCCGGAAGGTCGGCCGGGGCTTCTACACCTACGCCGCGGCCGGCTCCGCGGAGGTCGTCGCCGACGAGGCGACCCCCACCCCCGGCGGCGCGGCCGAGGGAGCCCGACCGGTGCGGACCGTGGGCGTCGTCGGCTCCGGGACCATGGCCACCGGGATCATCGAGGTCGTCGCCAAGGGTGGCTACGACGTCGTCTTCGTGGCCCGTTCCGCCGAGAAGGTCGAGGCCGTCACCACGGCGGTCACCAAGTCGCTGGACAAGCAGGTCGTCCGCGGCCGGCTGGAGGAGAACGCCAGGGACGAGATCCTGGGCCGGGTCACCGGCACCACGTCGCTGGACGACCTCGCCGACCGCGACCTGGTCATCGAGGCCGTCGTCGAGTCGCTGCCGGTCAAGGAGGCGCTGTTCGCCAACCTGGGCGAGATCGCCAAGCCCGGGGCCGTGCTGGCCACGACCACGTCGAGCCTGCCGGTCATCGAGTGCGCCAAGGCCGGCGGCCGCCCGGCCGACGTCGTGGGCATGCACTTCTTCAACCCCGCGCAGGTCATGAAGCTGGTGGAGGTCGTCTCGACCATCTCCACCGCCCCGGACGCCGCGGCGACCATCCACGCGGTGTCGGCGCAGCTGGGCAAGCGCGCGGTCTCCTGCACCGACCGGGCCGGGTTCATCGTGAACGCCCTGCTCTTCCCGTACCTGAACGACGCGGTGAAGATGCTGGAGGCGCATTACGCCACGGCCGACGACATCGACGCCGCGATGAAGGTCGGCTGCGGCTACCCCATGGGGCCCTTCGAGCTGCTCGACGTCGTCGGCCTGGACGTCTCGCTGGCGATCGAGAAGGAGCTCTACACCGAGTTCCGAGAGCCGGGGTTCGCGCCGGCGCCGCTGCTCGAGCACCTGGTCACCGCCGGCTACCTCGGCCGGAAGACCGGTCGTGGTTTCCGGGACTACGTCAGCCGCTGACGGGTGCCCCGTCGCCGTCCACGGACCGGGTCGCGTTCCTCGGGGCGCCACCCGGTCCGTCGTCCCGAGCAGGTCGAGGAGGCGTCCGACGGCGACTGGGTCGTCCGGGCGATCACCGGGGCGGCCACGGGCAAGACCTACCGCTGCCCCGGCTGCGACCAGGAGATCCGCCCCGGGACGCCGCACGTGGTCAGCTGGCCCGCCTACGCCCGGAACTCCGACCTCGACGCCTGGGACGTCCACTCCGCCGCGGACCTGCGGCGGCACTGGCACACCACCTGCTGGCGCTCGCGCGCGCGGCGACGCTGACGAGGGACCGCGCACTCCCGCCATCCCCGCGGGCTCGCGTCAGGCCCTCGGCGGATGGCCGTTCGCTCAGGTCACGAGCTCCGCGGACACCACCACGTTGTCGCGGTAGCTGCCCCGCTCGGCGGCGAACGGCCCACCGCAGGTGATGAGCCGGAGCTCGGCTCCCGTAGTGGGGGCGTAGACCACGGACCCGGGGAAGCCCGTCTTGGCGTAACGGTCGACGGCGGTCACCCGGAACCGGGCCGTCGTGCCGTCGGCCCGCTCCACCCGGACCTCGTCGCCGGGGGTGACCTCCGCGAGACCGCCGAGGGCGCCCGGGCGGCCGGCCCAGTCCACGTGGCCCGTGAGGACCGCCGGGCCGGGCGCGCCCGGGAGCGGGCCGCCGGTGAACCAGCCGGTCAGCGCCGGGTCCGCCGGTGGGACGAGCGCGCCGTCGCCGTCCAGCCCGGCGCCGACGACGGCGGTGTCGATGCCGGCGGCCGGCACCCGCAGCCGCACCGGGGCGGCCTCCACCGGAGCCGGATCCGGTGCCGCGGCGGCCAGGACGGCGAGAACGTGCGGCAGCCAGCTCACGGCCGGGCCCGGTCCGCCACCGGCCTCGACGCCGCCCGCAGGGGGCGTCGCCGGCCCGGTGGCGTCCACGACCCCGCGAAGCTCGATACCGCCGCCGGGCCGGTCGAGGGCCAGCAGCGTGCGGACGGAGCCGGTCGGCAGGTCCAGCGCGACGGCCGCGCCCGCGCCGGGTACCTCGGCCCGGTACCTCCCGCCGGGCACCGTGACCGGCGGCCCGGCACCTGGAAAGCGCAGATCCGCCGCGAGCGGCGAGCCGTCGTCCAGCACCACGTCGAGCGAGGGCAGCGAGGCGGCCGCGGCGAGCACCCGGACCCGCGCGGTGCCCGGGGGAGGCGCGCTGAGGTCGTCGGGGAAGGACGCCAGCGACAGCCGGGCGAAGGACCCGGCGAGCGCCACGGTCGACGCCTGACCGGCGGCCACCTCGACGCGGGCGGAGAGCGCCGGTGGCGTGGTGTCCGGGGCGCCGGCGGCGCGGACGCTGACCGCGTAGGCACCGGGCGGCAGCTCCGCGTAGCTGCCTACGTCGCCGTACCGGAGCCCCGCCGCCACGACGGGACCCGGTTCGGTGAGCACCTCCCCGGCCGGTGCGGCAGCGGTCAGGGAGACGTCCACCGCCGGGCTGTCGGGGGACAGGTGCGCGACCCGCAGCAGCCCCGCCGCCGGCTCCTCGGCCAGGGCACGGCCCGGGGTGCCGAGAACGGCGCCGAACACGACGAGCACGAGGACCAGGACGGCCGACAGCCCGCGCCCTGGTCGGACGCGGGCTGTCGCGAGGTGGCGCGTGGAGTTCAGGAGCGCCCCTGGCCCACCGGCTCGTCGATCGACTGGGTGGTGGCCGGCTGGGGAGCCGTGGTGGCGCCGGTGGGCGCGGGCCGCGGCGGCATGGGCAGCTGCCGGGTGGTGGTCTCCCCGGAGCGGTGGGCCGCGGGGAACGTGGCGGTCACCGGGTCGGTGCGCGTGGGCTGGCGGGCCGCGGCGGCCTCGCCCTCCCCACGGGTGACCTGGACGGCCGGCTGCTGGGCGGTCTGCGGCCCGGCGACCGGTGCCGGCGACTGGGCAGCGGGCGCCGGCTGACCCGCGGAGGCCGGCTGGGGGCCCGGGCTCGGCGAGGCCGGCGCCGCGGAAGCGGGCTGCTGCGCGGCGGGCCGCCGGGGGACCTGCTGCTCCGGCGAGGTCTCCCGCGCGGCGGGCGGGGCCGGCTGGGGGCGCCGCGCGGTGCCGGCGTCGTCACCGGACTGCTGGGGGCGGTCACCGAGGTCGGGCAGGTCGTCCAGCAGCCGGCGGGCCTGGACCAGCCGGCTGGTCAGCTCGTCGCGGACCTCGCGGATGGCCTCGGCGCGGGCCTCGGCATCGGCGACCAGCTGGGCCGCGTGCTGCTCGGCCCCGGCGATCCGCTGGCGCGCGGCCTGGACCGAGACGCGCTCGCGATCCTCCTCGGCCCGGGCGGCCTCCGCGCGGCGGGCGCGCTGCGCGATCTCGAAGTCCTCCTCGACCTTGGCGCGGCGGGCCTGCGACTCGGCGTCGAGCCGGGCCACCCGCTCCTGCGCCTTGGCGACCAGCTCGTCGGCCCGGATCTGGGCCTTCTGCGCGATCTGCTCGGCGCTGTGCCGGGCCTCGGCGATCATGCGCTCGACCTCGGCCTGCCCGGCGGCGTGGCGCTCGAGCAGCGCCCGCTCCTCGGCGGCGGTCTGCTCGCGGACGGCCATCGCGTCGTTCTCGGCGGCGCGGCGGATCTCGCCCGCCTCCTCCTCGGCGAGCTGCAGCATGTGCTGGATGCGCTCGCTGATGTTCTCGAACGTGGGCGCCGACGCCGTCGCGGCCTTACGGCGCAGCGACTCGATCTCGCCGTGCAGGGCCGACAGCTGGCCGGCCAGGTCCGCCGTCCGGGCGGCGGCGGCATCACGGTCGGCCAGCGCGATGCGGAAGTCGGCCTCCAGCCGCTCGATCGTCTCGGCGACCTGGCCGCGGTCGTACCCCCGCAGGACCACGTCGAACGAGTGCTGGGCCTCGTGCATCGGCAGATCGCGGCGGGGGTCGCTCATACGTCCATCCTCGCAGAAGGGGAAGGGCCCGTCACCGGTCCCGCGGAGTCCAATCCCAGGTGCCCCGGACGCCCCGGACGCCCCTGGCGCCACGCGCCGGCCCCGGGGTGGCCCGGTCCGGAGACTCGCCCCGAGCGCGCGAGAGGTGAGGGGGCCTCTGTCAGAGCCCGCGGAAGCGGTTGATCGCCTCGAGGTGCTTGGCGCGCTTCTCGGCGTCCTTCACGCCCAGGCCCTCCTCGGGGGCGAGGGTCAGGACGCCGACCTTGCCCTGGTGGGCGTTGCGGTGGACGTCGAGGGCGGCCTGGCCGACGTCAGCCATCGGGTAGACCTTGGACAGCGTCGGGTGGATCAGCCCCTTGTCGATGAGCCGGTTGGCCTCCCACGCCTCCTTGTAGTTGGCGAAGTGCGAGCTGACGATCCGCTTGAGGTTCATCCAGAGGTAGCGGTTGTCGTACTCGTGCATGTAGCCGGTGGTGGAGGCGCAGGTGACGATCGTGCCGCCCTTCTTGGCGACGTAGACGCTGGCGCCGAACGTCTCCCGGCCGGGGTGCTCGAAGACGATGTCGACGTCGTCGCCGCCGGTCAGCTCACGGATCTTCTTGCCCAGGCGCTGCCACTCCTTGGGGTCCTGGGTGTTCTCGTCCTTCCAGAACTGGTAGCCCTCGGCGGAACGGTCGATGACCAACTCGGCGCCCATCGTGCGGACGATCTCGGCCTTCTCCGGGTTGCTCACGACGCACACCGGGATCGCACCGCCGTTGAGCGCCATCTGGGTGGCGTAGGAGCCCAGGCCGCCGGAGGCGCCCCAGATCAGCACGGTGTCCCCCTGCTTCATGGCGGCACCGTTCCTGCTCACCAGCTGGCGGTAGGCGGTGGAGTTGACCAGCCCGGGGCTGGCCGCCTCCTCCCAGGACAGGTGGGCCGGCTTGGGCATGAGCTGGTTGCTCTTGACCAGCGCGAGCTCGGCGAGCCCGCCGAAGTTGGTCTCGAAGCCCCAGATGCGCTGCTGGGGATCCATCATCGTGTCGTCGTGGCCGGCCGGGTCCTCGAGCTCCACCGAGAGGCAGTGCGCCACGACCTCGTCGCCCGCCTTCCACTTGTTGACGCCCGGGCCCACGCGCAGCACGACGCCGGCCAGGTCGGAGCCGACGACGTGGTAGGGCAGGTCGTGCCGCTTGGTGAGCTCGGACACCCTTCCGTAGCGCTCCAGGAAGCCGAACGTCGAGACCGGCTCGAAGATCGACGTCCACACGGTGTTGTAGTTCACCGAGGACGCCATGACGGCGACGATCGCCTCGCCCGGGCCGAGATCGGGGGTCGCGACCTCCTCGACGTGCAGCGACTTGCGGGGGTCCTTGTCCTTCGTGGACAGGCCCACGAACATGTCCTGCTCGTCCTTGCGGACGAGCACGGCGCGGTAGGACTCCGGCACTGCCAGGCTCCCCAACGCGTCCAACTGGTCGGCGAGGATGGCGTCCCTGATCTCGTTCACGCGTACTCCCGGGTCATCGGTGGCCGTCGTCGGCCGGCTCGGAGGGCGGTGCGGGTGCGCAGAGGTTACCGATGGGTAACAGCGGGGGTGCAGCCGGTCAGTGGGCGGGGGCGGCGGCGGGCTCGACGAGCTCCACCAGGACACCGCCGGCGTCCTTCGGGTGGATGAAGTTCACCCGGCTGTCCGACGTCCCCCGCTTGGGGACGTCGTAGAGCAGGCGCAGGCCGCGCTCGCGCAGCGTCGCGCTGACCGCCTCGACGTCGTCGACCCGGAAGGCCAGCTGCTGCAGGCCGGGCCCGGAGCGGCCGATGAACTTGGCGATCGTCGACTCCGGGGTGAGCGGCGCGAGCAGCTGGATCCGGGTGTCGCCGGTGCCGACGGCGAGCATCGCCTCGCGGACGCCCTGCTCCTCGTTGGTCTCCTCGTGCACCGACTGCACGCCGAAGGCCTGCGCGTAGAAGGCGATGGCCTCGTCCAGGTCGGGGACGGCGATGCCGACGTGGTCGATGGTGGTGAACAGCCCCGCGGGCAGACCGGCGGGAGTGCTGGTGCGATGGGCGTCGTTGGTGGTCACGCGGGCATGATGCCGCCAAGACGTCTGAGACGACGGGTCGGGGTGCCGGGGTCACCCCGGGGCCGTGACGGCCACCGCAGATGTCGCCCTGCCGCACGTCGGAGCGCCGTCCTATCCTTCCGGGAAGGCCCGGCGCCGCGCCTGGTCGTGACCTGCCCGGTCGCGGTCGATCGCGGTGCGTCCCGACAACGTGGTCGCCACCGGCGGCGGCCCGGCACTGGAGGCAGCATGTCCCGCTCGGTCATCGTCAGCGGCGCCCGCACCCCGATGGGGCGGCTGCTCGGCTCCCTCAAGGACTTCTCCGCGGCCGACCTCGGCGGCGTCGCCATCAAGGCCGCCCTCGAGCGCGCCGGCATCTCCGGCGACCAGGTCGACTACGTGATCATGGGCCAGGTCATCCAGGCCGGCGCCGGCCAGAACCCGGCCCGCCCGGCCGCGGTCGCCGGCGGCATCCCCATGTCGGTGCCGTCCTTCACGCTCAACAAGGTCTGCCTCTCCGGCCTCGACGCGATCGCGCTGGCCGACCAGCTGATCCGCGCCGGGGAGTTCGACGTCGTCGTCGCCGGTGGCATGGAATCCATGACCCAGGCGCCGCACCTGCTCGCCGGCTCGCGGACCGGCACGAAGTACGGCGACACCAAGCTCATCGACTCGATGGCGCACGACGGCCTCTCGGACACCTTCGACCAGGTGGCCATGGGGGTGCTCACCGAGCAGGCCAACAGCCGCTACGACCTGACCCGCGAGGAGCAGGACGAGTTCGCCGCCGCCAGCCACCAGAAGGCCGCGCGCGCCGCCAAGGACGGGATCTTCGACGAGGAGATCACCCCGGTCCTCATCCCCCAGCGCAAGGGCGACCCGATCGAGTTCCGCGAGGACGAGGGCATCCGCCCCGACACCACCGCGGAGAGCCTCTCCAAGCTGAAGCCGGCGTTCGCCAAGGACGGGACGATCACCGCCGGCAGCGCCTCGCAGATCTCCGACGGCGCCTGCGCGGTCGTCGTCATGAGCGCCGAGAAGGCCGCCGAGCTCGGCTGCACCGTGCTCGCGGAGATCGGTGCGCACGGCGTCGTCGCCGGGCCCGACGCCACGCTGCAGAGCCAGCCGTCGCGGGCGATCCAGAAGGCCTGCGAGCGGGAGGGCATCGACCCGCAGTCACTCGACCTGGTGGAGCTGAACGAGGCCTTCGCCGCCGTGGGCATCGTGTCCACCCGCGAGCTCGGGATCGACCCGGAGAAGGTGAACCCCAACGGTGGCGCCATCGCCCTGGGGCACCCGGTCGGCATGAGCGGCGCCCGGATCGTGCTGGACCTGGCGCTGGAGCTGCGCCGTCGCGGTGGCGGGGTCGGTGCCGCCGCGCTGTGCGGTGGCGGCGGTCAGGGCGACGCGCTGATCCTGCACGTCCCCGCGAAGGCGTGAGCGGACCCCCGGAGGGGACTGCGGTCCAGACGTCCACCCCCGTCCCCGCCGGGCCCCGACCCACCCGCCGCTCCCGGCGTTCGGTCGACGTCCCGACGCTGGTGGAGCGCGCGCGGGAGGGCGACGCGCGCTCGGTGGCGCGGCTGATCTCCCTGGTGGAGGACGCCAGCCCCGCCCTGCGCGAGGTCGCCGCAGCGCTGTCCCCGCACACCGGCCACGCCCAGGTGATCGGGCTGACCGGCTCCCCGGGGGTGGGCAAGTCCACCTCGACGACGGCGCTGGTGCGGGCACTGCGGCAGGCGGGCAAGCGGGTCGGGGTGCTCGCGGTCGACCCGTCGTCGCCGTTCTCCGGTGGCGCCCTGCTCGGTGACCGGGTCAGGATGCAGGACCACGCCGGGGACGGCGGCGTCTTCATCCGCTCCATGGCCTCCCGCGGCCACCTCGGCGGCCTCTCGTGGGCCACCCCGCAGGCGCTGCGCGTGCTCGACGCGGCCGGCTGCGACGTGGTGCTGATCGAGACCGTCGGCGTCGGGCAGTCGGAGCTGGAGATCGCCTCGCTCGCCGACACCACGCTGGTCCTCGTCGCCCCCGGGATGGGCGACGGCATCCAAGCGGCGAAGGCCGGGATCCTCGAGGTCGCCGACGTCTTCGTCGTCAACAAGGCCGATCGGGACGGCGCGGACCAGACCGTGCGCGACCTGCGCTACATGCTCTCCCTCGGCGGCCGGCACTCCGAGGCCGGCCACTGGCGGCCGCCCATCTGCCGCACGGTCGCCGCCCGGGACACCGACAACGGGATCGACGACGTGCTGGCGAGGATCGAGGAGCACCGGCAGTGGCTGGAGTCCTCCGGTGAGGGCCACCGTCGTCGCAGCGAGCGGGCCGCCCGCGAGATCGAGGCGATCGCACTGGCGACGTTGCGGGAGCGGATGGGCGACGTGCGCGGATCGGCCGCGCTGGGCGCGCTCGCCGACCAGGTGGTCGACGGCGGGACCGATCCCTACCGCGCCGCCGACGAGCTGCTCGGCCAGTTGTAGGCGCTGACCGGGCAGGTCGCGCCAGGTGCGGCCAGGATGGACGGGTGAACGGGCTGCGGCATTGAACGGCAAGGCGGACGCTGTCGTCGTCGGAGCGGGACCCAACGGGCTGGCGGCGGCGCTGCGCCTGTCCGCCGCGGGGCTGCGCGTGCAGGTGGTGGAAGCGGCGGAGCGCCCCGGCGGCGGCCTGCGCACCGAGGAGCTCATGCGCCCGGGCTACCACCACGACGTCTGCTCGATCGTGCAGCCGATGGCCGCCGCGGCGCCGTTCTTCCGGGAGTTCGACCCGGAGAGCCGCGGCGTGCGCCTGGTGCACCCGGAGATCAACTTCGCGCATCCGCTCGACGGCGGGCGCGCGGCGGTGTCGGTCCGGTCACTGGAGGAGACGGCGGTGGGGCTGGGCGCGGACGCGGACGCCTACCGCCGGCTGTTCGGGCCGCTGGTGGAGCACGGGACCGATGTCGTCGACTTCTTCCTGACCAGCCGGCTGCGGCGGCTGCCGACCCGCAGCGTGCCGCAGATCGCCACGTTCGGCCTCGCCGGCCTGCCCAACGTGCGCTGGCTGGCGCAGCGGCACTTCGAGAGCGAGGAGGCCCGGGCGCTGCTCGGGGGCGCGGCCGCGCACGGCATGCTCGACCTCAGCCAGCCGCTGACCTCCGCGCTGGGCATGCTGCTCACGATGTTGTCCCACCACGTCGGGTGGCCGCTGATCGAGGGCGGGTCGCAGAGGCTCGCCGACGCGATGGTGACCGCGCTCGAGGAGCAGGGCGGCGAGGTGGTCACCGGCCACCACGTCACCGACCTGCGCGAGTTCGACGGCGTCCCGGCCGTGCTGCTCGACACCACCCCGCGGGCCTTCGTCGCGATGGCCGGCGACCGGGTGCACGAGGGCTACCGCCGCTGGGTGTCCCGGTACCGCCACGGCGCGGGCGTCTTCAAGATCGACTGGATCCTGTCCGAACCGGTGCCGTGGACCAACCCCGACGTCCGGCGGGCCGGCACCGTCCACGTCGCCGGTAACCTGGACGAGACCATCGCCGGTGAGCGTGCTCCCAACCGCGGGGAGATTCCCGACCGCCCGTACGTGCTCGCCGTGCAGCCCACGGTGCCCGATCCCACCCGCGCACCGGAAGGCGGGCACATCCTCTGGGCCTACGTCCACGTGCCGCACGGCGCCGACGTCGACATGACCGACGCCATCGAGCGGCAGATCGAGCGCTTCGCCCCCGGATTCCGCGACACGGTGCTCGAGCGGTACACGAAGAACGCGGTGGCGATGGAGGAGTGGAACCCCAGCTACCCCGGTGGGGACATCTCCAACGGCCAGGCGACGCTGCGGCAGATGCTGGCCCGTCCGGTGCCCCGGTGGAACACGTACAAGACGCCGGTGTCTGGCGTCTACCTCGCCTCGGCGGCGACCCCGCCCGGTCCCGCCGTGCACGGCGCGTGCGGGGACAACGCCGCCCAGGTCGCGCTGCGCGAGGTGTTCGGCATCCGGCACTTCCCGCCGCTGCGCCCCGCCCTCCGCTGACCGGGGCCGCCGCCGAGCTCACGTCGACCTCGTCGGGGTCCGGACGAGGCCGGTCACCGCAGGGTGGAGAACCGGTTCAGGGCTGATCTCGATGCCACGAAGCGGGCGATCCGTGCCAGGAGCAGCTCGGGTCGGTGCAGGTCGGCCGCGGTCACGAAGAGCACCGTCCAGCCCGCGCCGCTGAGCCGGTCGAGTCGCCGGCGATCCCGCCCTACCTGCTGCCGCTCGCCATGCCACTCACCGTCGTACTCGAGGGCCAGTCGGAGTTCCGGCCAGGCGAAGCCGACCCGGGCGATGAACCGGTCGGACGTCCGGACGCTGTACTGCGCGACCGGGGCGGGGAGTGTGGACCGGTGGAGGAGCAGGCGCAGACGTGTCTCCTGGGGCGACTCGGCCAGCCCGTCGGCGAGTGCCGTCGCCGTCCGAACCGCCCGGCAGTCCCGCCCGGTGACCCGCTGAGCCGCAATGCGCACCTCGTTCAGGGACACCAGTCCCGGGCGGAGGAACCGGTCCAGTGCGACGACTGCTTCATCCGGTGGGCGGATCCGCGCGACGTCGAGGGCCGTCCGCAGGGGGGTGGTGGCGGGCGCGCCGTGCCGTTCGGTGACGTCGTCGGGGTGCAGCGCACGCCGGTTCACGCGGATGCCGGCGACAGGACGACCCCCGAGGTCCGGGGAACGGTGCACTCGTCGTCGTCGTCGTCGTCGGGCGTGGCGAGGCCGACTCCCCACAGCACCGCTGCGGTTCGCCCGCAGGCCACCGCGCCGGGGACGAGGAGGCTCGTGGCGGCTCCGGCGCGGAGCTCATGGGTGAGGTCGAGCGACGCGCAGGCGTAGACGTCGGGAAAGGCCCGCCGCCACGCCGAGCTCTGTACCTGGTGCCGGATCAGCAGCCCGGCGCGCCCCGCGGCGGAACCACGGAAGACGGTGCCCTGGAGACGGGGTGGACGCACCGGAGGTCTGGGCACGACCGGACCCTGGCCTACCGCGGGGGGCTGCCCGGTCGTCGTCCACAGATCCGCGCCGAGATGGGCTGGGAACCGCCTTCGCCGACGGGTGATACCGGTTCGCTGGCCATCTCGGCACGGCGAAGTGGCCCGGTAGCGTGCCGCTCATGGTCCGACCGCTGGGGCTGCCCTTCGACCCGATCGAGCGGGCAGGGGAGACGTGGGAGCAGCGCTTCGGCCCGGCGTCGGCCATGCGCGCGGCGACGTCGCTCTTCCGGGTACAGCAGATCCTGCTCGCCCGATTCGACGAGGTGCTCAGGCCGCACGGGCTGACCTTCGCCCGGTACGAGGTGCTCGTGCTGCTCACCTTCAGCCGCAGCGGCGAGCTCCCGCTGAAGGTCGTCGGCAGCCGGCTGATGGTGCACCCGACCAGCGTCACCAACGCGATCGAGCGCCTGGTGGCCGCGGGCTACGTGGACCGGCGGCCGAACCCGGCCGACGGCCGCGGGGTGCTGGCGGCGATCACCGACCGCGGGCGCGCGGTGGTCGAGGTGGCGACCACGGCGCTCATGGCCGTGGAGTTCGGGCTGGCCGAGCTCTCCGAGGCGGAGCGGGAGCAGCTGTTCGGCACGCTGCGGAAGGTGCGGCTGGGCGCCGGGGACGTCGCCGGAGATCGAGCCGGGTGACGGTCGACACACGATAGTTGGACGTCCTAGCATCTGGTCATGACCCAGGACGCGCGGCAGCGGTGGCAGCAGCGGTACGAGGCGGCGCTCGCGGCGGGGCGGGTGCGGAACGCCGACTTCACCACCCTCTCGGGCGTCGAGGTCGATCCGGTGTACGGCCCGGCCGACGAGAGCGCCGTCGAGAACTTCGAGCGCATCGGCTACCCGGGGGAGTTCCCCTTCACCCGGGGGCTGCACGCCACCGGCTACCGCGGGCGGGCGTGGACGATCCGCCAGTTCGCGGGCTTCGGCAACGCGAAGCAGACCAACGAGCGCTACAAGATGATCCTGGCCGAGGGCGGCGGCGGGCTGTCGGTCGCGTTCGACATGCCCACCCTCATGGGCCGCGACTCCGACGATCCCCGCAGCCTCGGCGAGGTCGGGCACTGCGGCGTCGCCATCGACACCGCGGTGGACATGGACGAGCTCTTCGACGGCATCGACCTCGAGGCGACGACGACGTCGATGACCATCAGCGGCCCCGCCGTCCCGGTGTTCTGCATGTACCTGGTCGCCGCCGAGCGCCAGGGCGCGGACATCGGCCGCCTCAACGGCACGCTGCAGACCGACATCTTCAAGGAGTACATCGCGCAGAAGGAGTGGCTCTTCCCGCCCGAGCCGCACCTGCGCCTGATCGGCGACCTCATGGAGTACTGCGCCGAGCACATCCCGGCGTACAAGCCGATCAGCGTCTCGGGCTACCACATCCGCGAGGCGGGCTCGACCGCCGCGCAGGAGCTGGCGTACACGCTGGCCGACGGCTTCGCCTACGTGGAGCTGGGCCTCTCCCGCGGCCTGGACATCGAGCAGTTCGCACCCGGGCTGTCCTTCTTCTTCGACGCGCACATCGACTTCTTCGAGGAGATCGCGAAGTTCCGTGCCGCGCGCCGGATCTGGGCCCGCTGGCTGCGCGACGTGTACGGGGCGACCACGGAGAAGGCGCAGCAGCTGCGCTTCCACACCCAGACGGCGGGGGTGTCGCTCACCGCCCAGCAGCCGGACAACAACATCACCCGCACCGCGGTGGAGGCGCTGGCCGCCGTGCTCGGCGGCACCCAGAGCCTGCACACGAATGCCCTCGACGAGGTGCTCGCGCTGCCGAGCGCGAAGGCGGCGCAGATCGCCCTGCGCACCCAGCAGGTCATCGCCGAGGAGACCGGGGTGGTCAACGTCGCGGACCCGCTGGGCGGGTCGTGGTACGTCGAGGCGCTCACCGACGACATCGAGCGGCAGGCCGAGGAGATCTTCGCCCGCATCCGCGACATGGGCACCGACGGCACGATGACCTCCGGGGTCCTGCGGGGTATCGAGGACGGGTGGTTCACCGGGGAGATCGCCGAGGCCGCGTTCGCGTACCAGCGGGCCCTGGAGAAGGGCGACAAGAAGGTCGTCGGCGTCAACACGCTGGTCGGTTCGGTGGACGCCCACGACAAGCTGGAGATCCTGCGGGTCAGCCACCAGGTCGAGGTCGACCAGAAGGCCGAGCTCGCCGGCCGTCGGCAGCGGCGGGACGACGACGCCGCCCGCGCCGCGGTCGAGCGGATGGTCGAGGTCGCCCGCACGGACGCCAACATGGTGCCGGCGATGCTCGACGCGGCGCGGGCCGAAGCCTCCCTCGGGGAGATCTGCGACGCGCTGCGCACCGAATGGGGCGGCTACACCGAGCCCGCGCGGTTCTGAGCGGGCCTCGTCGCGGCGCCCGGAGGCTCCCCGGGTGGCGCGACGGATGGGCTCCACGCAGGCCGCGACGGCCCCTGGCTGCGGTGTCGACCGGTAGGGAGACAATAGGTACATGCAGCCGACCCGTCCAGGACGTCCCGACCCGCGCGCGCAGGCCCAGCAGGCCCAGATGGCGGCCGCGATGGCCGGTGCGGTCGACCTCGCCGCGGTCAAGGCGCGGTCCGAGGCGGCCGCCCGGGCGCAGGCGGCCCCACCGCCGAGCGCCGCAGCACCGGCCGGTGCGCCGGGGGGCGCCGTCGTCGACGTCACCGAGGCGACCTTCCAGGCCGAGGTCCTCGACCGGTCGTTCCAGGTGCCGGTGGTGCTGGACCTGTGGGCAGAGTGGTGCGGGCCGTGCAAGCAGCTCTCCCCGGTGCTCGAGGCGCTGGCCGTCGAGGGCGGCGGCTCCTGGGTGCTCGCCAAGGTCGACGTCGAGGCCAACCCGGCGCTCGCCCAGGGGCTGCGGGTGCAGGGCATCCCCGCCGTCAAGGCGGTCTGGCAGGGGCAGCTCGTCGCCGAGTTCACCGGTGCGATCCCCGAGGAGCAGGCGCGCCAGTTCGTCACCGAGCTGGTGCAGGCGACCACCGGCGGGGCCGTTCCGGGTACGGCGCCGGAGGAGTCGGAGGACCCGCGCCTGGACGCCGCCGAGGCCGCGCTCGAGCGTGGTGACCTCGCCGCCGCCGAAGCCGCCTACCAGGCCATCCTCGCCGAGGAGCCCGACCACGCCGACGCGGCGCTGGCGCTGCGCCAGGTGCAGCTCTTCCGGCGGGCCGAGGAGGCCGGCCCCGACGCGCTGGCCGCCGCTGACGCGGCTCCGGACGACGTCGCCGCGCAAACCCGCGCCGCGGACTTCCTGCTCGGCACGGGCAACATCGAGGCGGCCTTCGACCGGCTGCTCGACGTGGTCCGGCGCACCGCCGGTGAGGACCGGGACGCGGCGCGCAAGCACCTGGTGGAGCTGTTCGCCGTGGTGGGCGACCAGGACCCGCGGGTGAACCAGGCCCGGCGCCAGCTCACCGCCGCGCTCTTCTAGGCCGCGACGTCGCAGGCGGCGGCGCCCTCCACGAACCCTCCCCGGAAGACGTCGACCAGCTGGAAGCCCGACAGCTGGGCGGCACCCAGGACCTGCTCCTCGACGCCGTAGGTGAGCAGGAAGAGCACGCTCTCGTCGATGTCCCCGGGTGAGACCTCCGTCCCCGGCACCGCGCCCCGGTTGACCTCCGCGCTGAACCAGCCGGTGAGGCACACCGCCGAACGGATCGCATCCGGATCGGCCGGGTCCAGGCCCAGCTGGTCGCGGGCGCCCAGCGCATAGGGGATGGAGATCGCCGTCGCGACGGCGAAGTCGCCCAGCCGGTACGCCTCCCTGGTGAGGCCCTCGTCGAAGCCGACCACGTTGCCGTCGGCGCAGTAGACGAGGTCGCGATCGGCCGGTGCACAGCCCGGCGCACGGCCGGCGAAGGGCTCGAGCGGGGGAGCGTCGAACCGCCCGCCGAAGTCCTCGGCGAACACCCGCTCCCAGAACGCCGGCAGGGCGCTGTCGACCAGGCTGACCAGCTGGTCGTAGGGCAGGTTGCCCTGCCGGCGGAAGTCGTCGTCCCGGGTGAACTGGCTCTGGGTGAACACCCGCTCGGGCCCGAACTCGTCGCGGCAGGCGACCGCCCCGGCGTCGAAGCCCTCCTGGAAGGCGGAGACGCGGTCGAAGTAGGAGCCGTGGGCCGACTGCTGCGCAGTGCCCGTGCCCACCGGGTCGCGGAGCAGGAAGTAGCCGCGCAGCAGGTCGTCGAGATCGGCCTCCTCCATCTCCGAGCGCTCGGCGTTCCCGGCGGCGACCCAGGCGGTCCACGCGCCGGCGAGGCAGTCCGCCTGCGTCTCGATGGCGATCGAGGCCGAGGGGGCGCCGACCCGGCCCTGCACCGCGTGCCCGAACTCGTGCGCCATCACCAGCGCGGGCAGGAATCGGCCGTACCCGGAGGCGAGCTCAGCGAGGAAGGCGCGGTCGTAGGTGATCGAGTCGGAGTTCGGTCGCTGCCCGTCCAGGCAGTAGAAGGCGTTGTCCTCCACCTCCCGGGGGGCGGCGCCGCAGCCGACGCCGTCCGGGTACTGCCGGGGGTCGAGGTCGCCGGGATCGACGCTGAAGTAGCCACCCTGCAACGGCTGGAACGCGGTGCCGAACACCTCGGGGAGCTCCCCGGCCCAGAAGACCTCCAGGTCGGCGAGCGCGTCGGAGGCGAGCACGTCGACCTCCTCCGCCGTGGCGCCGACGACGGGGGAGTTCCCGCCCGGGACCGTCCCCGGGCCCGGCCCGGACGAGCGCGGCGGTTCCAGCACCACGACGCCGCAGCCGGTCAGGACGCCGGTGGCCAGCACCGCGACGAGGGCGGCCAGCAGACGGGTCCCGCGTCGCTGAGGCATGCTGTCTGGATCACCGTCGCCGGGCGGTCGCAAACGCCGCGCGGGTCAGCCGCCGAGCTCGCAGGCCTTCCCGCCGTCGAGGAAGCCGGTCCGGAAGGCGCCCACCAGCTCGAAGCCCGACGTGTCGACGTCCGGGAAGACCCGGTCGTCGACGCCGTACTGCAGCAGGAACTGCACGGCCTCGTCCAGGTCGCCGGGGCTGATCTCGGCCTCGAGCAGCTCGCCGAAGGCGTCGTCGTACCACTGAGCCTCGTACCAGCCGGTGAGGCAGACCGCCGACCACATCGCCGCGCCGTCATCGACCGACAGGCCGGCTTGGTCGCGGACCGCCAGGGCGTAGGGCAGCGCCATGGCGGTGGCCAGCGCGAAGTCGCCGATCTCGTCGTAGGCGGGCACCGCGAGCTCGCTCTCGTCGATGTAGACGGTCCGGTCGTCCCGGCAGTAGCCCAGGTCGCGGTCCTCGAGCCCCGCGCAGTCGGGCGCATCCCCTCGGAAGCCGGCGACCTCGGGGGCGTCGAACTCGCTGCCCAGCGCATCGGGGAAGGCCTCGCCCCAGAAGGCGGGCAGCGTCGTCCCCACCCACGTCACGATGTCGTCGAATGCGGCGTTGCCCTGGTCGAGGTCGGTCGGCTGGAACTCGGCCGCGGTGAACAGCCGGTCCTCGCCGAAGGCGTCGCGGCAGGTGGCCAGGCCGGTGTCGAAGCCGTCGTAGAACGCCGAGACCCGGTCGAAGTAGGAGCCGTGCGCCTCGACGTCGTCGGGGTCGCTCCCGACGTCGTCGCGCAGCAGCAGGAACCCGCGGACGACGTCGTCGAGCTCGGGTTCGCGCAGGGACAGGTGGCGGGACCCGCCGTCGGCGACCCAGCGCGTCCACGCCCCGGCCAGGCAGTCGGCCTGGGTCTCGTCCTGGATGCTGCGACCGGACGCGGCGAAGCCGAAGCGGCCCTGCATGGCGTGCCCGAACTCGTGGGCCATGACCACGGGGACGAGGAAGCGGCCGTGGTCGTCGGAGAGCTCCTGCAGCAGCGAGCGGTCGTAGGCGATGACGTCGCAGACGGGGTCGTAGAAGGCGTTCCCGGCCACGTCCTCGGGTGCGGTGGACGAGTCCTCGCAGCCGATGCCGGTCTCCGGGTAGGCGCTCTCGTCGAGGTCTGCGGAGTCCACCGAGAAGTAGCCCGCCAGCGGGGTGTACTGCCCGCCGAAGTGCGCCGGGTAGGCCTGCGTCCAGAACGCCTCCAGATCGGCCAGCGCGTTCCGGGCGAACTGGTCGATGGGCTCCTCGCTGACCCCGGTGACGGGGAAGTCCTGGGCGGGGACGTCGACCGGCTCACCGGGCCCGGGGGAGGCCTGGCCGCGGACGGTCCCGGTGGCGCAGCCGGTGAGCACCAGTCCCGCGACGACCACGGGGGTCATCCGGCGCAGTAGCGGCCTCATCCCGGCGCTTCCTCCACGTGCCCGGCGGGTGCCCACCCGGCCGGGCGCGCGCGGCACAGCATGCCCGGTGCACCGGGCGACCGGCGGCACTCCGGCCGCACCGGAGCGGCGCGGCCGGAGGAGGCGACGGGCGATCAGCCCTCGTGCAGGAACCAGACGGTGCCGAGGGGCGGAGCGGAGATGGTCGCCGAGTACGGCTGACCGTGCCACGGCTGGGCCACCGCCTCGACACCGCCGTAGTTGCCGACCCCCGAGCCGCCGTAGCCCTCGGCGTCGGAGTTGAGGAGCTCCCGCCACTGCCCGGGCCGGGGCAGGCCGATCCGGTACTCGTGGTGGGGGCTGCCGGAGAAGTTGACGACGCAGGCCAGCGCCGACCCCTGCGGCGCGGCCGGCTCGACGGCGCCGGCCGGACCGACCGCCTCGGCGTCGGCGGTGCCCGCCGCCGCTTGCGGCGCGGCTCCGTAGCGGAGGAACGACAGCACGTTCCCCGAGGCGTCGTTGGCGTCGATCCACTGGAAGCCGGTGGGATCGACGTCGAGGGACCAGAGGGCGTCGACCTCCTTGTAGCGGCCGTTGAGATCGGTCACCAGCTGCAGGACGCCGCGGTGCGCCGGGTCGTCCAGGTGCCACCAGTCGAGCGAGCGGCTCTCGGCCCACTCGGAGTCCTGCGCGAACTCCGAACCCATGAACAGCAACTGCTTGCCCGGGTGGGCCCACATGTACGCCAGGTAGGCGCGCAGGTTCGCCAGTTGCTGCCACCGGTCGCCGGGCATCTTCCGCAACATGGAGCCCTTGCCGTAGACGACCTCGTCGTGGCTGATCGGCAGGACGTAGTTCTCGCTGTAGGCGTAGTGCATCGAGAACGTGAGCTGGCCGTGGTGGTAGCTGCGGTAGATCGGCTCCCGCTCGGCGTAGGCCAGCGAGTCGTGCATCCAGCCCATGTTCCACTTGAAGCCGAAGCCCAGGCCGCCGAGGTGCGTGGGCCGGGTGACACCCGGCCAGGCGGTGGACTCCTCGGCGATCGTCACCACGCCGGGGACCTCGCGGTAGACGGTGGCGTTGAACTCCTGCAGGAAGGCCACCGCCTCCAGGTTCTCCCGGCCGCCGTACTTGTTCGGCAGCCACTCGTCGCGGGAGTAGTCCAGGTAGAGCATCGAGGCCACGGCGTCGACGCGGATGCCGTCGACGTGGAACTCCTTGGCCCAGAACAGCGCGTTGGCGACCAGGAAGTTGCGGACCTCGGACCGGCCGAAGTCGAAGACGTAGGTGCCCCAGTCCAGCTGCTCGCCCCGGCGCGGGTCGCCGTGCTCGTACAGCGGCGTCCCGTCGAAGCGGGCCAGCGCCCACTCGTCCTTGGGGAAGTGCGCGGGCACCCAGTCGACGATGACGCCGATCCCGGCCTGGTGGGCGCGGTCGATCAGGTACCGCAGGTCGTCCGGGCTGCCGAAGCGCGAGGTGGGGGCGTAGTAGGAGGTGACCTGGTAGCCCCAGGAGCCGCCGAAGGGGTGCTCGGCCAGCGGCATGAACTCGATGTGGGTGAAGCCGGCGGAGACGACGTAGTCGACGAGCTCGTCGGCGAGCTCCCGGTAGGAGAGCCCCTGGCGCCAGGACCCGGCGTGCACCTCGTAGATGCTCATGGGCCGCTGGTGCCACCCCGCCTCGGCGCGGGTGGCCAGCCAGGCGTCATCCTTCCACTGGTAGGAGGACTCGGTGACCACGGAGGCGTTCAGCGGTGGCACCTCGGTGGCGAACGCCAGCGGGTCGGACTTCTCCCGCCACGTGCCGTCGGCGCCGAGGACGTGGTAGCGGTACCGGACACCGGCCTGCACGCCGGGGATGAAGATCTCCCAGACGCCGGAGGACCCCAGGTGCCGCATCGGGTACGCGCGGGCCTGCCAGTAGTCGAAGTCGCCGGTCACCTTCACGCCGCGGGCGTTGGGCGCCCAGACGGCGAAGGAGACGCCCTCCACCGTGCCGCGGGGTGTCTCGTAGCGCCGGACGTGTGCCCCGAGCACGTCCCAGAGGCGTTCGTGCCGGCCCTCGCGGATGAGGTGCTCGTCGAGCGGGCCGAGCGTGGGCAGCCAGCGGAAGGGATCGTCGACGGTGTGCGTGGTGGTGCCGCCCGACCCGTCCCCGTAGACCACCTCGATGCGGTAGTCGCCGGGCTGGCGGGGGAGGCGCGCCTCGTAGATCTCCCCGCCGTGCAGTCGGACGGCGTCGTAGCGGCTGCCGTCCTCGTCCAGGACGGCGACGGCGACGGCGTCCGGACGCAGCGTGCGCACCGCCCAGCCGCTCCCGGTGCGGTGGGCGCCGAGGACGCGGTGCGGATCGCGGGACCAGCCCTCGACGATCGCCCGCAGGTCCTCGTCGGTGAGGGTCTGGATCGTGACGTCCTCGGCCGCACCGGCGGTGGTGCCGCCGGACAGCCCGGAGGCCTGGGCGGGCGCCTGGGGGGTGGGCGGCGTGGCCGGGTCGGGGTCGGGCGCCTCCGGCTGCCCGGCCGGTGCGCCGGACGGCGAGCCGGGCTGGGCGACGGGCGCGGGGGACACCACCGGGTTGACCGTGGTCTCGGTGTCGTCGCCGCCGGGTTCCGGGGTGGCCTCGGTGGCCGTGGGAGCGGGTTCGGAGTTCTTCGCCGTCGACCGCTTCGCGGCGGGCACGGGGGTGTCCGAGGCCGCCGCCTTCCGGGCCGGGGCCCGCTTCGCCGGAGACTTCTTCGCGGGCGCCGCCTTCTTGGCCCCCGCCTTCTTGGCCGGCGGTGCGTCCGCGGCGTCGGTCGTGCCCGCGTCGGCGGCCGTCTTCTTCGCGGCGGTGCGCCGGGTCGACTTCTTCACCGGCTCGGCGTTGACCACCGGGCCGGCGCCGTTGGCCTCGGCCTCGGCCACCCTCTCTTCCACGGCGCGCTGCAGATCGTCCTTGCCGGCCACGTGGCTCTCGCCTCGGTCGTCGGTCGTCATCGTCTCGCCGTCCTCGTCCGTTCTCGGTGCTCTGGTCCGTCGGTTCGGGAGCTCAGTCGCGACCGGCGAGCCGGGCGATCGACTGGAGCGGGATCATGAGCCAGTGCGGACGGTTCCTCGCCTCGTAGACGCACTCGTAAACCGCCTTGTCGGCCTCGAACGCCCGAAGGAGTGGTGACTCCCCGCACGGGTCCAGCCCGCTGGCCTCGGAGTAGCCGGCGCAGAAGGCGGCCCGGTTGCGCGCCGCCCACTCCTGGGCGCGGTACTCGCGCTGCGAGTCCTCGGGCTGCTCGACGAGCAGGTGCCGGGCGGCGTAGTCGAAGCTGCGCAGCATGCCGGCGACATCCCGCAGCGGGCTGTCCAGCTCCCGGCGGGACGCGAGCGGTCGGGCCGGCTCGCCCTCGAAGTCGAGGATGATCCAGCCGGTCGCGGTGCGCAGGACCTGGCCGAGGTGGAGGTCCCCGTGCACCCGCTGGCGGACCACCCGCTCGTCGGCGCCGACGATGCCGGCGTACACCTCGCGGAGCGCATCGGCGTGCTCCGCCAGCTGGGGCACGATCTCGATGGCCGCGTCCAGCCGATCGGACATCTGCCGGGACACGGTGGCGAACCACTCCGAGGTGGCCTCCTCCGTCGGCAGGACCGCCGCCATGTCGGCGTGCACGGACGCCGTGGCCGCGCCCAGCCGCTCGCTGTCGGCCGCGAAGTCACCGCCCACCTCGTCGGCGTGCAGGTCGCCTTCCGCGTACAGGTCCCGGACGCTCGCGGTCGCCAGGCGCCAGCCGTCGCTGGCGTTCGGCACGAAGGTCTGCAGCATGGCGACCGTGGCCGGTTCCCCGCCGGAGGGGTCGTCGATCTCGACATGACCCAGCAGCGGGGCGATGTGCTCGTTGTCCGTCCGGCGCAGGGCGCCGTGGATCTCGACGTCGGGGTTCAACCCCGGCTCCAGCCGGCGGAACAGCTTGAAGATGGCTTCCTGGCCGTAGACGAGGGAGGTGTTGCTCTGCTCGGTCGAGATGATGTCGCCGGGCAGGCCGTCGGGGATGTTCCCCTCGTCCGCGGGGGAGAAGCGCATCGGGCCGACCGACGAGCCCTGGGCCAGGTGGATCAGCCAGGGGGCCGTGGCCTCCCGGTCGCGCATCGCGTCGTAGGCGAACGTCTGGTTCCCCTCGTTGGCGACCGAACCGATGAGTGCCGTCTCCAGGTCCTCGGACTGCTGGTCACGCCAGGACAGCGGGACGAGGTAGGTGTCGCGGGCGCCGTCGGTGTACTCGATGGTCACCCGGTGCACCGAGAGCACCGGGTTCCCGCGGTCGAGGAAGAAGCCTTCCTCGGTGACGCCGGCCCATTCGCGGCCCTTGCCGCCGAACCACCGCTGCTGCGGGATCCACTCACGGAACAGCTCGGCCAGTGCGCTCATCGGGCGTCTCCGGACTCGTCGGACGGGGTCTCGTCGGCGTCGCTCACCACACCGGCGGCCAGCAGCGAGTCGGCGACGGCGCTCGACGTGGCGCTGGCCCAGTCCTCGTGCTCGTCGGGAACCGGCTCGGTGGGCTTGGACAGCTCGAACCAGTAGAAGCCGTGGCCGGCGAGGGTGAGCATGTAGGGCAGGACGCCGATCTGCGGGAACTCCACCCGGCCGGTGAGCTCGACGGGGGTGTAGCCCTCGAACCGCCGCAGGTCCAGCTCCACCGGCTGCGGAAACCGTGACAGGTTGTTGACGCAGAGCACGACGTCGTCGCCGAACTCGCGGACGAACGACAGCACGGTGGGGTTGCGCGACCCGATCTCGGCGTAGCTGCCGAGTCCGAACGTGGGGTGCTGGCCACGGACCTGGATCATCCGGCGGACCCACTGCAGCAACGAGTTGGTGTTGCGCAGCTGCGACTCCACGTTGGTGACCTGGTAGCCGTAGACGGGGTCTCCGTTCAGCGGCAGGTACATGCGCTGGGGGTCGGCGCTGGAGAACCCGCCGTTGCGGTCGGGCGTCCACTGCATGGGGGTCCGGACGGCGTCGCGGTCACCGAGCCAGATGTTGTCCCCCATGCCGATCTCGTCGCCGTAGTACAGGACCGGCGAGCCGGGCAGCGACAGCAGCAGGGCGTTGAACAGCTCGAGGGTGTTGACGTCGTTGTCCAGGAGCGGGGCCAGTCGGCGGCGGATCCCGATGTTGGCCTTCATGCGGGGGTCCTTCGCGTACTCGCCCCACATGTAGTCGCGCTCCTCGTCGGTGACCATCTCGAGGGTCAGCTCGTCGTGGTTGCGGAGGAAGACGCCCCACTGGCAGTTGTCGGGGATGTCCGGCGTCTGGGCCATGATCTCCGAGATCGGGAAGCGCTGTTCCCGGCGCACCGCCATGAACAGGCGCGGCATGACCGGGAAGTGGAACGCCATCTGGCACTCGTCGCCGTTCTCGCCGAAGTACTCGACGACGTCGGCCGGCCACTGGTTGGCCTCGCAGAGCAGCACCCGGTCGGGGTAGTCGGCGTCGACGACCTTGCGCACTTCCTTGAGGAGCTCGTGCGTGCGTGGCAGGTTCTCGCAGTTGGTGCCCTCCTCCTCGAAGAGGTAGGGCACGGCGTCGAGCCGGAAGCCGTCGATGCCCAGGTCCAGCCAGAACCGGAGGGCATCGATGATCGCCTCCTGGACCTTCGGGTTCTCGAAGTTCAGGTCGGGCTGGTGGGAGAAGAACCGGTGCCAGAAGTACTGCTTGCGCACCGGGTCGAAGGTCCAGTTGGAGCTCTCCGTGTCGACGAAGATGATCCGTGCGTCGGCGTAACCGGTGTCGTCGTCGGCCCACACGTAGAAGTCGCCGTAGGGGCCCTCGGGGTCGCTGCGGCTGGCCTGGAACCACGGGTGCTGGTCCGATGTGTGGTTCATGACGAAGTCGATGATCACCCGCATGCCGCGGGCGTGGGCGGCCTCGAGGAACTCGCGGAAGTCCTCGATGTCGCCGAACTCCGGCAGGACGGCGGTGTAGTCGCTGACGTCGTAGCCGCCGTCGCGCAGTGGCGAGGCGAAGAACGGCGGCAGCCACAGGCAGTCGACGCCGAGCCACTGGAGGTAGTCCAGCTTGTCGATCATGCCGCGCAGGTCGCCGACGCCGTCGGCGTTGCTGTCGGCGAAGCCCCGGACGAGGACCTCGTAGAACACCGCGCGCTTGTACCACTCCGGGTCGGTGCCCGGTGGTGGGAGCGGGGAGTGGTTGCTGCGGGAGTCGGGGACGGGAACGCTCATCGACGCCAATGCCTCGTTCGGATCGGAGGTGCGGTCGGAAAGGGCCGGTTACTCGACCGGCGGCGGGAACTGCACGGGACGCGGGAAGGTGACGGCGAAGACGTGGGCCGGCTCCCGGTAGGGGTCGAGCTCCACGTAGTTGAACTGGCCCCAGTCGTACCGGGCGCCGGTGAGCTCGTCGGTGACCGCGAAACGCTCGTGCCAGTCCAGGCCCAGGGTCGGCAGGTCCAGTGCCGTCGTGCCGATCTGGGTGTCCCGGCTGGACAGGTTCACGACGACGAGGACGGCGTCGTCCGAGCCGGGGTCCGTCTTGGAGAAGCACAGCAGGTTGGGGTTGTCGACCTGGTGGAACCGCAGGGTGCGCAGCTGCTGCAGAGCGGGATGGGCCCGCCGCACCTCGTTGAGCCGGCGCAGGTACGGCGCGAGGCTCCGGCCCGACGCCTCCGCGCCCGCCCAGTCGCGCGGGCGCAGCTTGTACTTCTCGCTGTCGAGGTACTCCTCGCTGCCCGGCTTCACGGCCACGTGCTCGAAGAGCTCGAAGCCGGAGTAGACGCCCCAGGTGGGGCTGAGCATCGAGGCGAGCACGGCCCTGATCTTGAACATCGGCGGGCCGCCGAACTGCAGCGACTCGTGGAGGATGTCCGGGGTGTTCACGAAGAAGTTGGGCCGCATGTAGTGGCAGTTCGCGGCCAGCTCCTGGCCGTACTCCTCCAGCTCCTGCCGCTCGGTGCGCCAGGTGAAGTACGTGTAGGACTGCGTGAACCCGATCCGGGCCAGCTGGTGCATCATCGCCGGCCGGGTGAACGCCTCGGCCAGGAACAGCACGTCCGGATCGGTCTTCTTGACCTCCCAGATCAGCCAGTGCCAGAAGTTCAGCGGCTTGGTGTGCGGGTTGTCGACGCGGAAGATGCGCACGCCGGCGTCCATCCACACGCGCACGACCCGCAGCACCTCGGCGTAGAGGCCCTCGGGGTCGTTGTCGAAGTTGATCGGGTAGATGTCCTGGTACTTCTTCGGCGGGTTCTCCGCGTAGGCGATCGTGCCGTCGGGCTTGGTGGTGAACCACTCGGGGTGCTCGGCGACCCACGGGTGGTCCGGCGCGGCCTGCAGCGCGAGGTCCAGCGCGACCTCCATGCCGAGCTCGCGGGTGCGCGCCACGAAGGCCTCGAAGTCGTCCATCGTGCCCAGCTGCGGGTGCACGGCGTCGTGCCCGCCCTCGTCGCTGCCGATCGCCCAGGGCGAGCCGACCTCGTCGGGGCCGACGTCGGAGGGGTTGCCGCCGGGGAACTGGCTGGAGTTCGGGCCCTTGCGGTTCACCTTCCCGATCGGGTGGATCGGGGGCAGGTAGACGACGTCGAAACCCATCTCGGCGATCGCCGGCAGCCGGTCGGCGGCGGTGGTGAAGGTGCCGTGCGTGGGCCGCCCGCCGACGACGGGGCCCTCCGAGCGTGGGAAGAACTCGTACCAGGACCCGTAGAGGGCCTCCTTGCGGTCGACCCACACCTCGTACTCGGGGGAGCGGGTGACCAGCTCGCGCACCGGGTGCTCGTGCAGGTACCGCTGCAGGCCCGCCGCGAGCGCGGGGGCGATGCGGACGGTCAGCTCCTGCGAGGTGTCGCGCAGCGAGCCGGCGGCGGCGGTGATGCGGTCGCGCCACTCGCCGTCGGCCTCGGCGGCGACGCGGTCGAGCAGCCGCGCGCCCTCCTCGAGGTCGTTGGCGAGCTCCTCGGGCCCCTGGCCGGCCTCGACCTTGACCTCGACGGCGTGCTTCCACGTCGTGAGCGGGTCGCTCCACGCCTCGACGCGGAAGGTCCACCGGCCCTCCCGGTCGGGTACGACGCCGGCGATCCAGCGGTCGGGCTCCGGGGGGAGCTTCGCCATGCGGAGGAAGGGGGCGGCCGCGTCGTCCCCTTCGGGCGGGGTCCACACGACGTCGGCCGCGACGGCGTCGTGGCCCTCGCGGAAGACGGTCGCGGTGATCGGCAGGTGCTCGCCGACGACCGCGCGGGCCGAGAAGGACCCGCAGGACACGACGGGGGCGACATCGGTGATGCCGAGGCGGAGGTCAGCGCGGCCATTCATCCCGGCCACGCTATCGAGGTGCCGCCCCACCAGCATCTCGGCCGCGCACCGGCCCCTCGCGTCGGGGCGGCCGGAAGGGGTGGGGCCCTCCCGGGCAGGTCCTCGCGGGAACCCTGCCGGTGGGCCCGGAACTCGTTAGGCTCGCCCGGTGCGAGCTCTCCGTCGGTTCACCGTCCGTGCCGCTCTGCCCGAGCCGCTCCTGCCGCTGTCCCAGTTGGTCAGCAACCTGCGCTGGTCGTGGCACGCCGAGACCCGGGACCTCTTCGAGGCCCTGGACCCCGACCTGTGGCAGCGCTGCGGCGGTGATCCGGTCCGCGCGCTCGGCGAGGTGTCGGCCGAGCGGCTGGCGGCGCTGGCCAAGGACCGACGCTTCGTGCGCCGGCTGACCGACGCCGTCGACGACCTGGAGGAGTACCTCGCCACCCCGCGCTGGTACCAGTCGCTCGGGGCGGAGGCGCCCGCGACGATCGCCTACTTCTCGGCCGAGTTCGGCATCAGCGAGGTGCTGCCGCAGTACTCCGGCGGTCTGGGCATCCTGGCCGGCGACCACCTCAAGGCCGCCTCCGACCTCGGCGTCCCACTGATCGGCGTGGGTCTGCTCTACCGGGCGGGCTACTTCAGCCAGGGCCTGTCGGCCGACGGGTGGCAGCTGGAGCACTACCCCTCGCTGGACCCGCACGGCCTGCCGATCAAGCTGCTGCGCCAGGCCGATGGCTCGGCCGTCGTCATCAACGTGCCGCTGCCCGAGGGCCGCACCCTGCACGCCCACGTCTGGCGGGCGCAGGTCGGCCGCGTCCCGCTGCTGCTCCTCGACAGCGACATCGAGGAGAACACCCCCATCGAGCGCGGGGTCACCGACCGGCTCTACGGCGGGGACGAGGACCACCGCCTCCGCCAGGAGATGCTGCTGGGCATCGGCGGCGTGCGGGCGCTGCGCGCGTACTGCTCGCTGACCGGCACCCCGCAGCCGGAGGTGTTCCACGCCAACGAGGGCCACGCCGGCTTCCAGGGCGTCGAGCGCATCCGCGAGCTGACCGAGGCGCACGGCCTGACCTTCGCCGAGGCCCTGCAGGCCGTCCGGGCGGGCACCGTGTTCACCACGCACACGCCGGTGCCGGCGGGCATCGACCGGTTCCCGAAGGCCCTCATCGAGCGCTACTTCACCGGGTTCGGCGTACCCATGGACCAGCTGCTGCCGCTCGGGGCCGAGGAGGACCCGGCGAAGTTCAACATGGCGCACATGGGGCTGCGGTTGGGCCAGCGCGCCAACGGCGTCAGCATGCTGCACGGGCACGTCAGCCGCGGGATGTTCAACGACCTGTGGCCCGGCTTCGACGAGCGGGACGTGCCGATCGGGTCGATCACCAACGGTGTGCACGCCCCCACGTGGACCGCGCGCGAGCTGGTCGAGATGGGCACCCAGACCTCGAGCCAGGGTGACACGGTCGACGTCGAGGGCGACGTCCACTTCGACGGGGTCGACCGCATCCCGGCCGCCGAGCTGTGGGGTATCCGGCGCCTGCTGCGGGGGCGCCTGGTCGACGAGGTGCGCCGGCGCATCCGGGAGACCGCGCTGTCGCGCGGGGCCACCGAGGCGGAGGTCGGCTGGACCGACGGCGCCTTCGACCCCGACGTGCTGACCATCGGCTTCGCCCGGCGGGTGCCGTCCTACAAGCGGCTCACCCTCATGCTGCGCGATCCGGAGCGGTTGAAGGCGCTGCTGCTGGACCCCGAGCGGCCGGTCCAGCTGGTCATCGCCGGCAAGAGCCACCCCGCCGACGACGGCGGCAAGAGGCTCATCCAGCAGATGGTCGCCTTCGCCGACGACCCGGAGATCCGGCACCGCATCGCGTTCCTCCCCGGCTACGACATCGGCATGGCCCGCTACCTGTACTGGGGCTGCGACGTCTGGCTGAACAACCCGCTGCGCCCGCTGGAGGCCTGCGGCACCTCCGGGATGAAGGCGGCGCTGAACGGCGGGCTGAACCTGTCGATCCGCGACGGCTGGTGGGACGAGTGGTTCGACGGCCAGAACGGCTGGGCCATCCCCACGGCCGACGGCGTGGCCGACCCCGACCGCCGCGACGAGGTCGAGGCCCGGGCGATCTACGAGCTGCTCGAGAACCAGGTGCTGCCGCGGTTCTACGAGACCGACCGGGACGGCGTCCCCGGCCGCTGGGTGGAGATGGTGCGGCACACGCTGCGGGAGACCGGCCCCAAGGTGCTGGCCACCCGGATGGTCCGCGACTACGTCCGGGTGCTCTACGTCCCCGCCGCGGGGTCGGCCCGCGCGATGGCCACCGACGGCTACGCGCCGGCGCGCAGCGAGGCCTCGTGGCGGTCCCACCTGCTGTCCCACTGGCACGACGTGCGGGTCGCCCACGTCGAGGCGACCGGCGCTGGGGACACCCCGGAGATCGGGTCGAGCCTGGCGCTGAGGGCCGAGGTCGAGCTGCCGGGGCTGACGCCGTCGGACGTGGAGGTCCAGGCCGCCTACGGCCGGGTGGACGACGCCGACGGGCTGCACGAGGTGACGACGGTGCCCATGGGCCACGAGCACACCGACGGCTCCCGGCACTGGTTCACGGCCACGGTCCCGCTCGAGCGGACGGGGGCGTTCGGTTACACCGTGCGGGTCCTCCCGCACTCCCGGTACCTGGCGGACCCCGCGGAGCTCGGCGTGGTGAGCACCGCCTGACGGCAGCACAGCGGACACTCGGACCACGGCGGTCACAGTGACCACACGTGACGTCCTGATGCCCCGGCGTGGCGGTTTCCTGCGCACAGGCCAGACCGGCTGTGCATCACTAGGCTGGACGCCATGCCCGACCGCTGTGAAGTCCTCCCCGGAGATGCCGTCGTCGCCCGCCGTGGCGGCGGCCTGCTGTGGGTCGACGCTCCCGGCTCGCCCGCTCTGGTCTCGGCTCTGCACGCCTGCCTGGGTGTGTCGGGCCCCGGCGCCGATCGCGTCCTGGCCGCCGTCGCCGGTCAGGTGAGCTCGCTCGCCTCCGGGAGCGCCTCGTTCGCGCTCGTCCTCACCACCGATGCCGGCACCGGTGTCGCGCTGTGGGCGGGCAAGGGGCAGCCGGCCGTCGACGGCGTCCCCGTCTCCGGCTCGTCGGTCGACGGCGGCACGCTCGCCGCCGGCTTCCCGCTGGGGCGGTCGCTGTACGTCGGGCCCGGCCAGTCGGCCCCCCGCACCCCGCCGGGCGTGAGCTACGACCTCGTCGAGGGCACCGTGCCCGGCGGCGGCGCCACCCTGCACCTGGCCGGCCCCGCGCCGGCGGAGGCAGCGGCCCCGGCGACCGCCGCGGCGCCGGCGTCGTCGTTCGCGGGTCCCGAGTCCGGCGGCTTCGGTTCGAGCCGGGCGTCCTCCGCCGCCTCCGCGGAGCACCCGGAGTCCGGCGAGCAGACGGCGTTCTGGCGGCCCGACCCGTCCGACGCCGCGCCGATCCTGCGCTTCGACGACGGCCTGGTCGTCACCGTCGACGAGGACCTCGTCCTCGGCCGGCGCCCCGACAACCACGAGATGGTGGCCAGCGGGTCGGCCCGGGCGGTGCCGATCGCCGACACCCAGAACGTGCTCTCCTCGGCGCACGCCGCGCTCACCCGCTCCGGCCGCGAGGTCTCGCTGGTCGACCTGGGCTCGCTGAACGGCACCCACGTCGCCGGGCCGGAGGCGACCGAGTGGACCCAGCTGGAGCCGGGGGTGGCCCACCCGCTCTCCGACGGGGACCGGCTGCTGCTCGGCTGGACGGTCATCACCTTCGAGCAGCCCGAGGAGTAACCAGCAGCTGCGTCGCGCCAGAGCCCCGGTCCGCCCGCCAGGACCGGGGCTCTGGCGCGTCCGGGCACCGCGAGCGGCTCGCCGAGTGGGCAGTCGTCGCCGGTGCCGGCGGCGTGTCCGCGTGCGTCGGCGGCAGCAACTGCGCACTCGCCGTCTCAGGGTCGGCGTTCCACCCGGAGCAGCCAGACGCAGCGGCCGGGCACCTCGAGCGGCCCGGGTGCCACGAAGGTCGGCTCCGGCGGGATTCCGCGGGCGTACTCCGTGGAGAGCGCCAGCTCGTAGCCGTCGGCCCACGGGGGTCCGGGCAGCGTGACGGTCACCGGGTCCGGGCCGGCGTGCAGCTGGACCAGGTAGGAGTCGTCGACCACCGGGTGGCCGTGCTCGTCGCGGTGCCGGATGCCACGGCCGTCGAGGTACATGCCGACCGTCTGCAGGCCGGTGTCGAACCACTCGGCGGTGGTGAGCTGGCCACCGCCGGGAGCGAACCAGGCCAGGTCCCGGGTACCGCCCGTGCCCGGCAGCTCGTGGCCTTCGAAGAACGCCTCCTGGCGCAGCACGGGAGCTCCACGCCGTAGCCGCACCAGCCGGGTGGTGAAGGCGAGCAGGTCGTCGTCGACCGCCGACCAGTCCAGCCACGACAGCTCGTTGTCCTGGCAGTAGGCGTTGTTGTTGCCCCGCTGCGTGCGGCCCAGCTCGTCGCCGGCGGTGAGCATGGGCACCCCGGTGGACAGCAGCAGGGTGGCGAGCAGGTTCCGCGCCTGGCGAGCGCGGAGGGCGAGCACGGCAGGGTCGTCGGTGGGGCCCTCGACCCCGCAGTTCCAGTTCCGGTTGTGGCTCTCGCCGTCCCGGTTGTCCTCGCCGTTGGCCTCGTTGCGCTTGTGCTCGTAGGCCACCAGGTCGGCCAGCGGGAACCCGTCGTGCGCGGTGACGAAGTTGATGCTGGCGAACGGACGGCGGCCGTCGGAGCGGTACAGGTCCGACGAACCGGTCAGCCGGTAGGCGAGGTCGCGCACCCCCACGTGCGCACCGGACCACACGTCGCGCACGGTGTCGCGGTACTTGCCGTTCCACTCGGTCCACGGGGGCGGGAAGTTGCCCACCTGGTAGCCGTTCGGCCCGACGTCCCACGGCTCGGCGATCAGCTTGACCTGGCTGACCACCGGGTCCTGGTGCACCACGTCGAAGAAGGCCGACAGCCGGTCGACGTCGTGCATCGAGCGGGCCAGCGCCGAGGCGAGGTCGAAACGGAAGCCGTCGACGTGCATCTCGGTGACCCAGTAGCGCAGCGAGTCCATGAGCAGCCCGAGCACCGCCGGCCGGCGCACGTCGAGGGTGTTCCCGCAGCCGGTGTAGTCGGTGTACCGGGCGGGGTTGTCGCCGTCGAGGCGGTAGTAGCCGGCGTTGTCGATGCCCTTGAAGCACAGCGTCGGACCGGTGTGGTCGCCCTCGGCGGTGTGGTTGTAGACGACGTCGAGGATCACCTCGATGCCCGCGGCGTGCAGCTCCCGGACCATCGTCTTGAACTCGGTCACCTGCCCGCCGCCGCTGCCCACCGAGCTGTAGCCGCCGTGCGGGGCGAAGTAGCCGAGCGTGTTGTAGCCCCAGTAGTTCGTCAGCCCGCGGCGCAGCAGGTGCGGCTCGCTGACGAAGTGGTGCACGGGCAGCAGCTCGACCGCGGTGACCCCGAGCGCGAGCAGGTGCTCGACGAACGCCGGGTGCGCCAGGCCCGCGTAGGTGCCGCGCAGGTGGGGCGGGACGCCGGGGTGCGTGGCGGTGGCGCCCTTGACGTGGGCCTCGTAGATCACGGTGTCCGACCACGACCGGCGCAGCGGGCGGTCACCGTCCCACGGGAACGGGTCGTGCACCACCACGCTGCGGGGCACGTACGGCGCGGAGTCGCGGCCGTCGGGGACGGCGGAGTCCACCGCGTCGACGGGGTGGCCGAACAGCGCGCCGTCCAGCCGCAGCTCGCCGTCGACCGCGCGGGCGTAGGGGTCGAGCAGGAGCTTCGCCGGGTTGTGGCGGAGCCCGGAGAAGGGGTCGTAGCCGCCGTGCACCCGGTAGCCGTAGCGCTGGCCGGGGCCGGTCCCGGGCAGCCGGCCGTGCCACACCTGGTGGGTGGTCTCCTCGAGCCGGTACCGGCGCTCCGCGCCGTCGGGGTCGAACAGGCACAGGTCGACCGCGGAGGCCCCGGCCGACCACAGCGCGAAGTTCGTTCCGCGGCCGTCCCACGCCGCTCCGAGAGGAGCGGGCGTGCCGGGGAGCACGGCCGGGACCGGGGAACCGGCGGGGAAGGAGTGGGTCACCGGGGTGATCGTGCCGTCTCCGTGACCGGAGCGGACGCACCGGCGGCGGGAAAGGTTGGTTGGATGGGGGACGTGTCGAACCCTGGCGCCCCCGAGGGGGCGGTCGTCCGCATGACCGGTGTCGACGTCGTCCGGGGGCAGAACCACCTGCTCCGCGGCGTCGACTGGGCGGTCGAGGCCGACCACCGTTGGGTCGTGCTCGGACCCAACGGGGCGGGGAAGACGACGCTGATGCAGCTCGCGGCGGCCCAGATGCACCCCACCCGGGGGGAGGTGCGGCTGCTGGGGGAGACCCTCGGCGCGGTCGACGTCTTCGAGCTGCGGCCGCGGATCGGCCTGACCAGCGCCTCGCTCGCCCAGCGGATCGAGCCGTCCGAGCGCACCGGCGACATCGTCGTCTCGGCCGGGTACGCCGTCGTGGGCCGGTGGCGGGAGCGCTACGACGTCCACGACCTGACCCGGGCCGGGATGCTCATGGAGCAGTGGGGCGTCGCCCAGTTCGCCCACCGTCCGTTCGGCACGCTGAGCGAGGGTGAGCGCAAGCGGGCCCAGATCGCCCGGGCCCTGATGCCCGACCCGGAGCTGCTGCTGCTCGACGAGCCCGGTGCCGGCCTGGACCTGGGCGGCCGGGAGGACCTCGTCGCCCGGCTGTCGGACCTCGCGAGGTACCACTACGCGCCGGCCCAGGTGCTCGTCACCCACCACGTCGAGGAGATCCCCCCCGGCTACACCCACGCGCTGCTGCTGCGCGACGGCGAGGTGGTGGCCACCGGGGCCGCCGACGACGTGCTGACCGCGGAGCACCTGTCGGACACCTTCGGCGTCCGCCTGTCGCTGACCCGCACCGACGGCCGGTACACCGCCCGCCGCGCCCGGTGAACGGGCCGGTACCGGCTGGCTAGGGTGCCTGTGACGACCTCGTCCGCCACCTGGAGGAACCGCACATGGCCGAGCCCGAGTTCGTGACCCTGCAGGTCGAGGACGGAGTCGGCACGATCCGGCTCGACCGGCCGAAGATGAACGCCATCGACGAGCAGCTGCACATGGAGGTCCGCGCCGCGGCGACGGAGGCCGGCCGCCGCGACGACGTGCGCGCCGTGGTCGTCTACGGCGGGGAGCGGGTCTTCGCCGCCGGCGCCGACATCAAGGCGATGTCGCAGCTCGACGGCGCGGGCATGACCGTCTGGGGCCGGGAGCTGCAGGACTCCTTCCGCGCCGTCGCCCGCATCCCGAAGCCGGTCATCGCCGCGGTCACCGGCTACGCCCTCGGCGGCGGCTACGAGCTGGCGTTGTGCGCCGATTTCCGGGTCCTCGGCGCCGGCGCCAAGATCGGCCAACCGGAGATCCTGCTCGGCGTGATCCCCGGCGCGGGCGGCACCCAGCGGCTGGCCCGCCTGGTCGGCCCGGCGCGGGCCAAGGACCTCGTCTTCACCGGCCGGCACGTGGGTGCGGAGGAGGCGCTGGAGATGGGCCTGGCCGACGCCGTCGTCCCGGACGCCGAGGTGTACGGGACGGCGCTGGTGATGGCCCGCAAGCTCGCCGCCGGCCCGCCGCTCGCGCTGGCCGCGGCCAAGCGCGCGATCGACGAGGGGCTCGACCTGCCGATCGACGAGGGCCTGGCGCTGGAGAGCCGGCTGTTCGCCGAGCTGTTCGACACCGAGGACCAGGACACCGGCATGCGGTCGTTCCTCGAGAACGGGCCGGGCAAGGCCACCTTCACCGGTCGCTGAACCGGGCGGTCCGTGGCCCAACGGTCGCGTAACGGTCACCTCGCGTCACTGCCCAAGCCCTGCCGCGTCGGCGACAATCCCCGAGGCCGCACGGCCGGGGTCAACCGGACCCCGGGCGGGCGCGGCCCCACACCTGGAGGACACGTGCGACGAAGCACCCTGCGGACCGCGGTCGCGGTCGTGACGGCGGGACTCACCCTGACCGCCTGCGGCTCGGACGACGGCGGTTCCGGCGGGAGCGGCTCGGACTGGGCCACCGCCACCTCGGTGGAGGACGGTGGCGGGATGGACGCGCTCGTCGAGGCCGCGCAGGCCGAGGGTGAGCTCAACGTCATCGCGCTGCCGCCGGACTGGGCCAACTACGGCGAGATGCTGGAGACCTTCAGCGAGAAGTACGACATCGAGATCAACAGCGCCAGCCCCGACGGGTCCAGCCAGGACGAGCTCAACGCGGTGACCAGCCAGCGCGGCCAGGACCGCGCGCCCGACGTCCTCGACCTGGGCACCGCCTTCGCCCGTCAGGCGCAGGGTCAGGACCTGCTCGCGCCATACCAGGTGCAGACCTGGGAGGACATCCCCGAGGACCAGAAGGACGCCGACGGCCACTGGGTCAACGACTACGGCGGCTACATCTCGATCGGGTGCAACGCCTCGGTCGTCGCCGAGTGCCCGACCACCTTCGCCGACCTGCTCGATCCGCAGTACGCCGGCCAGGTCGCGCTCAACGGCAACCCGACGCAGGCCGCGGCGGCCTTCGGGGGCGTCTGGGCGGCCGCCCTGGCCAACGGGGGCAGCCTCGACGACATCGGCCCGGGCATCGACTTCTTCGAGCAGATCAAGGACGTCGGCAACTTCAACCCGGTCGAGATCACCCCGGCCACCATCCAGAGCGGCGAGACGCCGATCTCGATCGACTGGGACTACCTCAACGCGTCCTTCACCGACACCTTCGCCGAGCAGGGGGTCGAGTGGGAGGTGAACGTGCCCACCGACGGCCTGTTCGGCAGCTACTACAGCCAGGCGATCAGCAAGTTCGCGCCGCACCCGGCCGCCGCCCGGCTCTGGGAGGAGTTCCTCTACAGCGACGAGGGCCAGAACATCTGGCTCAACGGTGGTGCCCGCCCGGTCCGCCTGCCCGCGATGGAGGAGGCGGGTACGGCCGACGCCGACGCGCTGTCGGCGCTGCCCGAGGTCGAGGGCACGGCCGACTTCCCGACCCAGGAGCAGGAGAGCGCCGCCCAGCAGGTCGTGGCGGAGCGCTGGAACGCGGAGATCTCCGGCTGAGTACGACCGCACCGGAGCGCACCGCGCCGGCCCCTCGTCGCAGGGGCCGGCGCGGTGGCGCGCTGACCGTCCTCGGGACCCTCCCGTTCCTGCTCTACGTCGCCGTCTTCCTGCTGCTGCCCATCGGCGCGCTCGCCGTCGAGGCGTTCCGGGCGACCGATCCGGTGACGTTCGAGGAGACGTGGTCGACCGACTCCATCACCGCGGTCACCGACGGCGCCTACCGGCGGGCCTACCTGGGCAGCCTCCAGCTGTCGCTCATCACCGCGGTGCTCGGCGCCGTCCTGGGCCTGGCGCTGGCCGTGGCCATCCTGCGGTCCCGCCGCGGCCGGCTGCTGCGCCGTCTGGTGCTCACCGCCTCCGGGGTGCTGGCCAACTTCGGCGGCATCCCGCTCGCCTTCGCCTTCCTGGCCACCATCGGCAACGCCGGCGTGGTCACCGCGCTGCTCCAGGACACCTTCGGCATCGGGCTGGGCGGGTTCTCGCTGTACTCGATGACCGGGCTGGCGCTGGTCTACCTGTACTTCCTGATCCCGCTGATGGTGCTCATCATCATCCCGGCCCTGGAGGCCCTGCGGCCGCAGTGGCGGGAGGCCGCGGACAACCTGGGCGCCAGCGGCTGGCAGTACTGGCGGTACGTCGGGGGTCCCGTGCTGGCGCCCCCCGTGCTCGGCGCGACGATGCTGCTGTTCGCCTCGGCCTTCGCCGCGTACGCGACCGCCAAGGCGCTGGTCGGCAGCAGCGTCCCGCTGGTCACCCTGCAGATCGCCGACGCGCTGTCGAGCAACGTCGTCGTCGGGGCGGAGAACCTCGGCAAGGCGCTCGCGCTCGGCATGGTCGTGGTCGTCGGCCTGGTGATGATCTTCTACGCCTGGGTGCAGCGGCGAACCCAGCGGTGGCTGGCATGACCGTGCTCGCGGAGAACGTCGCCGGCGCCGGGGGCGTCGAGCCCCCGGAGCCGCAGCGGCCCGGACGCCGCCGCAGCGGTGCCTGGCGCCTCGCCGTGCTCGCCCTGCTGGGCCTGTACTTCCTCGTCCCGATCGCCGCCTCGGTCTGGTTCACCGCGCGCGACCGCGGCCAGGGCGGGTTCACCGCCGAGCACTACGCGGAGATCCCCGGGGCGCCCGGCTTCGCCGAGGCATTCACCCGCTCCCTCGCGCTGGGCGGGCTCACCGTCGCCCTCGCGCTGCTGCTCATGGTGCCGACGATCGTGCTGGTCACCCTGCGGCTGCCCCGGCTGCGGACGACGGTCGAGCTGCTCACCCTGATGCCGCTGGTCCTGCCGCCCATCGCGTTGGTCGTCGGCGTGCGCAGCGTGCTGGCCTGGGCCCCGGACCACTTCCTCGGCACCCCGCTGGCCGAGGCGTTCTTCGCCCTCCAGGAGCCCGCGCTGCCGTGGATCCTGGTCTTCGTCTACGTCGTGCTCGCGCTGCCCTTCGTCTACCGGGCGCTCGACGCCGGCGTCCGCGGCGCCGACCTGCCCACGCTCACCGAGGCCGCGCGCAGCCTGGGTGCCAGCTGGCCCCGGGTGCTGGTCTCGGTCGTGCTCCCGGTGCTGCGCACGTCGGTGCTCAACGCCGCCTTCCTCACCCTCGCCCTCGTCCTGGGGGAGTTCACGATCGCCAACATCCTCGGCTTCGAGACGTTCCCCACCTGGATCGTGCGCATCTCCGGCTCCCAGCCGCAGCTGTCGGTGGCGGTGTCGGTGCTCTCCCTCGTGATGACCTGGATGCTGCTGCTGCTGATCTCCGCGCTGGACCGCCGGCGTGGCCCGAAGGAGTCCGCATGACCTCGCTGCCCGGGACCACCACCGACCGGTCTCCCGGTGCCCCCGCGGACCTGCGCGGCCGGCCCGGCACGCCGGTGCGGCTGGAGCGGCTGACCCGACGCTACGGCTCGGTGGTGGCCCTCGACGGCCTCGACCTCGACATCGCCGGGGGCGAGCTGCTGGCCCTGCTGGGTCCCTCCGGCTGCGGCAAGACCACGGCGCTGCGGGCGATCGCCGGCTTCGACCGCCCCGACGGCGGCCGCGTGCTGGTGGGGGAGCGGGACATCACCGGGACCCCGCCGAGCAAGCGCGACATGGGCATGGTGTTCCAGGCCTACAGTCTGTTCCCCAACCTGACCGTCGCCGAGAACGTCGCGTTCGGCCTCCGGGTGCGCCGCCGGGCGAGGTCCGAGCGGTCGGGCCGGGCGGCCGAGCTGCTGGACCTCGTCGGGCTCGGCGACCGCGGCGACCGGTACCCGCACCAGCTGTCCGGCGGCCAGCAGCAGCGGGTCGCCCTGGCCCGTGCGTTGGCCGTCGCGCCGCAGGTGCTGCTGCTGGACGAGCCGCTCTCCGCGCTCGATGCGCAGGTGCGCGTGCAGCTGCGGGAGGAGATCCGCCGGATCCAGCTGGAGCTGGGCATCACCACCGTCTTCGTCACCCACGACCAGGCCGAGGCGCTCTCGGTCGCCGACCGGGTGGGCGTGATGCGCGCCGGCCGGCTCGAGCAGGTGGCCTCGCCCGACGAGCTGTACGAGCGCCCGGCGACGGCGTTCGTCGCCGAGTTCGTGGGCACGATGAACCGGCTGCCGGCGGTCCTCACCGGCGGCGAGGCGCAGCTGCTCGGCGTCCGGCGCCCGGTGACCGGGGCCACGCCTCCCGGCGGCCCGGTGGTCGCGCTGGTGCGGCCGGAGTCGCTGCTGGCCTCCGCCGACCCGGCGGGATCCGGGCGCGTGGTGACCCGTACCTTCTCCGGCGCATCCACCCGCGTGCTCGTCGCGCTGCCTGACGGCGTGGAGGTGCGCATCGACGTCGCCAGCGCCGACAGCCAGCTGCTGACCCCCGGGACCGCCGTCACGGTGACCCCTGCCGACCGGCCCGTGCTGGTCGCGCCGGCCGAGCCCGCGTGACCGGGCACCGCATGGACGTCGACCACTCCGACCCCGGTGGCCGGGCGTGGGTGGACCGCGCGGTCGCCGCCGTCGAGGCCGACGCGCGCCGGAGCGCCGACACCCACCTGCTGGTCTACCCGCTGCCCCCGGAGTGGGGCGTCGACCTCTACCTCAAGGACGAGTCGACCCACCCGACCGGCAGCCTCAAGCACCGGCTGGCCCGGTCGCTGTTCCTCTACGGGCTGTGCTCGGGGCAGATCACCGAGGGGAGCACCGTCGTGGAGGCCTCCAGCGGGTCGACGGCGGTGAGCGAGGCGTACTTCGCCCGGATGCTGCGGCTGCCGTTCGTCGCGGTCATGCCGCGGTCGACCAGCCCGGAGAAGATCGCGCTGATCCAGTTCCACGGGGGCGTGTGCCACTTCGTCGACCGCGCGCCCGACATGTACGAGGAGGCCCGCCGGCTGGCCACGGAGTGCGGCGGTCACTACCTCGACCAGTTCACCTTCGCCGAGCGGGCGACCGACTGGCGGGGCAACAACAACATCGCCGAGTCGATCTTCGAGCAGCTCGCCGCCGAGCGGCACCCGGTGCCCGAGTGGGTGGTGGTCGGCGCCGGCACCGGCGGCACCAGCGCGACCATCGGCCGGTACCTGCGCTACCGGCGGCACCCGACCCGGCTCGCCGTCGTCGATCCGGAGAACTCGGCGTTCCTGCCCGGGTACACGGCCGGTGACCCCGGCTGGACCACCGGTAGGCCCTCGCGGATCGAGGGCATCGGCCGACCCCGGGTGGAGCCCTCGTTCGTGCCGACCATCGTCGACCGGATGATCGGGGTGCCCGACGCCGCGTCCCTGGCGGCGATGCGGCACCTGGAGCGGGCGACCGGCCGCCGGGCGGGCGGGTCCACGGGCACCAACCTGTGGGGGGCGTTCGGCCTGGTCGCGGAGATGGTCGCGCAGGGGCGCCGAGGCAGCGTGGTCACCCTGCTGTGCGACGGCGGCGAGCGGTACGCCCGCACCTACTACTCCGACGAGTGGGTCGCCGCGCAGGGGCTCGACCTCGCCCCGCACACCGAGACCCTCCGGGGTTTCGCGGCGACCGGGAAGTGGGCGGTGTCACCGGGCCCGTCGGCGTGATGTGCCTCACCGGCCCCTCCTGCCGCGGCGGCATTACTCCGCAGTAGCCTCCATGATCGGAGCCAGGCGGGCCCCCGTGCCCGCATCCTGAACGCGTCCTGAGGAAGGTTCAGCGCGATGAACATCGTCGTTCTAGTCAAGCAGGTCCCGGACTCGGGAAGTGAGCGCAAGCTGGACCCGGCCGACAACACCGTCGCCCGTGCGTCCGCCGACAACGTCATCAACGAGATGGACGAGTACGCCATCGAGGAGGCGCTCACCATCAAAGAGGCGCAGGGCGGGGAGGTCACCGTGCTGACCGTCGGCCCCGACTCCGCCACCGACGCCATCCGCAAGGCGCTGTCCATGGGCGCCGACAAGGCCGTCCACGTCAGCGACGAGGCGATCCACGGCTCCGACGCCGTGCAGACCAGCGCCGTCCTGGCCGCGGCCCTCCAGCAGCTCGAGTACGACCTGGTCCTCTGCGGCGCCGAGGCGACCGACAGCCAGATGAGCGTGATGCCGGCGCTGCTGTCCGAGCGGCTGGGCATCCCGCAGCTGTCCGGTGCCCGCAAGGTCACCATCGACGGCGGCACCGCGAAGGTGGAGCGGCAGACCGACGGCGGCTTCTGGGCCCTCGAGGCGCCCCTCCCGGCGATCATCTCGACCTGGGACACGATCAACGAGCCGCGCTACCCCTCCTTCAAGGGGATCATGGCCGCCAAGAAGAAGCCGGTGGAGACCAAGTCGCTGGCCGACCTCGGCCTCGACGCCGGCAGCGTGGGTCTGGCCAGCGCCACCAGCAAGGTGCTCGACTTCGCCGGCCGCCCGCCGAAGGGCGAGGGCGTCAAGGTGACCGACGAGGGCGACGGCGCGCAGAAGTTCGTCGACTTCCTCGCCAGCCAGAAGATCGTCTGACCGGCCCGGATCGAAGGAAGAGGAGAACACCCCATGGCAGAGGTCCTGGTCCTGGCCGAGCTCAACCCGGCCGGCGGCGGAGTCCGCAAGACCACCCTGGAAGCCCTGACCGCGGCGCGTGCGCTCGGTGACCCGTCGGCCGTCGTGCTCGGCGCGCCGGGCACGGCCGCCGGCGTGAAGGACACCCTCGCGGAGTACGGCGCCGCGACCGTCTACGTCGCCGAGTCCGAGGACGTCGACGCCTACCTGGTGGCCCCCAAGGCCGAGGTGCTGGCGCAGCTGGTGAGCGAGAAGTCGCCCGCCGCCGTCGTCATCCCCTCCTCGCCCGAGGGCAAGGAGATCGCCGCCCGCCTGGCCATCAAGACCGGCAGCGGCTTCCTGACCGACGTCACCGAGATCGCCCCCGACGGCACCGCCACCCAGGCGGCGTTCGCCGGCGCGACGATCGTCCACTCACAGGTCACCGTCGGCACGCCGATCTACACCCTGCGGGGCAACTCGGTCACCCCCGAGCCGGCTCCGGCCGCCGGCGCCGAGCAGCCCGTGCCGGTGTCGATCAGCGACGCCGCGAAGCAGGTCCGGGTCGTCGAGCGCGTCGTGGAGCAGAAGAGCAACCGCCCCGAGCTCACCGAGGCCTCGATCGTCGTCTCCGGTGGTCGTGGCGTGGCCAGCGCCGAGAACTTCGCGATCATCGAGGGCCTGGCCGACTCGCTCGGCGGTGCCGTCGGCGCCTCCCGTGCCGCGGTCGACTCCGGCTTCTACCCGCACAGCTTCCAGGTCGGGCAGACCGGCAAGACCGTCTCGCCGCAGCTGTACGTGGCCGTCGGCATCTCCGGGGCGATCCAGCACCGCGCCGGCATGCAGACCTCGAAGACCATCGTGGCCATCAACAAGGACCCCGAGGCCCCGATCTTCGAGCTGGCCGACTTCGGTGTCGTCGGCGACCTCAACACGGTCGTCCCCGCCGCCACCGAGCAGATCAACGCGCGCAAGTAGGAGAAGGACCCCGTCCTCCCCACCCCTCGCAGGCTCAGGGTGGGGCCCGGGACGGGGCGAGCACGTGACCCGAGCGCCGGTCCCCGTCGGGGGCCGGCGCTCGGCGTCTGCCTGCGGTCGGGAAGCACGTGCAGCGGCGCGGGGTTGGGCGGGACGTGGACGGGACGGCCGAGGGGAGCATCTGGGACGCCGACCACCGGCGGACGACGATCGGCCTGGTGCGCTCACTCCTCGGTGCGCGGGTGGCCGGCCGCACCGTCCCGCCGGACCAGGATGCTCCGACGGGCGCGACTACCCTGGCGTCGGTGACCGCGGTAGCACGGTCGCCGAGGGAGCGAGCATGACGGTCACGTGGCCGACGAGCGCCAGCGAGGAGGCCGGGGTGACGTATCTCGACCACGCGGCGACCACGCCGATGCTGCCCGAGGTGCTGGCCGCGATGACCGAGCAGCTCGGCCGCGTCGGCAACGCCTCGTCGCTGCACGCCAGCGGCCGCGCCGCCCGGCGGGCCGCCGAGCAGGCCCGTGAGCGGCTGGCCGAGGCGCTGGGCGCCCGGCCGTCGGAGGTGCTGTTCACCGGCGGCGGCACCGAGAGCGACAACCTCGCCGTCAAGGGGCTGTTCTGGGCCCGGCGGGCGGCCGACTCCCGCCGTCGCCGGATCGTGGTGAGCCCGGCCGAGCACCACGCCGTCCTCGACAGCGTGGAGTGGCTGGCCAAGCACGAGGGCGCCGAGGTCACCTGGCTGCCGGTCGAGCCCTCCGGCCGGGTGACGCCCGCAGCGCTGGCCGAGGCGCTGGGCGACGGCACCGACGTCGCCGTGGCGAGCGTGATGTGGGCCAACAACGAGATCGGCACGGTCAGCGACATCGCCGCCCTCGCCGCCACCGCCCACGACGTGGGCGTGCCGCTGCACACCGACGCCGTGCAGGCCGTCGGGCAGGTGCTGGTCGACTTCGGCGCCACCGGCGCGGACGCCCTGACCATGACCGCGCACAAGCTCGGCGGCCCGATGGGCGCCGGGGCGCTGCTGCTGCGCCGGGACGCCGAGTGCACCCCGCTGCTGCACGGGGGCGGCCAGGAGCGCGACGTCCGCTCCGGCACCCTCGACGTCGCCGCGATCGTCGGGCTGGCGGTGGCCGCGGCCACCGCGGTCGAGGCCCGGGTGGAGCGGGCCGCCGAGCTGTCCCGGCTGCGCGACCGGCTCGTCGCCGGCGTCGTCGGGCAGGTGCCCGACGCCCAGCTCAACGGCGCAGCGCTGGACGACGTGGTGCGCTCCGGCCCGGGCCGGCTGCCCGGCAACGCGCACCTGTCCTTCCCCGGCGCGGAGGGCGACGCGCTGCTCATGCTGCTCGACGCCCGGGGGATCGAGTGCTCGACGGGCTCGGCGTGCAGCGCCGGGGTGGCCCGGCCGAGCCACGTGCTGCTGGCGGTCGGCGCCGAGCCCGACCGGGCCCGCAGCTCGCTGCGGTTCAGCCTGGGGCACACGAGCACCGATGCCGACGTCGACGCCGTGCTCGAGGTGATCTCCCCCGTCGTGGAGCGCGCCCGCCGCGCCGGCATGGGACGGCGCTGACCGTGCGGGTCCTGGCCGCCATGAGCGGGGGAGTGGACTCCGCCGTCGCCGCCGCGCTGGCGGTCGACGCCGGCCACGACGTGACCGGGGTGCACCTGGCGCTGTCCCAGCAGCGCCAGACGCTGCGCAGCGGCTCCCGCGGGTGCTGCAGCGTCGAGGACTCCCACGACGCCCGGCGGGTGGCCGACGAGCTCGGCATCCCGTTCTACGTCTGGGACCTCGCCGAGCGCTTCACCGAGGACGTCGTCGACGACTTCGTGGCGGAGTACGCCGCGGGTCGCACGCCGAACCCGTGCCTGCGGTGCAACGAGAAGATCAAGTTCTCGGCGGTGCTGGAGCGGGCGCAGGCGCTCGGCTTCGACGCGGTGGTCACCGGGCACCACGCACGGCTGGCCGACGGCGCGCTGCGGCGGTCCGTGGACGCGGCCAAGGACCAGTCCTACGTCCTCGGGGTGCTCACCGCGGAGCAGCTGGCCGCCGCGGTGTTCCCCCTCGGCGGCATGACGAAGGAGCGGGTGCGGGAGATCGCGGCCGAGCGCGGCTTCGCCGTCGCCACCAAGGCCGACTCCCACGACATCTGCTTCATCCCCGACGGCGACACCCGCGGCTTCCTGGCCCGCCGGCTGGGCAGCCGCCCCGGCCCGGTGGTCGACGCCGCCACCGGGGCGACCGTCGGCGAGCACGACGGCACCTACGGCTTCACGGTCGGTCAGCGACGCGGGCTCGGCGTGACCGCCGGCGACTCCCGTCCGCGGTACGTGCTCGGCATCGAACCGGTCACCCGCACGGTCACCGTCGGCACCGCCGACCTCGCCGGGGTCGACGTCGTCGGGACGGCGGCGCCCACCTGGACCGGGGCCGCCCCGGCGCTGCCGTTCCGCGCCGAGGTGCAGCTGCGGGCCCACGGCACCCCGGTTCCCTGCGCGGTGGCCGCCGGCGACGACGGCGGGCTGCGCATCGAGCTCGGCGAGCAGCAGCGCGGCGTGGCCGCCGGGCAGTCGGCGGTGCTCTACCAGCCCGACGCCGAGCGCGGTGACCGGGTACTGGGGCAGGCCGTCGTCCGAAGCGCAGGGAAACGCGCGGCGAAGATCGCCGCCGACGCGCCGGTCTGACACCGAACCGCAGCTGCGGCCGGGTGCGGACCGTGGTCGAGTGGGCCGACCTCGTCCCGACCCCCTCGGAGGACCCGTGCTCCGACAGCGCCTCACTTCCGCGCTGCCCCTCGCAGTACTGCTGCTCCTGACCGCCTGCCAGGGTGCCGCGGTCGCGCCCGGGAGCGATGCCGCGCCCGGAGCCGAGCAGCTCCCGGACCCGGTCACCGACACCCCGGTCCAGCTGCTGGCCCTCAACGACTTCCACGGGCAGCTGCGACCGCCCCGGGGCGCAGCCGGGACGCTCGAGACGGGCACGCCGGGTGCGGGCGCCGACGGACGTCCCGGCACCGAGGACGACGGCCCTCAGCTCGTCGGCGGGGCCGCGCACCTCGCGGCGACGGTCCAGCAGCTGCGCGCGGACTTCGACGGCCCCCCGGAGGACTCGCTCCTGGTCGCCGCGGGCGACCTCGTCGGTGCCTCGCCGTTCGTGTCCGGGGCCTTCCGCGACGAGCCGACCGTCGAGGTGCTCGACGCGCTGGGGCTGGACTTCTCCGCGGTCGGCAACCACGAGCTCGACCGAGGGGTCGCCGAGCTGCTGCGGCTGTCCGGCACGGGCGACGGCGTGGACTCCGACGACGTGGATGCGTGCGCCGGGGTCCGGGTGGACGAGACCGGGTGCTTCTCCGACAGCACGGGCGCGATCTTCGACGGCGCCGACTTCGGCTACCTGGCGGCGAACGTCGTCGACACGGGGACCGGTGAGCCGGTCCTGCCGCCCTACGCCGTGGTGCAGACCTCCGGCGGCGTCGAGATCGGCATCGTGGGCGTCGCCACCGCCGACACCCCGGACATGGTGCTGCCGGCCGGGATCGCCGGGTACCGGTTCGGGGACGAGGCCGAGGCGGTGAACCGCTACGCCGGTGAGCTGCAGGACCGCGGGGTCGAGGCGATCGTGCTGCTGGTCCACGAGGGCGGAGCCCAGGAGGGGCGGTACGACGAGTGCGCCGGCGGGCTCGCCGGCACCGCCCTCGAGGAGATCAACGCGGCGGTGACGCCGGCGGTGGACGTCGTCATCAGCGCCCACACCCACGTCGCCTACGACTGCCGGCTGCCGGACCCGGCCGGCGTTCCGCGACCGGTCGTGCAGGCGGGCGCGCACGGGACCGGGGTCGTCGACCTCCGGTTCGTCGTCGGTGCCGAGGGGGACGTGCGGCGCGAGACCGTGACGTCGGCTGCCGTACCGGTCGTCCGTGCCGAGCCGGAGCCGGAGATGGCGCGGATAGTGGACTACTGGGCCGGCCGGGCGGCGGAGAGCGGTGCCGACAGCCCGGTTGCCGTGCTCACCGGGGACGTCCGGCGCGGGCCCGCCCCGTCGTCGTCTCTGGGCGTCCTCGTCGGGAACGCCATGCTGGCGGCCGCGGCCGACGAGGTGCCGGGGCCCCCACCGCTCGCCGCCTTCACGAGCAGCGGCAGCCTCCGCGCCGACCTGGTCGTCCCCGGCGGCGCCGGCGGGGAGGTGCGCCGCCGGCACGTCTACGCCGTGACGTCGATCCCGTACACCGTCGACGTCGTGACCCTCTCCGGGGTGGCGGTGCGGCAGGCGCTGGAGGAGCAGTTCACCGCGGACGGCGCATTCGGCGCCTTCCCGCTCGAGGTGTCCGGCGATGTGTCCTACAGCTACGACCCGGGGCGACCGGTGGGCGACCGCGTCGACCCGTGCTCGCTCGTGCTGGCCGGGCAGCGGGTCGACCCGGCGGGGGCCTACCGGATCGCCCTGACCTCCCACCTGCGCGCGGGCAGCGACGGGTACGGGCCCTTCACCTCGGGCACCGACACGCTCGAGGGGCCGGAGCTCCCGGAGGCGCTGGTCGAGTACCTGGCGACCCGGTCGCCGGTGGATCCTCCGGCTCCCGCGCAGGTGGTCGCCTCGTCGGAGCGGCTCTCCTGCTGACCCGTCCGGGAGTGGCTGCCCGGCGTCCTGAGGCGCGGGCTAGCGTCGCGGTCATGGCTGCATCGAGCGAGAGCACGGACCCGGCGACGGCGCCGGTGTCGTGGGGGCCGGCCACCGGTGTCGGCTCCCTGCCCGGCGCCGACCCCGCCGAGGCGGTACGGCTGGTCGCCGGCGAGCTGCCGGAGTTCGCCCACCTGCCCGAGCTGCCCGGCCGGGGCGCCGGCTCGGACATGCTCGGCCGGTCCGCCGCGCTGCTGGTCGACCTCGCGGTGGACCTGACCCCGGCCGGCTGGCGGCTGGTGGCCCGGCCGGGAGCGGACCAGCGCCGGGCCGAGGAGTTCCTCGCCCGCGACCTCGACGCGCTGCACGACGTGGCCGCGACCTGGACCGGGCCGCTCAAGGTGCAGGCCGCCGGGCCGTGGACGCTGGCCGCCGGGCTGGAGCGCACGCGCGGCGACCGCGCCGTGGTCGACGCCGGCGCCCGCCGCGACCTGGGCCAGTCGCTCGCGGAGGGCCTCGCCGCGCACGTGGCCGCGGTGCAGGCCCGCGTGCCCGGCGCGGAGGTGGTGCTGCAGCTCGACGAGCCGTCGGTGCCCGCCGTCGTGCAAGGCGGGCTGCCCACCGCCAGCGGCTTCGGCAAGCTGCCCGCGGTCGCCGCGGACGTGGTCGAGCAGGAGCTGGCCGCCGTGGTCCGGGCGCTGCCGGGGCCGGTGGTCGTGCACTGCTGCGCGCCCCGGGTGCCGTTGGACCTGTTCCGCGCCGCCGGCGCCGCGGGTCTCTCCTTCGACCTCGGCCTGGTGCAGGACCTCGATGCGGTCGGCACCGCGATCGAGGCCGGCGTGCACCTGCTGCCCGGCGTCGTCCCCGGCACCGACGCGCCCCTGCCGGCGGCGAAGGCGACGGCGACCCGGGTCCAGGCGTGGTGGCGCGAGCTCGGCTTCCCGGCTGACGACCTGGCGGCGGCGGTGACGCTGACGCCGGCGTGCGGGCTGGCCGGCGCCACCCCGTCGTACGCCCGTGCGGCCATGGCGCAGGTCCGTGAGGCCGCGAGATACCTGCTGCCGGAGTGACTCCGCCGGGCCCTCCGCGCACAACCCGGTGAGCGCCGGTTGACCGTCGGACCCGCCGGATACCGTTCGTCCGTGAGCACCGACGCCGCCGACCTCGTCGAGCCCTCCGTTACCCCGGTGGGCGACCGCGCGGACCTCACCGAGGTCCCCGACGAGGCGCGCACGCGCCACCGCGACCTGTCCGAGGAGCTGGACCGGTACGCGTTCGCCTACTACGTGCGCGACGAGCCGCTGATCAGCGACGGTCAGTACGACGACCTGATGGGCGAGCTCAAGGCGCTGGAGGCCGCGCACCCCGCCCTGGTCACCCCCGACTCGCCCAGCCAGAAGGTCAACGGCGGGTTCACGGCCACCTTCGCCCCGGTGCAGCACCTCGAGCGCATGCAGAGCCTGGACAACGCGTTCAGCAGCGACGAGCTCGCCGCCTGGGCCACCCGCGCCGAGCGGGAGGGCGCCGCGGGGGCGAGCTACCTGTGCGAGCTGAAGGTCGACGGCGTCGCCGTCGACCTGGTGTACGAGAGGGGGCGGCTGGTGCGGGCCGCCACCCGCGGCGACGGGACCACCGGCGAGGACGTCACCGCCAACGTCCGCACGATGGACGACGTCCCGGAGCAGCTCACCGGCCCCGACGTCCCCGAGCTGCTCGAGGTCCGCGGCGAGATCTACTTCCCGGTCGCCGCCTTCGCCGAGGTCAACGCCACGATGGTGGAGCAGGGCCGGCCGCCGTTCGCCAACCCGCGCAACGCCGCCGCCGGGTCCCTCCGGCAGAAGGACCCGAAGGTCACCGCGTCCCGGCCGCTGAGCCTGGTGGTGCACGGGCTGGGCGCCCGGACGGGCTTCGACCCCGACCGGCAGTCGGCGGCCTACGACGGGCTCCGCGCCCTCGGCCTGCCGGTCAGCGACCGGTACGAGGTGGTCGACGACCTCGAGGGCGTGTGGGCCTACATCGAGCGCTACCGCGAGCAGCGGCACTCGGTCGCGCACGAGATCGACGGCGTCGTGGTGAAGGTCGACCAGGTGGCGCTGCAACGTCGGCTGGGCTCCACCTCCCGCGCGCCCCGGTGGGCGATCGCGTTCAAGTACCCGCCGGAGGAGGCGATGACGAAGCTCCGGGACATCCGGGTCAACGTCGGCCGCACCGGCCGGGTCACGCCGTTCGCGTTCATGGAGCCGGTCAAGGTGGCCGGCTCGACCGTGCAGCTGGCGACGCTGCACAACGCCTCGGAGGTCATGCGCAAGGGCGTCCTGATCGGCGACACCGTCGTCATCCGCAAGGCCGGCGACGTCATCCCCGAGGTGCTCGGCCCGGTGGTGGCGGCGCGCACGGGCGACGAGCGCGAGTTCGTCATGCCCACGCACTGCCCCGAGTGCGGCACCGAGCTGCGGCCGGAGAAGGAGGGCGACGCCGACATCCGCTGCCCGAACGCCCGGTCCTGCCCCGCCCAGCTGCGGGAGCGGGTCTTCCACGTGGCCGGCCGCGGCGCCTTCGACATCGAGAACCTGGGGTACGAGGCGGCGATCGCACTCCTGCAGAGCCACCTGCTGCAGGACGAGGGTGACATCTTCTTCCTCGACGGGGAGCAGCTGCAGCGCTCCCCGTTCTTCACGAGGAAGAACGGGGCGCTGTCGGCCAACGGGGCCAAGCTGCTCGCCAACCTGCAGACGCGCAAGGACGTCCCGCTGTGGCGGGTCCTGGTGGCGCTCTCCATCCGGCACGTCGGCCCGACCGCCGCCCAGGCGCTGGCCCGCGACTTCCGCTCGATGGATCGCATCATGGCGGCGAGCGAGGAGGAGCTGGCGGCCGCGGACGGCGTCGGGCCCACGATCGCGCGCTCGGTGCGCGACTGGTTCGCCGTCGACTGGCACTGCGCCGTCGTGGAGAAGTGGCGCCAGGCGGGCGTGCGCATGGCCGACGCCGCCGAGGACGCCCCGCCGGGGCCGCTCACCGGCGTCACGGTCGTGGTCACCGGTTCGCTGCGCGACTTCAGCCGCGACCAGGCGATCGCGGCGATCCAGGAGCGCGGGGGCAAGGTCACCGGTTCGGTGTCGAAGAGGACGGGCTTCGTCGTCGTCGGCGCCGACCCCGGCAGCAAGTACGACAAGGCGGTCCAGGCCAAGGCGCCGATCCTCGACGACGACGGCTTCCGGGTGCTGCTGGACGACGGCCCGGACGCCGCCCGCGAGGTCGCGACGATCGGCGACGGCACCGACGGGTGACGGGCCCGGGGCGGTCACGCTAGGCGGGCGGCAGGTGGGTGACCGTGGCCGCGATGCCGGTCAGGTGGGCCAGCCGGAGCAGCTCCGAGCGGCGGAACGCCGGGCCGCCCGAGCGGCCGACCACGACGGCCCGGGTGCCGGCGCCGTAGGGAGCGGCCATCATCTCGATGGCCATCTCCTGCCAGCGCTCGGGCAGCCACGAGTCGTCGCTGGGCAGCAGCACCGGCCCGGAGAGCGGCAGCCACGGCAGCGTGAGGCCGGCGAACCCGGGTGCCGCCTCCGACCCCGCCACCACCGCCGAGGGCTCCAGGGGAGCGGGCTGGCCGGCGCCGTCGAGGATCACCGCCCACCCGCTGTGGAACACCCGGGGCAGCTCCGCGGCCAGCAGCGCGGCGGCCGCGCCGTCCCCGCCGCGGGCCAGTGCGTCGAGCAGGTCCAGCTCGCGGTGGGTGTCCAGCGGCCCCGCGAACGGCCGCAGCGACTCCACCTGCACGCCCGGCACCCCCTGGGCGACGGTGATCAGGCTGTCGGGCAGCCGGTCGTCGGGAAGGTCCACCACCACGTCGTCGACGGCGATCCCGTGCCCCCGCTCGAGCACGTCCAGGGACACGATGTCGATGCCGGCGGTACCCAGCGCGGTGGCCACCGCGCCGAGCACGCCGGGGCGGTCGGGCAGCACCAGACGCAGGAGATAGGACACGGTTCCTCCGGGGGAGTCCTCGCCGTTCGGCCGATCTCCGTCGATCGCGATCGGGGGGGAAGCCTCTCACGCTGACCAGCGCCCCGACGCCCCCACGTAGAGTGTCCAGGTCACGCCCCGGGCCGAGAGCGGGCCGACGGGCACTGCCGAAGTGGAGTTCCACCGCAGCATGAGCACCCCCTCCCCGAAGGGCCGACTGACCCGCGACGAGGTGGCGCACCTGGCGCACCTGTCCCGCCTGGCGGTGAGCGACCAGGAGCTGGACCTCTTCGCCGGTCAGCTCGCCGCCGTGCTGGGCGCCGTCGCGCAGGTCGGCAAGGCCGATGTCGCCGACGTGGCGCCCACCACGCACGCGGTGCCGATGACCAACGTCATGCGGCCGGACGTCGCCCGCCCCAGCCTGCCCCGCGACGTCGTCCTCGCCGGTGCTCCCGCGACGGAGGACGACCGGTTCCGCGTGCCGCGCATCCTGGGGGAGGAGGCGTGAGCGCCGACCTGACCACCACCAGCGCCGCCGACCTCAGCAGCGCCCTGCAGTCCGGCGACCTGAGCTCCGCCGAGGTCACCCGCGCCTACCTCGACCGCATCGCGGCCGAGGACGGCGCCCTCGGCGCCTACCTGCACGTCGACGCGGAGGCGGCGCTGGCCTCCGCCGAGGCCGTCGACGCCGCCCGCGCGGCCGGCGAGGAGCTGGGCCCGCTGGCCGGCGTCCCGCTGGCGCTCAAGGATGTCGTCGTCACCGAGGGTGTCACCACCACGAGCGGGTCGAAGATCCTCGAGGGCTGGCGCCCGCCCTACGACGCCACGCTGGCCGCCAAGCTCAAGGCCGCGGGCACCGTCCTGCTGGGCAAGACCAACATGGACGAGTTCGCGATGGGCTCCTCCACGGAGAACTCCGCCTACCAGGTGACCCGCAACCCCTGGGACCACAGCCGCATCCCGGGTGGCTCCTCGGGTGGCTCCTCGGCCGCGGTCGCCGGTGGGCTGGCCCCCTGGTCGATCGGCACCGACACCGGCGGCTCGATCCGCCAGCCGGCTGCGCTCACCGGGCTGGTGGGGCACAAGCCGACCTACGGCTCGGTTTCCCGCTACGGGCTGGTCGCGTTCTCCTCCAGCCTCGACCAGGCGGGTCCGATGACCCGCACGGTTCTTGACGCGGCGCTCCTGCACGAGGCGGTCGCCGGTCACGACACCTACGACTCCACCAGCATCGACTCCCCCGTCCCCGTGCTGGCCGAGGCCGCCCGCCGCGGGGCCGAGGGGGAGCTGGCCGGGCTGAGGGTCGGCGTCGTCCGCGAGCTGGGCGGCGACGGGCACGCCGACGGCTACGAGAGCGGCGTGCTCGACCGGGTCCGCGAGGCGGTGGCGCTGCTGGAGAGCATGGGCGCGGACGTGCGGGAGGTTTCCTGCCCGGCGTTCGACCTGGCGCTGCCGGCCTACTACCTGATCGCCCCCAGCGAGGCGTCGTCCAACCTCGCCCGCTTCGACGGCGTGCGCTACGGCCTGCGCGTGGGCGACGACGGCAGCCGGGACCTCGACGAGGTCATGGCGCTGACCCGCGAGCAGGGCTTCGGGCCCGAGGTGAAGCGCCGGATCATCCTCGGCACCTACGCGCTGTCGGCCGGCTACTACGACGCCTACTACGGCCAGGCGCAGAAGGTGCGCACGCTCATCACGCGCGACTTCACCGCCGCCTACGCGGACGTCGACGTGCTGGTCAGCCCCACCACCCCCACGGTGGCCTTCCCGATCGGCACCCGCGTCGACGACCCGATCGCCATGTACGCCGCCGACCTGTGCACGCTGCCGGCGAGCCTGGCCGGCGTGCCCGCGATCTCGGTGCCCTGCGGGCTCTCCGAGGGCCTGCCGGTCGGCTTCCAGATCATGGCTCCCGCGCTGGCCGACGACCGCTGCTACCGCGTCGCCGCCGCCCTGGAGGCCGCGCAGGACGCCGCCCGGGGCCACCGGTTGCTCGACGAGCTCGGCCGCACGGCTCCGCAGGGGGCGGCGTGAACGGCGTCATGAAGGCCGCGTGGGGGCTCACGGCGTTCGTCGTCCTCGCCGGCCTGGTGCTCTGGCTGACCACCGGCGAGGCCGTCTTCGCCTTCTTCATCGTCCTCGGCGTCCTGACCGGGGTCGGCGCGTGGATCACCGGGCGCACGCAGCCTCCCGGCCCCGCCGGCCCGAAGGAGAACAACCCCTCATGAGCACCGACACCCTGGTCGCGTTCGACGAGCTCCTCACCCGCTACGAACCGGTGATCGGGCTGGAGACCCACGTCGAGCTGGGCACCGCGTCGAAGATGTTCTGCGGCTGCGCGACCACCTTCGGCGCCGAGCCCAACACGCAGACCTGCCCCGTCTGCCTGGGTCTGCCCGGCTCGCTGCCCGCGGCCAACGCCGCCGCCATCGAGGCCACCATCCGCATCGGGCTGGCCCTGGGCTGCCGGATCGCGACCTGGTCGCGGTTCGCCCGGAAGAACTACTTCTACCCGGACATCCCCAAGGGCTTCCAGACCAGCCAGTACGACGAGCCCCTGTGCACGGCCGGGCACCTGGACGTCGAGGTCGACGGCGAGACCTATCGCGTCGAGATCGAGCGGGTGCACCTGGAGGAGGACACCGGCAAGAACCTGCACGTCGGCGGCTCGACCGGGCGCATCCACGGCGCGGACCACTCGCTGGTCGACTACAACCGCGCCGGCATCCCGCTGGTGGAGATCGTCACCCGCCCCATCCCCGGGGCCGGGGCCAAGGCGCCCGAGGTGGCCAAGGCCTACGTCACCGAGCTGCGCGAGATCCTGCTCGCCCTCGGCGTCTCCGAGGTGCGCATGGAGCAGGGCAACCTGCGCTGCGACGTCAACACCTCGCTCGCGCCGATCGGAAGCCTCGAGTGGGGCACCCGCACGGAGACCAAGAACGTGAACTCGCTGCGCTCGGTGGAGCGGTCGGTGCGCTTCGAGATGCGCCGCCAGGCCGCTGTCCTGGACGCCGGTGGGCGGGTCGTGCAGGAGACCCGCCACTTCCACGAGGACACCGGCAGCACGTCGGCGGGGCGGAGCAAGGAGGAGGCCACCGACTACCGGTACTTCCCCGAGCCCGACCTGGTGCCCATCGCCCCCGACGAGGAGTGGGTGGCGAAGCTGCGGGCCGGCCTGCCCGAGCTGCCCGCCGCCCGCCGCGCCCGGCTCTCCGACGAGTGGGGCATCTCGCCGACGGAGATGGGCTGGCTGGTCAACGCCGGCGCGGTGGAGCTGGTCAGCGACACGGTGGCCGCCGGCGCCTCGCCCGGCGACGCGCGGAAGTGGTGGCTCGGTGAGCTGGCCCGCCGGGCCAACGACGCCGGGATCGAGCTCGGCCAGCTGGCCGTGACGCCGGCGCAGGTCGCCGAGCTGATCGGCCTGGTCTCCGCCGGCACGATCAACGACCAGCTGGCCCGGCAGGCGCTGGACGGCGTCCTCGCGGGTGAGGGCGACCCCGCCGCGGTCGTCGAGGCGCGCGGGCTGGCGGTCATGGGGGAGTCCGACGAGCTGGTGGCCGCTGTGGAGGCGGCGATCGAGGGCAATCCCGACGTCGCCGACAAGGTGCGCGGCGGAAAGCTGCAGGCGATCGGGGCGCTGGTCGGCGCGGTCATGAAGACCACTCGCGGCAAGGCCGACGCCGCAACCGTGAAGCGGATGCTCGAGGAGCGGCTGGTCAGCAGTTGATCGGTCGCGCCGAATGGGCCCCGGAGGGGGGTCCGTGCAGGCGCGACTGCGGGGCTCACCACGTCAGGGGGACGGCACCTGGCGGCGGTGCGGTCCGGAGGACCGCGGTGTCACAGCGGGGAGTCCGGCTGGCCGCCGGGTGGGCGGATGCGCAGGACCTTGTCGTCGTCCTCGGCCGGCGTCCCGAGGCCGTCGTGGTTGGACGTCGTGACCCAGAGCGCGCCCTGGGCGTCGAGGACGACGGTGCGCAGCCGCCCGTAGCGGCCGCCGAGCACCTCGTCGGCGGCGCCGTCGACGGGCGCGCCGTCGGCGTCGAGGGTGATGACGTGCACCCGCTGGCCGTCGAGTGCGCCGAGGAACACGGTGCCGTTGGCGACGGCGCAGCCACCCAGGCCACCCTCCTCGGGCGGGACCGCCAGCAGTGGGGCACCGCCCTCGCCCTCGCGGACGACGTCGAACTCGTCGGGCCCCTCGCGCGCCTCGTCGGTGGCGTAGAGGAGTTCCGCGTCCTGGCAGAGCGCGGTGACGTCGCGGTAGCCACGGCTGAACACCGGGCCGCCGCCGCCCACGGGCCGGCCGAAGACGTCGATCCGCAGCACCTTGCCGGCGAGCGACGCGGGGTCGGCGGCCAGCGCCGGGTCCCCGGCGTCGCCCGTGCCGACGTAGAGGTGGCCGTCGACCCCGGTGAGCAGCCCGCCGCCGTTGCCCACCTCGCCGCGCGGGATGCCGGTGAACACCGGGTTGGGCGTGCCGCCGATCGGAAAGCGGACGACCCGGTTGTCGGTGGCGGTGGAGACGTAGGCGAACAGCAGCCCGTCCTCGGGGAAGGTGGGGGAGAGGGTCAGCCCCAGCAGCCCGCCGTCCCCGGTCGTGTCGATGCCCGGGACGGTCATGAGCTCCTTGGCCGGGGACCGGTCGGGAAACACCTGGAGCAGGCGGCCGGTGTCCCGTTCGCCGACGATCGCCGAGCCGTCGGGCAGCAGCACCAGGCCGGTGGGCACGCTGAGCCCCGAGGCGACGACGTTCGGGTCGCCGGCCTCCTCCTCGCCGCCGGGCTGCGCCGGATCGCCCGGCGGGGGGAGCGTGGCCGAGGGCGGCCCGACCTGCGGTGGCGGTCCCTCGGGCAGCGGGCGGAAGGGGCCGGCGGGCTCGTAGCCGCCACCGCCGCAGCCGGTCAGCAGCACCCCGGTGAGCAGGGCGGCGACCACCCGCGACGCGCGCAGCGCCCTCGTCGGCCTCACCGGGCCCAGGGTACGTGCGCCCGGCCGGTCGTCCGCGGCACGCGGGCTGGCTAGCGTGGTGCCCGTGACGACTTTGGAGCTGGCGGCGGACGAGACGCTGCACGTGCTGGTGCCCTCCCGCGCCATCGGAGCCGCCGTCGAGGAGGTGTCGCCCCGGATCCGGGCGCACCGGCTCGACCCGGCCGATGGCCCGCCGACCGGTGAGGCCGCGCTCGCGCGCGTGTGGGTGCCGCGTTCCGGTGGCGCCACACTGCCCGACGACGCGTTCTTCGCCGCGCTGCCCGAGCTGCGCCTGGTGCAGCTGCTGAGCGCGGGTGCGGAGAACTTCGCCGGCCGGCTGCCCGAGGGCGTGGTCCTGTGCAACGCCCGGGGTGCGCACACCCCGTCGACCGCGGAGTGGGCGGTCGCGGCGACGCTCGCGGCCCAGCGGGGAATCCCCTTCTTCGTGCGCGAGCAGGACGCCGGCCGCTGGTCGTTCACCACGCACCGGTCGCTGGTCGGGGCCCGCGTGCTGGTGATCGGCGCCGGGGACATCGGCCGGGCCATCGGCCGCATGCTCGCCGGGTTCGACGTCGAGCTGACCTACGTCGCGCGCACCGCCCGCGAGGGGGTCCGCGCCATCGACGAGCTCCCCGACCTGCTCCCGCACGCCGACGTCGTCGTCCTCATCGTCCCGGTGACGCCGGAGACCCGGGGCATGGTCGACGCGGAGTTCCTCGCCGCGATGGCCGACGGGGCGCTGCTGGTCAACGCCGCCCGGGGTGTCGTCGTCGACACCGACGCCCTCGTGGCCGAGCTGGCCAGCGGCCGGTTGCGCGCGGCGGTGGACGTGACCGACCCCGAGCCGCTGCCCGCGGGGCACCCGCTGTGGTCCGCGCCCGGGCTGCTGCTCACCCCGCACGTCGGCGGCGCGGTGCCCGAGACCAACGCGCGGGCGGCCGCCGCCGTCACCGACCAGCTCCGCCGGATTCTCGCCGGCGAGCCGCTGGTCAACGTCGTCGACGCCTACTGAGCCGGCGGGCGGGATCCGGCCGGGGCGACGGGAATCTCCAGGCGTCCGCCGGAGACCGCGGCCAGCCGGGGCAGGTCGCGGGTCCGCAGTACCGGCAGCCGGACCTCGGTGGCGGCGGCGGTGACCAGCCAGAGGTCGCCGCGGGCGCCGACGCGGATGCCGGCCAGCTCCGTCCAGGGCACCGTCCGCGAGCCGAGGACGGCGCGCGCGGTGATGCCCTCGTGGGTGACGTCGACGCCCCGGCGCAGCACCGCTACGGCGATCGCCGCGGGCACGAGCAGCAGGACCGGCGTCCACCAGGCGACCGCCGCCGTCGGGAGGATGCAGAAGGCCAGCACGACGAGGGGCAGCAGCGCGTTGCGCTCCATCCGGAACCGCGCGGGAAGGGTCACGAACGGCCATGATCCCACCCCGGGCCGGTCCGCCGGACGGGGCGCAGGCATACCATCGCCGCTCGTGACGATCGGTGAGGACCTCATCCCCGGCAACGAGCCCGCGAGCCAGACCCACAGCCCGTTGAAGCCGCGCAGCTACGAGGTGACCGACGGGGACGCCAAGGCGCCCGCGCGGGCCATGCTCCGCGCCGTCGGCATGGGCGACGAGGACTTCGCCAAGCCGCAGATCGGCGTCGCCTCGTCCTGGAACGAGATCACCCCCTGCAACCTGTCCCTGGACCGGCTGGCCAAGCGGGCCAAGGAGGGCGTGCACGCGGCCGGCGGCTACCCGCTGGAGTTCGGGACGATCTCGGTCTCCGACGGCATCTCCATGGGGCACGAGGGGATGCGCGCGTCGCTGGTGTCCCGCGAGGTCATCGCCGACTCGGTCGAGACGGTCATGTTCGCCGAGCGGCTGGACGGCTCGGTGCTCCTGGCCGGCTGCGACAAGTCGCTGCCGGGGATGCTCATGGCCGCGGCGCGGCTGGACCTGGCCAGCGTGTTCCTGTACTCCGGCTCCACGCTGCCGGGGAAGCTCGGCGACCGGGACCTCACGATCATCGACGTCTTCGAGGGCGTGGGTGCCTGCGCCCGCGGGCTGATCAGCCGCGAGGAGCTGGTCGAGATCGAGAAGGCAGCCTGCCCCGGGCAGGGGTCCTGCGGCGGCATGTACACCGCCAACACCATGGCCAGCGTGGCGGAGGCGCTCGGCATGGCGCTGCCCGGCAGCGCCGCCCCGCCCGCGCCGGACAGCCGGCGCGACGCCTACGCGGTCGCCTCCGGCGAGGCCGTGGTCAACCTGCTCCGCAAGGGGATCACCGCACGCCAGATCATGACGAAGGAGGCGTTCGAGAACGCGATCACCGTCGTCATGGCGCTCGGCGGCTCCACCAACGCCGTGCTGCACCTGCTGGCGATCGCGCACGAGGCGCAGGTCGAGCTGACGCTGGACGACTTCAACCGGATCGGCGACCGCACCCCGCACCTGGCCGACGTCAAGCCCTTCGGTCGCTTCGTCATGACCGACATCGACCGCGTCGGCGGGGTTCCGGTCGTGCTCCGCGCGCTGCTGGACGCCGGGCTGCTCCACGGCGACACGCTGACCGTGACCGGGAAGACGATGGCGGAGAACCTCGCCGACATCGCGCCGCCCGACATCGACGGCACGATCGTCCACGCGATGAACGACCCGATCCACACGACCGGCGGCCTGACGATTCTCCGCGGCTCGCTCTCCCCGGAGGGTGCGGTCGTGAAGTCGGCGGGCTTCGACGCGGACGTCTTCGAGGGCACCGCACGGGTCTTCGACGGCGAGCAGGGCGCGATGGACGCCGTCACCGAGGGCACGCTCGAGCCCGGCGACGTCGTGGTCATCCGCTACGAGGGCCCCCGGGGCGGGCCGGGCATGCGGGAGATGCTCGCCGTCACCGGTGCGATCAAGGGCGCCGGACTGGGCAAGGACGTCCTGCTGCTGACCGACGGCCGGTTCTCCGGCGGCACCACCGGCCTGTGCATCGGTCACGTCGCGCCCGAGGCCGCCGACGGCGGGCCGATCGCGTTCGTGCGCGACGGCGACCGGATCCGGCTGGACCTGGTCCACCGGACGTTGGACCTGCTCGTCGACGCCGACGAGCTGGCCCGCCGGGCCGACGGCTGGGAGCCGCTCCCGCCCCGCTACACCACCGGCGTGCTCGGCAAGTACGCCAAGCTCGTCGGCTCGGCGGCCCAGGGAGCGATCTGCGGCTGACCCCCATGGGGTGACACGGCGGCCCCGGCCGGTCCCCGGACCGCCGGTCACACCGCGGACCCGGCACCCGGAGGTGTGAGTGCCGGGTCCGCCACGCCCTGGCCCTGGGTGCTCGGAGTGGCCACGGAGCAGGCGGCCGGGCTCCTGGCCGACGGCTGGGACGTGCGGCGCGTCTCCGTGGCCCGCCCTGACGGCACCGAATCTGGACGCCGGTGTCCACATCGTGGGACGCGACGGTTGACGCCGGGCCGGGGTGGGGCGCACAGTGTGACCGTGCCTCGCACCAGCATGCTCGCCGACGCCGGCCCCCGCGGCGTCCTCGTACTCGCGTAGCGCGTCCGGTCACCGACCGACGCGCTGACCCTTCGTGCCCGTGGCACGAGGGGTTTTTTGTTGGCCGTGACCTGCCGCACAGCGAGCGCGCCCGCCCGTCGCACCAGCCCGTACCACGCCGCAAGGCACAGGAGATCCGCGCGATGACCACCACCACCCCGCACGAGGCCCCGCACTCCGAGGTCGCCACCCGCGAGGCCGCCGCGGCGCTCACCGGCGTCGAGACGACGGCCCGGTCGGTCGCCGAGGCCGCTGCCGAGCCGGCCACCGGTATCACCGGTGCGCAGAGCCTCGTCCGCTCGCTCGAGGCGGTCGGCGTCGACGTGGTCTTCGGCATCCCGGGCGGCGCGATCCTCCCGGCCTACGACCCGCTGTTCGACTCCCGCGTGCACCACGTCCTGGTCCGGCACGAACAGGGCGCGGGACACGCCGCCACCGGGTACGCGCAGGCCACCGGGCGGGTCGGTGTCTGCATGGCCACTTCCGGCCCGGGCGCCACCAACCTGGTCACCCCGCTGGCCGACGCCTACATGGACTCGGTCCCCATCGTGGCCATCACCGGCCAGGTGCCGAGCGCGGCCATCGGCACCGACGCCTTCCAGGAGGCGGACATCCGCGGCATCACGATGCCGGTCACCAAGCACAACTTCCTGGTGACGTCGGCCGAGGAGATCCCGCAGCGGATCGCCGAGGCCTTCCACCTGGCGTCCACCGGCCGCCCCGGTCCGGTCCTGGTCGACATCCCCAAGGACGTCCTGCAGGCCACGACGGACTTCTCCTGGCCGCCGCGGCTCGACCTGCCCGGCTACAAGCCGACGACGCGGCCGCACGGCAAGCAGGTCCGCGAGGCCGCCACCCTCATCGCCGCCGCTCGTCGCCCGGTCCTCTACGTCGGCGGGGGCGTGCTCAAGGCGCAGGCCACCGCCCAGCTCGCCCAGCTCGCCGAGCTGACCGGCGCGCCGGTGGTCACCACACTCATGGCCCGGGGCGCGTTCCCCGACAGCAACCCGCAGCACCTGGGCATGCCCGGCATGCACGGCACCGTCGCGGCGGTGACCGCGCTGCAGAAGTCCGACCTGATCGTCGCGCTGGGCGCGCGGTTCGACGACCGGGTGACCGGCGAGCTGTCCAGCTTCGCGCCCGACGCCCTGGTCGTCCACGCCGACATCGACCCCGCCGAGATCGGCAAGAACCGCAGAGCCGACGTGCCGATCGTCGGCGACGCCAAGGAGACCATCGCACAGCTGGTCGAGGCCCTCCGCGCCGAGCACGAGGCGGGCCGCACGCCGGACCTGGCGGCGTGGTGGGCGCAGCTCGACGACTGGCGCGAGCGCTACCCGCTCGGCTACGACTGGCCCGAGGACGGCGCGCTGTCGCCGCAGTACGTCATCGAGCGGCTGGGCGCGATCGCCGGCCCCGACGCCGTCTACACCTCCGGCGTCGGCCAGCACCAGATGTGGGCGGCCCAGTTCATCAGGTACGAGAAGCCGGGCACCTGGCTCAACAGCGGCGGCCTGGGCACGATGGGCTACTCCGTGCCGGCGGCGATGGGCGCCAAGTACGGCTGCCCCGACACCACCGTGTGGGCCATCGACGGCGACGGCTGCTTCCAGATGACCAACCAGGAGCTCGCCACCTGCGCCATCGAGGGCATCCCGGTGAAGGTCGCCGTCATCAACAACGGCAACCTCGGCATGGTCCGGCAGTGGCAGACCCTGTTCTACGAGGGTCGCTACTCCAACACCAGGCTGCACGCGCGCAACCCCGACGGCTCGCCCAAGCCGGTGCGCATCCCCGACTTCGTCGCGCTGGCGGAGGCGCTGGGCTGCGTCGGGTTGCGGTGCGAGAGCAAGGACGACGTCGACGCCGTCATCGAGAAGGCCATGGCGATCAACGACGCGCCGGTGGTCATCGACTTCGTCGTCGGCGCCGACGCCCAGGTGTGGCCGATGGTCGCCGCCGGCGCCAGCAACGACGCGATCCTGGCCGCGCGCGACCTGCGCCCGGTCTTCGGCGACGGCCAGGTCTGAGGAGCGCACCCATGTCCCGTCACACCCTCTCGGTCCTCGTCGAGAACAAGTCCGGTGTCCTGGCCCGCGTCTCGGCGCTGTTCAGCCGTCGCGGCTTCAACATCGAGTCCCTCGCCGTCGGGCCGACCGAGAACCCCGACCTGTCGCGCATGACCATCGTCGTCGACGCGGAGAGCCAGCCGCTGGAGCAGATCACCAAGCAGCTCAACAAGCTGATCGAGATCATCAAGATCGTCGAGCTGGACGGCGGCGCCGCCGTCCAGCGCGAGCTGCTGCTGGTCAAGGTGCGCGCACCCCTCGCCGAGCGCACCCAGGTGCTGCAGACCGCCGAGCTGTTCCGGGCCCGCGTCATCGACGTCAACCCCGACACGGTGACCCTCGAGGCCACCGGCACGCCGGAGAAGCTGCAGGCGCTGCTGGCGGTGCTCGCACCGCTCGGCATCAAGGAGATGGCCCAGTCGGGCACCGTCGCGCTGGGCCGGGGCCCGCGGGCGATGTCCGGCGCCGGTACGTTGCGCCCGGTCGAACGCACCGCGTGACGACGGCCCTGGGAGCATCGCAGCGAGCAACGAGCGGGGAGCAGACCAGGGCGCGGAGTCGCGCCATCGACACTGCCTGATCCCGCAGCCTGAGACGTCGAACCACCAACCGAAGGGAACCGCACACAGCATGGCCGCCGAGATCTTCTACGACGCCGACGCCGACCTCTCGATCATCCAGGGGCGCACCGTCGCCGTCCTGGGCTACGGCAGCCAGGGCCACGCCCACGCGCTGTCGCTGCGCGACTCCGGCGTCGACGTGCGCGTCGGCCTGCCCGAGGGCTCCAAGAGCCGCGCCAAGGCCGAGGCCGAGGGCCTGCGCGTCGTCACGCCGGCCGAGGCGTCCGCCGAGGCCGACCTGATCATGATCCTGGCTCCGGACCACGTGCAGCGGACGCTGTACGCGGACTCCGTGGAGCCGAACCTGCAGGACGGCGACGCGCTCTTCTTCGGTCACGGCTTCAACATCCGGTTCGGCTACATCAAGCCCCCGGCCGGTGTGGACGTGGCGATGGTCGCCCCCAAGGGCCCCGGTCACCTCGTCCGCCGCGAGTTCGAGAACGGCAAGGGCGTGCCCTGCCTGGTCGCCGTGGAGCAGGACGCCTCCGGGTCCGCGCTGCAGCTGGCCCTCTCCTACGCGGCCGCCATCGGTGGCACCCGCGCCGGCGTCATCAAGACGACCTTCGCCGAGGAGACCGAGACCGACCTGTTCGGTGAGCAGGCCGTCCTCTGCGGTGGCGCGAGCGCGCTGATCACCGCCGGGTTCGAGACGCTGACCGAGGCCGGTTACCAGCCCGAGGTCGCCTACTTCGAGTGCCTGCACGAGCTGAAGCTGATCGTCGACCTCATGTACGAGGGCGGCATCGCCAAGCAGCGCTGGTCGGTGTCCGACACCGCCGAGTACGGCGACTACACCTCCGGCCCGAAGGTCATCGACGCCCGCGTCAAGGAGTCGATGCAGGACGTGCTGGCGGCGATCAAGGACGGCTCCTGGGCCGCGGCGTTCATCGCCGACCAGGACGCCGGCGCGCCGGACTTCAAGGCGAAGCGGGCCGCCGCCGAGGCGCACCCGATCGAGGAGACCGGGCGCAAGCTGCGCGGACTGATGAGCTGGGTGGCCGCGTCCGACGACTACACCGGAACCGCTGCCCGCAGCTGAGCGAAGCCACCCTTCCCCCACGGCTCGCAGGCTCGGCGCGGGTCCCTGGAGGGTGGGCCGCTCCATACGCACCCGGCCCCCGCCGCCCTCAGGGCAGCGGGGGCCGTCGTGCGTCGGGGCCGAGGGTCAGTAGCTGACGCCGCGGGCGGCGAAGTACTGCCTGGAGCGCGGCTGCACGAGCAGGAACACGATGAGGATCGGCAGTACGAACGACAGCAGCCCCGAGAACCACGCCTCGCCGTAGACGACGGCGAAGATGGTGTACAGCAATTGCACGCCGATCGAGGCGTAGCTGCCGAGCAGCAGCAGCCGGGGCGACTTCCCCTGGATGGTCTGGGTGGCGCCGATCAGCATCACGACCGAGGTCGCGAGCGAGAGCAGGTACAGCAGGCCCAGGATGGCGCTGGCGTCGAAGATCAGCCCGAGCGCGAAGAGCCCGATCAACCCGAACAGGGTGCCGAGCCCGCCGATGATGATGCCGATGACCGCCGCGGCGGTCACCTGTCCCGGCCGCTGGTCCGGCGGAGGCCCGCCGTAGCCGGGAGGGGCGGCGGGGTAGCCGCCGGGACCCTGGCCGTAGCCCTGAGGCGACTGGTTGTAGCCATGGCCGTAGCCCTGGGGCGGCTGGCCGTAGCCGGGCGGCGGCTGCTGGCCGGGTGGCGGCCCCCAGCCCGGCTGGCCCTGCGGCCCACCGCCCTGGGGGTAGTCGGGGTCGGAACCGGTGGGGCTGGACATCGCAGCGTCCTCCTGGTCAGGGGGGCCGACGTGGCTCCCTGGTCACCGATCGTAGGGACGGTTGCCCCGGCCCGGGGCCGGCGGCGTCCGCGGCCGCCGGCACCCCGCCGCCGCCACCCGGTTCAGCGACCCGTGCGCCGGAACCGGTGCGCGGCGAAGAACTGCGTGGCCGGCTTCATCGAGAGCAGCACCACGATCGCCAGGGCGGCGAGGAAGAAGAGCAGGCTGATCACGAGATCACCGGCGCCGCCCTCGGACAGGCTGCCCAGGAAGCCGATGGCCGTGAAGACGAGCGCGATGGAGCCGCCGACCAACAGGAGGACGCGGCTGCGACCGCTCAGGGCCCAGACCGAGCCCCAGACCATCACCGCCGTCCAGACCAGCGCCAGCAGGCCGACAATGAGCAGCACGCCGCCGAGGGCACCGGCGACGGATCCGAGGCCCGGGATCTCCTCGTCCAGCCCGGTGCCGGCGCCGCTCGCGGCGACGCCCAGGACGATCGTGAAGAAGCTCACCAGCAGGCCCAGGGCGCCGTAGACGAACCCGAGCACGGCGGCGGTGACGACGCCCCCCGGCTTGGCCGGGACGCCGGTGGCGCCGTACTGGCCGTACTGCTGGGCGTAGGGCGCCGGCATCCCGTACTGCTGCCCGTAGCCCTGGTCGCCGTACGGCTGGCCGTAGGCCTGCTGCCCGTACGGGGGCTGGCCGTACTGCGGCTGTCCGTACGGCGCCTGGCCGTACGGGGGCTGGCCGTACTGCGGCGGGTTCCCCTGCCCGTAGGAGGGCCCGTCCTGCTCCTGCCCGCTCCCGGGACCGTACGGGCCCGACTCGGAACGACCCTGGTCGTCGGACTGGCTCACTGTTCTCCTCCGTCGGTGCCGGGGGGTTCCGGCTCTCGGGGGTCAGGATGTCGGTGGCTCCACACGGGGGCAAGGACCCGGGGAGCGGGTCCCATCCGCGGGAGAGTCCCCAGCCGGTGGCACCCGACCACGCCCCCAACACCATCGCGCCGTCGTCCTGATCGCCGAAGAGCTCGCCTCCAGTGTGCTGGAGGTGTTCGGGACCGGAGTCGGGATCCGTCATGTCGACGGGGCCGACCGGGCTGCGCTGCTGTCCGCCCTCGCCGGCGCCGCAGCCGTGACGATCCGCAGCGCCAACCGGGAACGACGTCGAGGCGCTCGCCGCCGCACCGAACCGCAAGTCGTCTGCCCCTGGCCGAGAAGCTGGGCCGGGTGTCGACCTCCGTCGCCGACGGGCTGGCCCAGTCGGCACGGCCGCCCTGACCAGCGACCCCGAGAGCCCGACCCACCCCGACTACGTCCGGGTGTGCGGCGCGATGGCCGACGGCACGCAGGTCGCCGTCGCCGGCACGCTGTTCGGCAGGAACCAGTTGCCCCGGCTCACCGAGATCGAGCTTCGAGATCGGCCTGGCCGCCTCGGGGTACCTCTTCTTCGTCTACGCCGACCGCCCGGGCGTCGTGGGCACCGCGCTCGGGGAGGCCCGGGTCCACATCGCCGGCGCTCAGGTCAGCCGGGCCGACGACGGCGGCGAGGCGGTCGTGGCGGTCACCGTCGACAGCCCGGGCAGCCCTGGCCGCCGACTTCACGACGCTCTCACCTAGGGTCCCTTCCCATGCGCCTGGCAGTGATCCCTGGAGACGGCATCGGCCCCGAAGTCCTAGCGGAGGGGCTCAAGGTCCTCCGCGCGGTCGCGCCCGATCTGGAGACGACCCCGTACGACCTCGGTGCCGCGCGGTGGCAGCGGACCGGCGAGCTGCTGCCGGACACGGTTCTCGACGAGCTCCGCCAGCACGATGCGATCCTGCTGGGCGCGATCGGAGACCCGAGCGTGCCGCCGGGCATCCTGGAGCGCGGGCTGCTGCTGCGACTGCGCTTCGAGCTGGACCACCACGTGAACCTGCGTCCGGCGAAGCTCTTCGACGGCGTGCGCGGCCCGCTGGCGTCGCCCGGCCCGATCGACATGCTGTGCGTCCGCGAGGGCACCGAGGGTCCCTACGTCGGCAATGGCGGCGTGCTCCGCAAGGACACCCCGCAGGAGGTCGCGACCGAGGTCAGCCTCAACACCGCCTTCGGCGTCGAGCGCCTCGTCCGCTACGCGTTCGAGCGGGCTGTGGGGCGCCCGCGCAAGCACCTGACGCTGATCCACAAGACCAACGTGCTCACCCACGCCGGCGGCCTCTGGTCGCGGATCGTGGAGGAGGTGTCGGTCGAGTTCCCGGGGGTCACCGTCGCCTACCAGCACGTCGACGCGGCCTCGATGTTCTTCATCACCGACCCGGGCCGCTACGACGTCATCGTCACCGACAACCTCTTCGGCGACATCGTCACCGACGTCGCCGCCGCGGTGACCGGTGGCATCGGCCTCGCAGCGAGCGGCAACCTCGACGCCTCGGGGACCAACCCGAGCATGTTCGAGCCGGTGCACGGGTCGGCCCCCGACATCGCCGGCCAGGGCATCGCCGACCCCACGGCCACGGTGCTGTCGGTCGGCCTGCTCCTGGACCACCTCGGCCGCACCGAGCAGGCGCGCAAGGTCGACGCCGCCGTCGCGTTCGACCTGTCCACGCGGGACCCGCGGGCGGCGATCCGCACCACCGACGTCGGCGACCGGCTCGCGGCCCTCGCCGGCGGCTGAGAAAGCCCCCCGGCGAGGGGGCTGCCAGCACGTCACCCGGTGGGCCGGCCAGGGGCGCCGGTGAGCGGCACGGGGCACACGGGGCCGCCGGCGCCGTCGGCTGCAGCCCCGTTCCCGGACGGGGGTGACGTGCACCGCACCCACCGTGCTTTCATGGTGCCGATGCACACCAGCGGCACGATCATCGCCTAGCGCGCAGTCACCTCCCCGACTGCGCGCAGACCTCCCGTACCCGGGGGGTCTTTTTCGTGTTCGGCCCCTTGCCATCCCCCGGGAGACACCGTGACCACCACCGACACCGACTTCCACGTCTTCGACACCACGCTGCGCGACGGCGCCCAGCGCGAGGGGGTCAGCTACTCGGTCGCCGACAAGCTCGCGGTGGCCCGGCTGCTGGACGAGATCGGCGTCGGCTACATCGAGGGCGGGTGGCCGGGCGCGCTGCCCAAGGACACCGAGTTCTTCGCCCGCGCGCGGACCGAGCTGCAGCTGAAGAACGCTCAGCTGGTGGCGTTCGGATCGACCCGCAAGGCCGGCGTCGCCGTGGCCGACGACCTGCAGGTCCGAGCCCTGCTCGACGCGCAGACGCCGGTGGTCTGCCTGGTCGCGAAGTCCGACGTGCGGCACGTGCGGGAGGCGCTGCGCACCACGCTGGAGGAGAACCTGGCGATGGTCGCCGACACGGTCGCCTTCTTCGTCGCCCACGGCCGGCGGGTGTTCCTCGACTGCGAGCACTTCTTCGACGGGTACGCCGCCGACCGGGACTACGGGGTGCGCGTGCTGCAGGCGGCGTTCGACGCCGGCGCGGAGGTCGGCGTCCTGTGCGACACGAACGGGGGCATGCTGCCCATGGGCGTGGGCCGGATCGTGACCGAGGTGCGGGCGCGGGTGGACGGCCGGCTGGGCATCCACTGCCAGGACGACACCGGCTGCGCGGTGGCCAACACCCTCGCGGCGGTCGAGGCCGGCGTCACGCACGTCCAGGGGACGGCGAACGGCTACGGCGAGCGCGCCGGCAACGCGGACACCTTCGCGCTCATCGGGAACCTGGTCACCAAGATGGGCATCCCCGCCGTACCGGCCGAGTGCCTGCCGGAGCTGCAGCGGGTCAGCCACGCGCTCGCCGAGCTGGCCAACATCGCACCCGACGACCACCAGCCGTTCGTCGGCGCCTCGGCGTTCGCGCACAAGGCCGGCCTGCACGCCAGCGCGATCAAGGTGAGCCCCGAGCTCTACAACCACCTCGACCCGTCGGTCGTGGGCAACGGCATGCGCATCCTGGTCACCGAGATGGCGGGCCGGGCGTCGGTCGAGCTGAAGGGCCGCGAGCTGGGCGTGGACCTCACCGGCGAGTCCGACGCCGTCGGCCGGGTGGTCGACCAGGTGAAGGTGCTCGAGGCCGACGGGTGGTCCTTCGAGGCCGCCGACGCCTCCTTCGAGCTGCTGCTCCGCTCGCAGCTGCCCGGCGCGCCGCCCCCGCTGTTCGAGCTGGAGAGCTACAGGACCTCCGTCGAGCACTGGGGCAACGGCGTCGTCGTCAGCGAGGCGACCGTCAAGGTGCACGTCGACGGCCAGCGCATCATCAGCACCGGTGAGGGCAACGGCCCGGTCAACGCCCTGGACAACGCGCTGCGGCAGGCGCTGGTGCACCGCTACCCGCAGCTGGCCGACGTCGCCCTGGCCGACTACAAGGTCCGCATCCTGGGCTGGAGGGGCGGCACGAGCGCCACCACCCGGGTGCTCATCGACACCACCGACGGGGTGGGGGAGTGGACCACCGTCGGGGTCCACGCCAACATCGTCGAGGCGTCCTGGCATGCGCTGGTCGACGCGCTCACCTACGCCGTGCTGCGCCGCCCTCAGCCGTAGCGGGCGACGAAGTTCGCCAGCAGGCGCCCGGGGCGGGTCACGACCGCCGGCGTCAGCCGCGCGATGACCGCCTCGATCTCCGACGGCGCGAAGTAGCCGGCGTGCTGGTAGATGCGCACCCGCTGCACGATCCCGGGGACGTCGAGCTCCGGGTGGAACTGGGTGGCGTAGACGTTCTCCTTCACCCTGAACATCTGCACGGGGCAGCTCGCCGACGACGCCAGCAGCACCGAGCCCGGCGGCAGCACCCGGCAGGCCTCCTTGTGCCCCACGAAGGCCTGGAACCGGTCGGGCACCCCGGCCAGCAGCGGGTCGGCGCGGCCCTCCGGCGTCAGCGCCACCTCGACCGCCGACACCGGCTCGCCGTAGGTCCGGTCCACGACGCCGCCCTGCCGGGTGCCGAGCGTGCCGATGCCGTAGCAGGCGCCGAAGAACGGCAGGTCGCGCGCCACCACCTCGTCCAGGAGGGCGCCGACCTCCCGCTCGACCCGCACCTGGACGGGGGACTTCAGGTCCGGCTCGTCGCTGGAGTTGAACGGCCCGCCACCGAGGAACACCCCGGCGTAGGCGTCGAGGTCCAGCGACGGCAGCGGGCCCGCCTCCAGCCGAATCCGGTGCAGCCGCTCCGCGGGCAGGGCGGTGAACCGGAGGAACGAGGCGAGCTCCTCGTCGGCGGCCGCATCCTCCGGTCGGGTGGACAGCAGCAGGAAGGGCAACACCGGCGGGTCAGCGCGGCTGGATCTCCCCCATCGGGCCCCAGCCTTCGACGTCGGGGGCGTCGACGTAGATGATCTGCGGCTGCGCCGACACGAGGTCCGGCGCCTGCTCGACGAAGCGGGTGAAGGCGTCGGTGGCCACGTGCGCCGCGCCGGCGGCGGCGTCCCGGAAGCCCTCGACGCAGACGTAGGTGTTCGGCTCCTCCAGGCTCCGCGACCACTCGAAGAACAGCGAGCCCTCCTCGGCGTTGACCGCGCGGGCGTAGTCGGCGGCCAGCCCGGTCCACTCGTCGGCGCGCTCGGGACGGACGGGGAACTTCACGACGATGAGGATCACGGTGACATTGTCGGCCTCCGGCCGACCCCGCGGCCAATCGCCGTCCCGTGCTGCACCGAGCCGCTCCGTCGTTCCTGCGGGCCGGGATCGATGACCCGGGGCAGGCGCCCTCACCGGTGGGGGGCCTTCCCACGCACAGTCGAGTTCTGCTTACGACGGTGAGCAGGCCCCGACTTCCTGGGGCTACGTCCTCGGGGCGCGGGGCACCGGCAGCCCCTGCTGCAACGGGTCGAGCCGGCTGCGCAGCGGGCGGGACTGGTGCCCTCGGGATCGGCGAGCACGTGCCGGCTCTGGTCGCCGGACTGATCGGCGCCGGGCCGGCGAAGCGCTCGGCCGGGCCGATCTCGCTGCCCGTCCTCGTCGCCGAGGACCCGGTGGCCGAGCACCGCCCGCCCGGGATGCGGCCAGCGCCTCGGGATCGCGGATGTCCACGACGAGTGGGGGGAGTGGCGGGCCACGCGTGCAGTGAGCCCGAGGCGCGCCGGGGCCGCCGACCGGAGAGCCGACTAACCTCGGGTCGTGCGCATCGTCCGTTTCGCCTCCCCCCGAGGCATGTCCTTCGGTGTCCTCGACGGCGACGGCCAGGTCGCCCAGATCGAGGGCCACCCCTTCGGCCAGATCTCCTTCACCGGCACGCGCTACGCGCAGGCCGACATCCGGCTGCTCTCGCCGATCTTGCCGAGCAAGGTGGTGTGCGTCGGGAAGAACTACGCCGACCACGTCAAGGAGATGAACACCGGCGACGCTCCCACGGAGCCGCTGCTGTTCCTCAAGCCCTCGACGTCGGTCATCGGCCCCGGCGACGCCATCCGGATCCCGCCGGGCAGCACCAACGTGCACCACGAGGCCGAGCTCGCCGTCGTCATCGGCGCCCGGGGCGCCCGCAACGTGACGCCGGAGCAGGCGCTGAGCAGCGTCTTCGGCTACACGATCGGCAACGACGTGACCGAGCGGGACATGCAGCGGAGCGACGGGCAGTGGACCCGCGCGAAGGGCTTCGACTCCTTCTGCCCGCTGGGGCCGTGGATCGAGACCGACCTGCCCGGCATCGGCCTCGACGCCGCCGACCTGGAGGTCACCTGCGACGTCGACGCCGAGCGCCGCCAGAGCGGCCGCACCAGCCAGCTGCTCTTCGGCATCCCGTTGCTGATCTCCTACATCTCCCGGGTGATGACCCTGCTCCCCGGCGACGTCGTGCTCACCGGCACCCCGTCGGGCGTCGGCCCGATCCGCCCCGGCCAGACGGTGGCCTGCACCATCCAGGGCCTCGGCACGCTGACGAACTCCGTCTCCGCGGCCGACTCCGTCTCGACGGCCGGCGGCGCCCGGTGACGCAGCCGACGACGGTCCGCACGCGCTTCTGCCCGTCACCGACGGGCATGGTGCACGTCGGCCTGATGCGCACGGCTCTGTTCAACTGGGCGCACGCCCGGCACTCCGGCGGCACGTTCGTCCTCCGCATCGAGGACACCGACGCCGCCCGCGACTCCGAGGAGTCCTATCGCCACCTGCTCGACTGCCTGCGGTGGCTCGGGCTCGAGTGGGACGAGGGCCCCGAGGTGGGTGGCCCGAACGGCCCGTACCGCCAGTCGGAGCGACACGACGTCTACCGCGAGGTGGCGGCGAAGCTGCTCGAGGCGGGGCACGCCTACGAGTCCTTCTCGACCAACGAGGAGGTCGACGCCCGGCGGCGGGCGGCGGGCCAGGATCCGAAGCTCGGCTACGACAACCACGACCGGTTCCTCACCGACGCCCAGAAGTCCGCCTTCCGGGACGAGGGGCGGCAGCCGGTGCTCCGGCTGCGGATGCCGGACGAGGACCTGGTGTGGGACGACCTCGTCCGGGGGGAGGTGCGCTTCGCCGCCGGGTCGGTGCCCGACTTCGTGCTCGTCCGCGGTAACGGGGCTCCGCTCTACCCGTTCGTCAACCCGGTCGACGACGCGCTGATGGGCATCACCGACGTCCTGCGCGGTGAGGACCTGCTGCCCTCCACGCCGCGGCAGCTGGCCCTCTACGGGGCGCTGGCCGACGTCGGCGTCGCCTCGGGCACTCCCCGGTTCGGCCACCTGCCGTACGTGACCGGCGAGGGCAACAAGAAGCTCTCCAAGCGCGATCCGCAGTCCAACCTCGACGTGTACCGCGAGCGCGGCTTCCTGCCCGAGGGCTTCGCCAACTACCTGGCGCTGCTGGGCTGGTCGATCGCCGAGGACCGGGACATCTTCTCCACCGCGGAGCTGGTCGAGGCCTTCGACGTCTCCCGGGTCAGTGCCAACCCGGCGCGCTTCGACCTGAAGAAGGCCGAGGCGATCAACGCCACGCACCTGCGCGCCCTCCCGGTGGAGGAGTTCATCGCCCGCGTGATCCCCTACCTCGCCGGGGCAGGCCTGGTGAGCGAGCCGCCCACCGCCGAGCAGGACGCCGTGCTGCGGGCCATCGCGCCGATGGCGCAGGAACGCATGATCGTGCTGTCGGAGGCGGTCGGGCTGCTGGGCTTCCTCTTCGTCGACGAGGTGACCATCGAGCCGGCGGCGGCCGAGAAGCAGCTGGCCGGGGAACCGGCGGTCGAGGTGCTGGACGCCGCGACCACGGCGCTGGGTGCACTGCCGGAGTGGACCAACCCGGCCATCGAGCAGGCGCTGAAGGACGCGCTGGTCGAGGGGCTCGGCCGCAAGCCGCGGCAGGCCTTCGGCCCGGTCCGGGTCGCGGTCAGCGGGCGCACGGTGTCCCCGCCGCTGTACGAGTCGATGGAGCTGCTCGGCCGCGAACGGACGCTCGACCGGCTCGCCGCGGCCCGCGCGGTCGCCGCCACCGCGGGATGACGTCGCCGGGGAACGGTGGCCGGACGGCCGAGGAGCCGTACACCGGGCCGCCGCCGACCCTGCGCCCCGCGCCGGGGCAGTTCCCGATGACCCCGTGGGTCCAGCCCTACGGGCCGCCGCGGGGCTGGGGGCCACCTCCGCCGGGCTGGGGGCCACCTCCGCCGGGCTGGGGGCCACCTCCGCCGGGCTGGGGGCCACCTCCGCCGCCGTACCCCCCGGCGGGGTGGGCGGTGCCCCCGGATGCGCCGCCGCACGACGAGCCGCAGCCCTACCTGCACGTCATGCGCACCCGTGACTGGGCGTGGTGGCGGCCGCTGCTGGGTCTGCTGCTCCTCGGGGTCGTGTTCCTGGTGGGCAGCGCGGTGCTCGCCGTGGTCGGCATCCTCACCGGCGTCAGCCCCGACCTGGCCCTGCTCCAGCTCACCGATCCGGGCACGCTGCTGGTCACCAATCTCACCTTGATCGTGGCGATCCCGGTCGTCTGGCTGGCGTGGGCCGTGGCCCACGGCATGCGCACGGGGTGGTCGTCGTCGGTGCTCGCGCGGATCCGCTGGCGGCTGCTGCCCCGGCTGACGTTGCTCGCCCTCGCCACGCTCGGCGTCGCCATCGTCCTGTCGGTGCTGCTGGCCTTCACCGTGGGCGACGCCGACGTCGAGGGGCCGGTGCGCTCGTGGGGGTGGCTGCTCGTCGTGGTCCTGCTCACCACGCCGCTGCAGTCCGCGGCCGAGGAGTACCTGTTCCGCGGCTACCTCAGCCAGGCGATCGCCGGCTGGATCCGCAGCCCGCACGCCGGTGCCGTGGGAGCCGCCCTGGTCACCGCGACGCTGTTCTCGCTCGCCCACCTGCCGCCGGACCTGCTCACGTTCCTCGACCGCTTCCTGTTCGCCCTGGCGGCCTCGGCGGTGGTGTGGCTGACCGGCGGGCTGGAGGCGGCGATCGTGCTGCACGCGGTGAACAACGTGGTGCTGTTCGTGCTGGCAGCGCTGCTGGGGGAGGGGGTGGCCACGGCGGCCGTGCCTCCCGGGCTGGCGGCCGTCTCGGTGGCGCTGGGCCTGGCCGCCTTCGGTGGCTACGTCGCGCTCGTCGCCCGGTGGCGGCGGCGGGCCGACCTGGAGACTCGCACCCCCGCGCTGGACCTCCGGATCCCGCCCGTGGCGGGCCCCGCCCCGGTGCGCTGACCCGCCGACCGGGGGTGGCGTGACCCGCTCCCCGGGCGTCGGGTACAGTCGTCTGCGGCGCCGCGAGGTGCTACCCATGGGGTATGGGGTAATTGGCAGCCCGACGGTTTCTGGTTCCGTTAGTCTAGGTTCGAGTCCTGGTACCCCAGCGAGGAAGCCTGGTTCCTCTTGCACCACCCAGCACGGCCCCGTCGTCTAGCGGCCCAGGACGCCGCCCTCTCACGGCGGTAGCGAGGGTTCGAATCCCTTCGGGGCTACGCGACCGAGAGCCCCCGACCACCCGGTCGGGGGCTCTCGCCGTTCCCGGCCCCCCCGCGAGACCCGGGCCGCGGCATGGCAGGATGGCTCCCGCACACGGCCCCGTCGTCTAGCGGCCCAGGACGCCGCCCTCTCACGGCGGTAGCGAGGGTTCGAATCCCTTCGGGGCTACGTGAGCGAGAGCCCCCGACCAGCCGGTCGGGGGCTCTCGCCGTTCCGGGCCGGCAGCGGGCCGGGGCACCGGTTGCGGCGTATCGGAGCTCGCACCGCCTCCGGTGGCAGCGTGCTCGCTCCCGGTCATACGGTCGCACCGCCGGTCACGCACCGTGACGGCGGGAAGGTGGTCGCGCGGTGATCCGCACCAGCCGTCATCTGGCCGACGGCCGGGAGATCCTCTACTTCGACGACGACCGGGACCCGGCCCCGCGGGAGGCGGTCGACACCCGCGGCCTCCCCGCCGTGGTCACCCGCTCCCAGCTGAGGTTCGACCCCCTGCTGGCCGAGTGGGTCGTCGTCGCCGCCCACCGGCAGACCCGCACCTTCCTGCCCCCGGCCGACCAGTGCCCGCTCTGCCCCAGCCGGCCCGGCCGGCCGACCGAGATCCCCGAGGGGGACTACCAGGTGGTCGTCGTCGAGAACCGGTTCCCGTCCCTGGCGACCGACGTCGCGCGCGACGTCGCCCCCGCGGTGCAGGGCAACCCGCTGGCGGAGCTGCGGCCCGGCTTCGGCCGCTGCGAGGTCGTCTGCTTCACCAGCGACCACGACCGCGACTTCGCCCGGCTGGGGGCGGAGCGTGCGCGGCTGGTGGTCGACGTCTGGGCCGAGCGCACCGCGGAGCTCTCCGCGCTCCCGGGCGTCCGGCAGGTGTTCTGCTTCGAGAACCACGGCGAGGAGATCGGCGTGACGCTCTCCCACCCGCACGGCCAGATCTACGCATACCCGTTCGTCCCGCCGCGCGTCGAGAAGATGCTGGCCTCCGCGCGCCGGCACCGGGAGGAGACCGGGGGCGGCCTCTTCACCGAGGTGGTCACCGCGGAGCGGTCCGGCTCGCGGGTGGTCGCGGCCAACGAGCACTGGACGGCGTTCGTGCCCGCGGCGGCCCGGTGGCCCTACGAGGTGCAGCTGTTCCCCACCCGCAGGGTCCCCGACCTGCCCGCCCTCACCGGCGCCGAGCGGAACGCCTTCGTCGAGGTGTACCTCGACGTCCTGGGCCGGTTCGCGCACCTCTTCGACACCCCGATGCCCTACATCGCCTCCTGGAACCAGGCGCCGGTGACCGATGGGCGGGACGACTGGTGGCTGCACCTGCAGTTGTTCTCGCTGCGCCGCGCGCCGGGCGCGCTCAAGTACCTGGCCGGCTCCGAGTCGGGCATGGGCGCGTTCATCACCGACACGAACCCCGAGGACGTCGCCGAGCAGCTGCGCGCGGTGGTCCTCCCGTGACGGGAGACGGGGACGCCGCCGCGCGGGCCGCCGCCGCGTTCGCCGAGCGCTTCGGGCGGCAGGCCGACGGGATTTGGGCGGCACCGGGCCGGGTGAACGTCATCGGCGAGCACACCGACTACAACGGCGGGTTCGTGCTGCCCGTGGCGCTGCCGCACACCACCCGCGCGGCGATGGCGGAGCGCGACGACGGGCTCCTGGTGCTCGCCTCCGCACAGCGCCCGGAACAGGAGGCCGTGGTCCCCGTCACCGACCTGCGCCCCGGCCGGCCGGGCGGCTGGGCGGCCTACCCCGCCGGGGTCGTGCACGCGCTGGCCGGGCGAATCCCGGGCGGGCTCAGCGTCCTCGTCGACGGCGACGTGCCGTCCGGCGCGGGGCTGTCCTCCTCCGCGGCCCTGTCCTGCTCGGTCGCGCTGGGCGTCCGCGACCTGCTCGAACTCGACCTGGACGCCGACGCGCTGATCGACCTCGCCCGCCGGGCGGAGAACGACTTTGCCGGTGCACCGACCGGCGTCCTCGACCAGTCGGCGTCGATCCTCTGCACGGCCGGCCACGCGCTCTTCCTCGACACCCGCGACGGCACTCGCGAGCAGGTGCGACTGGACCTCGCCGCGGCGGGCCTCGCCCTGCTCGTCGTCGATACGGGGACCACGCACGACCACGCCGCTGGCGGCTACGCCGACCGGCGCCGGGAGTGCGAGGAGGCCGCCCGGCGGCTCGGGGTCGCACTGCTGCGTGAGGTCGACGACGTCGCCGCGCTGGCTCCCCTGGCCGACGGCAGCCTCGAGGGCGACCTGCTGCTGCGGCGCGCCCGGCACGTGGTCACCGAGGACGCCCGCGTGCTCGAGGTCGTGGCCGCGCTGCGCGGCGACGCCGATCCGCGGGCGATCGGGCCGCTGCTCACCGCGGGCCACGCGTCGCTGCGTGACGACTTCGAGGTCTCCGTGCCGCTGATCGACGCCTGCGTGGAGGCCGCGTCGGCCGGCGGCGGCCACGGGGCCCGCATGGTCGGGGGCGGCTTCGGCGGCAGCGTCGTCGCGTTGGTCGACAGCGGGGGCCTCGACACCGTCCGGGCGTCGGTGGCCGATCGCTTCGCGCGCGAGGGGCATCCCGCGCCGCGCACCTTCGTCGTCGTCCCGTCCGCCGGCGCCCGCCGGCTGACCTGATGGCGCGCCACCCGAGAGGAGGGGCGGGCGCGTTCGACGTCCGCGACGTCATCGCCGACCTGATCGGCTTCTACGGGGTCGTCCTGGTGATCGTCGGGTTGCTGGACGGCTCCGAGGAGGCGCTGGCAGAGCCCGACGGGTCGAACGCCGACCTCTGGGCGGGCCTGGCCATGGTCGCCGTCGCGGTGGCCTTCGCCGTCTGGACGCGGTGGCGCCCGGCGGTGGTGGAGGCTCCGGCGGCCGACGACGAGCGGGGCTGACCCCGCCTCAGCGGGCGGCGCGGGAGATCGCTGCTGCGGCGTCGAGCACGGCGCCGATGACCTCCGGGCTGGGGCGCCTCCCCAGCCGCTCCACCGGACCGGAGATCGAGACGGCGCCCAGGACGCTGCCGGTGCCGTCGCGCACCGGTGCCGACAGCGACGCCACGCCGGCCTCCCGCTCGGCGACGCTGTGCGCCCAGCCGCGCCGGCGGACGTCCAGCAGCGTGCGGGCGGTGAAGCTCGCCGAGGGCAGCAGCCGGGTCACCTCGTCGGCGGGCATGAACGCCAGCAGGGCGTGCGCGGCGGAGCCCGCGGTCATCGGCAGCCGCGCGCCGACCGGCACGGTGTCGCGCAGGCCGCTGGTGCGCTCCGCCGCGGCGACGCACACGCGGGTGGCGCCGTCGCGCACGTAGAACTGCGCGCTCTCGCCGGTGGCGTCGCGGAGGGTGGCCAGGTGGCGGGACGCGATCTCCCCGACGTCGGCCGTGCCGCGGCCCAGCTCTGCCAGCGCGGGGCCGGGGGCCCAGCTGCCGGCATCGGTGCGCCGCACGAGGCGGTGACCCTCCAGGGCGACGGCGAGCCGGTGGGCGGTCGCCCGGGGCAGGCCGGTCCGCGCCACCAGCTCGGCGAGGGTCGCCGGCTCCTGCGCCACGGCGTGCAGGATCGACACTGCTTTGTCCAGCACCGCGACCGGGTTAGGCTGTCCCACACAGCAATACTCGCATCCCGCACAGTGAGACAGTCACTCCGGGATCGACCAGTCACCCGAAGGGGACGAGACCGTGCCGAAGACCCTGGCCGAGAAGGTCTACGACGCCCACGTCGTGCGCAGCACCGCGGGCGAGCCCGACCTGCTCTACATCGACCTGCACCTCGTCCACGAGGTCACCAGCCCACAGGCCTTCGACGGCCTCCGGGCCGCCGAGCGCACGGTCCGCCGCCCCGACCTCACCATGGCGACCGAGGACCACAACGTCCCGACCCTGGACATCCTCAGCCCCATCGCCGACCCGGTGAGCCGGGCGCAGGTCGACGCGCTGCGGCGCAACGCCGCCGAGTTCGGCATCCGGCTGGCCCCGATGGGCGACCGCGACCAGGGCATCGTCCACGTGATCGGCCCGCAGCTGGGGCTGACCCAGCCGGGCATGACCATCGTCTGCGGCGACAGCCACACCTCCACCCACGGGGCCTTCGGGGCACTGGCGTTCGGCATCGGCACCAGCGAGGTCGAGCACGTGCTGGCCACCCAGACCCTTCCGCAGTACCGCCCGAAGCAGATGTCGGTCACCGTCGAGGGCGAGCTGGCTCCCGGCGTCTCGGCGAAGGACATCATCCTCGCCGTCATCGCCCAGATCGGTACCAACGGTGCGGCCGGGCACGTCATCGAGTACCGCGGCAGCGCCATCGAGGATCTGTCGATGGAGGCCCGGATGACCATCTGCAACATGTCGATCGAGGCCGGCGCGAAGGCGGGGCTCATCGCTCCCGACCAGACCACCGTCGACTTCCTGCAGGGGCGCCCGCACGCCCCCCGGGGCGTGGACTGGGACGCCGCCGTCGAGCACTGGCGCACGTTGCGCACCGACGACGGCGCGGTGTTCGACCGCGAGGTGACCCTGGACGCCTCGACGCTGACCCCGTTCGTCACCTGGGGCACCAACCCGGGCCAGGGCCTGCCGATCGACGGCGTGGTGCCCGACCCGGCCCAGTTCGACGACGACGGCGAGCGGCGGGCCGCCGAGCAGGCGCTGGCCTACATGGGCCTGACCCCCGGCACCCCGCTGCGCGAGATCGAGGTCGACACCGTCTTCCTGGGCTCCTGCACCAACGGCCGGATCGAGGACCTGCGCACTGCGGCGGCGTTCCTGCAGGGCAAGAGGATCGACTCGGGCACGCGCATGCTCGTGGTCCCCGGCTCGGTGGGCGTGAAGCTGCAGGCCGAGGCGGAGGGCCTGGACAAGGTCTTCACCGAGGCCGGCGCCGAGTGGCGGGGTGCGGGGTGCTCGATGTGCCTGGGCATGAACCCCGACCAGCTCAAGCCCGGCGAGCGGTCGGCGTCGACCAGCAACCGGAACTTCCAGGGCCGCCAGGGCAAGGGCGGTCGCACCCACCTGGTGTCGCCGTCCGTGGCCGCCGCCACCGCGCTGACCGGCCGCCTCACCGCCCCCGCCGACCTGATCGGAGCCTGAGCCATGGACGCCTTCACGACCCACACCGGGACCGCCGCGCCCCTGCGCCGCAGCGCCGTCGACACCGACCAGATCATCCCGGCCGAGTACCTCAAGCGGATCACCCGCACCGGCTTCGACGACGGGCTCTTCATCGCCTGGCGCACCAACGAGCCGGACTTCGTGCTCAACCAGCCGCAGTACGCCGACGCCTCGATCCTGGTGGCTGGCCCCGACTTCGGCACCGGCTCCTCCCGCGAGCACGCCAACTGGGCGCTGCTCGACGGCGGTTTCCGCGTCGTCATCAGCTCCCGGTTCGCCGACATCTTCCGCAACAACTCGACCAAGTCGGGGCTGCTGACCGTCGTGCTGCCGCAGGACGAGGTCGAGGCGCTGTGGGCCGCGATCGAGGCCGACCCGGCGACGCCGGTGACGGTCGACCTGCGGGCCAAGCAGGTGACCTACGGCGACGTGGCGGTGCGGTTCGAGATCGACGACTACACCCGCTGGCGGCTGCTGGAGGGGCTCGACGACGTCGGCCTCACCGAGCGGCACCTCGACGACATCGAGAGCTATGAGGCGGCGCGCCCGGCCTGGCTCCCGACGGCGCTGCCCGCCCGCTGAGGCAGCGGGGCGTCCGGGTCGGGCTCGAAGTCGCGGTAGTAGTCCGCGACCAGCGCGCCCGGCCGGCCGCCGAGGGCCCACACGCTGCTCTTGGCGGCCGGCGGGAGCAGGCCGCGGACGCCGTGGCCGTGCACCCCGAGCGCCTGCAGCACCGCGGGGATCACCCCGCCCTGGCTGCACAGCACGGTGACACCGCCGTCGGCCCGGGGGACGAGCCGCTGCTCGACCGCGGCGAGCGCGGCCTGCGGGTCGTCCGCGAAGCCCTCCTCGCCCAACTCGGGCCGGACGGGCACGTCCAGGCCCAACAGCTGCGCGAGGGGATCCACGGTCGAGCGGCAGCGCAGCGGCGGCGCCGAGGCGATCGCCGCGGGGCCGAAGAGCGGCAGCGCCTCGGCCAGCTGCTGCGCCTGCCGCCGCCCCCTGTCGTCCAGCGGGCGCAGCTCGTCCGGGCCGTCGAAATCCTGCTTGCTCCCGGCGCGGCCGTGGCGGACCAGGAGGACGCTCACCTCTCGCGGCACGTCGGTGCGGGCGGCGTCGGCGATCACCAGCCGGTCGTGGTCGTGGGTGACCAGCTCGGCGGCGTCGGCGGGGGCGAGCCAGCGCAGCTCGTCCACCTCGTCGTTGGCGCGGAAGGAACCGCCCGCGCAGCGCATGAGCCAGTAGTCCACGTGCTTGGGCACGCCGCCGACGGCGTACTGCGTCGTCGGCCCGCGGCGTCCGGCGACGATGCGCAGGCCGGTCTCCTCGGCCACCTCGCGGCACGCCGCGGCCAGTGCGTGCTCACCGGCGTCGAGCTTGCCCTTGGGCAGCGACCAGTCGTCGTAGCGGGGACGGTGGACGACGGCGATCTCGACACCGTCGTCGCCGGCCGGCCGCCACACGACCCCGCCGGCGGCCGCGACGGGTCGCGGCTCAGCCGGCGAGCTCATGGATCCGGTGCATCAGCTCTGCCTGGTAGTCCCGCCCCTCCAGCCGGTCCCACTGCCCGTCGCTGCGCAGCTCCCAGGACCGCACGCCCGGCTCCATGGCCGGGCTGAGCGTCTCCTCCAGTTGCCTGCGGGCCGCCTCGTCGCAGACCCGCAGCAGCACCTCGACCCGGCGGTCGAGGTTGCGGTGCATGAGGTCGGCGCTGCCGATCCACCACTCCGGCTCGCCGCCGTTGAGGAACGAGATCACCCGGGAGTGCTCCAGGAACCGCCCGACGATCGAGCGCACCCGGATGGTCTCCGACAGCCCGGGGACGCCCGGGCGCAGGGCGCAGATGCCGCGGACGAAGAGCTCCACCGGCACACCGGCCCGCGAGGCCTCGTAGAGGGCGTCGATGAGGCGCTCGTCGACGATCGAGTTCGCCTTGATGCGGATGCCCGAGGGGCGCCCCTCGCCGGCGTGCCGGGCCTCGCGGCGGATCTTCTCGACCAGGCCGTTGCGGATGCCGTGCGGGGCCACCATGAGCGTGCGGTAGTTGGTCTGCCGCGAATAGCCGGTGAGCACGTTGAACAGGTCGGTCAGGTCGGCGCCCACCCGGGGGTCGGCGGTGAGGATGCCGAGGTCCTCGTAGATCCGGGCGGTCTTCGGGTTGTAGTTGCCCGTACCGATGTGGCAGTACCGCCGGATCATGCCCTGCTCCCGGCGGACCACCAACGCCGTCTTGCAGTGCGTCTTCAGCCCCACCAGCCCGTAGACGACGTGGCACCCGGCCCGCTCCAGCGAGCGGGCCCAGCTGATGTTGGCCTCCTCGTCGAACCGGGCCTTGATCTCGACGAGGACCACGACCTGCTTGCCGGCCTCGGCGGCCTCGATCAGCGCGTTGACGATCGGGGAGTCCCCGGACGTGCGGTACAGCGTCTGCTTGATGGCGAGCACGTTCGGGTCGGCGGCGGCCTGCTCGATGAACCGCTGCACGCTGGTCGCGAACGAGTGGTACGGGTGGTGGACCAGCACGTCGCCCTCGCGGAGGGTCGCGAAGACGCTCTTGGGCGTCTCGCCCTCGGACAGGCGCGGGTGCGTGGCGGGGACGAACGGCTCGTCCTTGAGCTCCGGCCGGTCGAGGTCGTAGAGCGCCATGAGCGAGGCGAGATCGAGCAGCCCGGGCACGTGGACGACGTCCGTGGGGGAGACCTCGAGCTCGGAGATGAGGACCTCGAGGATCCGCGGGTCCATCGGCTCGGCGACCTCCAGGCGCACCGCGGGCCCGAACCGGCGCCGGGCCAGCTCGCGCTCCAGAGCCTGCAGCAGGTCCTCGTCGCGGTCCTCCTCGACCTCGACGTCGGCGTTGCGGGTGACGCGGAAGAAGTGGTGGTCGAGCACGTCGAGCCCCGGGAAGAGCTGGGGCAGGTGCGCGGCGATGAGGTCCTCGAGCGGCAGGAAGATCACCGTGTCGTCCTGCGAGGCGACCGGCACGAACCGCGGCACGTTGTTGGGCACCTTGAGCCGCGCGAAGCGGGGGGTGTTGGAGTCGGGGTCCTGCACCGACACCGCGAGGTTCAGCGACAGGCCGCTGATGTAGGGGAACGGGTGCGCCGGGTCGACCGCGAGCGGGGTGAGCACCGGGAAGACCTGGTCGCGGAAGTAGTCCCGGAGCCGGCGCATCGCGTCGTCCTCCAGGTCCTCCCAGTGGACGATCCGGATGCCGGTCCCCTCGAGGCGGGGCAGCACGTCCTTGTTGAAGACGTCGGAGTGCCGCTGCACCAGCTCCTGGGTGCGGGTGGTCACCCGCTCCAGCTGCTCGCGGATGGTCAGCCCGTCGGGCGAGCGGACCGTGAGGCCGGTGCTCTGCCGGCGCTTCAGCCCGGCGATGCGCACCATGTAGAACTCGTCGAGGTTGCTGGCGAAGATGGCGAGGAACTTGACCCGCTCCAGCAGCGGGAGCGAGTCGTCCTCCGCCAGCTCCAGGACGCGGGAGTTGAAGTCCAGCCAGGACAGCTCCCGGTTCAGGTACCGGTCGGCGGGCAGGGCACTGGTCCGGGACGCGTTCTGGGAAGGCACGGCCTCATCGTGCCGTACCCAGCCGGTCGGCGAGACGGGGCGACCTCCGCACCAGCTCGGTCGTGCGGGCGCCGGCCCCGAGAGCGAGGGCCGTGCGGAGGTCGTCGGGCGTGTCGACGTCGCGCAGCAGGCCCGGCCAGGCGCCGCTGAGCGGTGCCGCGCCGTCCTTCCGGTGCGCCTGCGCCGACCCGCGCCCGAACCGGGGGTGCAGGGGCACCCCGGCGGCGGTCAGCAGGGTGGTGCCGGTGCCCTGGGCGTCGGCGACGAAGCAGCGCGGGGCCACCTCCGCCGCGGTGAGCGCCGCGGCCAGCTCCCCGGACCGCAGGGCGGGCAGGTCGGAGGAGAGCGCGGCCACGCGGTCCCCACCGGCGTGCCGCGCCCCGTGCTCGAGCGCGGGGTTCAGCCCCCGGTCCGGTTCGTCGGCCACGGTGCCGGCCCCCAGGGCGCGCACCAGCTCCGCGGCGGCCGGATCGTCGGTGACGACGACCACCGACCCCACCAGCGGGCAGGCCAGGGCCGCCGCGACCGTGTCGGCGAGCAGCGCCAGGACCAGCGCCCCGTGGTCGCCGCCGGGCTCACCGGTGAGCGGCCGCAGCCGGGTCTTGGCCACGGCGAGCCGCTTCGCCGGGACCACGACCGACCAGCTGGACACGACCACAATGTGAGCACACGGTGGCCGCGGGGGCCGGAGGCCGGGACCCGGTGGACCGCGATCGGCGGCCCGGGTCGATCATGGGCTGGCTCACAGCGGAGGGAGGGGGCGGCGGTGACGGAGGAGACGTCCTCCCGCGGAGCGCACGCGGGCGGGTCGGCCGCGGTCGAGGCCCACCGCGCCGGTCGGCCCGGCAGGTGGCGCACCCGGGGCCGCATCTCGTTCGCCCTGTGGCTGTGCATCGTGGTGATTCACCCGGTGTCGTCGCTGATCTTCCGGCTGCGCTACCGGCACGCCGACCGCATCCCGGTCCGGGGGCCGGTGCTGCTGGTCGCCAACCACGTCTCGGTGCTCGACCCGCTGGCCTGCGCCCGCCTGGTCTTCGACCAGGGCCGCATTCCGCACTTCCTGGCCAAGGAGGCGGTGTTCAAGGGGCTGGCCGGGACGATCCTGCGGGCGGCCGGTCAGATCCCGGTGGCCCGGTACTCGACTGCGGCGCGCGGATCGCTGGACGCGGCGCGGGCCGACCTCGCGGCGGGCAGCATCGTCGTGATCTACCCGGAGGGGTCGGTCACCCGCGACCCGGAGTGGTGGCCGATGCAGGCCCGTACGGGCGCGGCGCAGCTGGCGCTGACGACCGAGGCCGTCGTCGTCCCGGTGGCGCAGTGGGGGCCGCAGCGGGTGCACGACTACCACGCCAAGAAGCTGCACCTGCGGCTGCGCACGCCCGCCGACTACCTCGTCGGCGAGCCGATCGACCTCTCGGCCGTGCGGGCCGAGGTGCGGGCGGGCCGTCCGCTGAACGCCGACCTGCTGCGGGAGACGACCGATCTGATGATGTCGAGGGTGCGAGACCAGCTCGGCGAGCTGCGGAACGAGCGACCCCCGCTCACCTTCCACCCGGGCCCGGGCCGCTCGCGCCCGGACGGCATCGCGGGGAGCGCGGCGTGACCCGCGCCGCGGTGCTCGGCGCCGGCTCCTGGGGGACGACGTTCGCCAAGGTGCTCGCCGATGCCGGGTGCGACGTCGTGCTGCACGCACGGCGCCCGGAGCTGGCCAAGGCCATCACCGACGAGCGCGAGAACGCCGACTACCTGCCGGGCGTACGGCTGCCCGAGCGGCTGCGGGCGACCGCGGACCCCGCCGAGGCGCTGCTGGACGCCGACGTCGTCGTGCTGGCCGTGCCGTCGCAGTCGCTGCGCGGCAACCTCGGGGACTGGCGGGAGCTCCTGCCGCCCGACGCGACCCTGTTGTCGCTGATGAAGGGCATCGAGCTCGGCAGCACCAAGCGCATGAGCGAGGTCATCTGCGAGGTCACCGGTGCCGGCCCGTCGCGGGTGGCCGCCCTCTCCGGCCCCAACCTGGCGCGCGAGATCGCCGAGGAGCAGCCCGCCGCCACGGTGATCGCGTGCTCGGACGCCGATCGCGCAGCGGTGCTGCAGGCGGCGTGCCACACCCGGTACTTCCGGCCGTACACCAACCCCGACGTCGTGGGCTGCGAGCTCGGCGGGGCGGTGAAGAACGTCATCGCCCTCGCCTGCGGCATCACCGAGGGGCTGGGATTCGGGGACAACACCCGGGCCTCGCTGATCACCCGGGGCCTGGCCGAGACCGCCCGACTGGGCCTGGTGCTGGGCGCCGAGCTGACCACCTTCGCGGGGCTGGCGGGGCTCGGCGACCTGGTGGCCACCTGCAGCTCGCCGCTGTCGCGCAACCGCACCTTCGGCGAGAAGCTCGGCCGCGGCATGAGCGTCGAGGAGGTGCAGCGGAGCACCCGGCAGACCGCCGAGGGCGTGAAGAGCTGCCGGTCGGTGCTCGACCTGGCCCGGGCGCACGGCATCGACGTGCCGATCACGGAGGCGGTCGTGCGGGTGTGCCACGAGGGCGAGGCGCCGGAGCAGATGGTGCGGGAGATCATGTCGCGGGAGGCGAAGCCGGAGTGAGGGGACCGGATGGCCCCAGCGGCTACGGCGACGGCACCCGGTCGGTGCGCGCGGGGGAGGGCGCCGCGGTGCCGGGTGCCCCGCTGCGGCCCTCGCCGGTGTTCGCGGCGCCCTTCCAGCTCGGCGACCAGCCACCCCGGGCCGGGGGCGCCGACGCCTACGCGCGCACCGAGCAGCCGACGCTGCGCGTGTTCGAGGACGCCGTCGGCGAGCTCGACGGCGGCCGCTGCCTGTCCTTCGCCACCGGGATGGCGGCGCTGACGGCGGCCGTCCTGGCGTGCGCCCGCAGCGGGAACCGGATCGTGCTGCCCTCGGACGGCTACTACACGACCCGGCTGCTCGCGGCCGAGGAGCTGGCCCGCTTCGGCATCGAGGTGCAGTACGTGCCGACGCCGGAGATCGGCCGGTTCGCAGCCGACGGCGGGCTCGCCGGCGCTCGCATGGTGCTCCTGGAGACGCCGAGCAACCCACACCTCGACGTCTGCGACATCGCCGCGGTGGCGGAGGCCGCGCACGCCACCGGCGCGCTGGTCGCCGTCGACAACACCACCGCCACCCCGCTCGGCCAGCGCCCCCTCGCGCTCGGCGCCGACCTCACCGTCGGCAGCGACACCAAGGCGCTCACCGGGCACAGCGACGTGCTGCTCGGGCACGTGACGGTCACCGACGACGACCTCTACGCGGCGGTGAAGGGCTTCCGGGACCGGACGGGCAGCACGCCGGGTCCGTTCGAGGCGTGGCTGGGCCACCGCTCGATGAGCACGCTGGACCTGCGGCTGGCCCGTCAGGCGGCGAACGCGGCGGCGGTGGCGGACCTGCTGGCCGGGCACCCCGCCGTCACGGACCTGCGCTGGCCGTGGCGCGCGGGCGACCCGTCCTTCGCGCTGGCCGCGCGCCAGATGCTGCGACCCAACGGCGTGGTGTCCGCGGAGCTGCCCGACGAGGCCGCCGTCGCCCGGCTGCTGGGCGCGAGTCGGCTGTGGACGGCGGCGACCAGCTTCGGCGGTGTGCACAGCACGATCGACCGGCGGGCGCAGTGGGGCGGGGACGCCGTCCCCGGAGGCTTCGTGCGGCTGTCCTGCGGCATCGAGGACACCGCCGACCTGGTCGCCGACCTATCCCGCGCGCTCGACGCCCTCGGCTGACGCGGGCCGGCGGCGGCTACCGGCCACCGTGAGCCAGATGCTCACGCCGAAGTAGTAGGCGAGATAGGCCAGGCTCAGCGCGACCACCAGCGGGTGCGGGTCGGGGTACTGGACGATCAGCACCGCGAAGGCCACCAGCCAGACCGTCGCCAGCCCCACGTTCACCCCCCGCAGCAGCTTGGTGCGCGACGGGTAGACGTACTTCACCGGCACGAAGACCAGCACCGTCAGGACGGCGAGCGCGATGCCGACCCCGGTGGTGCCGACGTCGAGGACGATCGCGTAGAAGGCCACCACGTTCCAGTAGCTGGGGAAGCCGAGGAAGTAGTGGTCCTCGGTCTTCGCGTCCACCCGGCAGAACTGGTAGCAGGAGGCGAGCAGGGGCAGCGCGGCCAGCACCCAGCCGGGGGCGCCGCCCGGCAACCGGTCGGTCGTCCAGAGCAGCACGACGGGGGCGAAGACGTAGGTCAGGTAGTCGACGACGTCGTCCATCCGGGCGCCGTCGAACCAGGGGATCGTCTGCTTCACCCGTGCGCGCCGGGCCAGCATCCCGTCCGTGCCGTCGATGAACAGCGTCGCGAGGATCAGCCAGAGGGCGGTCTCCACGGCGCCGTCGAAGGCGGCCAGCACGATGAGCAGGCCGAGCACCGAACCGCTGGCGGTGTACAGGTGCACCGCGGCGCCGGCCAGGCGCAGTCCTCGGGAGTACCCGGGCCCGTCGGCGGTGCGCACCGCCCCGGGTGCGGTCTGGTGGGCTGGGTCGTCGTGCACGGCGACGAGGCTGCCACACCCCGCTCGCCCCGGCGGACCGACGCCTGCACCGACGTCGCGGCGGGGCTCGCCGACCGGCCTCGGTTAGGGTCCCCGCAATGAGTGGACAGGCGGGCAGGGTGCGTGTGGCGGTCGTCTTCGGGGGGCGCAGCGAGGAGCACGCGATCTCCTGCGTCTCGGCCGGCAGCGTGATGGCCGCCCTGGACCCCGGCCGGTACGAGGTCGTGCCCGTCGGCATCGCCCGGGACGGCCGCTGGGTGCTGCCGGACCCCGACCAGCGGCTCGAGATCACCGACGGCGCGCTGCCCGAGGTCACCGGCGGCACGGCGGTCTCGCTGGTCAGCGACCCGGAGGCGCGGGGTCTGGCCGTGCTCGAGCCCGGCGACGGCATCGGGCGGGCGCTCACCGAGGTCGACGTCGTCTTTCCCGTCCTGCACGGGGCCTTCGGGGAGGACGGCACGGTCCAGGGCCTGCTGGAGATGACCGGGCTGCCCTACGTGGGCTCGGGGGTGTTCGCCAGCGCCGCCTCCATGGACAAGGAGTTCACCAAGAAGCTGCTGGCGGCCGCGGGGTTGCCGCAGGGCGACCACGTCGTGCTGCGCGACGAGCACGGTGCCGTGTGCGCCGACCCCGCGGTCCTCGACGAGGCGGCGCGCGAGCGCCTGGGCCTGCCGGTCTTCGTGAAGCCGGCCCGCGCCGGGTCGAGCATCGGCATCACCAGGGTGACCGACTGGGCGCAGTTCCCGGCCGCCGTCGCCGCGGCCGCCGCGGTCGACCCGAAGGTCATCGTGGAGGCCGCCGTCCCCGGCCGGGAGATCGAGTGCGGCGTGCTCGCCGCCCGCGGCTCCGGCCTGCCCGAGGCGAGCCTCCCAGCCGAGATCCGGCTGCGGCCCGGCGTCGACTGGTACGACTTCGCGGCGAAGTACCTCGACGACGCCGCCGAGTTCGACATCCCGGCCGACCTGGCCCCCGAGCGGATCGCCGCCGTGCAGGACGCCGCCCGCCGGGCCTACCTGGCGCTGGACTGCCGGGGGCTGGCCCGCGTCGACTTCTTCCTCGGCACCGGGACCGACGGCGAGGACCGGCTGGTGATCAACGAGGTCAACACGATGCCCGGCTTCACGCCGATCTCCATGTTCGCCCGCATGTGGGCCGCCACCGGCGTGGACTTCGCCGAGCTGGTGGACCGCCTGGTGAGCGGGGCGCTGGTCGACGGCGCGCGGCCGGGCCGGTGATCGCGGGGCGGCCGGCCCCCGGCGGCGCGGCCGCCCGTGCCCGGCTCGCCCCCGGGCTGCTCGTCGCCCTGTCGCTGCTGACCGGGTGCGGGCGGGCGGTCGACGGCGTCCCGACGCCCGTGCCGCCCTCGGACCGGCCCGGCTCGGCGGCGGAGCTGGAGCAGCTGGTCGTCGGCGAGGTGCCCTCCGGGCTGCCCCGGCTGCCCGACGACGAGGTGGAGCCGCCGGCCGGGGCCAAGCAGCTGGAGGACGTCGCCGCCTACGCGCCCGACCCGGAGCGGGAGCTGGCGGTGCTGGACAGCTACGGCTACCGGTTCGGTTGGGAACGCTTCTGGGGCCACGAGTCCGGCCCCATCACCGGCGTGTTCGTGGACCAGTTCCACCAGCGCGCCGGCGCCCGCGCCTACGCCGAGGACCTGGCGCGCAACGACGCCGAGCTCTACGGCGGGGTGCTGGGCGTGGACCCGCCCGAGCTGCCCGCCAACTGCCGGCTGCTCACCGTGGACACGCCCGTGCCGGAGGCCGGGCTGGCGGACCCGGCCGCCTTCGCGTGGTGCTGGCACGGCGTCTTCAGCGTGTCCGTGACCGCGGTGGCCGCGACGGCCGAGGACGCGGTCCGGGAGGTCGGCGCCGTGCTGGAGGAGCAGCTGGCGCTGCTGCCGCCCGCGTGAGCGCTCCTGCGGCCTCAGGGGCCGGGCGTGGGCTCCTGGTAGGGGAGCGCCTCGGCCAGCGGCACGGTGAGGGCGGTGACGGGGGCGCTGTCGACCCCGGCGGGCAGGCGCATCTCGACGTAGACCGGCCGGTCGACCGCCGTCCACACCGTGCTGTCGGGGTCGCTGGTGTCGACGTGCCACTGGACACCGTTGATCTGGATGGCCGAGGCGCCCACGGTCCAGCCGGCGGGGCGCTCCACCCCGCACGTGAGGACGACGGGCGGCTCGCCCCAGGCGTAGACGAACGGGGTCTCCGACCGCACGCGGCGGGACGGCTCCCCGGCGAGTTCCAGCGGCAGGTTGCCCATGAGGTCGGGGCAGGACGTCTCGGCCTCCGGCGTGACCGGCGGGGTGGCCAGCTCCAGGACCGGGAGGTCCTCCGGACGCACCGGGGCCGCGCCCTCGATGTCGGCCGGGAGGTCCTGACCGGCGGACGGGTCGTCGGCGCCGCGGTCGCCGCGCACGTTGACGAGGACGACCAGCGCGATCACCACCGGGAGCGTGATCGCCGTGATCAGGATCGCGGCCCGGCGCAGCGGGTCCACGGGGCGACCGCTCAGATGTTGACGACGGGGCAGGTCAGCGTCCGGGTGATCCCGTCGACCGACTGCACGCGGGCGACCACGAGCCGGCCCAGCTCGTCGACGGTGTCGGCCTCGGCCCGGACGATGACGTCGTACGGGCCGGTGACGTCCTCGGCCTTGGTGACGCCGCTGATCTCGCTGATGGTCGAGGCGACCTGGGCGGCCTTGCCGACCTCGGTCTGGATGAGGATGTAGGCGTGGACCACGGGAGATCCTTCCTCCGGCAACAGTGCCGAGACGTCGTCCCCGCCGGGTGGCGGACTCGTCGGCAACCTACCGCAGCGACTGGAGAGCACCGATGAGCCGACCCCGCCCGCTGGTCCCGCGCGGCGATCCGGCCGACACCGTGCGGGTGGTCGGCGAGTTCGGGGTGATCAGCCGCGTGCTCGCCCGGTCGGGCACCGCCGCGGCCGCCGTCGTCGGGCCCGGGGATGACGCCGCCGTGGTGCGCACGCCCGACCAGCGCGTCGTCGTCACCACCGACGTCCTCGTCGAGGGCCGGCACTTCCGGCGGAACTGGTCCTCGGCCGAGGACGTCGGGCACAAGGCCGCCGCCGCGAACCTGGCCGACGTCGCCGCGATGGGTGGCCGCACGACGGCGCTGGTCGTCGGGCTGGCCTGCCCGGCGGACACTCCCACGAGCTGGCTGGAGGGCGTCGCGACGGGCCTGGCCGACGAGTGCGCCCCGCAGGGGGCCGCGGTGGTCGGAGGCGACACCGTGGCCGCCGCGCCCGACAGCGCCGGGGTCGTCCTGTCGGTCACCGCCCTCGGTGACCTGGGCGGCCGGGCGCCGGTGCTGCGCTCCGGGGCCCGGCCCGGGCACGTCGTGGCGCTCGCCGGCCGGCTGGGCTGGTCGGCGGCGGGGTTGGCGGTGCTCCGCCGGGGCTTCACCAGCCCGCTGGCCGTCGTGAACGCCCACCGGCGGCCCACCCCGCCCTACGCGGCGGGGCCGGCTGCGGCCGACGCCGGGGCGACCGCGATGTGCGACGTGAGCGACGGGCTGGTGGCCGACGCCGGGCACATCGCGACCGCCAGCGGCGTGGTGCTCGACCTCGACCGCGCCGCCCTGGTGCGGGCGTGCCTGGAGCCGGTCGGCCCGCTGCAGCAGGTGGGCTCGGCGCTGGGCGTGGACCCGATGGCGTGGGTGCTCAGCGGCGGCGAGGACCACGCCCTGCTGGCCACGTTCCCGCGGAAGGTGGCGCTGCCGGAGGGGTGGACGGCGATCGGGGTGGTGCGCCAGGGGAAGCCGGGCCCCGGGGTCCGGGTGGACGGTGAGGCCGCAGCGGAGGCGCTGCGGACGGCGGGAGCGGAGATGGCGGGGCATGTCCACTTCGGCTGAGCGGGTGCTGCGGGACGGGTCGGTGGCGCGCCTGCGCCCCCTGCCCTACGACGACCCGCTGGCGCAGCAGATGGTCGAGGCGGTCCAGCAGGAGTACGTGGCGCGGTACGGCGGCCGGGACGCGGCCGTCGTCGGCCCGGCGGAGTTCCTGCCGCCGGCCGGGCTGTTCCTGGTCGCGGAGGTGGCCGGGGAGGCCGCGGGCTGCGGTGCGTGGCGGGCCTATCCGCCCGGAGGTGTCGAGATCAAGCGCGTGTACGTGGCGCCGGCCTTCCGCCGGCGGGGGCTGGCGCAGGTGCTCATGGCGGAGCTGGAGTCCACCGCCGCGCTGGCCGGCCACCGGTCGGCGGTGCTGAACACCGGCCGGAAGCAGCCGGAGGCGGTCGCCCTGTACCGGGAGCTCGGCTACGTCCCCGTCCAGGGGTACGGGGTGTACGCCTGCTCGCCGGATGCGGTGTTCCTCGGCAAGGATCTGGCTCTGCTCGGGAGCGAGGAGGAGTCGACGTGGGCGTCGTGACGATCTCGGCGCCCTACGGCGCCGCGGGCGCGGAGGTGGGGCCGGCGGTGGCCGCGCGGCTGGGCCTGCCGTTCCACGACCGGGCGATCCCGGCGCAGGTGGCCGGCCGGCTCGGCGTCCCGGTGGAGGAGGCCGAGGCCAACGACGAGACCGTCGTCCGCGGGCTCTGGCGGCTGGTGGCGTCGCTGGGGACCATGCCCGATCCCGTCGGCGCCGTGGTGCCGGGGACGACGCTGCCCGACGCCCGGGCCTACCGGGAGCAGACCGAGCGCATCCTGAGCGAGATCGCGGCGGGGGACGGCGGGGTGGTGCTCGGCCGGGCGGGGGCGATGGTGCTGCGGAACCGGACGGACGCACTGCACGTCCGGCTCGACGGCCCCGCCGACCGGCGGCTGGCGGCCGCGGTGGCGCGGTCGGGGCGGCCCCGGGACGAGATCGCGCGCGAGATGGCGGCGAACGACCGGGCTCGAGAGGCGTACGTGCGGCACTTCTACCGCTGCGACCCGGCCGCGGCCGGCCACTACCACGTGGTGGTGGACACCACCGCGCTGCCGGTGGACACGGTCGTCGACATCGTGGTGACGGCGGCGAGGGGACGCGGCCTCGGGCGGTGACGCCGGCGTCCGGGCGCGCGAAGAACCCCGGAGGTCGGTGACCTCCGGGGTTCTCCGGGTGTCCAGCTGAGGGGCTACGGCCCCCTGGCTCAGGCGCGGGCGACCTTGCCGGCGCGGATGCACGAGGTGCACGCGTTGATCCGGCGACGGTTGCCGGGGGCGATCAGCGCCCGCACGGACTGGATGTTCGGGTTCCAACGGCGCGGCGTGCGGCGGTGCGAGTGCGACACCGACATACCGAAACCGGGGCCCTTGCCACACACATCGCACACGGCAGCCACGGTGGATCACTCCCAGAAAGAATCGTTCACAGACGGCGGGGCAAGGCAGCACCCGCATCAAGACCGTCCAGCAGTCTAACCGCTCTTCGCGCCGGACGTCGCGGTGCCCTCCGGAGAGGCCTCCGCCAGGACCGGCGGGGCTCGCGACGGCGGGCTCCGTCGGGAAGGATGGGTAGCCTCCTCCCCGTGCTGCCGGCGCTGGACGACGCCGCGGTCGGTCAGTGGTGCCGGGCCGCGGTCGAGACGCTGTCCGACTTCCGGGGCCGGCTCGACGACCTGAACGTCTTCCCGGTGCCCGACGGGGACACCGGCACCAACCTGCTGCACACCGCTGAGGGCGCCCTCGCCGCGCTCGACTCGGCCGGGAGCGGTGAGCCCCCGTGGGCCGTCCTGGCCCGCGGTGCGGTCCTCGCCGCCCGCGGCAACTCCGGCACGATTCTGGCCCAGCTCCTGCGCGGCCTGGCCGACCAGCTGGCCCACCAGCCCCCGGCCGACGGGCCCGCCTTCGCCGCCGCGCTGCGCAAGGCCGCCGAGAGCGCCTACACCGCCGTCGCCGACCCGGAGGAGGGCACCTTCCTCACCGTCGCCCGGGCGAGCGGGGAGGCGGCCGTCGCCGCGGTCGACGAGGGCCGTACCGGCCTCGCCGACGTCGTGCTCGCCGCCGCCGACGGCGCCCGCGCCGCCCTGGAGCGCACGCCCGGTCAGCTGGCCGCCCTCCGCGAGGCCGGCGTCGTCGACGCCGGTGGCGCCGGGCTCTCCCTGGTCCTCGACGCCCTCGTCCGCACCGTCACCGGCGTCCACCCGGTCCGGCCCGCCCTGGACGGTCCCGACCGGCACCGCCGGCGGCACGGTTCCGAGCACGCGCCGCACCAGCCGCCGCCCGGCCCCGGCAGCGAGGTCCAGTACCTGCTGGCCGACGCCGACGAGAGCTCCGTCGCCCGCCTGCACGAGCGGCTGGCCGCGCTGGGGGACAGCCTCGTCGTCGTCGGCGTGGACACCCCGACCGGCCGCGAGTGGAACGTCCACGTGCACGTCTCCGACGTCGGCGCGGCGATCGAGGCGGGCATCGAGGCAGGTCGCCCGCACCGCATCTCGGTCACCCCGCTCGCGCCGGTGCGCCCGGCCGCACCGGTGCCCGGCCGCCGTTCGGTGGTCGCCGCCGTGCACAGCGACGGGCTCGCCGAGCTCTTCCGCGCGGAGGGTGTCCGGGTCGTCGTCTGCGGCGCCGACGGCGTGACCGAGGACGACCTGTTCGGCGAGATCGTCGCCTCCGGCGGGCAGGAGGTGGCCGTCCTGCCGAACGACGCGGGGCTGCTGCCGGCGGCCTCCCGGGCCGCCACCCGGGCGCGCCAGGCCGGTCGCGAGGTCGGCGTCGTGCCGACCCGCTCCCCGGTCCAGGGGTTGGCCGCCGTGGCCGTCGCCGACCCGGAGCGGCGTTTCGGCGACGACGTCATCGCCATGGCCGAGGCGGCCGCCGCGACCCGCTGGGCCGAGGTGATCATCGCCGACCAGGAGGCGCTCACCTCCGCCGGCCGCTGCCATCCCGGCGACGTGCTCGGCTCCGCGGAGGGCGACGTCGTCGTCATCGGCGCGGAGCTCGCCGCCGTCGCCTGCGACCTCCTGGACCGGCTGCTCTCCGCCGGTGGGGAGATGGCCACGCTCGTCGTCGGCTCGGACGAGGCGCTCGGCGACGCCGTGTGCGGCCACCTGTCGTCGGCCCATCCGACCATCGAGGTCGTCCGCTACGGCGGCGGCCCGAGTTCGCTCCCGTTGCAGATCGGGGTGGAGTGACCGTGGCCGTGACGCTGGAGACGCCCCTGGCGCGGGTGCTCGGCCCGAAGACGGCCACCGGCATGGCCGACCAGCTCGGCCTGCACACGGTCCGCCACCTGCTGCGGCACTACCCCCGCCGCTACGCGCGCCGGGGGGAGATGGCCCGGCTGGACGACCTCCAGCCCGGGGACCGGGTCACGGTGCTCGCCCAGGTCAGGACCGTGAGCACCCGGCCGATGCGGCAGCGCCGCGGCATGATCACCGAGGTCACCGTCGGCGACGGCGCCGGCACGATGAAGCTGGTGTTCTTCAGCCATCGGCACGCGCGGCTGGCCCCCGGGGTCTGGGGCATGTTCGCCGGCACCGTCGGCACCTACCAGGGCAAGCTGCAGTTCACCCACCCCGACATGCACCTGCTCAGCGGCGACGATGACGACGACGACTGGGCGCGCGAGCTGGTGCCCATCTACCCGGCCAGCAAGGACGTCTCGAGCTGGGTCATCCAGAAGTCGGTGAAACTGCTGCTGGGCGGCGCCGGCAACCTCGTGGACCTGGTCACCGATCCGCTGCCCGAGGAGATCCGGACCCGGCACGGCCTGCTCTCCCTGCCTGCTGCGCTGCTCGACATCCACCGGCCCACCACCAGCCAGGACGTCGAGCGGGCCGAGCGCCGGCTGAAGTGGGACGAGGCGCTCACCCTCCAGCTCACGCTGGCCGCCCGCCGCCGGGCCGCGGCCCTGGAGCCGGGCACCGCCCGTCCCCGGAGGCCCGGCGGCCTGCTCGACGCCGTCGACGCCGCCCTGCCGTTCGCCCTGACCGACGGCCAGCGCGCCGTCGGCGAGGAGCTGGCCGCCGAACTCGACCGGGACAAGCCGATGCACCGGCTCCTCCAGGGGGAGGTGGGCTCGGGGAAGACCGTCGTCGCGCTGCGGGCCATGGCCCAGGTCGTCGACGCCGGGGGACAGGCCGCGCTCCTCGCGCCGACCGAGGTGCTCGCCGCCCAGCACGCCCGCGGCATCCGTGCGCTGCTCGGCCCGCTCGGCCGCGCCGGCGAGCTCGACGGCGACCCCGCCGGCACCCGGGTCACCCTGCTCACGGGCTCGCTCAAGGCCGCCCCCCGCCGCCAGGCCCGCGCCGAGGTGGCCGAGGGACGCGCGGGCATCGTCATCGGCACCCACGCGCTGCTGCAGGAGGGGGTCGACTTCGCCGACCTGGGCCTCGTCGTCGTCGACGAGCAGCACCGCTTCGGCGTGGAGCAGCGGGACGCGCTGCGGGCCAAGGGCAGCCGTCCACCGCACGTGCTGGTCATGACCGCCACCCCGATCCCGCGCACCGTGGCCATGACCGTCTACGGCGACCTGGAGATCTCCACCCTCCGGCAGCTGCCCAGCGGCCGCGGGGGCGTGTCCAGCTCGGTGGTCCCGGTCGTGGAGAAACCCGGCTGGATCGACCGCGCCTGGGCCCGGCTGCGCGAGGAGATCGCCGCCGGCCGGCAGGCCTACGTGGTCTGCCCGCGCATCGGCGACGTCGCCGGCGCCGACGACGAGCCGGAGGACGCCGACGGCGCACCCCCCGACGACGACGGCCGCGGCGACCGCCGGCCCCCGCTGGCCGTGCTGGACGTCGCCGAGGCGCTGCGCAGCGGCCCGCTGGCGGGGCTGCGGCTCGACGTCCTGCACGGCCGGATGACCCCCGAGGAGAAGGACGGCGTGATGCGCGCCTTCGCCACGGGTGCGACCGACGTGCTGGTCGCCACCACGGTCGTCGAGGTGGGCGTCGACGTGCCCAACGCCACCGTGATGGTGGTCATGGACGCCGACCGGTTCGGCGTCAGCCAGCTGCACCAGCTGCGCGGCCGGGTGGCCCGCGGCAAGCACCCGGGTCTCTGCCTGCTGGTCACCGACGCTCCGTCGTCGTCCCCGACGGGTCAGCGGCTGGCCGCCGTCGCCGCCACGTCCGACGGCTTCGAGCTCGCCCGGCTCGACCTCGAGACCCGGCGCGAGGGCGACGTCCTGGGCGCGGCGCAGTCCGGTCGGCGCTCGGGCATCAAGCTGCTGTCCCTCCTGGAGGACGAGGAGCTCATCGCCGAGGCCCGCGGCGAGGCCACCGCACTGCTGGCCACCGAGCGCGGGCTCGCCGACCACCCGGGGCTCGCGGCGGAGGTGGCCGCGCTCGCCAGCGACGAGCGCGCCGAGTGGCTGGAGAAGGCGTGAGGAAGGACCCCGTCCTCCGCACCCCTCGCGCGCTCGGGGTGAGCCTCGGAGCCTCGGGACGGAGCCGCTGACGTGACCAGGGTGATCGCCGGCGTGGCCAAGGGGCGGCGGCTCACGGTGCCCCCGGCCGGTGTCCGCCCGACCGGGGACAAGGCCCGCGGCGCGCTGTTCAACTCCCTCGGTCCACTGGTCGACCTCGACGGCGCGGCGGTGCTCGACCTGTACGCCGGGTCCGGGGCGCTCGGCCTGGAGGCCCTCTCCCGGGGGGCGGGCACCGTGGTCTTCGTGGAGTCCGGCCGGGCGGTGCTGCCCGTCCTGCGGGCCAACCTCGCCACCGTCGGCCTGCCCGGGGGACGCGTGGTCGCCGGTTCGGTGCCCGCCGTCGTGGCCGGTCCGGCACCGCAGGCCTTCGACGTCGTGCTCGCCGACCCGCCCTACGCCGTCCCCACCGACGAGGTGCGCGACGTGCTGCGGGCGCTGGTGGCGCGGGACTGGCTGGCCCCTGGAGGTGTCGTCGTGGTGGAGCGGTCGAGCCGCGAGCAGGGGTGGCAGTGGCCGACACCCCTGGAAGGTCTGCGCGAGCGGCGCTACGGCGAGGCCGTGCTCCGGTACGGTCGGCGTCCGTGAGGCGTGCCGTCTGTCCTGGTTCCTTCGACCCGGTCACCAACGGGCACGTCGACGTCATCACCCGGGCCGCCGGGCTCTACGACGAGCTGGTCGTGGCCGTGCTCGTCAACCCGGGGAAGGCGGGGCTGTTTCCCGTCGAGGAGCGCATGGAGCTCCTCCGGGAGGCCGTGGCCGATCTCCCCAACGTCACCGTCGACAGCTTCCAGGGACTGCTGGTCGACTACTGCCGCACCCACGGGATCCCGGTGATCGTCAAGGGGCTCCGCGCGGTCAGCGACTTCGAGTACGAGCTGCAGATGGCGCAGATGAACCGCGAGCTGGCCGCCATCGAGACCCTGTTCGTCCCCACGGCCCCGCAGGTCGGCCACCTGTCCTCCAGCCTGGTCAAGCAGATCGCCACCTTCGGCGGGGACGTCTCCCGGCTGGTGCCCAAGGCGGTCCACGACCGGCTGGCCGGGCACGCCCGGCGGGGGGAGGCGTGACCCGGCCGTCCCGCGGCGGGCCGCCCCGCGGGGCCACGACCGAGGTCGTCTACCGCCTGTACGAGACCGTCGACGAGCTGACGACGGTCATCGAGAACGCTCGCAGCGTGCCGATGTCGAACTCCTGCATGGTGCCGCGCGACCACGTGCTCGATCTGCTCGACGACCTGCGGGAGTCCCTGCCCGAGGACGTGCAGGCCGCCGGCGCGATCGTCGAGCAGCGCACCGAGATCCTGCAGCAGGCACAGGCCGAGGCCGAGCGCCTCACCGGCCGCACCCGGGCGGACAGCGAGCAGCTGCTCGGCCAGGCCCGCCGCCAGCGCGACGAGATCATCGGCACCGCCCGGCGGCAGCGCGACGAGCTGCTCGCCGCCGCGCAGGCGGATGCCGAGCAGATCCTGCTCGAGGCCGAGGCCGAGGCGGAGGCGCTGATCGACGAAGGCCGGCAGCACCGGGCCGCGCTGATCGACGAGGCGCAGGCCGAGCACGAGCGGCTGATCACCGAGACCGAGGTCTACCGCACCGCCGTCGCCCGTGCCGACGAGCTCGGTGAGCAGTCCCACGCCGAGGTCGCCCGGATGCGGGCGGAGGTCGACGAGTACGTCGACACCCGGCTGGCCGAGTTCGGCGCGACGCTGGAGCGCATGCTGCGCTCGGTGGACAAGGCCCGCAGCACCCTGCGGGAGCCCTGAGACCTTCCGCACGGTGGGTGCCGGCGGGGGATCGGGTAGTCTCGGCCCCTGGTCCGACCGCCGGTGGCTTCCCGCCCCGGCCGGCCACCTCTCCCGCTCCCGACCGCGAGTACTGACATGCCTGCCGCTTCCCCGAACCGCTCCGGCGCCGCGTCCCCCGAGGACCGGCGTCCCTCGGCCAACCCCTGGAGGTTCGACCTCCGGGAACTGGGTCGTCGCGCGGGCTCCATGCACGAGCTGGACCGCACCGCGCCCGCTCCGGAGGGCTGGGGCCTGGAGCTGATCCGCGTCCCCGGGAACGCCGACGTCCACCTGCGGCTGCGGCTGGAGTCGGTCATGGAGGGCGTGCTGGTCAGCGGGGACCTCGAGGTCCCCGTCGTGGGTTCCTGCGCCCGCTGCCTCGAGCCGATCGAGGACACCCTGACCCTCGACGTCCAGGAGCTCTACGCCTACGCGGGCAGCACCACCGAGGCCACCAGCGAGGAGGACGAGGTGCGCCGGGTCGAGGGCGACTTCCTCGACCTCGAGCCCCTGGCACGGGACACCGTCGTTCTGAGCCTCCCGTTGTCGCCGGTCTGCTCGCCGGACTGCGGCGGCCTGTGCGTCGACTGCGGCCGGCGCATCGACGACCTGCCGGAGGACCACACCCACGAGGTGACCGACCCCCGGTGGGCCGCCCTCGCGGAGCGTTTCGCTTCCTCGCCGGGCACCCCCGGCGAATCCACCACCCCAGAGGAGAACTGATCGTGGCCGTTCCGAAGCGGAAGATGTCGCGCGCCAACACCCGCATGCGCCGGTCGCAGTGGAAGGCCACCGCGCCGACCCTGTCGCCGTGCCCGAACCGTGCCTGCGGCGAGCTCAAGCCCCCGCACCAGGCCTGCCCGACCTGTGGCCAGTACGACGGTCGCCAGGTCCTCTCGGTCTGACCGACCGGACGTGACCGCCGTGGGGACGACGGCCGCCGAGCACCCTCCCGAGGGTGCCGCCGACGGCCGTCCCCCGGCCTCTCCCGGTGGAGCGGAGCATGCCGAGCGGGCCGCCGCCTGGCTGAAAGACGCCCTGGGCGTCGAACTGCCCGACGGGCTGCTGCCCCTGGTGCTCACCCACCGGTCCTTCGCGTACGAGAACGGCGGCCTGCCGACCAACGAGCGCCTGGAGTTCCTGGGCGACTCGGTGCTCGGCCTGGTCGTCACCGACGAGCTCTACCGCAGCCAGCCCGACCTGCCCGAGGGTCAGCTGGCCAAGCTGCGTGCCTCGGTGGTCAACATGACGTCGCTGGCCAAGGTCGCCCGGCGGCTGGGCGACGGCGGGCTCGGCCCGCACCTGCTGCTCGGCCGCGGTGAGGAGACCACCGGCGGCCGGGAGAAGGACTCGATCCTCGCCGACGCCCTGGAGGCGCTCATCGGCGCGATCCACCTGGGTTGCGGCCTGGACACCGCCTCGGCGGTCGTGCACCGGCTGTTCGACCCGCTGCTGGTCGAGTCGGCCACCCGCGGCGCCGGCCTGGACTGGAAGACCAGCCTGCAGGAGCTCGGTGCCGCCCGCGGGCTCGGTGCGCCGCTCTACCGGGTCGACGACGAGGGCCCCGACCACGCCAAGACCTTCAGCGCCGCCGTGCTGCTCGCCGGCATCGTCCGGGGCACCGGGACCGGCCGCACCAAGAAGGCCGCCGAGCAGGAGGCCGCCGAGGTCGCCTGGCGCGCCCTGTCGGAGGAGTAGTCCCGTGCCGGAGCTGCCCGAGGTCGAGGTGGTGCGCCGGGGCCTGGAGCAGTGGGTCGCCGGCCGGACGGTGGAGACCGTCGAGGTGCACCACCCCCGAGCGGTGCGGCGGCACCTCGAGGGCGCCGACCACTTCGTGCAGGCGGTCACCGGGCGCACCTTCACCGCCGCGCACCGGCGGGGGAAGTACCTCTGGCTCCCGCTCGCCGAGCCCGACGGCACGCCGTCGGGCCGTGCCATGGTCGGGCACCTGGGCATGAGCGGGCAGCTCCTGGTCGAGAAGCGCTCCGCCCCCGACGAGCCGCACCTGCGGGCCCGGTTCACCTTCACCGACGGCGGCCGCGAGCTGCGCTTCGTGGACCAGCGCACCTTCGGCGGACTCGCGGTGGAGGAGTGCGCGCGGGGCGGTGGGGCGGGTGGGCCGGCAGAGGACGACCTGCCCGGCCGGCTCGCCCACATCGCCATCGACCCGCTGGACCCGGCGTTCGACGTCGACGGCTTCACCGCGGCGCTCCGCCGGCGCCGCACCGAGGTCAAGCGCGCGCTGCTGGACCAGACCCTCATCGGCGGGGTCGGCAACATCTACGCCGACGAGGCGCTCTGGCGCGCCCGGCTGCACGGCGCCCGGCCCACCGACAGGCTCACCCGCCCGCAGGTCGCCGCGCTGCTGGAGGGCGTCCGGGACGTCCTCGGGGAGTCGCTGGCGCAGGGCGGGACGTCGTTCGACTCCCTCTACGTCGACGTGAACGGGCAGAGCGGCTACTTCTCGCGTCACCTGGCCGTCTACGGGCAGGAGGACCGGCCCTGCCCGCGGTGCGGCACGGCCGTCGTCCGGGAGCAGTTCATGAACCGCTCCAGCTACAGCTGCCCGGTCTGCCAGCCCCGCCCCCGGGCGCGACGGAAGGCCTGAGCCGTCACCCGGACGTGACGAAGACGACACCACCCGGACACCTGAGCCCCGCGTGGCCGCCGTTGACCTGGGGATCGGCGGGTGTCACCCTGGGATGACCAGACCCGCGCCGACCGGTCTCCGGGGCGCCGGTCACCCCTCTCGCTTCGAAAGGCCGTCACAGCCATGGCCAAGGCCCTGTTCGGTTCGATCGTCACCCCCGCGGAACTCCGGGTAGTCGAGGAGAACGCGGTCCTCCGCGCCAAGGTCCGCCGGCTGGAGCTCGAGCTGGCCGAGCTGCGCGCCCAGCGGGACGCCGCCATCGCCCACGAGCTGCTCTCCATGGCCGGCGACAACGCCGAGCCCGCGCTCGCCTGAGAACGGACCGCATCCTTCGCTCCCCGCACGCTCGGGGCCGCGGCGCCCTGGACGGGCCGGCGGTGGTGTCCTGCTGACCGTCACTCGCGTACCAGCCGCCCCGCGGGACACCTGACCGCGCCGTTCCGGCGCTAGAGTCCTCTTCCCGTGCACCTGTCGAGCCTCACGCTGAAGGGCTTCAAGTCCTTCGCGTCCGCCACCACGCTGCGGCTCGAGCCCGGGATCACCGCTGTCGTCGGCCCCAACGGGTCGGGCAAGTCCAACGTCGTCGACGCCATCTCCTGGGTCCTCGGCGAGCAGGGGGCGAAGAGCCTGCGCGGCGGCAAGATGGAGGACGTCATCTTCGCCGGCACCGCCGGCCGCCCCGCCCTCGGCCGGGCCGAGGTCACCCTGACCATCGACAACTCCGACGGCGCGCTGCCGATCGAGTACACCGAGGTGTCGATCACCCGCCGCATGTACCGCTCCGGGGAGAGCGAGTACGAGATCAACGGCGACAAGGTGCGCCTGCTCGACGTCCAGGAGCTGCTGAGCGACTCCGGCATCGGCCGGGAGATGCACGTCATCGTCGGCCAGGGTCAGCTCGACGCCGTCCTCTCCGGCCGCCCGGAGGACCGGCGCGCCTTCGTCGAGGAGGCCGCCGGCGTCCTCAAGCACCGCAAGCGCAAGGAGAAGGCGCTCCGCAAGCTCGACGGGATGCAGGCCAACCTCGACCGGCTGGCCGACCTCACCGCGGAGCTCCGCCGTCAGCTCAAGCCACTGGGCCGGCAGGCCGAGGTGGCCCGCCGCGCGGCCGGGGTCCAGGCCGACCTCCGCGACGCCCGCCTCCGGCTGCTCGCCGACGACCTCGTGCAGCTCCGCGACGCGCTGGACCGGGACGTCGCCGACGAGACGGCGGCCCGCGAGCGTCGCGCCGTGGTGGAGCGTGACCTCGCCGTCGTCTCCCGCCGGGAGTCCGAGCTGGAGAGCGGGCTCGCCGTCGGCGCCCCGCGGCTCCAGGCGGCGTCGGACACCTGGTACCGGCTCTCCGCCCTCGGGGAGCGCTTCCGCAGCGCCTCCCAGCTGGCCGCCGAGCGGCACCGCCACCTCTCCGCGGCCGCGCCGGCGGCGGCGAGCGGCCGCGATCCCGAGCAGCTCGACGCCGAGGCCGAGCGCGTCGCGACGACCGAGGCCGAGCTCGCCGCCGGGCTGGCCGCGGAGCGCGAACGGCTGGCCCGGGTGGTGGCCGGCCGCACCGACCTCGAGCGATCGCTGGCCGAGGCGGAGAAGGCCTGGGTCGCGGCGGCCCGCGCGCTGGCCGACCGCCGGGAGAGCCTGGCCCGCCTGTCCGGTGAGGTCGCCGCGGCGCGCTCGCGGGTGGGCGCTGGGCAGGCCGAGATCGACCGGCTCGCCTCCGCCGCGGCCGAGGCCGCCGGCCGTGCGGAGGTCGCCGCCGAGCGGCTGGCCGACCGCCGGGGGCAGGTCGCCGAGCAGGAGGACACCGACGTCGCGCTCGTCGCGGCGCACGAGGACGCCGTGGCCGCCCACGCCGCGGCCGCCCACCGGGTGACCGAGCTGGCCGAGGCCGAGCGGGCCGCGGAGCGCGACCGCGCCTCGTGGCAGGCCCGCCGGGACGCCCTCGCTCTCGGGCTGACCCCGGCCGACGGCGCGGCCGCGGTGCTCGGCGCCGGGCTGGCCGGCGTGGTCGGCCCGCTGCCCGAGCAGCTGACCGTCACCCCCGGCGACGAGGTCGCCGTGGCCGCCGCGCTCGGGGGCATGGCCGACGCCGTCGTCGTGTCGGGCGTGGCCGAGGCCGCCGCGGCGCTGGCGCACCTGAGCGGCAGCGGCGGGGGTCGCGCCGGCCTGCTGGTCACCGGTGGGCTGCCGCCGGTCCCGCGGGACGGCTGGCCCGAGCTCCCCGACGGCGCCCGCTGGGCCCTGGACGTGGTGCGGGCACCCGGGCCGCTGCGGCCGGCCCTCGCGCGGGCTCTGGAGCGGGTCGCCCTCGTCGCCGACCTGGACGCCGCCGTCCGGCTGGTCCGCACGCACCCCCGGGTGCGCGCCGTCACCGCGACCGGCGACCTCCTCGGCGCCGACTGGGCGCTCGGTGGGCAGGCCGACGCGCCCTCGAACCTGGAGCTGCGTGCGCGGGTCGACGAGGCCGCCGCCGAGCTGGCCGCCGCCACCGCGCACGCCGCGCAGCTCGCCGACGAGCTGGCCGAGGCCCGGCGCACGGCGCAGGAGCGCTCCGCCGACGTCGACGCCGCCCTGGCCGCCCGGCAGGCCGCCGACCGCAGCCGCTCCGCCGAGGCCGCCGCCCTGGCCGAGCTGAGCGCCGCGGCGCGCTCGGCCGCCGCCGAGGCCGAGCGGCACGCGGCCGCCCGGGTGCGGGCCGAGGAGTCGCTGGAGCGGGCCGCGACCGCGCTGTCGACGCTGGAGGGCCGGCTCGCCGAGGCCCAGGCCGCTCCGGTCGAGGACGAGCCGCCCACCGAGGACCGCGACCGGCTGCGAGCCGAGGTGGCCGCCGCCCGGCAGGCCGAGACCGAGGCCCGGCTGGCCGTGCGCACCGCCGAGGAGCGGGCGCGGGCGCTGCAGGGGCGTGCGGAGTCGCTGCGCCGCCAGGCCCGGCAGGAGCGGGCGGCGCGGGAGCGGGCCGCCGCGGCGCGGGTCGCGCGGGAGCGCGGCGCGGCCGTGGCCGCCCGCGTGCGACGGGACGCCGAGGCCGCGCTGGCCGCCCTCGGGGCATCGCTGTCCCGCGCCGCGGCCGAGCGGGACGCCCTCGCCGCGGCCCGGAGCTCGGCGGAGGCGGAGCTGCTGGAGGTGCGCGGCCGGGTGCGTGCGGCCACCGCGGAGCTCGACCGGCTCACCGACGAGGTGCACCGCGACGAGGTGGCCCGCACCGAGCAGCGGTACCGCATCGAGTCGCTGGAGAGCCGTGCCGCCGAGGAGTTCGGCGTCGACCTGCCGACGTTGGTGGGGGAGTACGGCCCCGCGACGCCGGTGCCCCCGGCGCCCCAGCTGGTCGCCGAGGCGGAGGCCGCCGGGCAGCCGGTGCCCGAGCCGCAGCCCTACGACCGGGCGGTGCAGGAGCGGCGGGTCGCCCGCGCCGAGCGGGACCTCGCCACCCTCGGCAAGGTCAACCCGCTGGCGCTGGAGGAGTTCGCCGCCCTGGAGGAGCGGCACACGTTCCTCGCCACGCAGCTGGAGGACCTCAGGAACACCCGCAAGGACTTGCTGACCGTCGTCCGGGAGGTCGACGGGCGCATCCACGACGTCTTCGCCGCGGCCTTCGTCGACGTCGCCCGCGAGTTCGAGCAGGTCTTCGCCACCCTCTTCCCCGGAGGCTCGGGCCGCCTGGTGCTCACCGACCCGGAGCACATGCTGACCACCGGCGTGGAGGTGGAGGCGCGCCCGCCCGGCAAGAAGGTGAAACGGCTGTCGCTGCTCTCCGGCGGGGAGCGGTCGCTGACGGCGGTCGCGCTGCTGGTGGCGATCTTCCGCGCCCGCCCCTCGCCGTTCTACGTGCTCGACGAGGTGGAGGCGGCGCTCGACGACGTCAACCTCGGCCGGCTGCTGGTGCTCGTGGAGCAGCTCCGCGCCACCTCGCAGCTGATCATCATCACCCACCAGAAGCGGACGATGGAGATCGCCGACGCCCTCTACGGCGTCAGCATGCGCGGCGACGGCATCACCGGCGTCATCAGCCAGCGGCTCCGCGAGGCCGAACCCGCCTGACCCGCCTAGACGCCGCTGCGGACCTCCAGGTCGACGACGACCGGGAGGTGGTCCGAGGCGCCCTCGGCGTCGAGCACGTAGGCCCCGGCCACCGCGACCCCGGAGGAGACCCACACCTGGTCGATCCGCCGGTGCGGGGACCGCGCGGGATGGGTCTTGCCGGCGTCGGCCTGCCAGAACCGCCAGCCCGCCTGGTCGTCGCGGGCCCGCGCCAGCCGCCAGGCGTCGGTGAACCGCTGCCGCAGCACGTCGAGCTCCGGGGCGTCGGGCTCGGTGTTGAAGTCGCCGACCAGGACGCCGGTCTCCATCGACTCGGTGTGCAGCCCGGCCAGGGTGGCGACCTGCGCGGCCCGCTCGTCGGCCGACCGGGTGGTCAGGTGCGTGGCGGTGATCCACAACGCGCCGCCGTCGAGCTCCACCATCGTCCGCAGCGCGCTGCGGGGCTCACCGCGGCCGGGCAGCGGGTGCACGTCGCTGATCAGGATCGGCAGCCGGGACAGCAGCGCGTTGCCGTACTGCCGGGGCGGCTGGTCGCCGGGCCGCTCCTCGTCGATCGCCGGCCCCCACGCCAGCTGCATGTCCAGCGCCCGGGAGAGCAGCAGCGCCTGGTCGACGTCCTCGCTCCGGGCGCCGTAGTGGCGGTCCACCTCCTGCAGGCAGATGACGTCGGCGTCCACCGAGGCCAGCAGCGTGGCCAGCCGGGGCAGGTCGTGCCGGGCGTCCGCGCCCACGCCGTGGTGGGTGTTGAAGGTGACCAGCCGCACCGGGATCGGGGGCTGGTCGGGACCAGGGGCCGGCTTCCCCCCGTGCGCACCACTCATGCGTCGCAGCCTGTCACCCGTCGGACAGCGGCTCGTCGAGCACCTGCCGCAGGTGCTCGTCGCCCCGCTCCGACACCGACAGCAGGAACCGGGCCTCCCGGCCGCTGAGCACCAGCTCACCGATCTGGTTGCCGAAGTAGGGCCCGGCCTTCTTGTCCCACTCCAGACCGGTGGGCTCGGCCTTGACCAGCCGCGCCAGGCGCTCGGTCCACCGGCGCGCCGCCCGGCTCCAGCCGATTTTGAAGCCGACGCGGATCGGATGCGGCGCCTGGTTGTGCAGCGGGGAGACGGTGAGCTGGTGCACCCGGGCCCGGAGCCCGCCGGGACGCACCAGTTCGGCGGCGTAGGCGTGGTGGACGTCGCCGGAGAGGACCAGCGCCGTGGCGGGAGCCCGGCCGTGCTCGCCCCGGGCGACCGCGGTCAGCGCCGCGCCCAGCCGCTCGAAGGAGTGCCCGAAGGCCGACCAGTGCTCCAGGTCGGCGGCCTGCCGGATCGCCTCGGCGATCCGGCCGCGCCAGTGGCCGTGGTGCCGCACGTTGAGCGTCTCGTTCCACCGCTCCAGGTAGTGGATCGCGTGCGGCAGCAGCCAGGGCAGCGAGGTGCCGACGACCAGGTGCTCCACGCCCTCGTCCACGGCGCGGCGCATCGCCGCCTCCACCCAGGCGAACTCGTCCTCGTCGAGCATCCGGCGGTGCTGCTCCTCCAGCACCCGGCCGGCCCGGCTGTCGACCATGATCAGCCGGACGTCGCCCCAGTGCCGCACGAAGCTCCACCGGATCGTCGCCGGTTCGGCGTCGGCCAGCTCGGCCATCTCGCGCAGCAGGGGCTCGGCGTCCCGGGTCGGGTCGTCGGCGCTGATGCCCTGGACCGCCTGCCAGGTCTTGTGCTCCGCCAGTTCCCGCGGGCTGAGGTTGCCCAGGTGCTGGTAGATCCAGTAGCTGATCAGGCCGCCGGTGATCCGCCCGCGCCACCAGGGCTCCTGCGAGGCCGTGGCCCGCCAGGCCGCCGAGGTGTTCCAGTCGTCGATCATCTCGTGGTCGTCGAAGATCATCGACGACGGGATCGTCGACAGCAGCCACCGCACCCGGGGGTCCTGCCAGGACTCGTAGTAGAGCCGGGTGTACTCCTCGAAGTCCGCGACCTGGTCGGCCATGGCCCGGCGCTCGGCGCTGCGGTCGCGCCGGCGGTGCAGCAACGACTTCGTGTGCTTGCTCAGCTCGTCGGCGTACACCTGGTCGCCGAGGAGGACCAGCGCGTCGGGCCAGCGGTCCTCCGGCAGGGCCGCCACCTGCTTGGCGTAGAGGTCCAGGGCGTCCGGGGGGATGCCCTCGGAGGCCTCGACGGTGTGCGGGCTGGCGTAGCGGCAGGAGCCGAAGGCCAGCCGGAACGCCCCCGGGCCACCCGGCGTCCGGATCCGGCTGGCCGGGAAGGCCGGGTCCTCGGGCGGCCACACCCGGACGTCGTCGAGCCGGACCTCGTACGGCGTGGTGCTGCCGGGCGCGAGGTCCTCCACGACGACCAGCGCGTAGTGGTGGCCGCCGACGCAGAACGTGCGTGCCCTGCGGCCGAGGACGTCGACGGTGCACGGCCGGTCGGTCTCGACCCACACCGTGGCGGAGACCGGGTCGACGTGCCGCAGCAGGGGGCCGAGCAGGAGCCCGGGGGACGACCGGTCGGGGACGGACATGCCCACAGCCTGGCCCATGAACCTGCATCCCGCCGCAGTGTCCGCTGGAAGGCCGTCTGCGCGGGCTGGGAGACTCGGCCCATGGAATTCGTGCTGATCGCGATCGCGATCCTGGTCGTCGCACTGATCCTCGGCGTCAGCCTCCTCGTCGGCCGCGGCCGGCGGACCACGCGCCTCGACGACGACGCCGTCAGCGGCACGACCCTCACCCGGCCGCGGCCGCCGGCGCCGCCGGCCGATGAGCGGCGGCCGACCGGTGCCACCGCCTCCGGTCTGGGCCTGCCCGACGTCGCACAGCCCGACGCGGTCTCCCCGGATGCGCCGCCGGCCGTCGAGTTGCCCCCGGCCGAGCCCGAGCCGGGCCTGGTCTTCGACACGCCGCTGCCCTCGGCCGGCCGGCTGGTGCGGCTGCGCTCCCGGCTGGCCCGCTCGCAGTCCTCGCTGGGCCGCGGCCTGCTCACCGTCCTGGCCCGGGAGAAGCTGACCGAGGACGACTGGGAGGAGATCGAGGAGACCCTGCTCGCCGCCGACGTCGGCGTGGCGGCCACCACCCAGATCGTGGAACGGCTGCGCACCCAGTCGATGGTGCTGGCGACCGCCTCGGGGGCGGACCTGCGCGAGCTGCTGGTGCGCGAGCTGACGGCCGTGCTGGGTCCCGACCTCGACCGCTCCCTCGGCACCGCCCGCTCCGAGGGGCGGCCGGGTGTGGTGCTGGTCGTCGGGGTGAACGGCGCCGGCAAGACCACCACCGTCGGCAAGCTCGCCCGCGTGCTCGTCGGTGACGGCAGGAGCGTCCTGCTCGGCGCCGCGGACACCTTCCGCGCCGCGGCCGCCGACCAGCTGGAGACCTGGGGCGAGCGCGTGGGCGTGCTCACCGTCCGCGGCCGGGAGGGCGGCGACCCCGCAGCCGTCGCCTTCGAGGCGGTGCGTACCGGCGTCGAGGCGGAGGTGGACACCGTCGTGGTGGACACCGCGGGGCGCCTGCACACCAAGTCGGGGCTGATGGACGAGCTGGGCAAGGTCAAGCGGGTCGTGGAGAAGCAGGCGCCGGTCACCGAGGTGCTGCTGGTCCTCGACGCCACCACCGGGCAGAACGGCGTCGTCCAGGCGCGGGTGTTCACCGAGGCCGTGACCGTCACCGGGGTGGTGCTGACCAAGCTGGACGGCACCGCGAAGGGCGGCATCGTCGTCCGCGTGCAGCAGGAGCTCGGGATCCCGGTCAAGCTCATCGGTCTCGGCGAGGGCCCCGACGACCTCGCGCCCTTCGAGCCGCGGGCGTTCGCCGAGGGGCTCGTCGGCGAGATCTGAGCAGGCGACGCGTCCGCCGGCTCAGCCGGCCGGCGTGAAGCCGTACGGGAGCTCGAGCCGGTGCGCGGCCAGCAGCGGCGCGTCGGTGAGCAGCTCGCCCGTCGGGCCGTCGGCCACCACGGTGCCGCCGTCGAGGATCACCGACCGGGCGCACAGCTGGGCGGCGTAGGGCAGGTCGTGGGTGACCATCAGCAGGGTGACCGGGAGGTCGGCGAGCACCTCGGCCAGCTCGCGGCGGCCGGCCGGGTCCAGGTTCGAGGACGGCTCGTCGAGGACGACGATCTCCGGCTGCATCGCCAGCACCGTGGCGACGGCGACCCGGCGGCGCTGCCCGAAGGACAGGTGGTGCGGGGGGCGGTCGGTGGTGTCGGCCATGCGCACCGTCTCCAGCGCGGCGGCCACGCGGGCGGCCACCTCCTCCTCGGGCAGGCCGAGGTTGCGCGGGCCGAACGCCACGTCCTCGCCGACGGTCGGCATGAAGAGCTGGTCGTCGGGGTCCTGGAACACCACGCCGACCCGGCGGCGGATCTCCTGGAGGGTCTTCTTCTGCACGGGCAGGCCGGCGACGGTCACCTGCCCGCGGCCGGCCCGCAGGATGCCGTTGAGGTGCAGCACCAGCGTCGTCTTGCCCGCGCCGTTGGGGCCCAGCAGCGCGACCCGCTCGCCGCGCTCCACCCGCAGGTCCACGCCGAACAGCGCCTGGTGCCCGTCGGGGTAGGCGAAGGCGAGGTCCTCGACCAGCAGGGACGGCGGAGGTGCGGTCACCCCAGCAGCATCCCCGCCAGCAGCACCGCGGCCGCCACCAGGGGCAGGGCGAGCGCGAGCGCCCACTCCCGGGGCGCGACCGCGGCCGACGGTCCGGCCGGCACGGTACCGCGGTAGCCGCGGCTGAGCATCGCCAGGTGCACCCGCTCGCCCCGCTCGTAGGACCGGACGAACAGGGCGCCGGCGGTGGCGCCGAGCACCCGCAGTCCGCGGAGCCCGCCGCCGGTGAAGCCGCGGGACTCCCGGGCCACCCGCATCCGGTGCAGCTCGCCGCCCACGACGTCGGCGTAGCGGATCATGAACATCAGGATCTGGACGAGCACCTGCGGCAGCCGCAGCCGCTCCAGCCCGCGGAGCAGCGCCCGGGGCTCCGTCGTCGCGGCGAGCACGGTGGCGGCCAGGACCGACAGCGTCGCCTTGGCCAGCAGCCCGCCACCGGCCGCCAGGCCGGTCCCGGAGAGGGAGAGCCCGAGAACCTCGACGCGGGGCCCGCGGGCGACGAACGGCATCAGGACGGCGAACGCCACGAACGGCACCTCGACGACCAGCCCGCGCAGCAGCCGGCCGGGACCCACCCCCGCCAGCGCGGCGGCGCCCAGGACGGCGAGCAGGTACCCGGCGTAGGCGGCCGGGGCCCACGGGGCGTGGACCGGGGTGGCGACCACGACGACGGCGAACGCCAGCACCGCGACGAGCTTGACGTGCGGCTGGAGGCGGTGGACGAGGGTGCTGCCCGGCAGGTAGCGGGCGGTCAGGGTGCCGCCGTGGCCCGCTCCCACGTCAGTTCCGGCCGGAGGCGGCGCCACGGCGGCGGAGCAGCCAGGTCACGCCGCCGGCGAGGCCGAGGGTGAGCAGGACACCCACGACCCCGGCGGTGCCGGCCGAGAGCCGGTTCTCCTCGCCGTCGACCAGGTAGTCGGCGAACGGGGAGCCCGCCGTGGCGCTCTCCTCGGCGGTGTGCGCGAAGCCGGACTGCTCGGCGGCCCACTCGAGGCCGTCGGGGGAGGCGCTGGCGTACCAGCTGCCGATCCCCGCGACGACCAGGGCGGCGACCAGCCCGGCGATCCAGAGGCTGCGACCCCGGCGGTTCACCGGGCCACCTCCGCGCCCGCCGGACGGCGGTCCTCCAGCACGGTGGCGGTGCGCAGGCCGCGCGCCCCGTGCACGAGGTCGGGCCGGACGGCGAGCACCGCACCGACCACCGCCACCGTGATGGCGGCCTCGCCGATGCCGATGAGCAGGTGCACGCCGGTCATCGCCGACGCGACGGTGCCGAGCGGCAGGTCGACCGTGCCGCCCAGGGCGAACAGCCCGACGAACGTCAGGGCGGCTGCGGGTACCGAGAGGAAGGCGGCCGCGCCGGACGCGGCCAGCACGCCGGTGCGGGTGCGGGGGAGCACCGCCGCCAGCCCCCGGAACACGCCGTAGCCGACCACCACGGCGAGCAGGCCCATCAGCGTGACGTTGGTGCCCAGGGCGGTCAGCCCGCCGTCGGCGAACAACACGGCCTGCACGAGCAGAACCGCGGTCATGCAGAGCACGGCCGTCCACGGGCCGACCAGGACAGCGGTGAGCACGGCGCCGATGAGGTGGCCGCTGGTGCCGGCGGCGACGGGGAAGTTGATCATCTGGCCCGCGAAGACGAAAGCCGCGGTGAGCCCGGCGAGCGGGGCGGTGCGGTCGTCGAGCTCGGCGCGGGTCCTGCGGAGGGCCAGCGCGACCGTCCCGGCGGCGAGCGCGCCGGTGGCCACGGAGGTGGGGACGTCGAGGAAGCCATCGGGGACGTGCACGGGGTCGACCTTATTGCACAACGTTTGCAACTAGCGACCCGCCGACGTCCGGACGGAGTCATCGGCACCCCGTCCCGAGCCGCCGCAACACGCCTGCAACGAAAGGGTCGGACACGCGGTGCGGAGTTCACGACCCGGAAACGCGATGCCGACGTCGCCGGAAACAACGGCCGGGCACGGTGAACGCCGCATCGCCCCTCCCGCACCCGGGGCGGCGCCCCACCGATACGGCCGCCCGGCCGACGACCCGACACAGGAGGTTGCCGTGCTCGACACCGGCAATACCGCCTGGATCCTCACCAGTGCGTCGCTCGTGCTGCTGATGACCCCAGGCCTCGCGCTGTTCTACGGCGGCATGGTCCGCGCCAAGAGCGTCTTGAACATGATGATGATGAGCTTCGGGGCGCTGGCGCTGATCAGCGTGCTGTGGGTGCTCTGGGGCTACTCGATCGCCTTCGGGGACGACATCGGCGGCGGCCTCCTGGGCAGCCCCTTCGAGTTCTTCGGGCTGAACGGCCTCATGGAGGACACCGACGCCGCGCTGCCGACCATGGCCTTCGTCGGCTTCCAGTCCGTCTTCGCCATCATCACCGTGGCGCTGATCTCCGGTGCCATCGCCGATCGCGCGAAGTTCGGTGCCTGGATGGTCTTCGCCGGCATCTGGGCGACCGTCGTCTACTTCCCGGTGGCGCACTGGGTCTTCGCCTTCGACGGCGACGACGTGGTCGGCGGCTGGATCGCCAACGACCTGGCCGCGATCGACTTCGCCGGCGGCACCGCCGTGCACATCAACGCCGGTGCGGCGGGCCTGGCGCTCGCCCTGGTGCTGGGCAAGCGGCGCGGCTTCGGCCGTGAGGCGATGCGCCCGCACAACCTGCCGCTGGTCATGATCGGCGCCGGGCTGCTGTGGTTCGGCTGGTTCGGCTTCAACGCCGGCTCCGCGCTGGCCGCCGACAACACCGCCTCGGTGGTCTGGGTGAACACGCTGGTGGCCACCGGCGCGGCGACGCTCGGCTGGCTCGTGGTGGAGAAGATCCGCGACGGTCATTCGACCTCGCTGGGCGCCGCCTCCGGTGTCGTCGCCGGCCTGGTCGCGATCACGCCGGCCTGCTCCGCGGTCTCCCCGATCGGCGCCATCATCATCGGCGCGATCGCCGGTGCGCTCTGCGCCCTGGCCGTGGGCCTGAAGTACAAGCTGGGCTACGACGACTCGCTCGACGTCGTCGGCGTCCACCTGGTCGGCGGCCTGTGGGGCACCATCGCCATCGGCTTCTTCGCCGACCCCGACGCCCCCGCCGGTGTCCAGAGCCTCCTCTACGGCGGCAGTGTCGACCAGCTCTGGCGCCAGGTCGTGGGGGCGGTGGCCGTCCTCGCCTTCTCCTTCGTCCTTACGCTGGTCATCGGGCTCGTCATCCAGAAGACGATGGGCTTCCGCCTCACCGAGGACGACGAGGTCACCGGCATCGACAACGTCGTGCACGCCGAGTCGGGCTACGACTTCGCCTCCCTCGGCGGCAGCGGTTCCACCGCCCCACTGGCCGGCCAGGCGCGTGCCGAGGCCCGCAACACCGAGAGGACGCTGGCATGAAGCTGGTCACCGCGATCGTCAAGCCGTTCAAGCTCGACGACGTCAAGAACGCGCTCGAGCTGATCGGCATCGCCGGGCTCACCGTCAGCGAGGTCCAGGGCTTCGGCCGTCAGCGGGGTCACACCGAGGTCTACCGCGGGGCGGAGTACCAGGTGGACTTCGTGCCGAAGGTCCGCATCGAGGTGGTCGTCAGCGAGCTCGACGCCGCCCGGGTCGTGGACGCCGTCGTGGAGTCCGCCTCCACCGGCCAGATCGGCGACGGCAAGGTCTGGGTGACCTCGGTCGACGAGATCGTCCGGGTCCGCACCGGCGAGCGCGGCGACGACGCGCTCTGACCGGAGCTGATGTGGCAACTCGCGCGTAGCGCACCCGTCGGCCGGGGTGGTGGGATCGCCCGCCACCCCGGCCGACGCCTTTCATCCGGGCCGTACCGAGGGGGAGTCGTGCTGGACACCGAGGCGTTGCCGGGGCTCGGCCGCGCGGAGCGGGTCGAGGCCCTGGACGGGTGGCTCACCGGGCTGCTCGGCGACGCCGTCGCCGGAACCCCGCCGCCCCGGTCGCGGCGTGGTGGGCCACCCCCCCGGACGGGCACCGACGGCCTCGCGCTGGTCGCCGTCGGCAGCCTCGGCCGCCGGGAGCTCCCGCCGCACGGTGACCTGGACCTGGTCCTGGTGCACGAGGACCGGCCGGAGATCGCCGCCGTCGCCGATGCCCTCTGGTACCCGGTCTGGGACGCCGGCCTGCGCCTCGACCACTCGGTCCGGTCGGTGGCCGAGGCGGTCACCGTCTCCTCCACCGACGTCAAGGCCGGGCTCGGTCTGCTCGACGCCCGGCTGGTGGCCGGGGACGCGGAGCTGGCCGCCCGGCTGCGGACGGCGACGCTCGCCAGCTGGCGGCAGCACGCCTCGCGGCTGATGCCGCAGCTGCGCGACCTGCGCCGGGAGCGGGCCCGCCGGCTGGGGGAGCTGGCGTTCCTGCTCGAGCCCGACCTCAAGGAGGCATACGGCGGGCTGCGCGAGGGCCAGGTGCTCCGGGCAGCGGCCGCGGCGCAGCTCGCCGACGAACCCACCGCCGAGGTCGAGCAGGCCTACGCCTTCCTGCTCGACGTGCGCGACGAGCTGCGCCGCCGGTCCGGGCGGGCGTCGGACGTCCTCGTGCGCCAGGAGCAGCGCGCGATCGCCGCGACCCTGGGGCTGGCCGACGAGGACGTCCTGCTGCGTGAGGTGAGCCTGGCGGGACGGCGGCTGAGCTTCGTCGCCGACGAGACCTGGCGCCGGGTGGAGGCCGCGCTGGTCCGCCGACCGCGCGGGCGATACCGCCGGGTGCGCCGCGAGCCGCTGGCCGAGGGCGTCGTCCGGCAGGGCGACGAGGTGGTGCTCGCCCGCGACGCCCACCCCGCCACCGACCCCGGGCTGGTGCTGCGGGCCGCCGCCGCGGCGGCCCGCGCGGACCTGCTGCTCTCCCCGTACACCCTCAAGGTGCTCGCGGTGCACAGCCCGTCGTTGCCCGAGCCGTGGCCGCCGGAGGCGCGGTGGTCGTTCCTGCGGATCCTGGCCAGCGGACGGTCGGCGGTCCCGGTGCTGGAGCAGCTGGACCAGGAGGGCCTGCTCTCCCGGCTGCTGCCCGAGTGGGACCGGATCCGGTCGCTGCCGCAGCGCCACCCGTGGCACCGGTACACGGTCGACCGCCACCTGATCGAGGCCGCGGCCGCGGCCAGCGAGCTGACCCGTGACGTCGACCGGCCCGACCTCCTGCTGGTCGCGGCCCTGCTGCACGACATCGGCAAGGGGTGGCAGGGGGACCACAGCGTGGTCGGGGAACCGATCGCCGCGGAGATCGGCGCCCGCATGGGCTTCTCCGAGCCCGACGTCGCCGTGCTCGGCACGCTGGTGCGCCACCACCTGCTGCTGCCCGCGACGGCGACCCGGCGCGACATCGACGACCCCGCGACCATCGAGCGGGTCGCGGCCACCATCGGCCACGACGCCACGGTGCTGCAGCTGCTGCACGCCCTGGCGCAGGCCGACGGCGCCGCCACCAGCGCCTCGGCGTGGTCGCCGTGGAAGGCGCACCTGGTCGCGGCGCTGGTCGCCCGGGTGCAGGCCGCCCTGGGCGGCCCGCAGCTGGCCGAACCCGACCCAGTGCTCCACCCCACCTCGGCGCAGGTGACCACGTCCGCCCCCGACATCACCGGCGTCACCCGGTCGGTGACCGTCGGGATCGAGGAGGTGGCCGACGGCCAGCAGGTGACCATCGGCGCCCCCGACCAGCCGGGGTTGCTCAGCACCTGCGCCGGCGTGCTGGCGCTCAACCAGCTCGACGTGCGCGCGGCGAAGATGACGGTGGCCGACGGATACGGCACCGGGGTGTTCGCGGTGCGGCCGCGGTTCGGCCGCGCGCCGGTGCCGGAGATCCTCGCCGACGGGGTGCGGGCGGCGCTGGAGGGGACGCTGTCGCTCCCCGAGCGGCTGCGGCAGCGGGAGGTCGACTACCGCGAGGAGGCGCGGTCCGCGCCACCGCGCATCTCCTGGCACAACCACGAGGTCAGCGGCCGAGCGACCGGAATCGTCGAGGTGCGGGCCGGGGACCGGGCCGGGCTGCTCTACCGGCTCACGGCGGCGATCGCGAGCGAGGGGCTGGACGTGACCTCCGCCCGCATCGAGACGCTCGGTGGTGACGCGGTCGACTGCTTCTACGTGTGCAACCCGTCCGGCTCGCCGGTCGACCCGCAACAGCGGGAGCGGGTGGATGCGGCGCTGGTGGCGGCGACGCGCGGGCCCGCGGTGGCGGTGGGCCCCGACACGTCGTCCTGAGGTCCTCGGTCCTGTCAGTGGTGCGTGCGAGCGTCGCGGGGCGGACCGGGACGGACCGGTCCCACCTACCGAGAGGAGTTCGTCGTGGACAGCCGCCAGTGGCCCTGCCCCGCCTGCGGGGAGGACCGGGACTTCGTGCAGCCGCCCTGCGTCGACGGGCACACCGAGGACGGCGGCGAGTGCCCCGAGTGGGCCTGTGCCGACTGCGGCGCCGCGCTGGTCGCCGGGGACGCCGCGGTGGTGCCCGCGGTTGCCCGGCTCGGCCGCGCAGCCTGAGGAAGGGCACTCCCACCCTGCATCGCTCGCAGGCTCGCGGCGGGACCCTCCGGGAGAACCGCCCCTTCCTCGCCACTCGATACGCTGGGGATCAGGTGGTGCGGCGAGCCCGCGCCCGTGACTCCTGAGGACGTGCTGTGTTCGAGACCCTTTCCGACCGCCTCGACAAGGTCTTCACCGGCCTCCGGGGCAAGGGTCGGCTCTCCGACGCCGACATCGACGCGACCGCGCGCGAGATCCGCATCGCGCTGCTGGAGGCCGACGTCGCGCTGCCGGCGGTGCGAGCCTTCATCGCCGCCGTCAAGGAGCGCGCCCGGGGCGCGGAGGTCTCGCAGGCGCTGAACCCGGCGCAGCAGGTCGTCAAGATCGTCAACGAGGAGCTCATCCAGATCCTCGGCGGCGAGACCCGCCGTATCCGGCTGGCCAAGCAGTCGCCCACGGTGATCATGCTGGCCGGTCTGCAGGGTGCCGGTAAGACCACCCTCGCCGGCAAGCTGGGGCGCTGGCTGAAGTCGCAGGGACACACGCCGCTGCTCGTGGCCGCCGACCTGCAGCGCCCCAACGCGGTGAACCAGCTGTCGATCGTGGCCGGTCAGGCCGGGGTCGACGTCTTCGCGCCGGAGCCGGGCAACGGCGTCGGCGACCCGGTGCAGGTGGCCCGCGACTCGATCGAGCACGCCCGGCGCACCATGCACGACGTCGTCGTCGTCGACACCGCCGGCCGGCTGGGCATCGACGCCGAGCTGATGCAGCAGGCCGCCGACATCCGCGACGCCGTCACGCCCGACGAGACCCTCTTCGTCGTCGACGCGATGATCGGCCAGGACGCCGTCACCACCGCCCAGGCCTTCCAGGAGGGCGTCGGGTTCAGCGGGGTCGTCCTGACCAAGCTCGACGGTGACGCCCGCGGTGGTGCCGCGCTGTCGGTGCGGTACGTGACCGGCCAGCCGATCATGTTCGCCTCCACCGGCGAGAAGCTCAGCGACTTCGACGTCTTCCACCCCGAGCGGATGGCCTCGCGCATCCTCGGCATGGGCGACATGCTGACGCTGATCGAGCAGGCCGAGCGGACGTTCGACGCCGAGCAGGCCGAGCGGATGGCGGGCAAGCTCGCCTCCCGCGAGGGCTTCACCCTCGAGGACTTCCTCGAGCAGATGATGGCCATCCGCAAGATGGGGCCGATCGCCAACCTGCTCGGCATGCTCCCGGGCGCGGGCCAGATGAAGGAACAGCTCAAGCAGGTCGACGACCGCGACCTCGACCGCACGGCGGCGATCATCCAGTCGATGACGCCCGAGGAGCGGGTCAACTCGAAGATCATCAACTCGTCCCGCCGGGTGCGCATCGCCAACGGCTCGGGCGTGACGGTCACCGAGGTCAACGGCCTGCTGGAGCGGTTCGCCCAGGCCCAGAAGATGATGGGCCAGATGGCCGGCAGCATGGGCCTGCCCGGCATGGGCCCGATGTCGAAGAAGGCGCGCGGCCGGCAGATGCAGGCGCAGTCGAAGAAGGGCAAGGGGAAGAAGGGCAAGGGGAAGGGTGGCCCGGCCCGCCGTCCCGTGGGCGCCCCCGGGCTGCCGCCCGGCGCCGGCTTCCCCGGCGGGGCGAACCCGTTCGGTGGGGGCGGGATGCCCGGGCTGCCCCCCGGCCAGGGCATGCCCGACCTCACCAAGCTCAACTTCGACCAGTTCAAGGACGAGCGGCCGGGCCGGTGACCGCCCCCGCATCGGTGGGGCGGGTGAGGGCAGCGCTGCACCTGTCCGGTGTGGTGCTCCCCGAGGGGGAGCACCACGACGTCTGGGTGCGCGACGGGCGGTTCACCTTCGAGCCGGTCCCGGGCGCGGAGACGGTGAGCCGGGGCGGCTGGCTGCTGCCCGGCCTGGTCGACGCCCACTGCCACGTCGGCATCGCCCGTGGCGGCGGCCACGTCGAGGACCTCGCCGCCGCGCGCACCCAGGCGCTCGTGGAGCGGGACGCCGGGGTGCTGGCGCTGCGCGACTGCGGCTCGCCGGTCGACACCCGGGCCCTCGACGACGACCCCGACCTGCCGACGATCATCCGGGCGGGGCGGCACATCGCGCGCACCCGCCGGTATCTCCCGGGGCTGGGCGTCGAGGTCGAGCCCGAGGAGCTCGTCGAGCAGATCCGGCTGCAGGCGCGCCGGGGCGACGGCTGGGTGAAGCTGGTCGGCGACTGGATCGACCGGTCCGTCGGCGACCTGGCGCCGGAGTGGCCGGCCGACGTCCTCGCCGCGGCGATCACGGCCGCGCACGAGGAGAGCGCCCGGGTCACCGCGCACACCTTCGGCACCGATGCGCTGCCGGCGCTGATCGAGGCCGGGATCGACTGCATCGAGCACGGCACCGGGCTGACCGAGGAGCTCATCGGCGAGATGGCCCGGCGCGGCACCGCCGTCGTCCCGACGCTGGTGAACGTGGAGAACTTCCCCGGGTTCGCGGCGGCGGGGGAGAATAAGTTCCCCAGCTACGCCAGCACGATGCGGCGGCTGTACGCGAACTCCGGTGCGGTGGTGCGGGCCGCCTACGAGGCGGGCGTCCCGGTGTTCGCCGGCACCGACGCCGGCGGTGGCATCGACCACGGTGTCATCGCCGACGAGATCCGGGCGCTGTGCCAGGCGGGCATCCCGGCCGAGGCGGCGCTGGCGGCGGGCTCGTGGCAGGCGCGGGAGTGGCTGGGGCTGGGCGGCATCCAGGAGGGGGCGAGGGCCGACGTCGTGGTCTACGAGACCGACCCGCGCGCCGACCTCGACTCGTTGCAGCGACCGCAGCGAACGATCCTCCGCGGCCGCCTCGTCGGCTGATCGTCCGCCCGCCGGGAGCGGCAGACGTCAGTTGATGCAGCCGGTGTCGGCGGCGGTGCGGGCGTCCTCGCCCGCACCGGCTTCCGCCGGCGGCTGGACGTCGGTGGCCTCCCCGACGCCGTTGAAATCCGCGCCCAGGACGAGCTGCACGGTGCCCGGCGTGGCGTCGCCGACGACCTCGGTGACGGCGCCGGGGACGGCGGCGGCGACCGTGGCGGCGAGGGTCTCGTCGCCCGCGGCGTGCCGGACCACCGTCTGCAGGTAGTCGGAGGAGTCCGCGTTGCCGGTGGAGACCACGGTGAACCCCTCGGCGTCGAGCTCGGTCTCCGCCTGGGCGGCCAGCCCACTGGCCCCGGAGCCGTTGAAGACGGCCACGGAGACCTCCGAGGGGTCGACGGTCTCCGGCGGGGCGGCGTCCTCGGATGCGGGCTCCTCGGGTTCGGCCGACAGCTCCGCGAAGAACTGGCGCAGCGTCTCCTCCTCCTCGAGCCGGACGATCGACTTGTCGCCTTCCCGATCCACCCCGAGGTTCGGCACGGTCTGGAACTCGATGCTGCTCGTGGTCACCGACTGCATCTGCTCGGCGAGCTGGAGCAGGTCCAGGTCCTCGTCCACGGTGATCGACTCCGCGGCGGCCTGGACCAGCTCCCGCTGCTTGCCGAGATCGAGCAGCACGTCCTCGGAGAGCATCGTGCGCAGGACGCCGGCGATGAAGACCTGCTGGCGGACGATGCGGTCGAAGTCGCCCCCGGGCAGGCCGTGCCGCTGGCGGACGAACTTCAGCGCGTCCGCGCCGCTGATGGTCTGCGGTCCGGCCGGGAAGAAGGCCCCGGACCACTCGCGGTCGTCCACCGCGGTGCACAGGTTCACCTCGACGCCGCCCACGACCGAGCTGAGCTCGAAGAAGCCGAGCAGATCCACCTCGGCGTAGTGGTCGATCTCCAGCCCGGTGAGCCGGCTGATGGTCCGGACCAGCAGCCGGGCCCCGGCGGCCTGGCGCTCGGTCTGGTCGGCGCTCCCGGCATCGGCGTAGCCGTAGGCGTACGCGGCGTTGAGCTTGTCCCAGCCGTAGCCGGGGATCTCGACCCACGAGTCGCGCGGGAAGGAGACGAACGATGCCCGGGACCCGTCGGCGGGCACGTGCACCAGGATCATCGTGTCGGTGTTGACCCCGGAGTCGGTGCCGGCGTTGAACTCCGCCAGCTGCTCGTCGGTCAGGTTGCTGCGGCTGTCGTTCCCGACCAGCAGCAGGTTCATCGCCTCGCCGGCGTCCCCGCTGTCCTCGTTGCCGTCGGCGGGGATGGCGTCGGTCCGGTTCACCGTCGCGTCGGCGACCTGGCCGAGGTACCAGCCCCAGCCCGAGCCGGCGAGCAGCACCACCGAGAGGAGCCCGGCGACGACCCGGCTCGCGACCACGAGGCGGCGGCGGCGGCCCAGCGGTGGCGGCCCGGCGGAGTCCGCACGCGCACGGGAACGCGGCCGCCCGCCGGCGCGCGGGTCGAGGCGTGCGGGCAGCGGTCGGTCGGCGCCGCCCTGCCGGCTGCCGTCTCGGCCCACGGATGCCTCGCTTCCGGGGTCGGCCCCGCGACGGGGTCGTGGACGCGCCTCTGACCTGGCCGATCGTAGCCACGGCGCGCCCGCTTCGGTGATCGATCCGGACGAGCTCCGGCCCGAGGCCCCGGTTCGAGCGCCGTCACGTCCAGGCCCGGCCCCTCGCCGGCGACCGTGACCAGTGCACCGCCGCCGTCCCGCGGCAGAGCCTGCCCCCCCTCCCACTCCCGGCGACGACTCCCACGGCCGGACCGGCGGCGGCCACGGCCCCGACGACTGAGCCGGGATCCCGGGCCCGGCGGTGAGATCACCTCGCCGGGCCTGGGAGACTTCTCCCGTGCTGTTGCGGATGTCCTCCCTGTTCCTGCGGACCCTTCGGGACGACCCGGCCGACGCCGAGGTACCGAGCCACCGCCTGCTCGTGCGTGCCGGCTACATCCGGCGGGCCGCTCCCGGTGGGTTCAGCTGGCTGCCGCTGGGCTTCCGCGTGTTCCGCAACGTCGAGCGCATCGTCCGCGAGGAGATGGATGCGATGGGCGCGCAGGAGGTGCACTTCCCCTCGCTGCTGCCCAAGGAGCCCTACGAGGCCACCGGCCGCTGGACCGAGTACGGCGACAACCTGTTCCGGCTCAAGGACCGCCGCGGCGTCGACCACCTGCTCGGCCCCACGCACGAGGAGATGTTCACGCTCCTGGTGAAGGACCTGTACTCGTCGTACAAGGACCTGCCGCTGTCGCTCTACCAGATCCAGACCAAGTTCCGGGACGAGGCACGCCCCCGCGCCGGCCTGCTGCGCGGCCGCGAGTTCACCATGAAGGACAGCTACTCCTTCGACGTCGACGACGCCGGGCTGGACAACAGCTACGCCGCGCACCGCGATGCCTACATCCGCATCTTCGACCGGCTCGGCCTCGAGTACGCCATCGTCTCGGCGATGTCGGGGGCCATGGGCGGCTCGAAGAGCGAGGAGTTCCTGCACCCGACGGCGATCGGCGAGGACACCTTCGTCCGCTCACCCGGTGGCTACGCGGCCAACGTCGAGGCGGTCACCACCGTCGTTCCCGAGGACGTCCCGCTCGACGGTCTGCCCGAGGCGCACGTCGAGGACACCCCCGACACGCCGACCATCGAGACGCTGGTCGCCGTCGCGCAGCAGATGTTCCCCGACGCCGGCTACACCGCCGCGTCGACGCTGAAGAACGTCGTCGTCACGCTGGTCCACCCCGACGGCGCCCGCGAGCCCCTGGTCATCGGCGTCCCCGGCGACCGCGAGGTCGACGCCAAGCGCCTGGAGGCGCAGGTCGCCCCCGCCGAGGTCGAGCCGTTCACCGAGTTCGACGAGCACCCCGCACTGGTCAAGGGCTACATCGGCCCGCAGGTGCTCGGCGCGGACAGCGAGTCGGGGATCCGGTACCTGGTCGACCCCCGCGTGGTGTCCGGAACCCGCTGGATCACCGGCGCCAACCAGCCGGGCAAGCACGTGTTCGACCTCGTCGCCGGCCGGGACTTCACCTGGGACGGCGTCATCGAGGCCGCCGAGGTGCTCGCCGGCGACCCGGCGCCCGACGGCTCCGGGCCGCTGGAGCTCGCCCGCGGCGTGGAGATGGGTCACATCTTCCAGCTGGGCCGCAAGTACGCAGCCGCCCTGGGCCTCCAGGTGCTCGACGAGAACGGCAAGCTGGTCACCGTCACGATGGGCTCCTACGGGATCGGCGTCTCCCGCGCGGTCGCCGCGATCGCCGAGTCCACCCACGACGAGCTGGGCCTGGTCTGGCCCCGCGAGGTCGCCCCGGCCGACGTGCACGTCGTCGGCACCGGCAAGGACCCCGCGATCTTCGAGGCCGCCGGGACGCTGGCGCAGGAGCTGGTAGCCGCCGGGCTCACCGTGCTCTACGACGACCGCCCGAAGGTCTCCCCGGGCGTGAAGTTCAAGGACGCAGAGCTGCTCGGCATGCCGACGATCGTCACCGTCGGCCGCGGCCTGGCCGAGGGCGTCCTGGAGCTGCGCGACCGCAGGACCGGTGAGCGCGAGGAGATCCCGGTCGACGGAGCTGCAGCCCGCATCCTCGCGGCCGTCGGGAAGTAGCAGGAGGACCCCGTCCTCCTGCCGCCTCGCACGCTCGGCGCGAGCCTCCGGACGGGGCTGGGCGGCGCCGGCGCGCCTTCTGGCACAATGAACGGTCGAACACGGCGGTGGCGGCCCTCTCACCGTTCCCGCCCGTGTCCCTGGCTCCGCCCCGGCGTAACCCCACACGTCGTTCCGGCGAGCACCGAAACGCGTTCGAGGAGAACACCACCCACCGTGGCCACCAAGATCAAGCTCATGCGCCTGGGCAAGATGCGCGCGCCGTACTACCGCATCGTCGTCGCCGACGCCCGCACCAAGCGCGACGGGCGCTCGATCGAGACGATCGGCAAGTACCACCCGAAGGAGGACCCCTCCTTCATCGAGGTCGACAGCGAGCGCGCGCAGTACTGGCTGGGCGTCGGCGCGCAGCCGACCGAGGCCGTCGCCGCCATCTTCCGGGTCACCGGCGACTGGCAGAAGTTCAAGGGTGAGCCGGCCCCGGCCCCCATGAAGGTCGCCGAGCCCAAGCCGGACAAGAAGGCTCTCTACGAGGCCGCTGTCCGCTCGGGCATGGACGAGCCGGCCGCCGGCGCCACCACCCCGAAGAAGAAGGCCGCTCCCAAGGCCGACGCCGCCGAGGCCCCCGCGGCCGACGCTGCTCCGGCCGAGACGCCGGCCGAGTAAGTCGTGCTCGAAGAAGCGCTCGAGCACCTGGTCAAGGGCATCGTCGACAACCCCGACGACGTCACCGTCGACCTGCTCACCAACCGTCGCGGCAAGACCCTCGAGATCCGGGTCCACCCCGACGACCTCGGCAAGGTCATCGGCCGCGGCGGGCGCACCGCCAAGGCGCTGCGCCAGGTCATGACCGGGGTCGGCGGACGGGGCCTGCGGGTCGACGTCGTCGACACCGACGGGCGCTGAGCACGAGCTCTTTGAGCACACCGAACGAATCCACCGACACCGTGGTGGTCGGCCGCATCGGCCGGCCCCACGGTGTCCGTGGTCTGGTCACCGTCGAGGTCCGCACCGACGACCCCGACCTCCGCTTCGCCCCCGGGGCGGTGCTCGCCACCGACCCGCCGGAGCGCGGGCCGCTGACCGTCGTCGACAAGCGGTGGCACAGCGGCACCCTGCTGCTGCAGCTCGCCGACACCTCGGGCGCGGTCTACGACGTCCGCGAAGCCGTGGACGAGCTGCGCAACACGCTCCTGCTCGTCGCGATCGCGGACCTGCCGGAGATCGAGGAGCCCGACTCGTACTACGACCACCAGCTCGTCGGACTGACCGCCCGGCTGCCCGACGAGTCGGTCCTCGGCGAGATCACGGCGGTCCGGCACGAGGCGCAGGACCTGCTCGTCGTGCGGCGCGCCGAGGGCGGGGAGGCGCTGATCCCGTTCGTCTCGGCGATCGTGCCCACCGTGGACGTCGCCGGCGGCTTCCTGGTGGTGGACCCGCCCGAGGGGCTGCTCGACCTGTGAGTCCGGCGTTCCGCATCGACGTGGTCACGATCTTCCCCGAGTACCTCGCGCCGCTGCGCCAGTCGCTGCTCGGCAAGGCCGTCGAGCGCGGCCTGGTGAGCGTCGGCGTGCACGACCTGCGGCAGTGGACCGACGACGTGCACCGCACCGTGGACGACGCGCCCTACGGCGGCGGCCCCGGCATGGTCATGAAGCCCGAGCCGTGGGGGAGGGCGCTGGACGCCGTCCGCCCGCCCGGCACCCGGCTCGTCGTGCCGACCCCCGCCGGCCGGTCCTTCACCCACGCCATGGCTGCGGAGTGGGCCACCGAACCCGGGCTGGTCTTCGCCTGCGGACGCTACGAGGGCATCGACCAGCGGGTCGCCGACTGGGCGGCCGACGCCGGCCCGGTCTCCGAGGTGTCGATCGGTGACTACGTGCTCGCCGGCGGGGAGTCCGCGGTGCTGGTGATGACCGAGGCGGTCACCCGGCTCATCCCCGGCGTGCTGGGCAACCGGGAGTCCGCCGAGTTCGACTCGCACGCCGACGGCCTGCTGGAGGGCCCGTCCTACACCCGGCCGGCGAGCTGGCGGGGGCACGAGGTGCCTGACGTCCTGCTCTCCGGCGACCACGCGGGCATCGCCCGCTGGCGGCGGGCGGAGTCGCTGCGCCGCACCGCGGACCGCCGTCCCGACCTGCTGGCCGCGCTGCCGGACGACGCGCTCACGGACGCCGAACGGGCGGCGCTGGCCGGTGAGTGAGCGTCGGGTGGGTGGGCGAGCGATCGTCCGGACGACGGCGCGCGTCGTCGTCCTCCAGCCTGCCGGCCGGGTGCTGTTGATGTGTGCCCGTCTCCCCGATCCCGCCATGCCGCCCGGCGAGGTGCTGTTCTGGTACACCCCCGGCGGGGGCGTGGAGGCCGGCGAGACGCTGCGCGAGGCCGCCGTGCGCGAGCTCGCCGAGGAGATCGGGTTGCACGTCGACCCGGCCGCGCTGGAGGGGCCGGTCTGGCTGCGCCGCCACGTCGGCCCGTTCGGTGGCCGGGTCTACGACACCCGCGAGACCTACTTCGTGCTCCGGGACGTCGTCCACGAGGTGGTGCCCGGGGCGCTCACCGAGCTGGAGCTGCTGGCCGACGAGCCGCACCGGTGGTGGTCACCGGAGGAGCTCGCCGCGGGCGCCGTGGACCTCGTGCCGGCCGACCTGCCGGCCCTGCTCGCCGAGCTGTCCGGCAGCCCGTGGACGGGGTCCCCGCGCGTCGTCGCCTGAGGATGTGGCACAGTAGAGAGTCGCTGCTGACCGACGGCCGGGCTGTCGGGAGCTCCGCACCGGAGCCGCAGCACCCCGGAACGGACAGCCGGGGCGTTCCGCTGTCCGAACCGAGAACGAGCCATCTGAGACTGAGGACTGCCGAGATGAACACCCTGGACGCACTCGACGCCGACTCGCTGCGCGACGACATCCCCTCGTTCCGCCCGGGTGACACCGTCAAGGTGCACGTCCGCGTCATCGAGGGCAACCGCTCCCGCATCCAGGTCTTCCAGGGCGTCGTCATCCGCCGTCAGGGTGGTGGCATCCGCGAGACCTTCACCGTGCGCAAGGTGAGCTTCGGCGTCGGCGTGGAGCGCACCTTCCCGGTGCACACCCCGGTCGTCGAGAAGATCGAGGTCATCACCCGCGGTGACGTGCGCCGCGCCAAGCTGTACTACCTCCGCGAGCTGCGCGGCAAGGCTGCCAAGATCAAGGAGAAGCGCGAAACCGTCTCGCGCTGACCTCCCCACGCGGACACGCCTGACCTCGGCCCGACCGGCTGGATCTCGGCGGGTCCCCGCGCCGTACGCTGGCTCCGATGAGCAGCGACCGGCCCGGGGGGCCCGCCGATGTCGTTCCGGGGGAACCGGACGGCCCCGACGAGACGCCCGCGGGCGGAACCGGCCGGCCGCCGGCCGCCCGCCACAGCCGGCACAGCCGCCGCGAGGAGGCGAAGAAGGGCTCCCTGCTGCGCGAGCTGCCCGTCCTGCTGCTGATCGCCTTCGTGCTGGCGCTGGTCGTCAAGACCTTCTTCGTGCAGGCCTTCTTCATCCCGTCCGGGTCGATGGAGCAGACGCTGCACGGCTGCACCGGCTGCACCGGTGACCGCGTGCTGGTCAACAAGATCCCCTACTGGTTCGGCGAGCCCGAGCCCGGCGACATCGTGGTCTTCCGGGGGCCGGACACCTGGACACCGGAGATCTCGGTCGACGAGCCGGACAACTGGTTCACCGGGGCGCTGCTGTGGCTGGGGCGCGCGATCGGGGTCGCCCCGCCGAGCGAGGACGACTTCGTCAAGCGAGTGGTCGCCACCGGGGGCCAGACGGTGCAGTGCTGCGACACCGAGGGTCGCGTCACCGTGGACGGCGAACCGCTCGAGGAGCCCTACATCTTCGAGGACAGCCCACTCGAGAGCCGCGCGTTCGGCCCGGTGACCGTGCCCGACGGGCGGCTGTGGGTCATGGGCGACCACCGATCGGCGTCGGCGGACTCGCGGTCGCACGTGGGGGACAAGTACGCGGGCACCATCGCCGTCGACGACGTCATCGGCAAGGCGGCGGTCATCGTCTGGCCGCTGAGCCGGTTCGGCCTGCTGGACTCACCCGACATCCAGGGCACCGAGGCGTCGGCGGTGGTTCCCGGGGTGCCGGCCGGCGACGGGGCGAGCCCGGTGGGCGCCGTCGCCGTCCTGCCGTACGGGGTGGGCCTGGCGGGAGCGGCGCCGGTGACGGCGTGGCGCCGACGCCGGACCAGGGGTGCACGCGCCGCGCGGTAATGGTCGTGCTGTTACCCGTGTGACTCATCGGGAACGGGCGATGAGTGCGGGTAATCGCCGCAGTAAATGTCGGAAAAGCATTCAAGCAACCGTTTCACCCTTCCGATGGGGACATTGCACGTTCCCGGAAGTGAAACGGAGTTCCTTGTGTCTGCACCCCTGGCGAGCACGGCCCGCGGAGTCACCCGCGTGCTCCTCCTCGCCGACGCGCCCGTCCTGCGCCGGGGGCTGGTGAGCATGATCAACGAGACCGCCGGCATGCAGTCGGTGGGCACCCCCGGCGAACTGCGCCGCGCGCTCACACTGGCCGACACCGCCCGCCCCGACGCCGTCGTGGTCGAGCTCGGCCCCGGCCGCGCCGCGACCCTGGCGGCCTGCCGCGACCTGCGGCGGCGGTTCCCCCGCGTGGCGATCATCGCTCTGGCGACCTCCGAGGACCCCGCTGTGGTCAACGAGGCCCTGGCCGCCGGCATCCGCGGGTACCTGATGGTCAACACGTCGCCGACGCTGCTCGGCTGGGCGATCCTGGCCGCCCGCGCCGGCCGCGTCGTCGTCGACCCGCAGATCCGCCGCGTCGAGCCGGCGGCCGTGCCCGCGACCAAGCCGTTCACCCCCGAGGTGCCGCTGACCCGGCGCGAGCAGGACGTGCTCGACGAGCTCCTGCAGGGGCAGTCGAACCGGCAGATCGGTCGGAACCTGTTCATCAGCGAGGACACCGTGAAGTCGCACATCAAGGCCATCCTGCGCAAGCTCGGTGCCCGCGATCGGGCGCACGCCGTCTCCCTCGTGCTCTCGTCGCGCACTCCGGGCTGCACCTGCGGCGCGCACGCGCTGCAGGCCACCGGGCCGGACGTGACCGCCGACATCTGATCCACCGCTGCTCCGCGGCGCCTGCGGGCCGGCCCCTCGTGGGGGCCGGCCCACGGTGCGTCCGGGGGTCGGTCGCGGTGTCGCGGCGTGGTCGTACTGTCGTGCCGCGATGGCTGCTCGTCCCACCCACTCCAGCTCGGCGCCGGCCGTCCGTGCCCGGCGCACGGTCGCCGACGACCGGCCCGACGCGCTCTGGGACATGGAGCGCGTGCTGCGCCGGCGCGGCTTCGAGGCGATCGCCGGCGCCGACGAGGCCGGCCGGGGCGCCTGTGCGGGGCCGCTGGTCGCCGCCGCGTGCGTCCTGCCGTCCGGACGACGCGGGCGGGTGCCCGGCCTCGCCGACTCCAAGCTGCTCAGCGCCGCGACCCGCGAGCGGGTCTACGAGGAGGTCGTCGGCCGCGCGGTGGCGTGGTCGGTCGTCGTCCTGCCGGTCGAGGACCTCGACGCGCGGGGCATGCACGTGACCAACGTCGAGGCGCTGCGCCGCGCCGTCTCGATGCTCGAACCCGGCCCCGACTACGTGCTCACCGACGGCTTCCCGGTCCCCGGGCTCGCCCGGCCCGGGCTGGCGGTGTGGAAGGGCGACCGGGTGGCCGCCTGCGTCGCCGCCGCCTCCGTGCTGGCGAAGGTGACCCGGGACCGGATCATGCTGGACCTGCACGAGCGCTGGCCGGAGTACGACTTCGCCGGCCACAAGGGCTACATCACCGACGTGCACACCGCGGCGCTGGAGCGGCACGGCCCCTGCCCGGAGCACCGCATGCGGTACGTGAACGTGGCCCGGGCGCGCGACGCGCACGCCGCCCGGACGGCCCACCGCACCGGTTCGGGCGTCATGGTCGATGATGGGGTCATGCGTCCTGCGTCCCGAGCCCTTCCGAGCACCGAGGACCATCGAGGGTCGCCGCGGCCGTCCGGTTCCCCCGCGGAGCAGCGTCGATGAGCACCGAAGACCTCGAGAAGTACGAGACCGAGATGGAGCTCCAGCTCTATCGCGAGTACCGGGACATCGTCCGGCAGTTCACCTACGTGGTGGAGACCGAGCGCCGGTTCTACCTGGCCAACTCCGTCGACCTGCAGGTCCGGGAGGCCGGGGGGGAGATCTACTTCGAGCTGAAGCTCTCCGACGCCTGGGTGTGGGACATGTACCGGCCCGCTCGCTTCGTGCGGAACGTGCGGGTGCTGACGTTCAAGGACGTCAACGTGGAGGAGCTCGACAAGCCGGACCTCGAGCTGCCGGACGGCCCGCGCCTGCCGTAGCTCGTCCACAGGCCCCGGCGCCGTCCACAGATGAGCGCCGGCGCTGGGCCCGGTCGCGGCAGCGCGGCACGGTCGGGGAGTGCCTCCTCCTGATCTCGGTGCCCGCGGCGAGGAGATCGCCGTCGCCTACCTGACCGACGCCGGGTTGTGCGTCCTCGACCGCAACTGGCGCTGCCGGGAGGGCGAGCTCGACGTCGTCGCCCGTGACCGGGACGCCCTGGTCTTCTGCGAGGTGAAGACGCGGAGAGGCACCGGCTACGGCCATCCCGTCGAGGCGGTGACGCCGGCCAAGCAGCGGCGGCTGCGCGTACTGGCGCAGCGGTGGCTTGCCGCGCACGACGAGCACGCGCCCGAGATCCGGTTCGACGTCGTGGGCGTCCTCGTGCGCCCGCGGCGTCCGGCCCTGGTGACGCACCTGCGGGCGGCGTTCCCGTGACGCTGGCGCGCACCTGGTCGGTCGGCCTCGCCGGGGTGCAGGGGGCGATGGTCGAGGTGGAGGTCGACATCGCGGCGGGGCTGCCCGGGGTGGTCCTGGTCGGCCTGCCCGACGCCGTGGTGCGGCAGTCGGTGGACCGGGTGCGGGCTGCGGTGGTCAACGCCGGCGGGGAGTTCCCGGCCCGGCGGATCACCATCGGGCTCTCCCCGGCGTCGATGCCGAAGCAGGGCAGCGGCTTCGACCTGGCCCTGGCCGCGGCGGTCCTCGCGGCCGCCGGCGCGGTGCGCCGCCGCGCGGTCGACCGGCTGGTGCTGCTGGGCGAGCTCGGGCTCGACGGGTCGGTGCGGGCGATCCGCGGCGTGCTGCCCGCCGTGCTCGCCGCCGCGCAGGCGGGCCACCGCCAGGTGGTCGTACCGGCCGCGAACGCCGCCGAGGCGGCCCTGGTCGAGCGGATCGAGGTGCTGGCGGTGGAGGGCCTCGCGCAGCTGGTCGGGCACCTGCGCGGGGAGACGGTCCTGCGGCCGCACGAGCGCGGCCCGTCGCCCGTCCAGCCGCCCGTGCCCGACCTCGGCGACGTCGTCGGCCAGGCCGCGGGCCGGCGCGCGGTGGAGGTCGCCGCCGCCGGTGGACACCACCTCTTCCTCGGCGGGCCGCCGGGTGCCGGGAAGACGATGCTCGCCGAACGGCTGCCCGGCCTGCTGCCCGAGCTCGACGAGCAGGCGGCGCTCGAGGTGACGGCCACCCACTCGATCGCCGGCACCCTCCCGCCGGACGCCCCGCTGGTCACCCGGCCCACCTTCGAGGCCCCGCACCACTCGGCGACGATGGCCGCCTTGATCGGCGGCGGCTCGGGGCAGATCCGCCCGGGCGCCCTGTGCCGGGCACACCGCGGCGTGCTGTTCGTGGACGAGGCGCCGGAGTTCCCGCGGGCGGTCCTCGACACGCTGCGCCAGCCGCTGGAGCGCGGGCAGGTGACCATCCACCGGGCCGCCGGCTCGGCCACCTTCCCCTGCCGGGCGCAACTGGTCCTGGCGGCCAACCCGTGCCCGTGTGCGAGCGCCGCCGGCGACACCGCCTGCACCTGCAGCCCGCTGGAGCGGCGGCGCTACCAGTCGCGGCTGTCCGGTCCGCTGCTGGATCGCGTCGACCTGCGGGTGGAGCTGCCGCCGGTCACCCGGGCCGCCTGGCTCGACGGGCTGGGTGCACCGGAGTCGACGGCGGTCGTCGCCGAGCGGGTCCGCCGGGCGCGGCTGGCGGCCGAGGAGCGGCTGGCCGGCACGGGCCTCGGGCTGAACAGCCAGGTGCCCGGGCGGATGCTGCGCGAGCGGTTCGCGGTCCCGCGGGCGTCGCTGCGGCTGGCCGAGCGGGCCCTGGAGCGCGGGTCGCTGTCGGTCCGGGGGTTCGACCGGGTCGTCCGTGTCGCCTGGACGCTGGCCGACCTGGCCGGGCGGACGGTGCCGGGACCCGACGAGGTGGCCGAGGCCCTGGGCATGCGACTGCAGCGGAGCGCGGCGTGAACCTGGACGAGGACCTCGAGGAGGCGGCCGGCTCAGCACCCCGGCCCGGAGAGGTGCACCCGGGCGTGCGCCGTGCGCGGGCCTGGCTGAGCCGGGCGGTCGAGCCGGGCACGATCGACCTCTGGCGCTACGTCGAGGACGTGGGTCCGGTGGACGCCGTGCGGCGGCTGAGGGCCGGCGCCGCCCCGGAGCGGATCCGGTCGCTGGTCGGCGCACGGGCGCACGAGGACGCCACCCTGGCCGACCTGCGGCGCGCCGGACGGTGCCAGGCGCGGCTCGTGGTCCCCGAGGACGACGAGTGGCCGGCCTGGCCGCTGCATGCGCTGACCGTCGCGGTGGCGGGGGAACCGCTCCACCACCGGGACCAGTCCGACCGCACTCGGGCGCCGGTTCCGCCGCTGGCGCTGTGGGTCCGCGGCCCGGCCCGGCTGGACGCGGTGACCGACCGCTCGGTGGCGGTCGTCGGCTCCCGGGCCTCCTCGGCCTACGGCGAGCACGTCGCCGCCGAACTCGGTCACCAGCTGGGCGAACGGGGCTGGACGGTGGTCTCGGGCGGGGCCTACGGCATCGACGCCGCCGCCCACCGCGGCGCCCTCGCCGCCGAGGCGCCGACCATCGCGGTGCTGGCCTGCGGCGTCGACCGGGTCTACCCCGCCGCGCACGGCGCGCTCTTCGCCAGGATCGCCGAGTCCGGTCTGCTGGTGAGCGAGTGGCCGCCCGGCTGCGCGCCGCTGCGGCACCGGTTCCTCGTGCGGAACCGCCTGATCGCCGGGCTCACCCGGGGCACGGTGGTCGTCGAGGCGGCGGCCCGATCCGGCGCGCACGCGACCGCCCAACGTGCCCGGCGGCTCGACCGGCCGCTGATGGTGGTTCCGGGTCCGGTCACCTCGGCCCTCTCGGTGGGGTGCCACGAGCTGCTGCACGACCAGGAGGCGGGGGCGGTCCTGGTCACCTCGGCGGCGCAGGTCATCGAGGCGGTCGGGGGCATCGGCACCGACCTGGCGCCGCCCGTGGAACGGCCGACATCCCCGCGGGACGGCCTCTCGGACATCGCTGCCCGGGTGCTCGACGCCTGCCCGGTGCGCATCGGGGTCAGCCCCGAGCGGCTGGCGAGCGTCGCCGGGTGCGACGTCCTGGAGGTGCTCAAGGTGCTGCCGTCGCTGGAACTGGCCGACCTGGTCCAGTGGACGGGCACCGGCTGGCGGTTGTCCCCACCGCCGGAGCGCCCCGGCGCGGCGGCTTGACCGGCGCGGGGCGCCGACGGACCGTGCCCCCGTGGCGACGCCCAGCACCGCAGAGGTCCGCGCCGGGCTGCCACCGGCGCTGGCCGAGGCGCTGGCCGGCTACGAGGAGCACCTCAGCGCGCAGCGCGACCTGTCGGCCAACACGGTCCGCAGCTACGTCGGGGACGTCGCCCGGCTGCTGGACCACCTCGCCCGGCGCAGCGGGACGCAGCCGCACGACCTCGACCTCGCCACTCTCCGGAGCTGGCTCGCGCAGGGCCGCACCCGGGGGCACAGCCGCTCGACCACCGCACGGCACGCCTCGGCGGCACGGTCGTTCACCGCCTGGCTGCGCCGCGCCGCACTCACCCCCGAGGACGTGGGACAGCGACTGGTGAGCCCCAAGGCCCACCGGACCCTTCCCGACGTGCTGGCGCCCGAGCAGGCACGCGCACTGGTCGAGACCGCCGCCGGCGAGGAGTCGCCGGTCCGGCTGCGCGACGCCGTCGTCCTGGAGCTGCTCTACGCCAGTGGCATCCGGGTGAGCGAGCTCGTCGGGCTGGACGTCGACGATGTCGACCGCGGCCGCCGGCTGCTGCGGGTGCTCGGCAAGGGCCGCAAGGAGCGCAGCGTGCCCTACGGCCTGCCGGCCGAGCGCGCGCTGGACGCCTGGCTCACCCGCGGCCGGCCTGCCCTGGCCACGCCGGACTCCGGGCCGGCGCTCCTGCTCGGGCTGCGCGGCCGCCGGCTGGACGCCCGGGAGGCCCGCCGCACCGTGCACGCCGCGACCGCCGGCGTCCCGGGGGCGCCGGACATCGGTCCGCACGGCTTGCGGCACTCCGCCGCCACGCATGTGCTCGAGGGCGGCGCGGACCTGCGTTCCGTCCAGGAGCTGCTCGGCCACGCTAGCCTCGCCACGACGCAGATCTACACGCACGTGACGGTCGAACGGCTCCGTGCTGTCCATGCCCAGGCGCATCCCCGTGCCTGAGGCCGGCGGCCGGATCGCGGAGCGGACGGCGGAGTCATGACCACGCGGGACCACGGACGGTGCCCGCGCAGCACGACCGAGGAGCGCGACCGTGTCTGAGGCAACCATCCGCCGCATCGACGAGCCCGGCGAGGACGCCGACGCCCTGCTGACAGACCTGTGGGCGCGCTACGTGGAGGACCGGGACCCCGCCCTGCGGGACCGGCTGATCCTCCACTACGCGCCCCTGGTCAAGTACGTCGCCGGCCGGGTCGGCAGCGGTCTGCCCGCCCACGTCGAGCAGGCCGACCTCATCTCCTACGGCACGTTCGGGCTCATCGACGCGATCACCCGCTTCGAGCCGACCCGCGAGGTCAAGTTCGAGAGCTACGCGATGTCGCGGATCCGCGGCGCCATCATCGACGAGCTCCGCAACACCGACTGGATCCCGCGGTCGGTGCGGGTCAAGGCCCGCCAGTTCGAGCGCACCGTCGCCGAGCTGGAGAGCAAGCTCCACCGGACGCCGTCGGACGAGGAGGTCGCCGACGCCATGGACATGGACGTCGAGGACATCCGGAAGTTCCTCGGCCAGCTCTCCCTGGTCAACGTCGTCGCCCTCGACGAGCTGCTCACCGACGACGACGGCGGCTCACCCCGCCTGGGCGACACGCTGCGGGACCCCAGCGCGCTGGACCCGCAGGCGATGGCAGAGCACGGCGAGGCCCGGCAGCTGCTGGCCCGGGCCGTCGAACAGCTGCCCGAGCGGGAGAAGGTCGTCGTCTCCCTCTACTACTTCGAGGGGCTCACGCTCGCCGACATCGGCCGCGTCCTCGGCGTCACGGAGAGCCGGATCTGCCAACTGCACACCAAGGCCGTTCTGCACCTGCGTACCAAGCTCGCCGACATCGCGTGATGACTGCGGGCGACGTGCACTTCGTCGAGCACCTGGCCTGATCCGGCCCAGTGGCAGCAGGCGGAGCCGCGGCGGGCGCAGCAGCGCCAGCGGATCGAGGTAGTCCGCCCCCCGGCGCAGCCCCCAGTGCAGGCAGGCGGCTGCCGGGCACCGGTCGTGCCCCGGCGCCAGCGTTCCGATCGCCGAGCCGCGGGTCACCCGCGCCCCCGCGCCGACCGTGCGCTCCACCGGCTCGTACGTCGTCCGCAGGCCGCCCGCGTGGTCGACGCTCACCACCGGCCGGCCGGCCACCATCCCGGCGAAGACGACGACCCCGTCGCCGGCCGCGAGGACGGGGGAGCCGGGTGCACCGACGAGGTCGACGCCCCGGTGCCCGGGCCCGTAGCGGTGCGGTGGCTGCTCGAACGGCCGGCCCACCACCGGCTCCCCGGGCAGCGGCGCGATCCAGGCGGCGGTGCCGCCCGCGGAGGAGGCCGGCGGTGCCGGTCCGGCCGTCGCCCCGGCCGGGGCCAGCACGGTGACGGCGGCCAGCGCGAGCACGACCGCGACCACGGACCTCATGCGACGACCCTGCGGGGGATGTACCCCGCCACGGGAGGGGTGGACCAGGGTCGGTGGACAGGGCCGGTGACTGGGGAAAAGCCCCGGCGGGCGTCGCGTATGCTGTCCGGTGCGGCCCGTTCCGACGGGTCGACTTCGCGCGTCCTCCTCCCGCCGATCGGCGGGGCAGTCGCCACCTCGGTCCCGGCCCAGCCGGGGGAGTGGTGCCGCTGGACGCCAGGGCGGGCGCCAACCGGAGCCCGCGACAACCGGAATCAGCGCGGCCCTGCGGCCGCGCGCAGACGCAGAGAGGCTGCGATATGGCAGTCGTCAGCATGAAGCAGCTGCTCGACAGCGGCGTGCACTTCGGGCACCAGACCCGTCGCTGGAACCCGAAGATGAAGCGCTTCATCTTCACCGAGCGCAACGGCATCTACATCATCGACCTGCAGCAGACGCTCGGGTACATCGACAACGCCTACGAGTTCGTCAAGCAGACGGTCGCGCACGGCGGTTCGATCCTGTTCGTCGGCACGAAGCGCCAGGCGCAGGAGGTCGTCGCCGAGCAGGCGCAGCGCGTGGGCATGCCCTACGTCAACCAGCGCTGGCTCGGCGGCATGCTCACCAACTTCCAGACCGTGCACAAGCGTCTCCAGCGGCTCAAGGAGATCGAGGACATGGAGCAGACCGGCGTGCTGGTCAGCCTGTCCAAGAAGGAGCAGCTGGTCCTCAGCCGCGAGAAGGCCAAGCTCGACCGCAGCCTCGGCGGTATCCGCGACATGCAGAAGGTGCCCAGCGCCATCTGGATCGTGGACACCAAGAAGGAGCACATCGCCGTCGGTGAGGCCCGGAAGCTCAACATCCCGGTCGTCGCGATCCTCGACACCAACTGCGACCCCGACGAGGTCGACTACAAGATCCCGGGCAACGACGACGCGATCCGCAGCATCACCGTGCTCACCCGGGTCGTCGCGGACGCCGTCGCCGAGGGGCTCATGGCCCGGTCGGCCGCACAGGCGAACGCCGGTCGCGAGGACGGCGGCGAGCCGGCCGTGGCCGCGGGCGAGCCCCTGGCCGACTGGGAGCGCGAGCTGCTGACCGGCGGCACCGCCGACGAGCAGGCCGCTGCCACGCCGCTGCCCGAGACCCCGGCCGAGCCGCCGGCGGTCACCGCGAACGAGGTCGCCCCGGTCGAGGGCGTGCCCGCCACCACCGGTGGCAAGGAGACCCTCGAGTCCTGACGGTCGAGCGCCGTCCCGCCCGGTGGCGGGCGGGACGGCGCCACCGCCAGACCTTCGCTGATCGCATCACCGACAGACCAAGAGGAAAAGACATGCCTGCCTTCACCGCAGCCGACGTCAAGCGTCTCCGCGACGCCACCGGCGCCGGCATGATGGACTGCAAGAAGGCCCTGACCGAGGCCGACGGCGACTACGACAAGGCCGTCGAGCTGCTGCGGGTCAAGGGCGCGAAGGACGTCGGCAAGCGCCTGGAGCGCTCGACGACCAACGGCGTGGTCGTGAGCAAGGACGGCGCGCTGCTCGAGCTGGACTGCGAGACCGACTTCGTCGCCAAGAACGCCGACTTCGTGCAGCTCGCCGAGCGGCTGCTCGAGATCGGCCTGGAGAACAAGCCGGCCGACGCCGAGGGCCTGCTGGGCACCGAGGTCGACGGCCAGACCGTCGCCGCCCTGATCGAGGCGGAGTCGGCCCGCATCGGCGAGAAGCTGGTGCTGTCCCGCTTCGCCGCCTTCGAGGGCACCACCGCCACCTACCTGCACAAGCGGGCCACCGACCTGCCTCCGGCCATCGGCGTCGCCGTGCAGTACTCCGGTGGCAGCGAGGACGCCGCCCGCAGCCTGGCGATGCACATCGCCGCCGCGCGGCCGCGCTACCTCACCCGTGACGAGGTCCCGGCCGAGGCGGTCGAGACCGAGCGCCGCGTGGCCGAGCAGACCGCCAAGGAGGAGGGCAAGCCCGAGCAGGCGATCACCAAGATCGTCGAAGGCCGGGTGAACGCCTACTACAAGGACTTCGTCCTGCTCGAGCAGCCGTCGATCACCGAGCCGAAGCGCACGGTCAAGCAGATCGTCGACGAGGCGGGGATGACCGTCGAGCGCTTCGCGCGCTTCGAGGTCGGCCAGGCCTGAGCCGCATCCGGTACCGATGACCGGCCCCGTTCCCCTCGTGGGACGGGGCCGGTCGTCTGTCCGGCTCCGTCCGCGGGCCGCGCTCGGCAGGAGCCGGGCACCGGGATGCGGCAGGATCACTCCACCGACAGCACCCATCGACACCATTCCAGGGATGAATCGTTGACCGACACCACCGCGCCGCTGTCCGCCCCCACCGCCTTCCAGCCGGCCGACGGGAGCGGGTACCAGCGCGTGCTGCTCAAGCTCTCCGGTGAGTCCTTCGGCGGAGGCAAGGTCGGTGTCGACGCCGACATCGTCAAGGGCATCGCGGAGCAGCTCGCCGAGGTCGTCTCGCGGGGCACGCAGATCGCCGTCGTCATGGGCGGGGGCAACTTCTTCCGCGGCGCGGAGCTCTCCCAGGCGGGCATGGACCGCACGAAGGCCGACTACATGGGCATGCTGGGAACGGTCATGAACTGCCTGGCGCTGCAGGACTTCTGCGAGAAGGCCGGTCTGCAGACCCGGGTCCAGTCGGCCATCACCATGGGGCAGGTCGCCGAGCCCTACATCCCGCGCAAGGCCATCCGGCACCTGGAGAAGGGCCGGCTGGTCATCTTCGGCGCCGGCGCCGGGATGCCCTACTTCTCCACCGACACCGTCGCCGCGCAGCGTGCCCTGGAGATCGAGTGCCAGGTGCTCCTCATGGGCAAGAACGGCGTCGACGGCGTCTACGACGACGACCCGCGCACCAACCCCGACGCCGTCATGTACGACGGCCTCGACTACGGCACGGTGCTGTCCAAGCAGCTGAAGGTGGCCGACGCGACGGCGATCAGCCTCTGCATGGACAACCAGATGCCGATCGTCGTGTTCGACCTGCTGCGCGACGGCAACATCGCCCGCGCCACCGCAGGTGAGAGGATCGGCACGCTGATCAGTCAGCCGGCCTGACCGGCCGGCCGCCGGCGCAACCACGAGGACGACGGCCCGACGAGCTCCCCACCGTGGGGAGCAGGCCGCAGGAGGGACTACCCGTGATCGACGACACCCTGCTCGACGCCGAGGAACGGATGGACAAGGCCCTCTCGGTGGCGCGCGAGGACCTGGGCTCGGTCCGCACCGGTCGGGCCGCTCCCTCGATGTTCAACAAGATCATGGTCGACTACTACGGGGCGTACACCCCGGTGCCGCAGATGGCGTCGATCACCGTCCCCGAGGCGCGCATGGCGGTCATCAAGCCCTACGACATGTCTCAGCTGACGGCCATCGAGAAGGCCGTCCGCGACAGCGACCTCGGCGTCAACCCGACCAACGACGGCCAGATCCTGCGCGTGGTGTTCCCACAGCTCACCGAGGAGCGCCGCCGCGACCTGGTGAAGCAGGCCCGCAGCAAGGGCGAGGACGCGAAGGTCGCGATCCGCAACATCCGCCGGCGTGCCAAGGAGGAGCTCGACCGCATCGTCAAGGACGGCGAGGCGGGCGAGGACGAGGTGCGCCGCGCGGAGAAGGAGCTCGACGACCTCACCGCCAAGCACACCCAGGGCATCGACGACGCGGTCAAGAACAAGGAGAGCGAGCTGCTCGAGGTCTGACCTCGTCGCGGCCACACGCCCATGACGCCTCCCTCCGCCGACCGCCCGCACTCCCTGCACCGGGGTGCCGAACCGTCTCCGCGGTTGGGCACCCCGG
>NZ_JBJHAN010000005.1:0-259539 GCF_054051055.1 Blastococcus sp. SYSU DS0973
CCCCCCCCCCCCCCCCCCCCCCCCCCCCCCCCCCCCCCCCCCCCCCCCCCCCCCCCCCCCCCACCCCCCCCCCCCCCCCCCCCCCCCCCCCCCCCCCCCCGGGCGGGTGCCGGCGAGCTCGCGGGCCGAGGCGGCGGCGTCGGCGTCGAGCTGGCGGGCGACGGACTCGGTGAACGCGTCCCAGGCCTGCTCCGGGCTGACGCCCAGGGCGGCGGCGATCTGCTCCCAGTCGGCGCCGCCGCGCAGCGCGGCACGGATGCCGACCAGCTGGCTGTCGTGCGCCTTCCGCGAGACGACCTCGCCGAGGGCCAGCAGCTCCAGCGACTCATAGACGTCGAGCTGGGTACCGGTGTCGCGGAGGGAGGCCGCCCACGACTCGGCGTCGTCGTCGCGGACGATGTTGAGCGCGGTGTCGCCGTTGTCGCGGCGACTGAGGAAGTCCAGCCGGGTCGCGGCCGTCGTCAGCGAGAACTCCGTCTCGAGGGCCTCGGGTGTGATGCTCATGGGTACAAGCTTCCCCTTGGCCGTCGGCGTGCCAAACCCGCGGTCAGCGCGGTCTCGCGCACGCGGAGGGCCCGCACCCCCCGTGGGGATGCGGACCCTCCGACTGCAGGGTGCTCCTGCGAGGCGGGTCCTGCGTCAGCTGTCGACGCCGACCGCTTCCTTGGCCAGGGCGGCCAGCTGGGTCTGCGCGGCGCTGGCCACGTTGGCCCGGGCCTTGTGCGTCTCCTCGTAGCGGATGATCACGTTGATGTCGTGCGGCGTCTTCAGCTGCTTGATCGCCTTGACGGCGTCCTGGACCGACAGCGAGTCGTACCCCTTGATCGGCAGCTCGTCGGCGGTCACGTCCCCGAGCTCCTCACGGGCCTCGCGGGCGACCTGGGCGGCGTCCTTGTCGCCCTCGCGCTCGGCGATCCGCTCGGCGCGGCGCAGCGAGGCGGCGCGGCCGACCGTGAGGGTCTCGCGGACGGCGCCGGTGAGGGCGGAGGCGCGGTCACCCACGGCGGAGAACCGCTCGGAGGTCTCCTCGCCGGCATGGCGCACCGTGTCGACGGCGTTGTTCACCGTGTTGGCCCAGAAGCGGACCGGCGCGTTGACCGCGCGGGCGACGCCACCGGCCACCTTCTGCACCGGGGTGGGCTGCAGGGCGGCGGGGCCACCGAGGGCCTCCTCGGCGAGCACCACGGTGAGCCACTCGACGGTGGCCTCGTGGGCGCCGATCAGCTTCTCGGCCAGCTGCTGGGTCTTCGTCTGGCCGGCGGCCTCCGCGAGCACCTTGAGGTAGGTGGCGCGGTCAAGCAGCTGGTGCTCGAGCTGCAGGTCGGTGAGGAGCGCCTCCTCCAGCGGGGCAGCCTGCTCGAAGGTCGCCTTGAGCACCGCCGAGAGCCGGCCGATGGCCGGGGTGACGACGTCCGGCACGCCACCGAGCGCGCGCAGCTGCTCGGTGATCTCGATGGTGCGGGCGGCGGCGTTGTCGGCGTTCTCGGTGAGCTCCCGGCGCACGGCGTCGGTGCGGGCCTGGGAGATGCGGGTCCGTGCGACCTGCTCCTCGGTCTGCGTGAGCAGGACGAGGGCGCGCAACTGGTTGATCAGCTTGGTGTTGTCGGTCATGAGGGTTGCAGCTCCAGAGATCGAGGATGACCTGACGCTCTGGTACATGCCCCGCATCCCGGGGTGCTAACAACTGCAAGCAGATTGCTAGCAGTGAGCCTGGTCACCCGATCGGGTGACCAGGCTCGGGGCGCGGCTCAGCCGACCTCGGCCGACATCCGCTCCGCCGCGTCCGCCCGCCGGGGGCGGACGTCGAAGCGCAGCACCGGCTGGGTCATGTCGTCGGTGACCTCGTACGGCGGGCGCGGGGCGAGCCGGACCGGGCGGGGCGGCAGCGGTGACGGCGGCATGGTCTTGCCGCAGCCGACGCAGTAACGGCCTCGCTGGTGCACGGCTCCGCAGTGCGCACAGTTCATGAGGACTCCTCGGGCTCGACCGACAGGGACGGTCGGACCCTGACAGCCGCGACCGGGGGTGCGCGTCCCCGTCGGACTGGAGTGACGAGCCGTTACGCGAACGTCATGAACCACGCGGTTCCGTATCCGTCAGCGCCCGGTCCAGCGCGGCGCCCGCTTCTCCAGGCGGGCGGCGATCCCCTCCTTGCGGTCCTCGCTGAGGTAGGGGTTGGGGCCGACGTCGAGCCGCAGGCCTGCCAGAGCAGCAACTCCGGGGCCTTGACGGCGGTCTCCTTCATCCGGCGGACGGGGGCGTTGGCGGCGCTCCGGTCGGCCAGGCCGAGCGCCGTCGGCAGCACGTCCTCCGGGTCCACCAGCCGGTTGAGCAGCCCCCAGCGCTGGGCCTCGGCCGCGTCGATCGGAACGCCGGTGAAGAGCCTCTCCAGGGCGATGCCCACCGGGATGCGCTTGGGCAGGACGACGGAGCCGAAGTTGGCCCCCATGCCGATCGCGGCCTCGGGCAGCGCGAAGTGGACCGCGGGCGAGGCGATCCGCAGATCGCAGCGAGCGCCAGCTCGAAGCCCCCCCCCCGCCACGGCCGACCCGTTGAGCGCGGCGATCACCGGCACCGGCGTCTCGGTGACCACCTCGCACACCGCCCGGGCGGGCCGGTTCATCGGCGGGCGGAACCGCTCGCCGCGCTCGTCCGCCGCGCGGATCTCCTCGAGGTCGAACCCGGCGCAGAACGCCGGGCCGTTGCCCGTGAGCACCACGGCGCGGACGCCGTCCTCGACCACGCGCAGGAACTGCTCGACCAGGTCGGCCTGCACCTCGGTGGACAGGGCGTTGCGCCGCTCGGGCGGTCGAGGGTGAGAAGCCGGACGTGCCCGCGGTCCTCGACGACCAGGCCGGACTCATGCCGCTGCGCATCGCTCATGCCCGCACCTTGACCCGGCCGCCGTCCACGGGGCAAGCCGGCCGCGGAACCCGCGCGCGGAGCCGGGGCGGCCCGGTGCGGAGGCAGCCGGTGGCTGCCCGCCCGCGGGGATCACGGCGGTACCGTCGCCGGCTCCGGAGACATCGGCCTCTGCTTCCTCCGCGAAGCAGAGACCGACTGTGCGCAGAGACCGACTGTGCGCAGAGACCGACCGCCCGGGGCGCGCCCATCGGCAGGACCCCAGCGTGCCGGCACCGGGATCGGCCGCCGGTTCTGCGCTCCCTGGCAACGATCGGCCGCACCCGTCACATCCGCCCCACCCGTCGGCGACCATGGGCGGACCAGTTCGTCCGACCCGGTAGACAGGTGGCATGGAGAGCACCGCCGACATCGAACTCGGTGATGTCGTCGCGCCGTCGGCGGTCGTCTCCATCGACCTCACCTCCACCCCCGTGCTCAGCTACGCGCTGGCGCACAACCGGCTGCCGGTGGTCTCCCGGCTGGCGCTGACCGCCGACCGGACCCTGCGCGGGCTGACCGTCCGCCTGTCGGTGCGCGACGCCGAGGGCCCGATCGCCCAGGCCGTCGAGCTGCTGGCCGACGTCGACGAGGGCCGCACCACGGTGCTCACCGGCATCGGCCTGGTCATGGACCCCGCCGCGATGCTGCACGTCGAGGAGCAGCGGCCCGGTGTGGTCGACGTCGAGGTCGAACTCGACGGCGTGCTGCTCGGCGAGACCACCGCCCCGGTGCAGGTGCTCGCGGCCAACCAGTGGCTGGCCGCTCCGCTGCCGCTGGCGCTGGAGATGCTCGCCGCGCACGTCATGCCCAACCACCCGGCGATCACCGGGCTGGTCGCCGAGGCCGCCGAACTGCTGGCGCAGCAGACCGGCAGCGGTGCGATGGTCGGCTACGCGGCCACCGCCGAGCGGGTGGACGAGGTCGTGCAGGCGCTCGCCGAGGCGCTCCGGCGCCGGGGGGTCCGGTACTCCGAGCCGCCGGCCAGCTGGTCCGACCTCGGCCAGCAGGTGCGCTCACCCGGCGACGTCCTCACCTGGCGCGTGGCCACCCCGCTGGACACCGTCGTCGTCCTGGCCGCCGCACTGGAGCAGGCCGGCATCCGCCCGCTGCTGTGGCTGGCCGACGGCCATGCATTCCTCGGGTACTGGCGGGAGGAGCGCAGCTCGGAGAGCGCCGCGACCACCGACGCCGCGCCGCTGGTCGACCTGGTCGACCTCGGCCTCGTCGGCCTGGTCGAGACGACGCTGCTCACCGCCTCCGGGCGCCCGGGCGAGGACCTCCACCGCGCCGCCTCCGCCGACTGGCTGGCCGGCGAGCTCGAGCGCATCCTCGGCGTCACCGACGTCCACCGCGCCCGGCGCGACGGCATCCTCCCGCTGCCCGCCCGCGCCCGGACGCCGGAAGGGCTGCTGCAGATCGTGGAGTACCGGCCGGCCGAGCACAGCGCCCCGGCGATCCCGGCCCTTCCGGCGCCGGCGCCGCAGTCGAACCGCCCCGAGGCGCCGCCGCGGGTGCAGCAGTGGAAGAACGCGCTGCTGGACCTGAGCCTGCGGAACCGGCTGATCAACTACAGCCACCGCGCCGGGCTGCCCCTGACCGTGCCGGACACCGCGCTGCCGATCCTGGACAACTTCGTCCACGACGGAACCCCGCTGACCCTGCTGCCCGGTGACCAGCTGGCCGCCGTCCAGGAGGAGCGCGGGCTCACCACTGCCCGGGAGCTGCCCGCCGAGCAGCTGACCGAGCTGCTGGTGGAACGGCGGGAGGTGCACGCCGACGTCACCTCCGACGGCTACCTCTCCCGGCTGCGCAACCTCGCCTACCGCGCCAAGACGGTGCAGGAGGAGACCGGCGCCAACAACCTCTACCTGGCCCTGGGCTCGCTGGTGTGGGAGCTCGACGGACGGCCGCTGCGCTCGCCGCTGCTGCTGGTACCCGTCGTCCTCAGCCCGGTCGGGCGCACCGGCTCCTACCGGCTGGCGCTGGACGAGTCGGGGTCGAGCACCCCGAACTACTGCCTGCTGGAGAAGCTGCGCCAGGTGCACGGCCTGGTCGTCCCGGCGCTGAGCGACACCGCGGAGAGCACGCCGGAGCTGGAGCGGGCCCTGGAGGCCATGCGGGTCGGCCTCGTCGGCCACGGCCTGCCCTACCGGGTCGAGGCGACCGCGGACCTGGCGCTCCTGCAGTTCGCCAAGTACCGGCTGTGGAAGGACCTCGACGAGCACTGGGGCGACTTCACGCGGAACCCGCTGGTGCGCCACCTCGTGCACGAGCCGACCGAGCCCTTCCGGGACCCGGCACGCGACTCCGGCGGGCACGTCGACCTCGACGAGCTGGCCGGCCGCCTGCCCGTGGCGGCCGACGCCTCGCAGCTGCGGGCGATCGCGGAGGCGGGTGCCGGGCGCACCTTCGTGCTCGAGGGCCCGCCCGGCACCGGCAAGTCCCAGACGATCACCAACCTGCTCACCCGGGCGGTCGCCGACGGCAAGCGGGTGCTGTTCGTCGCCGAGAAGCGCGCGGCGCTGGACGTGGTCGCCCGGCGGCTGGACGCGGTCGGCATGGGCATGTTCGCCCTCGACCTGCACGACAAGGGGTCGCGCGCCTCCATGGTGCGGGCGCAGATCCGGCTCGCGCTGGAGCACGCGATCGCCGTCGACGAGCAGGGCCTGGCCGCCGACTCCGAGACGCTGCGCTCGGCCCGCCGCCAGCTGGCCCGCTACACCGACCGCCTGCACACCGAGAACGCCGCCGGCCTGTCGCTGTACAGCGCGCGCACCGCCGAGCTGACGGCCGGCACCGACGTCGAGCCGCTCCCGGTGCCGCTGCCGTTCGTCGCCAACGCCCCCGCCGAGGTGCTGACCGCCGTGCGGCGGGCGCTGGCCCTGCTGCCCGACATCGCCGACCTCACCCGCCCGTCGCCGCGGCACCCGTGGGCGTTCGTCGACTCGCCGGAGGTCGACCTGCCCGCGGCCCGGCAGGCGGCGTCCGCCGTCGACGCGGCGGTGCGCGAGCTGGCCTGCCTCCCGGAGCTCGGCGGGGTGCTGCGGCACGCGCGGACCCCGGAGGACCTCGACTCGCTCGTGCACCTGCTGTCCGGCCCCCCGGTGGGCCTCGACGTGCTGGACGAGACGTTCAGCGGCCGGTGGACGACGGCGACCGGCGCGGTCCTCGGCGAGGTCGCGGCGTTCACCGCCTTCCGGCACCCGGGGCTCGACGTCGCCACCCCCGACGTCGTCGGCCTGCCGCTGGCCGGGATCTACGTCTCCGCGCAGACGGCGGCCGCCTCGGGCTGGTGGGGGCGGCGCCGCCGGCTGACCACCGTCCGGGACCAGCTGGCCCCCTGCCTGCGGCCGGGCGTGAAGGTCCGGCCCCGGGACGTCCCGCTGCTGGTGGAGAGCCTGTGGCGGGTGCAGACGGCGGTCTCCGCCATCGCCGGCCGGGTGAACTCCGTCCCCGGCCTCTCCGCGCCCGAGAGCTGGAACCCGTTCACCGACCCCGGCCTGCTCGAGCGCGAGGTCGAGTGGCTGCGCCGCGCGGGCGCCGCCGTCGACGGGTCCTCGGCCTTCCACGTCGCGCTGCGCAAGCTGATCGTGGCCGGGATGCCGGCGTCGGCCGGGACCGCTGCCGCCGTCGCCCGGCTGCGCGACGCGGTGACCTCGCTCCTGCAGGTATGCCGCAGCTCCTCCGACCAGCTGTCGGCCTGGGCCGGGGACGACGGCTTCGTGCTGCGCTGGTCGATGACCCGCCCGGAGCGCGGGGTCGAGAACTCGGTGCTGATGTCGCTGCGCCGCTGGGTGTCCTTCCTCGACACGCTGGAGCCGCTGCGCTACGCGGGGCTGTTCGACGCCCGCACGCTGCTCATCACCGGTGCCGTCGCTGCCGACGACGCGGTGCGCGCGCTCGACCGCGGGCTGGCGTCGGCGTCGGTCGCCGAGCGGCTGGACGCCACCGGGCTGGACGGTTTCGACGAGCAGGCGCACGAGTCGGCGATCGCCCGGTTCACCGCCGCCTCCCGCGCGGTGCGCGAGCACCTGGCGCAGGCGCTGCCGGCGGCGGTGCTGGGCTCGCGGCCGTTCGACGCGGCGATGGGCACCGGCCAGGTCGGCGCGCTGCAGCGGGAGCTGGCCAAGCAGCGCCGCGGGCTCGGCGTGCGGCAACTCCTGGCGCAGTACGGGGAGCTCATCACCGCGGTCATGCCGTGCGTGCTCGTGTCCCCCGACTCGGTGGCCCGGTTCTTCCCCGCGACGGCGGGCCAGTTCGACCTGGTGGTCTTCGACGAGGCGTCGCAGATCCGGGTGGCCGACGCCGTCGGTGCGCTGGGCCGGGCCGGCGCCGCCGTCGTCGTCGGTGACTCCAGGCAGATGCCGCCCACGTCGTTCCTGGAGCCGACCACGGCGGCCTCCGACGACTCGGTCGAGGTCGTCGAGACCGCCGTCGAGGACGAGGAGTCGATCCTCAGCGAATGCGTGCAGGCGGGGGTGCCGCGGCACTGGCTGTCGTGGCACTACCGCAGCCAGGACGAGTCCCTCATCGCCTTCTCCAACGCCCAGTACTACGAGAACCGCCTCTCGTCGTTCCCGGCGCCGACGCACGGCCGGGCATCCGCGGAGCCGGACGGCCGCGGGGTGTCGCTGGTGCGGGTGCCCGGCACCTTCCACCGCTCCGGCGCCGGCCGGCTGCTGCGCACCAACCCGGTAGAGGCCAAGGCGATCGTCGCCGAGATCCGCCGGCGGTTCGACGCGGTCTCCAGGTGGGACGGCATGGGCGTCGTGCCCTCGATCGGCGTGGTCACCTTCAACGCCCAGCAGCGGTCCTACATCGAGGCGCTGCTGCGGGACGCCGACGACGACCGGCTCTCCGCGGCGCTGGACCGCACCGACGGCGAGGGCCTGTTCGTCAAGAACCTGGAGAACGTGCAGGGCGACGAGCGCGACGTCATCTTCTTCTCCACGGGCTTCTCCCCCGCCGCCGACGGCACGCTGCCGCTCAACTTCGGCCCGCTCAACCGCCAGGGCGGCGAGCGGCGGCTCAACGTCGCGATCACCCGTGCGCGGCGCCAGGTCGTCGTCTTCTCCTCGTTCGACCCGGCGCAGCTGCGGGCCGAGGAGACCTCCTCGGTCGGCATCAAGCACCTGCGCGCCTACCTCGACATGGCCGAGCAGGGCACCGACGTGCTCCCCCGCTCGCCGCGGTCGGCCGCCGTGGTCGACCGGCACCGGGAGGAGATCGCGGCGGCGCTGCGCGAGCGCGGGCTGGTCGTGCGCACCGAGGTCGGCCTCTCCGAGTTCCGGGTCGACCTGTCGGTGAGTCGACCTGGCGACCCGGGGACACCGCTGGTCGCCGTGCTGCTCGACGGGCCGGCGTGGGCCCGCCGCGGCACGGTCGGCGACCGCGACGCGGTGCCGGTCGAGGTGCTCGGCGACATGCTGCGCTGGCCGGTCGTGGCGCGCGTCTGGCTGCCGACGTGGCTGGCCGGGCCGGCCGCCGTCGTCGACCGGCTGGTGGCCGCGGTGGACGCCGCTCCCGTGTCGTCGGCCCCGGTGCCGGAGCCGCTGCAGCTGCCGACGGCGGCCGTCGAGTCGTTCAAGGGCGTCGCGGCGCTGCGCTCGTCGGTGACGTCGATGGCCGTGCCCGCGACCCCTGCCCGCCCGGCGTCGAAGGTTCCCACCGCGAAGAAGCCGGCCGGCTCGGTGCCGCTGGAGGGCGAGACGCCGTTCGTGCCGTGGATCCCGAAGACCGCCGGCGAGAAATCGGTGCTCGACGGGCTGCCGGCGTCGAAGGCCGCGCGCGTGGTGCGCCGGGTGATGACCGCCGGGGTGAAGGCGGAGGGGCCGATCCACGTGGACCGGCTGGCCAAGCTGACCGTCGGCGCGTTCGGGCTCAACCGGGCGACCGAGGCGCGCAAGCAGGTGCTGCTGTCGCTGCTGCCACCCTCGGCCGTCGACGGCGACCACCTGTGGCCCGAGGGCGTCGACCGCGCCACCTGGACCGGGTTCCGCCGGCAGGTGTCGAGCACCGACCGGCCGATCGAGCACGTGGCGCCGGAGGAGATCGCCAACGCGATGGCCGCGCTGTGCCGGGCCGCCGCGGGGATGCAGCGCGACGAGCTGCTCACCGCCACCGCCACGGTGTTCGGCTACAAGCGCCGGGCCGCGTCGGTGATCCCGGTGCTGGAGAAGGCGCTGGCGTCCGCGCTCGCCGCCGGCCGGCTCACCGAGAAGTCGGGCGTGATCACCGGCTGAGCCCGCCGCCCGCTCGGCCTTCGCTCGTGCTCCGGCCGCGCGTGCGGAGTTGCTGTCGTGTCGCCCACCGCGGCGGGTCCGCGCGTGTCGGCGGCAACGACTCCGCACTCGGGGGAGCTGGCCACCCGCACCCGCTCAGCCGACGGTGACCGACCCCGTCCGGTTGGGCACCAGCTCCACCCAGGTGGTGCCGGGCGCGAGGGGAACCGGGCTGCCGTCGGGCGCGGTGAGGGCGACCGGCGCGTCGACCGCCGGCTTCGCCCAGGTGGCGCCCAGCGTCTTCCCACCGGTGGCGACCAGGGCCTCTCCCCCGCCGACCATCACCGTCTCGGGCACCGGGTTGCCCGCCGCGTCCAGCGCGCTGGTGTTCACGACGTCGACCCGCAGGACGACGACGTTGGTGGCCCGCACCGGCGTGCCGTCGGCCTCCACCGCGGGCGTGCCGGCCTCCGCGCGCACCCAGCGGCCGTCCGGCGGGCTCCACGTCCAGCGCGGATGGCTGACGCCCGACAGCGTCAGGTCGATGAACCCGGTGGCGGCGCCGGACACCACGGCGCCCGCCTGCTCCGGCGCTGGGGCCATGGCGAACTGGGCGGGCGGGGGCGCCGCGTGCGCCGGGTCGGCCTGCGCCAGGAGGGCTGCGGGATCGGCGTAGATGTCGTGCGGCGCACGCCGTGTGCTCAGCCGGTGGTACCCGCCGGTGCCCGACTCGTAGCTCAGCACCTGCAGTCCGGCCGCGGCCACCGCGTCGACGTAGGCGCGCTGCCCACCGGAGAAGGCGAAGAGCCCGTGCAGCGGCGCGGCGATCGCCGGGTCCATGGGCCGCACCGAGCGCACCGGCCCGATCTCGCCGGGCACCGTGGAGTGGTAGACGGCGACGTAGCGGGTGATGCCGCCCTCGACGATCTCCTCCCAGACCATGTCGGCGGCGCCGAGGCCGGTCTGGGGCCGGGCGGCGACGGAGTTCTCGATCTTCACCGCGAGCGCCGGCCGCCCGATGTCGGCGCCGGCGCTGTCCACGCCGGTCAGCGGCCACAGCACGGGCGGCGGAGGCGGCGGTGGCGGCGGGGTGGTCGTCGTGGGCGCGGCGGCCGGAGCGGGCGCGGGGTCGGCGCCGCAGGCAGCGAGCGCCGTGGCCACCAGCAGGGCGGCGCCGAGGCGGCAGGCGCGGCGGGGTGCCCGCTGGGCGGTGGAGGTCACGTGCTCGCTCTCGCGTCGGGGCCGGTACCGGCTCCCGGGCGGGGCCGCTTCCCCACGCTAGGGGAGCCGGAGAGCCCTGCCGCGCCGCCGCACCGGCGGGCTCCGCGTTCGTGCCGAGGCCGTTCCCCGGCGCTCAGGTGCGGGCGACCCCGACCAGGGTGACGTCGTCGGTGCGCGGCGGGTCGAGGATCCGCAGGACGGCGTCGAGCAGCGCCTGCGGCTCGACCGGCCCGCCGGCGACGGCGTTCCGCAGGTCCTCCAGCCCGGTGGCCAGGCCACCGGCGCCGCGCTCGACGACCCCGTCGCTGAACAGCAGCAGGCGGTCGTCGCCGGCGAGGGTCAGCCGCGTCTCGCGGTAGCCGGCGACATCGAGCAGGCCCAGCGCCGGCCCGCGCCCCTCGTGCAGGAAGCGGACGCCGTCGGCCGTGGCGTGCAGCACCGGCGGATGACCGGCGCTGGCGACGGCGACCTCGCCGGTCGCCGGATCCAGCTCGACGACGACGGCGGTCGCGAGCTCACCGGGCAGCAGCGCCCCGATGACCTGGTTGAGGCCGTCGAGCGCGGCCGCCGGACCGCTCGCGCGCAGCAGGTGGGCGCGGAGCGCGTGCCGGAGCTGCGCGGTGATCGCGGCGGCAGCGAGGCCGTGGCCGGCGACGTCGCCGAGCACGAGCGACACCCGGCCACCGGGCAGCGGCACCAGGTCGTACCAGTCGCCGCCGACGACGTCGTGCTCGCTGGGCAGGTAGCGGGCGGCGAGGTCCACCCCCGGCACCTCCGGCAGCTCCTCGAGCAGCAGGGTGCGCTGGAGCGCGACGACGAGGCGGTTGTCCTCGGTGGCGCGGCTGATGACCGTCTCGGTGAGCAGGGCGGCCAGGCCGCGGGCGGCGGCGACCTCGTGCTGGCGCCAGGGCTGCGAGGTCTCCCTGACCGTCTCGCTCCAGGCGGCGAAGGACCGGCGGGGGCTCAACCGCGGCCCGGCCTCGGTCTGTGCCGTCTTCGACGTGTACGGGTTGCCGCCCCAGGTGATCTCGCGCAGCGTCTCCGGCCGGAACCAGGCGACGAAGTCCTCGCTGCCGCCGGCCACCTCGGCGACGAGCACCCCGCTGGCGGTGGGCGCGAGGTCGGCGCCTTCCGGCACGACCCGGCTGACCGCGTCGGTGACGGGGACGCCGGCGTCCAGCAGCGCACGGACGAGCGGAACGACGCGGTCGGCCGGCGGGGTGGTGCCCAGCAGGTGCAGCCGGCCGCCCAGCCGGACGGCGGCGCCGGCGGCGGGCAGCAGGTCCAGAGCGGTGGTCGCGCCCTCGGTGAGCGCAGCGGGCAGTGCCCGCGGGCTGCGGCCGACGGCGGCGGCGAGGTCGGCCTGCCGCTGGGCGACCGCCACGACCCCGCTCTGCTCGCCGGCGGACACCAGCGTGGGCAGCAGCAGCGAGGCGGTGCGGCCGAGGAACTCCGCGGCGGTGCGGTCGGGATGGGAGGGCCGGTGCGAGCCGGCGTAGTGGTGGCAGGCGACGAGTCCCCAGAGCCGCCCCCGGTCGATCAGCGAGATCGACATCGAGGCGACCACGCCCATGTTCGCCAGGTACTCCAGGTGCACCGGGGAGACGCTGCGCAGCATCGCGCCGGAGAGGTCCAGCGGGCGGCCGGTCGCCGGCGTCACCGGCGGCTCCAGGGGCACGCGCTGGTACCCGGCGTCGGGGATCAGCCGCATCCAGTTGGTGGTGTAGAGGGCCCGGGCCTGGGCCGGGATGTCGCTGGCCGGGTACCAGAGGCCGAGGAAGGGCTCCAGGTCCGAGCGCCGGTCCTCGGCGACGACCTCGCCGTTCCAGTCGGCGTCGAAGCGGTAGACCATCACCCGGTCGAAGCCGGTGAGCTCGCGGACGTCGCGGGCCAGCACGCCGGTCAGCTGGTCGAGGGTGGCGGCGGTCGACATCCGCTGGAGCACCGCCGGCAGGCGGCGGTGCCACGCGGCCCCGGCCTCCCCGGCGCCGGGTACCGGCTCCCACTCGGTGATCAGCAGCCCGTCGGCCCGGTGCAGCGCGACGTCGACGTCGACGTCCGCCACCCGCATGCGCAGCGGGTTCACCTCGGCGAGGTCGCCGCCCAGACCCGCCCGGAGCCGTTCGGCGCCGCCCGGGTCGAGCAGGTCGTCCAGGGACGCGCCGGCCACCGGCCGGCCGAAGAGTGCCGCGGCGTTCGCCGACGCGACGACGACGGCGAGGTCGGGCTCGGAGACCGCCAGCAGCACGCCGTGCGGCTGGACCGCGCCCGGAACCGCGATCGGCTCGTCGGCGCACCGGCCGAGCGCCGCGTCGTCGACGGCGCTCGGCGGACCGGCCGGTCGGCTGGTCATCGCCGCGAGGTCACGTGGCGTCGCGGTCGGCGGTGACGCCGGGGATCTCGCCCGCGGAGTTCACGATGGAGACCACGGACTCGAGCTGCATCAGGTCGATCGGCAGCCGCACGGGCCGGTTGGTGCGCGGTGCGACGACGTGCAGCGTGGCGCCTGCCGCGACGGCCCGGCGGGCGACGGCGACGAGCGTGCGGGCGCCCGACGAGTCGAGGAACACGGTGGGCGTGAGGTCGACGACGACGGCCTCGGGCGAGGAGGCCAGCAGCGCCTCGGCGGCGTCGGTGAGCTGGGGCGCCGTGACGATGTCCAGCTCCCCTCGCACGGTGAGGGTCGGACGCCCGGCGACCGTCGAGAGCTCCACGTCGAAGAACACCGTCCACCTCCCTCGCTGCGTCGTCCCGGCGTCCGAGGGTAGGCCACCGGGAACCGCGAGAAGCGGCTGGTCACCCAGCCGCACCTGCAGCTGGGTGACCCGCGCTGGAAGCGCCTCAGCCCCGCACCGGGATCGGGTGCGGCGCCACCAGCTCGGCCAGCGCCTGCCCCCAGCGGCGGGCCCGGTCCTCCTCCCCCTCGGCCAGCGGACCGGCGACGTCGGTGACCAGGAAGTGCTCGGCCGGCGCGGCCAGCGTCGCCCCCAGCCGGCGCAGCAGCGTCTCCTCGGTACGGGCGGCGGGGTCCAGCGCCGTTCCCAGCGCCGGGGAGTCCAGCCGGGTGTCGAAGGCGGCGGCGTCGATGCCGCGGGGCAGCGTCACCGAGTCCAGCCACTCGGGCAGCCCGAACCCCGGGTCCGGGACGACGGCGAGGTGCCGCCGGACGACGTCCCCGCGGGTGGCCGGCCGGGCCATGCCGAGGGTGTGCGTGGGCCCGCCCACCACGAGCAGCCGCACGTCCGCCGACACCTGCGTGGGCGCCTCGCGCGCGCAGGCGACGTCGACGGGCATCCGGGTGCACAGCCCGTGCGCCACCGCCATCGCGATCCGCTTCGCGTCGCCGAGCACCGACTCGTAGACGACCAGGGCTCGGGCCATGGACCGCTCACCGCCTCGCGCTGTTCCGGGCCGAGCACGCTAGGGCTCGGCGAGCCGCCGTGGGGCAGATCACGGCGCGATCGACCACCTCCTCGTCCCCGCACCGGCGGTGTCGTCGACGATGGGGAGCGTGAGCACCACGCGGCGCGATGACGCCCTGACCGACGACGACTTCACCGCGCAGGTGCGCGACGCCGTCCGCCGGCTCGACGGCGTCGCCGAGCGGACGCCGCTGCAGCGCAACGCCCGGCTCTCCGGGCTGACCAGCGCCGACGTGTGGCTCAAGCGGGAAGACCTTCAGGTCGGCCGCTCCTACAAGATCCGCGGCGCGTACACGACGATCAGCCGGCTGGACGAAGACGCGCGCGCCGCCGGGGTGGTCTGCGCCAGCGCCGGAAACCACGGCCAGGGGGTCGCCTACGCGTGCCGCGCCCTGCAGGTGCACGGCCGGGTGTTCGTGCCGGGCACCACTCCGCGGCAGAAGCGCGAGCGGATCGCGACCCTGGGCGGTGACATGGTCGAGCTCGTCGTCGTCGGTGACTCCTACGACGAGGCGGCCGCCGCAGCCGCGGAGTCGGCCCGCGTGACCGGCGCGACGCTCGTGCCGGCCTTCGACGCGCCGTCGACGGTGGCCGGGCAGGCGACGGTCGCCGTGGAGATCCTCGAGCAGCTCGGCTGCGCGCCCGACGTCGTCGTCGTGCCGGTGGGCGGCGGCGGTCTGCTGGCCGGCGCTGGGACCTGGCTGCGGATCCACTCCCCCGCCACCCGGCTCGTCGGCGTCGAGCCGGGTGGTGCGGCGAGCATGGCGGCCGCGCTGGCGGCCGGGGAGCCGGTGGAGCTGCCCGAGATGGACACGTTCGTCGACGGCGCGGCCGTGCGCCGGGCGGGCGCGGTCACCTATCCCCTGGTGCGCGACTCCGGCGCCGAGCTGGTCGCCGTGCCGGAGGGGCAGATCTGCACCGAGATGCTGGACCTGTACCAGGCCGACGGCGTCATCGCCGAGCCCGCGGGGGCGCTCGCGACGGCCGCGCTCAGCGGCGGGCTGGTGACCGTGCAGCCCGGGGAGACGGTGGTCTGCCTGCTCTCGGGTGGCAACAACGACGTCAGCCGGTACGCCGAGGTGGTCGAGCGCTCGCTGGTGCACCGCGGGCTCAAGCACTACTTCCTCGTTGAGTTCCCCCAGGAGCCCGGTGCACTGCGCCGGTTCCTCGACGAGGTGCTCGGCCCCGACGACGACATCGTGCTGTTCGAGTACGTCAAACGGGACAACCGCGAGACCGGCGCCGCGCTGACCGGGATCGAGCTCGGCCGCGCCGAGGGGCTGGCGGAGCTGCTGGGTCGGATCGAGGCCAGCCCGCTGCGCATCCAGCACGTGGCCCCCGGCACGACGGCCTACCGCTTCCTGGTCTGAGCGCTCTCCCCGGGCTCCGCTAGAGCCAGGCGGGCGGCGGCGGCACCTCGCCGGAGAGCCCCGAGGCGTCGGAGCGGGTCAGCCACGCAGCGACCGCGGCCACCGGGCCCTCGGCCCGCGTGCCGCCGTTCCCCCACGTCCGGTCGACGTCGGTGGCGGCGACGGTGACGTCCGGCCCCTGGTCGCGCGCGGCGAAGAGCGCGAGCACCTCGTCGACGAGCGCGCTGCAGAACTCGGCACCGGGGTCGGCGAAGGTGAGACCGGCGTCGAGGTCGATGCCGTGCACCCAGACCTCCTTGGCGCGCATCCACGGCACGACGGACGCCGGCACGGTCACCCCCTGGCCGTTGCGGACCTCCGCCGCCCAGGCCTCAGCGGGCGTCGTCTCGATCGCCTGGGCGAGCCGGCCGCAGGCGGCCGCGTGGTCGGCGCGCAGCTCCGCCGCCGGCCGGGCCGCGCCGGCCTCGATGTCGGCGTCGCGGACGGCGCGGGAGGGGTACATCGGCGTCTCGACGCCGGTGCGCGCCCAGGTCAGCAGGTTCACCAGCGCGTCGGCGTTGCGGGCCAGGTGGGCGACGACGTGGGCGCGGGACCAGCCGGGGAGCGCCGAGTCGCCGGCCAGCTCGTCGTCGGCCAGCCGGTCGACGACACCGGCGACGGCGAGCTCGCCGTCGGCCCACCACTGCCGGGAGGCCTCGAAGAAGGGGGACGTCCGCTCGTCGGTCACGAGCGCCGAACCTAGCGATGCGCCGAGGTGTGCACGACAGGGCGGGGGACTCAGGCGGTCATGAAGCCGCTCTCGTAGGCGGCGATGACGGCCTGGGTGCGGTCCCGGGCGCCCAGCTTGAGCAGCACGCTGCTGACGTGCGTCTTCACCGTCTCGCGGCTGAGGAACAGCTCGGTGGCGATCTCGGCGTTCGACAGCCCGCCGGCCACCAGCCGCAGCACGTCCGCCTCGCGGCCGGTCAGCTCGGGCAGCGCGGCGCTGCCCCGGGCGCGGGACGGCGCGTGCGCGGCGATCAGCCGGCGGGTGAGGTCGGGCAGCACCAGCGAGCTGCCCCGGGCGACCACCCGGATCGCGTCGACGAGCTCGTCGGGGTCGGCCCGCTTGAGCGCGAAGCCGCTGGCCCCCGCCTGGAGCGAGCGGTACAGGTAGTCGTCGTCCTCGAAGGTGGTCAGCACCAGGACCCGCGGCCGCTGCGGATCGCGGGCGACGAGCTCCCCGGTCGCGGCGATGCCGTCCAGATCGGGCATCCGCACGTCCATGAGGACGACGTCGGGATCGGTGCGCGCGGCCACCTCGAGCGCCTGCCGCCCGGTGCCGGCCTCCCCCACCACGGTCAGGTCGGGCTCGCTCTCCAGGATCACCCGCAGCCCGGACCGGACCAGCACGTCGTCGTCGACGAGGACCAGCCGCAGCGGGGTCACGCGGCCCCCGCCAGCGGCAGGGTCACGCACAGGTCGAAGCCCCCGGACGGCGAGGGCCCGGCGGACAGGGTGCCGCCCGCGGCCGCCGTCCGCTCCCGCAGGCCGGCCAGCCCGCGGCCGCCGCCGGGGCCGGGTCGGCTGTCCAGCTGCGAGGCCCGCTCGTTGCACACCCGGACGTCGAGGGTGTCGCCGCTGCGCACCACCTGGGCGACGGTGAGCGGGGTGCCGGCGTGCCGCAGCACGTTCGTCGTCCCCTCCTGGACCACCCGGTAGGCGAGCTCCTGCACCGCCGGCGGCACGTCGTCGACGTCGCCGTCCACGACCAGCGCCACCGGCAGACCGCCGTCGCGCAGGCCGGCCAGCAGCCCGTCGAGGTCGGCGAGCGAGGGGGCGGCGAAGGGGTGGGGGTCGGCACCGCCGTCCTCGGCGCGCAGCACGGTGAGGACCCGGTCGAGCTCGGCCAGCGCGGTGCGGGTGTTGGTCTCGATGTGGCCGAGGGCCTGCCGGGCGAACTCCGGCTGCAGCGGCCGGTCGCCGGTGGGGGTCAGCGTGCGCTGCGCGGCGCGGGCCTGGAGCAGGCTCGCGGTGAGCGCGTGCCCGATGGTGTCGTGCAGGTCGCGGGCCAGCCGGTTGCGGTCGGCCAGCCGGCGGCTGCTCTGCTGCAGCGCGGCGATCCGCTGCTCGGGCGCAGTGCCGAGCAGCCGCGGCGCCACCGCGGCGGCCAGCCGGACCAGCAGGTCGAGCACCGCCAGGGTCAGCACGACGACGGCCGCCATGAGCGCCAGCAGCGGCAGCGCGGTGAGCGGGTTCCAGCCGGTGCCCCAGCCGAGGGCGACGAACGCGGCGCTGCCGAAGAAGACGGCCGCCAGCGTGGCCACGCCCAGCAGCACCCGCGTGCCCAGCCAGCCGAGCGCGCGCCAGGTGTCGGCGGCGAACACGAGGCGCCGCAGCGCCCGGACGACGCCGCGCTGATCGCGCACCCGCTCCCCGTCCGGGACGTCGACGCCCAGCAGCGTGCGGGCCAGCCGGCGCTCCAGGCCGGCGAGGCCGCGGGTGGCCGCCAGCACGAGCAGGATGAGCAGCACGCCGACGCCGTAGATCACCGCGACGACCGAGCCGACCAGCCCCGCGTACAGCGCCAGGTACAGCAACCCGAGGGGCAGGCCCGCCAGCGCGTAGAGGGCCCGGCCCGGCCAGCCCGGGCGGGCGGCGGCGAGCAGCTCCCGGGCCCGGGCGGCGATCGGCGCGGCGCCGCGGCCGGGGATCGTCGATGGCATGGAGCGATCCTGGCCGATGGACCGGCCGGGCGATTCCCCCGTCAGCGCGCTTCCGCACTCCCCCGCGCGGGGGACCCGGATCGGCGCCGCCGGGTGATCCGCGACGCCCCGACCACCCGACAGGCTCGGCGCATGACTCCATCCCCGCCCCGGCGCCTCCCCGGGAGCCCCGCATGATCGAGGTGCGCGGGCTGACCAAGCAGTACGGCGCGGTGCGCGCCGTCGACGACCTCACCTTCGACGTCCGGCCGGGCACGGTGACCGGCTTCCTCGGCCCGAACGGCGCAGGCAAGTCCACCACGATGCGGATGGTGCTCGGCCTGGACCGGCCCACCTCCGGCCGGGCGCTGGTCGGTGGGCGGCCGTTCGCCGGGCTGGCCGAACCGCTGCGCGCGGCCGGCGCGCTGCTCGACGCCCAGGCGGTCAACCCCGGCCGCAGCGGCCGCGACCACCTGCGGGTGGCCGCCCGCACGCACGGCATCCCGGTGCGGCGGGTCGACGAGGTGATCGACCAGGTGGGGCTGGGCCCCGCCGCCCGCCGGCGGGTGCGCGGCTACTCCCTCGGCATGCGCCAGCGGCTGGGCATCGCCGGTGCCCTGCTGGGCGACCCCGCCGTCCTGCTGTTCGACGAGCCGATGAACGGCCTGGACCTCGACGGCGTGCGGTGGATCCGCCGCCTCGTGCGCGAGCTGGCCGACGAGGGCCGCACGGTGCTGCTGTCCAGCCACCTGATGAGCGAGATGGAGCAGACCGCCGACCACCTGGTGATCATCGGCCGCGGCCGGCTGATCGCCGACGCGTCGATGGCGGAGGTCATGCGCGGTGAGGGTGCCAACCGCCGGGTGCGGGTGCGGACGCCGTCGGGCGACGACCTGGCCGGCGCGCTGCTGCGCCGGAAGCTGCGGGTGCACCCCACCGGCGACGGCGACCTGCTGGTCGAGGGTGCGTCGGCGGAGACCGTCGGCGACGTGGCGCTCGAGGTGGGGGTGGCGGTGCACCGGCTGGCCGAGGAGCACAGTTCGCTGGAGCAGGTGTACCTGGACCTCACCGGGGACAGCGTCCAGTACCGCGTGCTGGGCGCGCCCGAGCCGGCCGGGCAGGTGCGGCGGTGAGCGCCGTCCGGACGGCGGAGCCGGGCGCGGCAACCGTGTTCGCGCGGGCGGCGTCCGCCGAGTGGCTGCGGCTGCGCACCGTGCGGACGACGTGGTGGTGCCTCGGCGCCGCGGCCCTGGCCGTCGTGGGCATCGGCACCTCGACCGCCGTCGAGGAGGCCGCGATGGCGACCGCCTCCGGAACCACCGCGACGGCGGCCGTCGCCGGTCAGTACGGCGTCGTGGTCGGGCAGTTCGCGCTGCTCGTGCTGGTGCTGCTCGCCGTCACCCAGGAGTACGCCAGCGGGGCGATCGGGCCGACGCTGCAGTGGACCCCGCGCCGCGGCGTCCTGCTGGCCGCGCGGGTCACCGTCCCGGCCGTCGTGGCGACGGTGGCCGGAGTGCTGCTCGCCCTGGTCGCCGACGTCGCTGCCCGGCTCATCGCGCCGGACCTGACGCTGCCGGCCGGCGAGCTCGCCGGCAGCCTCGGCGGGATCGCCGCTGTGCTGCTGGCCGGGAGCGTGCTCACCGCTGGCGCCGGGTTCCTGCTGCGCAGCACCGCCGCCGCGCTGGCCGCGGTGTTCCTGCTCCAGCTGGTGCTGCCCGCCCTGCTGCCCGCGTTCGGTGCCGAGTGGCTGACGGTCCTCGCCGAGTGGCTGCCGGGCTCCGCCGCCATCTGGACGCTGCTCGGTGAGCTGGACATGGCGGCCGGCCAGGCGACGATGCTGCTGGTCGGGTGGGCCGCGGTGGCCCTGGCCGCCGGCGGCTGGTCGCTGCTGCGCCGCGACGCCGGGTGACCGGGGCCCCCGCGACCCGTCTCCCCGGCGGCGGTCAGCCGGTGGGCCGGTCGTCGGCCGACCGTCGGACCCGGCAGGGATCAGGACGGGGTGATCACCCGGATCGGGGCGCCGGAGAGGAAGGCGGCGACGTCCTCGACGGCTTCGCCGTAGAAGACCTCGTAGGTGCCGCGGGTGACGTAGCCCAGGTGCGGGGTCAGGACGGCGCGGCGCAGCTCCCGCAGCGGGGAGTCGCGTGGCAGGGGCTCGCGGTCGTAGACGTCGAGGCCCGCGCCGGCGATGGCGCCGCGGCGCAGCACGTCGATCAGCGCCGCCTCGTCGACGATCGGCCCGCGGCTGGTGTTGACCAGGACGGCCGTGTGCTTCATCAGCGCGAGGTCGTCGGCGCCGATGAGCCCGCGGGTGCGCTTGGACAGCAGCAGGTGGACGGTGGCGACGTCGGCGGTGGCGAACAGCTCGTCGCGGTCGACCCGGCGGGCGCCGACCTCGGCGGCCCGCTCGTCGGTGAGGTTCTGGCTCCAGGCGACGACGTCCATGCCGAAGGCCGCGCCGATGCGGGCCACCTGGGAGCCGATCCGGCCGAGGCCGATGACGCCGAGGGTGCCACCGGCGAGGTCGCCCCCGATCGTGGTCTGCCAGCCGCCGGCGCGCATCGCGGCGTCCTCCTGCGGCACGTGCCGCACGGTGGCCAGGATCAGCGCCCAGGTCAGCTCGACGGTGGCCGTGCCCGAGGCACCGGTGCCGCAGACGGTGATGCCGAGCTCGGCGGCCGCCTCGACGTCGATGGACTTGTTGCGCATGCCGGTGGTGACGAGCAGCCGCAGGTTCGGCAGCCGCTCGAGCAGCTCCCGGCTGAACCGGGTGCGCTCACGCATGGCGACGACGACGTCGAACGGCGCCAGCCGGGCGGCGATTGCGTCGGGGTCGGCGACGCTGTCGTGGAACTCGACGACCTCCGCCGGCTCCGGTAGCTGCGACCAGTCGGTGAACTCGGCCGCGACCGACTGGTAGTCGTCGAGGACGGCGATGCGACGCATGCGTCCGGTCTACTACAGACCGGTCCCCGGCCGCTCGGGCCGGGGACGCGACGTCACGGGCGCTTGGTCCCGCTGCTGTTGCCCTTGTTGGTGAACTTGGAGACGGCGTCCTTGATCTTCCGCTGGTTCTGCGGCTTCCGGGCCTCGTCCATGACCTTCTTGGCCATGCCACCCTTGGCGATCTTGCTCATGATTCCCATGAGTGGTGGGTGCCCGTTCCGGGCCCGTCCACGCATGGGACGCCCCGGTGTCCGCGAGCTTCATGCTGCGCGCTGCCCGCCGTCGTCCTCCGCGCCGTCGTCGTCCGCGCCGTCGTCCTCCGCGTCGGGGCCGGCACCGGGGTCGCGGGCGAGCAGGTAGGTGGCCACGCCGAGCACGATCCCGGCGACCGCGGACAGCGCCACGATCAGCGGCGTGCTGATCTCGCCGAGCACGGCGGTGATGAGGTCGCGCGAGCGGGACGTCGGATCGGCGAGGACCACCCCGACGAAGACGGCGACCAGGACCCCCGCGCCGGCGGCGGCCACGTGGGCGAGCCGGCCGGTGAAGCCCATGCGGTTGCTGACGCTGCGGGCGGCTTTGACGATGCGCCCGGCGCGCAGGATGCGCAGCGCGCCGACGGTGCGCACCAGCCGCAGGATCTGCACGGGGCCCAGCGCGAAGACGACGGCGACGACCACCGCGACGGTCAGGGCGACCAGCCCCAGGTGTCCACGCAGCCAGGCGCGCTTGTTCTCGGCGACGACCAGCAGGATGACCGTCTCGGCGACCAGCACCAGCCCGCTGACGACGTCGATGACGTGGCCGGCGGTGCCCAGCGTGCCCTCGGCGACGGTCAGGAACATCGCCGGGATGGAGGCCAGCGCCGCGATCAGGACCGGGAGCGCCAGCCGCTCCTGCCAGTGTTCCTCGCGCGTCCTCACCGGCGCCCCCGCGGGCTCGGCTCCCGACGGCACGGGAGCGGCCCCCGCCCGGGAGGCGGATGCCTCCTGCGCGGGGGCCGCTCCCCGGCTCCGCACGGTGCCGGAGGGCTCAGCGGACGGCGCCGCGGCCCTTGCCTGCGCCGCCGCCACCGCTCTTGTTCTGGAAGTCCGAGATGAACTTCTTGATCTTCGCTTGGTTCTGCGGCTTCTTGGCCTCCTGGAACACCTTCGCCGCCACACCGGACGCGATGAGCTTGCGCATCATTCCCATGTTTGCCTCCTCGTCGTCGGCCGACTCGAGCCGGCGCCTGATCAGGTTCCTCCGTGCCCCGCCGGGCGCCGCGCCAACCACGGCGCTGCCCTTCTCACCTCGTCGCGCGACTCACCAGGTGTCCACGTGCGGCCGGACGCGGCCGGGCGGGCGCGGCGTGGCCGCCGCCTCGCGGGTCAGGGTGGTGATCCACCGGCGGGTGTCGGCGGGGTCGATGACGTCGTCGATCTCCCAGTGGGCGGCGACGTTGAGGCCCCGGCCGTTCTCGTAGGCGGCGGCGACGGCGGCGTCGTAGGCGGCGGCCCGCGCGGCGTCGTCCTCGATGGCGGCCAGCTCCCGGCGCATGCCCAGACGCACCGCGCCCTCCAGGCCCATCGGACCGAACTCGCTGGTCGGCCAGCCTACGGCGAACCGCGGCACCTTGAGGCTCCCCCCGGCCATGGCCTGCGCGCCGAGGCCGTAGGCCTTGCGGACCACCACCGTGCCGATGGGCACCGAGAGGTTCGCGCCGATGACGAACAGCCGGGAGAAGTGCCGGACGGTGGCCGTCTTCTCCGACTCCGGGCCGACCATGAACCCCGGGGTGTCGCAGAGGAACACGACCGGCAGGCCGTGGGCGTCGCACAGCTGCAGGAACCGGGCGGCCTTGTCGGCGGCGTCGGAGTCGATGGCCCCGCCGAGGTGGGTGGGGACGTTGGCGACGACGCCGAGCGGCGCGCCCTCCACCCGCGCGAGCGCGGTGATCATGCCGGCGCCCCAGCCGTCGCGGAGCTCGAGCACCGAGGACTCGTCGGCCAGCGCGTGCAGCACGGCGCGCATGTCGTAGACCCGCTTGCGGTTCTCCGGCACCAGGTGGCGGAGGGCACGCTGGTCGGGCGCGGTCCAGTCGGCGACCGGCCCCTGGAAGTAGGAGAGGTACTGCCGCGCCGCGGCGACGGCGGCGGCGTCGTCGGCGACCCGGACGTCGACCACCCCGTTGGCGTGCTGGACGTCGATCGGGCCGATCTCCTCCGGCGTGACGACGCCGAGCCCACCGCCCTCGATCATCGCCGGGCCGCCCATGCCGATGTTCGCGTCCTCGGTGGCGATGACGACGTCGCAGGTGCCGAGCAGCGCCGCGTTGCCGGCGAAGCAGCGGCCGCTGGCGATGCCCACGGTCGGCACCAGCCCCGAGAGCTTGCCGAACAGGGTGAAGGCCATCGTGTCGAGCGCGGAGACGTGCGTGGAGTCGACGTCGCCGGGCCGCCCTCCCCCGCCCTCGGCGAAGAGCACGACGGGCAGCCGGCGCTTCTCGGCGAGCTCGAACAGCCGGTCCTTCTTGAGGTGCCCGCGCATGCCCTGGGTGCCGGCGAGCACGGTGTAGTCGTACGAGACGACGACCGCCGCACTTCTCTCCCGGCCGACCAGGTCGCCGTTGACGTCGGCCAGCCCGCCGACGACGCCGTCGGCGGGGGTGCGCTCCTGCAGCTCCGCCCGGCTGCGGCGGCGCTCCTGGGCGGCGAAGACCAGCGGTCCGTACTCGAGAAGGCTGCCCGGGTCGACGAGGTCGGCGAGGTTCTCCCGCGCGGTGCGCCGGCCCTGGGCGTGCCGCTTGGCCACGGCCTCCGCCCGGTGCGCGTCGAGGCCGGCCTCGTGGCGGCGGCGGACCTCGGCGAGGTCGGGGCGGTCCGCATCGAGGTCCATCTCCTCGCGCTGCGCGTCCCCGCCGGACGCGGCGTGCTCGACGTCGGCGAGCAGCTGACCCTGGCGGACGGTCTCGCCGATCCGCACCGCGATCCGCCGGACGGTGCCACCGGCCGGCGGCGCGACGACGTGTTCCATCTTCATCGCCTCGAGGACGACGACCGCTCCTCCGGGCTCGACGGTCGTGCCCGGCCCGGCCTCGATCGCGACGACGGTGCCGGGCACGGGCGCCCGGAGCCCGTCGCCGGTCTCCCCGGCTTCCGCCGCGACGGCCGGCGCGAGGTCGGCGAGGTGGTCGTCGACGAAGGTGGTGGTCGCCTCGGTGATCTCCGGATGCGCCAGCAGGGCCCGGAGGACGCCGGTGTTCGTGGCGACGCCGCGGACGTCGACCTCGGCCAGCGCCCGGTGCAGGTGCGCCAGCGCCTCGGGGAGACCGCCTTGCCGCTCGTGCACCACCACCTTGGCGAGCAGGGAGTCGTAGCGGGGGCTGACCTCGCTGCCCGGACGGGCCGCGGTGTCGACGCGCACGCCGGGGCCACCGGGCAGGGCGAGGGACGCGATCGTGCCCGCGGCGGGGACGACGGCGCCGTCGGCGGTGAGCGTCTCGGTGTTGACCCGGGCCTGGACGGCGCACCCGAGTGGGCGGGGCGGGCCGTCGGCCAGCCCGAGGTCGGCGAGCGTGGCGCCGGCGGCGACGCGCAGCTGCAGCCGCACGAGGTCCAGGCCGAGGGTCTCCTCGGTGACCGGGTGCTCGACCTGCAGCCGCGGGTTGCACTCGAGGAAGACGAACCGCTCGGGGTCGCCGGCCGGCACGAGGAACTCGACGGTGGCCAGCCCCCGGAGGCCGACCTGCCGGGCGAGCGCCGCCGCGGCGTCGTGCAGCCGCCTCCGGACCGCACCCGGCAGGTTCGGCGCGGGCGCGATCTCGACGACCTTCTGCCGGCGGCGCTGCAGGGAGCAGTCGCGGTCGCCCAGGACGACGACGTCGGCGACGGCGTCCCCGAGCACCTGCACCTCGACGTGCCGGGCGTCCTCGACCAGGTCCTCGGCCAGGAGCGCGTCGGTGCCGAAGGCGACCCGGGCCTCGCCGGAGACCGAGGCGACGGCGGCGACGACGTCGTCGCCCCGGCGGAGGACGCGGGTGGCCCGTCCGCCGCCGCCGAACCGCGCCTTCAGCATCACCGCGCCGGTGGCCGCCACCAGCTCGGCCACCTGCTCCGCCGTGACGGCGTCGGCGGTGCCGCGCGGAACGGGAACGCCGGCGGCCGTGGCGGCCGCCCGGGCGCGCACCTTGTCGCCGAGGACCTCCAGCACCGCGGCGCCCGGGCCGACGACGGTCAGCGGTCCGCCGCCGTCCTCGCAGGCCCGCGGCAGCGCCGGGTCCTCGGACAGGAAGCCGTAGCCGGGGTGGATGAGGTCGCAGCCGGTGGCGCGCGCGGCCCGGACGACCGCCACGGCGTCGAGGTGCGCGGCCGGGCCGCTGCCGGGGAGGAGGTGCGCCTCGTCGGCCGCGGTGAGGTGCGCGGCGTCGGGTTCGTCGGCGGGCGCGACGGCGACCGACGTCATCCCCTCGGCCGCCGCCGCACGGGCGATCCGGACGGCGATCTCACCACGGTTGGCGATCAGCAGGCGGGCCACCCGGCGATGCTCGCACGGACCTCCGACGCGCTGTGGCGCCGGTCACCGCCCCGCCCGGGACGCAGCGCACGCGATCGTGGACGGCCAGTCGGGGCATGCCGACCATCGAAAAGTAAGTGCGCGATCGCTCTCCGTGCTGTCGGATGCACACGAGTCGCGACCGCCGTCGGGATCGACGGAGGTCCGCTCGCGAGTCGCGCTCCCGGCGGGGTCGGATGGCCCGCCACGGGAGGGCCCGGAGAGTCGCGTCCGGCCGCTTTGTGACCTTTCCGTGACCGACCTAGCGTCGTCGCGGTCCGCCCGGGGCCCCGTCGTCACCACACCCGGTGACACCCGCGCGGACACCGCCGAACCGGACGTCGGATCGCACCGCCGCCCGGACCGGGGACCCACCGCAGCACTGGGGTGAAGCGCGCCCGGCCACGACCGGGAGCGCCGGGCGAGTTCCCCGCCCGAACCCGTCAGCTAACCCGGTAGGCGGTTGTCGGAGAACAGGAGAACCCGTCGTCCATGACGACCACCCGCACGTCCTCGACCACCCGCCGCTCCCTCCGCGGGGCGGCGCTCGCTCTCGTCACCGGCGCGGGGATCGCCCTCACCCCGCTGACCGCCTCGGCCTCAGCTCCCGCTCCCGCTCCGGTCGCGGCGACTCCGGTGGCCCTCGCCTCCGCCCCGGTGGCGGCGCCGGACCATGCCGCCCGGGTCGCGGTCGACACCGCGCTCGCCCAGGTGGGCAAGCCCTACGTCTGGGGCGGCACCGGCCCCGGCGGCTACGACTGCTCCGGCCTGACCTGGTCGGCCTACCAGGCCGCCGGCGTCGAGATCCCGCGGACCTCGCGGGCGCAGTCGACGGCCGGGGTCTTCGTCGACCGGGCCAACCTCCGGCCGGGTGACCTGATCTTCTTCTACGACCCGGTCGGCCACGTCGGCATGTACGTCGGGGACGGGCTGATGGTCCACTCCTCGACCTTCGGCCAGCCGGTCGCCGTCGTCCCGGTGGACTCCGTGTGGGGCTACAACACCGCCCGCCGCGTCGTCTGATCGGAACGCTCCCCGCTCCGATGCCCCCGGCCGCCTCCGCGGCCGGGGGCATCGCCGTCCAGGCGTCCTGACACCCCTCCGGGTTACCGTCCGTGCCCGACGACCGCCTGCGCAGGGAGAGCCGTGACCGACCACCTCCAGTCCCCTCCTCCGCACGGGTTCCTGCGGCCGGGCCTGTGGCTGGACCGGTTCGACATCGCCAGCGGAATGCTGGTGCAGGTCCAGTGGGACGGCGGCATGCCGTACCAGCGGACCGGCGAGGTGACCGGCGCCGTGGCGGACCCGCTGCCGCTGCTCCCCGACGGCGCGGTGCTGCGCCTGGACCGCAAGGACGGCAGCTCCCGCACGGTCGTCGCCGCCCTGCCGGGGCTGCTGGCGCGGCTGGAGGTGGCCAACCGGATGACGACGGTCGACGTCGTCGGTGCCGACCTGGCCGCCGTCGAGGCGCTGGTGGCGCAGGTCGTCGCCGGCGCCGAGCAGGTCACGGCCGCACCGGAGGGCGAGGTGCAGATGGCTTTCTGGTCGGGCGGCTCGAACGGCGGGCTGGAGTCCTCACGCCGGGTGACCGCACCCAGCTGGGCCGAGGCCGCGGTCAACTACCCGGAGCGGACGCGGCGCTCGCTGGCATCGCTCATGACGGCCACCGACATGTCGGGACGGGCCGGGCGCCTGGTGCTGTGGCACGGCGTCCCCGGAACGGGGAAGACGACGGCCGTGCGGGCCCTCGGCCGGGAGTGGTCGGACTGGTGCCGGGTGCACTACGTGATGGACCCCGAGCGGCTCTTCGCCGAGCCGCAGTACCTGCTGCAGGTGGCGGGGGTCGACGAGGACGAGGACGACGACGGCCGGTGGCGGCTGGTGGTGGCGGAGGACTGCGACGAGTACCTGCGCTCGGACGCCAAGGTGCGGGCCGGTGCCTCGCTGGGCCGGCTGCTGAACCTCTGCGACGGCATCCTCGGCCACGGGCTCCGGGTGCTGGTCCTGCTGACCACCAACGAGGACGTCGGCCGCCTGCACCCGGCGATCACTCGCCCCGGCCGGTGCCTGAGCCAGGTGGAGTTCGAGCTGCTGTCGCCGGGCGAGGCGCAGGCGTGGCTGGGCGACGGCGCTCCCGCTCCCGAGCGCCCGATGACGCTGGCGGAGCTGTACGCCCGGCGCGAGGAGCGCGTGCACCCGGCCGAGGCGCGGGCGGCGGAACCCGGCGGCTATCTCTGAGGGCAGCCGTCACACGGAGCGGAGGGTCGCCCGCTTGAGCCGCACGATCAGCCGCATCCCGCCCGACCGGGCCAGCTCCTGCTGCCGTGCGCGCAACTGCTCGCCGAGCTCCTCGAGGCGCTCCTCCCCCAGGGCGTGCGACTGGGGGAACATCCGCTGCTCCTCCTCCATCGTGTGATGGCGCACTGTCTTCTCCAGCATGCGCACCTCGGTGGCGAACTCCGGATCGGTGACGTCCATGCGCATGACGGTCGCGACCTGGTCGTCGATCTGCCGGTGCTCGGCGTGCGCGAGCGCCAGCAGCGGAGAGACGTCGGGCACGGCGGGGTAGAACAGCTCGTCCTCGATCTGGGCGTGGATCTCGATCTCGCGGAGGAACCGGTCGCGGAGCTCCTCCCGCCGGTCGGCCTGCGCCCCGGTGGTCTCCGCCAGCTCGCGGAGCAGCCCGCGCAGCACGTCGTGGTGTGCGATCAGCACCTCGTCGGCCTTCATCGGGACGCCTCCTCCTCCGTGGTGATCGCCGTCGGGCTGCGCCACCGGGCCCGCCGCCGCACCTCCACCGCGCCGTCGCTGATGCGGGTGTCGTAGCAGGGCAGCGGGGCCGTGGCCGGCCCCTGCGCCGGCTCCCCGGTGTCGAGGTCGAAGCGCGACCCGTGCCACGGGCAGACCAGCTCGTCGCGGTGCAGCCAGCCCTCCCCCAGCGGACCGCCCATGTGCGGGCAGCGCCCGCTGACCGCCCGGACCGCGCCGTCGGTGCGGACGAGCACCACCGGAACGCCGTCGACGTCGGCGCCGAACGGCTCGCCGTCGGGGAGGTCGGCCAGGCGGGCGACCGGGGTGAAGGTGCGGGGCGACCGGCCGGCCGCGGAGTGGTCGACGCCGAGCCGGTGGCGGTAGGACAGGACGCCGCCCAGGTAGCCGCTGGTGAGGACGACGGCGTAGCCGGCGGCGGCGGTCACCCGCGCCCGCACCGTGCGGCCGCGGCCCCGGTCGGCGAACGACCACGCGTAGAGGGCGAGCGCGGTGCTGTTGAGGGCGGCGTGCACGAGGCCGACCCGGCGGGCCTCGTCGTGGGCGTGCTGCCAGTCGGTCATCCCGCTCGCGGCGGCGCCCACCGCGCCCGCGATCCCGAGGCCGACGACGGTGCGCGCCGCCTGCCCGGCGCCCGGACCGCCGCGGCCGGTGGCGTCGAGGCCGTCGAGCAGGGCGGCGGCGCTCCAGGACCCGATCGGCACGGTGACGAGGAAGGGGTGCAGGGGGTGCCCGAGCCAGACGCCGTGCAGGAGGTCCTGCAGCGGGCGGGCGTACCGGCCCGCCAGCAGGAAGGTCAGCGAGATCCCGTGCTCGACCTGGTAGCCCGGCGCATCGAGCAGCTGCCACCGCTCGACCGTGCCGACCGCCCGCTCGAGCAGGGTCCGGACGCTCACCGGTGCACGTCTTCCGCCGCCATGCCCGAGGCCCTGCCCACCCCGGCACGGCGGAAAACCGGAGGTGGCGACGTCCTCGTGCCCGAGGCCGGGTGGTCGTAACGTCCGACGGCATGGCTGATCGAGGGTTCCGGACGGTGCTGGAGGGCGGCTCCTACTTCGAGGGGCCGCGGTGGCGCGACGGGCAGTGGTGGGTGTCGGACTTCTACCGGCACACCGTGAGCCGGGTGGCGGCCGAGGGTGGCGCGGAGACCGTCGTCCTCGAGGTGGAGAACCAGCCGTCGGGGCTGGGCTGGCTGCCCGACGGCTCGCTGCTGGTGGTGTCGATGAAGGACCACCGGCTGCTGCGGGTCACCGACGGCGAGGTGTCGACGCACGCCGACCTCTCCGACGTCTGCACCGGCCTGCTCAACGACATGGTGGTCGACGCCTCGGGTCGCGCGTTCGTGGGCGACTTCGGCTTCGACCTGATGGGCGGCGGGGCGCCGGCGCCCGCCTCGCTCAAGCGGGTCGACCCCGACGGCACGGTGAGCGTGGTGGCCGAGGGGCTGCGCTTTCCGAACGGCTCGGTGATCACCCCGGACGGCGCGACGCTGATCGTCGGCGAGACGTGGGGCAACCGCCTCTCCGCCTTCGCCATCGGCTCCGACGGCTCGCTGGGCGAGCGGCGGGTGTGGGCGTCGCTGGGCGCCGAGCCGGTGGGCGACTCGGTCGAGGAGCTGCTGGGGCAGGTCGTCGTCGCGCCGGACGGCTGCACGCTGGACGCCGACGGGCACGTCTGGGTCGCCGACGGCTTCGGCTCGCGGGTGCTCCGCCTCGCGCCCGGCGGGACGATCGTCGATGAGATCACCGCACCCGGCGGGATGGGCGTCTACGCCTGCGCGCTGGGCGGCGAGGACGGCCGCACGCTGCTGATGTGCTGCGCCCCGGACTTCCACGAGCACACACGGGCGCCGGTGCGCGAGGCGGTGCTGGTGTCGACGCAGGTCGCCGTCCCGCACGCGGGCCTGCCGTGAGCGGCGCGAGGGCCGTCCGGGGAGGCTGACGGTGGGACGGCGGCGCACGGCGGTCACCTACCCGCGCCACTACACGGAGGGCGACGACCGCCGGTTCGGCGACGGCGGGGTGGGCGCGACCCTGCGCGTACTGCACGTCCCTGGGCGTGGCACGGGAGGCACCCAAGGCGTTCCCTGCGTCGAGGTCCTGGCCGCGGACGGCGACGTGGTCGGCCAGGCGCGCGCCGGGGACGCGACCACGTCCTCGGAACGATGCCCGGGGCCGTCGCGGAGCTCCGCGCGGCCGCGACCGAGGACCTTGGCGTCGTAGAGGGCGCGGTCGGCGCTGCGCATCAGCTGGGAGGCGCTCTCCCCGAACCCGTGCTGCGCGACCCCGCAGGACAGCGAGATGTCGGGGTGCAGCGTGCAGATGCGTCGCACGAGGGCGAGCGCATCGGGGCCACGCATCCCCGGCAAGAGGAGGGAGAACTCGTCGCCGCCGTGCCGGGCGAGCACCGCGCCGGACGGCAGCTGGGCGCGCCAGACGTCGGCGACCCGGCGCAGCACGCGGTCGCCGACCTCGTGGCCGTGGGCGTCGTTGACCGACTTGAAGTGGTCGACGTCGATGAGCACGGCGGAGAGCGGCTCCCGCGCGCGGACGGACTCACCCATCAGCTCGAGCATCGCCGCGTCGAAGCCCCGCCGGTTGCGCAGGCCGGTCAGCGGATCGCGGCTCGCGCCCGACGCCAGGACGACCAGGCGCCGGATGACGACGCCGAGCCCGACGAGCACGAGGTCGAGCGCCAGTGCGGTGGTCAGGGCCACCCCTCCGGCGAGCAGGAGGGAGACGGTGATGCCGGTGACGGCGACCACCAGGTGCCCCAGCGCCTGACGTGCGGTGAAGAACAGGTGGGCGTCGACGATGACGAACGCGGTGAGGGCCGCGGCGGCCAGCGCGGTCACGGCGTCGGGGCTGACCAGCACCGTGGCGCAGATGAGCGCGGTGGCCGCGTCGACGAGGAGGTGGAAGACGTTCCTGGGCCACCGCGAACCCCACCGGCCGGCGACGACGGCCGCGGTCAGCGCGACGACCGCGAGGAGGAGCGGAGCCCACCTATCGGCACGGGAGTCATGACCAGCGGTCATGACCAGCCCGGCCGCCCCGCCGAAGGCGTAGAAGGTGGCGAGCGTCTGCGCCATCACGCGCACCGTCGCCACCTCGGGCGCTCCGGACCGGCTCACCTCCTGGACCTCGGCCCGCCGCCTCCCCTTCTTGACCTGTTCCGGCACCGCGCGGTCCGGGTCCACCCTGCCGGGTGAGGTCGTCCGCCGGCGCGGGGGTCTGATCGGAGGGGCGGTCGGAGCGGGTAGGGCTGCACCATGACCCCTCCCCCACCCCTCCTGCTGCTGGACGTCGACGGCGTGCTCAACGCCCTCCGCCGCGACCTGCCGGAGGGCTGGCGGCGCGGCACCTTCGCCGGCTACGTGCTGTCCTGGGACCCGACCGTCGTCGCCCGGCTCCGCGCGTGGCACGAGTCCGGGCGGGTGGAGCTCCAGTGGCTGACGACGTGGACCGAGCGGGCCGACCGGCTGCTCGCCGAGCCGATGGGCCTGCCGCGGGGACTGCGGACCCACAGCCGGGACGCGCTCCCCACCGGCTTCGGCGGCCGGCTCGGGGGGCTGTCCGGATGGTGGAAGCTGGCCGCCGCCCGGGCGGTCGCCGAGGCCGAACCCGGCCGGCGCATCGTGTGGATCGACGACGACCTCGCCGACCAGGCCGAGGACACCGGCGAGTGGCTGGCCGCGAGGGCGAACGTGCTGGTCGTCGCGCCGGACCTGATGGCCGGACTGACCCATGCCGAGCTCGACCGGGTCGAGGCCTGGCTCGGCGAGCCAGACCTTCCCGGCCGCGAGGACACCGGTGAGCACAGCCCGCCGCCGTACGATGAGCCGCCGACGCCGACCTGAGGGAGCACCGCCTCGTGGCCTCCGTCCCGCCGGACTCCCGCACGACCCGCTGGCTCCGCCGCCGGCCGACCGAGCCGCTGCCCCAGCAGGAGCCCGTGCGGCGTCCCCGGTTCGACCGTCCGCCGCCGGCGGGCAACGACTGGTACGGCGCCCCGCCGCCCGCCGGAGGTCCGCCGTACGGCCCGCCGGCGTACGGCCCTCCCCCGTACGGACCTCCGCCGTACGGACCTCCGCCTCAGTGGCCCGGCGAGGAGTCCCGGCGTCCGTACCCGACGGCCCCGCCCGGGGGCCCGTTCCCGCCGGCGCCCCCCGAGCGCCCGCTTCCGCCGGAGCGTGGCCGCCGGGGCCGTCGTGGGCTCCGTGCCCGCGCGCCGCGGCGCCGCCGCCGGCTGCTGGGCCGCGTCGTCCGCGTGCTGGCGGTGCTCGGCATCGTCCAGGCCCTGGTGGTGCTGTCGCTGCGCTGGGTGGACCCGCCGACGACGGCCTTCATGCTGGCCAACCCCGACGGTGCCGTGCAGCAGTCGGTGCCGGTCGAGCACGTCTCGCGGAACGTCCTGGCCGCCGTCATCGCGCACGAGGACGCCGCGCTCCCCTACCGCGACGGAGCGTTCGAGTGGGATGCGCTGTGGAGCCGGGCGGCGGCTCATCTCTCCGGCGACGAGGACCCGTCGGGGTCGACGATCCCGCAGCAGGTGGCCAAGAACCTGTTCCTCAACCAGGAGCTGAGCGCCTGGCGCAAGGCGGTCGAGGCCGCCCTGTCCGTGGAGCTCGCCGCCTTCGTCGACGACCGCCGGATGCTGGAGCTCTACGTCAACTACGCGCAGTTCGGGCCCACGATCTACGGCGTCTGCGCGGCCGGCTGGTACTACTTCGACTCGCCGCCGGCGGAGCTGTCGGCCGAGCAGGCCGTGATGCTGGTCGGCCTGCTGCCGTCCCCCGGGCACGTCCGCCGCGCGCCCGGCGGGGGCATGGACTTCCAGGTGGAGGACGGGCTGGGCTGGCTGTCCCGCTCGCACGTGCTCAACGCCCAGGCGCGGGTGCCCGCCCACCTCGACCGGCTGGGCTTCACCCCGGTCGAGGACGCCGGCGTCACGGGGCTGGCGTCGGAGCAGGAGCCCTCCGGCGACGACTGCTCGACGCCTCCGCAGGAGGTCACCGACCTGATCGCTGCGGAGGGAACGGCCTGACTGCACCACACGACACCGCCCCGGGCCTGCTCGGGCCCGGGGCGGTGTCGTGCGGGTCAGCCGGTCAGGAGGCCGGCTCGGTGAACGCCCGGTCGCCGATCCGCTGCACCTGACCGGCAGGCAGCTCTTCCGGCGGCAGGACGAAGCCGGCGATGCTCCACGCGGAGGCGTAGAGCGTGCCGCCCTCGATCTCCAGTCCGGTCGGCATGGTCACCTGGGCGGTGTCGCGCTCACCGCCCGGCCGGATCCGGGTCACCTCCCCGACCGTGGCCGGGTCGAACTCCGCGGACGACCCAGCACCGTCCTCCGCACCCCCATCCGCAGGCTGCTCCGCACCCACCTCCGCGGACGACCCAGCACCGTCCTCCGCAGGTTGCTGCGCACCTTCCTGCTCGGGCGGCGGCCCGGCGGGCGCGCCCTCGAGCACGTTCGACGCGTAGACCGTGCCCCGGCGGTCGACCGCCACGCCGGTGACCGAGTCGAGGTCGGTGATCGTGTCGACGAGCTTGCCGTGCCGGTTCAGCACGTAGACCCGCCCTGCCCCGGGAACCTCGCTACCCAGCGCCCCCACGTAGATCAGCCCGCGCGGTCCCTCCGTGATCTCCGTGGGGACCGGGTCGCACCCGACCGTCTTCCCGTTGTTCGGGAGACCGTCGCACTCCCCGTCGGTGATCACCCCGGGCACGAAGAAGGGGCTGATGTCCCCGCTCCGCAGGTCGATGGACAGGACGGCGTTCGCGCCGGCGTCGCTGACGAGGATCCGGTCCTTCTGGGCGAGCACCGAGAAGGGGTTGGAGATGGCGTCCTCGACCGGCACGCCGTCCTCCTCGTAGACCTGCCCGTCGGGGTTGGTGTCCAGTTCGTACTGCAGGAGGTCCCAGGAGCGGACGATCTCGCCGTTCCGCTTGATCTCGAGCAGCACCTGGCTGGGCGCCGACGTGCCGTCCTCCGTCGGCGTGCCCTCCTCCAGGGTTGCACCTTCGTCCGGCGCTGCACCTTCGTCCGGCGCTGCACCTTCGTCCGGCGCTGCACCTTCGTCCGGCGGCGCCTCACCGACGGCGACGTAGAACCGCCCGTGCTGGTAGTCCACACCTTGGACGTTGCCCAGTCCGGTGAGCAGCGTCTCGACCCGGCCGCGCCGCAGGTCCACCGACGACACCTCCCCGCTGTCGGCCTCCGCCACCAGGAGCCGGTCGCCCTTGAACTCGCTCAGCTGACGCGGCCCCTCGAGCTCGCCGGCCACGGTCGTGATCGGCTGCCGATCGCCACCGTCCCGGCCCCCGTGCCCCTGCCCGCCGTGCGCGCTCGCCGTCGCCGGTGTCACCGCCACCAGCGCCATGGCGGCCGCACCGACCGCCACCCTGCTGCACTTCATCCGTCTCTCCCTTGCGTCGAGGTCCCCCGAGAACGCACGGGAAGCTGCCAGCGAGTTCCCGGGGAGAGGAGGGGTTGCGGCGTCCGGATCCCCGGTCTCCTGCGCGGCGTCGCTCGTCGTAGTCGCTCCACCGGCACAGGGCACCGCTCGTGAGTGGGGCACACGTCTCGCGCGCGGCGAGGAGCCGCGGAGCGGAGTCGCCGGCGCGTGGCCGCTCCGGCCGCACCTCGACCCATGACCTGGGCACGGCGCGGGACGGCATCGCCACGGACGTGCGCCAGGTCGGCCCCCTGGCGGGCGACGGCTGACCGTGGTCACATCATCACCGTCGTATCACGGCCATCACCCCGGGGATGGCCCCGGGACGGAGATCGCCATGATCATCCTGCACGCGAGCATCGCCATCCTGGGTGTTCTGCTGCTGATCATCGCGCTCAAGGTCGAGCCCGTCATCGCCCTGGTGCTGGGCTCGCTCTACCTCGGGATCGCGGGGGGCATCGGGCTGGCCGAGACGGTCGAGGTCATCGCCGTCGGGTTCGGCGAGATCATGGCCGAGGTCGGGCTGCTGATCGGCTTCGGCGTGCTGCTCGGGGCGCTGCTGTACGCGCTCGGCGCCCTGCAGAAGTTCGTCGCCCTCCTGCTCCGGCTGCTCGGGGCCAAGCGGCTGCCCTACGCGATGAGCGCCGCGCTGACCACGCTGTTCCCCTCCATCTACGTCGACGTCCAGCTGGTGCTGGCCTCGCCACTGGCCCGCTCGGCGGCCCCGCACATCGGCCGGGGCGGCCTCCCCCTGCTCGCCGGGTCGCTCAGCGCGGGCATCCTCGTCGGCTACGTCTTCGTCGTCCCGGGGCTCGGGACCCTGTCGATCGCCGGCCTGCTCGACATCCCGCTCGGCACCATGCTGATCTTCGGCCTGATCGTCGGGCCGGTGACCGCGGTGGTCACCACGTTCCTGTTCAGCCTGGTCCTGCGGCGGGGCTTCTGGACGCCCGCGAACGACGAGCACGAGACCCAGGCGCTGCGCGACGCGGAGCAGGCGGCCGAGGAGCAGGACGAGGAGCACGCGGCCGCGATGCCGCCGCTGGGCATCTCGCTGCTGCCGGTCATCGTGCCGCTGCTGCTCATCGCCAGCGGTGCGATCGCCTCGGCGGTCGAGGTGGACAACTCCGTCATCGCATTCGTCAGCAACCCGGTGTTCGCGCTGTTCCTGGGCATGGTGGGCGCCTACGTGCTGGCCCGCCGGACCCTCGGCCGCGACCGCACCGACGACGCCGTGACCACCGGGCTGAGCACCACCGGCCAGATCCTGTTGATCACCGGCATCGGTGGATCGCTGGGCGCGGTCATCGGCGAGACGACGCTCGACCAGGTGCTCGGCGACCTGTTCTCCGCCTCGACCGGCACCTCGGTGATCCTCACCCTGCTGCTGGCCTGGCTGATCGCCGCGCTGCTGCACTTCGCGATCGGCTCCATCTCGGTGGCGGCGATCGCGGCCGCCGGCATCCTCGCGCCGGTGCTCGGCTCGCTGGACGTCGCGCCCGTCGTCGTCGGCCTCGCCATCGGCGCCGGCGCGCTGTTCGCGCTGCAGGTGAACAGCAACTTCTTCTGGATGTTCCAGAGCCTGCTGGGCATCTCGACCCAGGGCGCGCTGAAGGCGCTGACGTTCGTGACGGCGCTGGCCTCGGTCGTGGCGATGCCGATCATCATCGCGCTCGGCTTCCTGGTGCCCGCATGAGCGCGCCGTCCCCGCTGCTCGACGGGGTCCGCGTGCTGGACCTCTCCACGATGATCGCCGCCCCCACCGCGGCGACCATCCTGGGCGACTACGGCGCCGACGTCGTCAAGGTGGAGATGCCGGGCACCGGGGACTTCGTCCGCCGCTTCGGCCGGCAGAAGGACGGCCAGGGCCTGTACTGGAAGGCACTGTCGCGGGGGAAGCGGTCGGTGGCGCTGGACCTGCGCCGGCGCGAGGGCCGCGAGCTGGTGCTGCGGTGGATCCGGTCGTTCGACGTCCTGGTGGAGAACTTCCGCCCGGGCACGCTGGAGCGCTGGGGGCTGGACCCGGCGGACCTCCGCGCGGCGAACCCGCGGCTGGTCGTGCTGCGGGTGACGGCGTACGGGCAGGACGGTCCGTACCGCGACCGGCCCGGCTTCGGCACGCTCGCCGAGGCGCTGGCCGGGCTGGCCTCGGTGTCCGGGTACGAGGACCGGCCGCCGCTGCTGCCGGCCTATCCGCTGGCCGACATCATGGCCGGCAACCTCGGGGCGACCGCCGTCCTCGCCGCCCTCATGCGCCGGCAGGCGACCGGCACCGGCGACACCATCGACCTGGCGATCTACGAGGCGGCGCTGAAGCTGGTCGAGATCAACGTGCTGGAGTACCAGCAGACCGGCTCCGAGCACGGCCGCACCGGCAACCGGTACGGGCCGGCCGCGCCGCGCGGCAGCTACCAGTGCCGGGACGGGCTGTGGATCGCCCTGTCGGGCAGCACCCAGCCGATGGCGCAGCACGTGCTGCGGACCATCGGCGGCGACGCGCTGGCCGCGGACCCGCGGTTCGCCACCAACGCCGACCGCGTGCAGCACGTGCAGGAGCTCGACGACCTGATCGCCGCGTGGTGCCGGACCCGCGACCGCGACGATGCGATCGCCGACCTCACCGCGGGCGGCTGCGCGGTCGGGCCGCTGGAGAGCGTCGCGACGATGCTCGACAACCCGCAGGTGCGGCACCGGGGATCGATCGTCACCGTCGACGACCCGGACCTCGGACCGCTGGCGATGACCGGTGTCTACCCGTCGTTCCGGGACGGCGGCACGCGGATCGGCCGCCCCGGTCCGGCGGAGGTCGGCGCGGACACCGACGCGGTGCTCGCCGCCGACCTGGGGCTGGGCCCAGCGGAGCTCGCGGCGTTGCGCACCGCCGGGGTGACCGCCGGACCTGCCGCCGCGCCTCCGCCGGACCCGCAGGACGCGCTGTAAATCTCGGGTGCGCCGGGGCTCAACGGGCTCCGGCGTCCCCGGTCCGGGGCGGGGTGGGCATCGGACGCGGCTGCTGGAACCCGGCGTCGAACCGCTGGGTCACCGCCAGCTCGCCGGTGTCGGGAGCGGCGTGCCGGCCGATCCGGGGCATCTTGAACTCGGCCGTCTCGTCGAGGAGGTGCTTGCTCACAGGACCGATCCTGCGTGGGAACCCGCCCGGATCGCGGATCTCGACCGGCCTGTCGCCGGGTTCGCACCGAAAGCCCAGGTCGGCTGTGACCAACGGGACGGCTGTGACGACGCCGCTCAGCCGGCGAGGTGCGCGACCAGCCGCTCGAGGAAGGGCAGCTGCGCCTTCACCAGCTTCGCGCGGGCGGTGTCGAGGTCGTACCAGGCGGCGCGGTCGATCTCGGGGAACTCCTGCACCCGCCCCGACCGCGGCGGCCACTCGAGGGCGAAGGTGTTGCTGGTGATGGTGCCGGCGTCCAGATCGCCCTCGGCCGCCCAGACGGCGAGCAGCTTGCGGCCCCTCACCTCACCCAGCGGGTGCAGGTGCGTCGCCGGCACGGGGTGGCCGAGCTCCTCGGCGAACTCCCGGCGCGCGGCGGCTTCGGCCTCCTCGTCCGCGTCGTGCTCCCCCTTGGGGATAGACCAGGCGCCGTCGTCCTTCCTCGCCCAGAACGGCCCGCCCAGATGCCCGAGCAGCACCTCGACCCGCCCGCCCGTGCGGCGGTACAGCAGGACGCCGGAGCTGCGGACGGGCGGCACCCGGCCAGCGTCGCAGGCGCTATCGCGATTCGGACGGGCGGGCGCCCGGGTCGACGCCGGGTGCGGCGAGTGGCTCGACCAGCTCGGACAGGGGAACCGGTCCGTCGTCCCCGTCGTACAGGTACTCCAGCCGGCCGTCGGTGAGCACCGGACGGCCGAGGATCGGCCGGATGCGGCGCGGCGCGGCCATCGCGGAGGCCACGTCGGGATGGGCGGTGAGGTCGCGCAGGGTGGAGGCGGTGGCGTTCATCATGGTCAGTGAGCCGTCGCGGAACCCGCGGTACGCCTCGGCGACCGGCAGCCAGGCCACCCGGTCGGCCTCGCCGCCGACGTCCCGGGTGCGCTGACCGGCCGGGAGCGCGGCCAGGAAGAACCGGGTGTCGAACCGGCGGCTCTGCCACTCGGGCGTGATCCAGTGCGCCCAGGGGCGCAGCAGGTCGGCCCGCAGCAGCAGGGAGCGTGCAGCCAGGAAGTCGCTCAAGGCCAGCTCGCCGTCGATGAGCGCCAGCCGGTCGCGCTCCCACTCCTCCCCCGTCGTGTCGGCGACCAGCGTCCCGTTCCGGTGCGCGGCGAGCAGGACCCCGGACTCCTCGAACGTCTCGCGGACGGCGGCCGCGACGAGCGCGGCGGCCAGCTCGGCATCGCAGGAGAACGCCTCGGCCCATTCGGCGGGCGGCGGGCCGGCCCAGTGCTGGGCGGCCTCGCGGTCGCGGAGGTCGACCGAGCCGCCCGGGAAGACGTGCATGCCGGCGGCGAAGGCCATCGTGGGACGGCGCCGGAGCAGGTAGACCTCCGGACCGGCCGCACCGTCGCGGAGCAGGACGACGCTGGCGGCGTCCCGGGGCTCGACGACGTCGGTCTCCCCGCGCAGGTACCGCTCGACGAGCTCCGTCCGATCGGCAGGCATGGCCGTCATGCTCGATCAACCCAGCAGCAGCCGCCAGGTGGCGTAGCCGTCGTCGGCGGCGTCGCCGAGCCGGCGCCACTCGGGAGCGTCCGGATTCCCGAGCACCTCGTCGAGCCGCTGCAGCCGCTTGCGGTCACTGCCGGCGAACCGGTCGCGCTCGGCGAGCGGATCGGGGATCAGCCCGGTCAGGAACGCGGCGTCGCCGCTGTGCCGCTCGCGGTCGCGGGTGTCGGTCGCCCAGGCGGCGGCCTTGAGCACCAGGGCGCCGAGCGGATCCGGCACCGGGACGAGCGCCGTCCGCCTCCCCTTGATCACGTGCACCGGCATCGCCCGGCGCAGGGCCTGGGTACCGCCCTCGATGCGGATGGTGTCCCCACCGACCGTGCGCAGCCGCCGGCGCGGAGGGGTGTGATCCGGAGCGAGGATGTCGGCGCGGGCCTGGTCCCGGGCCCGGACGAAGCGGTAGACCTTGCCGGCGGCGTCCGGCTGCGGTTCGAGGTCCAGCCCCCGCACCGCGCGCACGCACCGGGCCAGCCCGGCCGCGTCGGTGAGCAGGTCGGCGAGGACGTCGACGTCCTGGCTGGCCCGCGTCGCCACCCGGCCGGCGAGCAGGCCGTGCAGCATCACCATCTGCCCGCCGACGAGCACCCAGCCGGTGGGCGGCAGGTGCTCGGCGAGGTCGAGGACGAGGTCCCAGAGGGTGTCCAGCGGGCCGACCAGCGCCGGCAGCTCGACCCGCGGCTCCGGTAACCCTGCGGCGGTCACCGGGGAAGGTCGCCCAGCGCGGCGGTGAGCAGGTCGAGGCCGGCCCGCCGGGTGCGCACGTCGGGTGACTCGGCGAGGTCGACGGCGACGACCGCGCTCGGCATGTGAGTGCGGCCGGCCAGCTGCAGCTGCTCGTACCGGGGCACGCGCACGACCAGGTTGGCCTCGCCGCGCTCGGACAGCCCGAACTCCCGGCGCAGGTCGGCGAACGTGCCGGCGGTGCAGTACATCTCGGCCGCCGCCTCGGGGGCGACGATGTCGGCGCCGACGGCAGCGGCGGCGGTCAGGCCGGAGGGGACGACGCCGTCGGTGGTGAGGAGCCGGTCCCGGTAGGCCGGCAGGACGCGCAGCTCGTGGCGCTCGGCGCGGTCGCGGGAGGCGGCGACCAGCCGTTCGGCGTCATAGCTCCGGAGGCGGGCCAGCAGCCGGGAGCGCTCGGCGGGCGGGAGCCAGTCGACATCCTCACCGGAGAGCTGCCAGAGCGCGGCCCATGCGGTCCGCGGGGCGAGGGCGCGACCGGCGGTGATGGGCAGGCGGGCGCGGCCCTCCACCGCGTCCTCGTCGAGCACGAGGGTGCGGCCGACCCGGTGTGCCGCGAGCTTCCCGGCGCTGATGAGCCGGCGGACCTGCTTGGGTTCGACGCCGAGACGCTCGGCGGCCTGGTCGACGGTGAGCATGCCGATCCCCTCGTTGGCACAAACAGGTATGTGACGCCCCCTATTGTGCCAATAGGTCGGGTCGGCGTTCTCGGCGGCGCGCCGCTCAACTGGTGACGACCTCGCCGGAGTTGGGGACCAGCTCGACCCAGGTGGTGCCGGGCGCCAGGGTCAAGGGGTCGCCGTCCGCGTCGATCAGCTCAACCCTGTCACCGACGGCCGGCTTGGACCAGGTCACCTCGATCGTGTGCCCGCCGGAGGCGACGAGGGCGGGCCCGCTGCCGGTCAGGATCGTCTCCGGAACGGGGTTGCCTGCCGGATCGCGGGCTTCCGTCTGGACGACGTCGACGCGGAGCACAACGACGTTGGTGGCGCCGATCCGCGCGCCGTCCGCCTCGACCGCCGGGGTACTCCCCTCAGCACGCAGCCAGCGACCATCCGCGGCGCTCCAGGTCCACTGGGGACTGCTGATCCCGGACAGCGTGAGGTCCAGCGTGGTCGTCGGCTGCCCGGCGGCGACGGCGGTGGACTGCCCTCCCGTGGCAGCGTGGTCGAACTGGGCGCCGGGCGAGGCGCGGTGCGTGGCGTCGGCCTGGTCGAGGAGGGTTTGCGGCACCGCGTGGACGTTGTGCGGCGCGGAGCGGGTCCTCGTCCGGAAGAAGCCGTCGGCGCCGGAGTCCTGACGGAGCACCTGCAGGCCGGCGTCCCGAGCGGCGCTGACGTAGGCCGGCACGCCGCCGGAGAACGCGAGCAGCCCGCCGAGCGGTGCGGCGATCGCGGGGTCCATCGGCCGGATCGACCGCACGGGGCCGATCTCGGGCGGCAGCGTGGAGTGGTAGACGGCGACGAACCGGGTGATGCCGCCCTCGACGACCTGCTCCCAGACCATGTCCGCGGCGCTGAGCCCGGTCTGCGGGCGGGCGGCGGCGGAATTCTCGATCTTCACGGCGAGCGCCGGGCGGTCGGGGACCGTGCCCGCCGGCGCGCCGGTCAGCGGCCAGGTGGGCCCGGACGGCGACGTGCCGGCGAGCACCGAGTCGAGGACCGACAGGGCCGACACGTGCGGCTTGACCGACGGCCACACGACGACACCGGCGACCACCAGCACCGCGAGCAGGAGGAGTCGGCCCGCGCGCCCGGAGCGCGGACGCTTCTTCGCCGTCCTCCGCCTGGCCGGCCGCCGTCGCTGACCGGAGCTCTTCGTGGAGCGCTTGGTGGACCCGCGGGCGGTCGTCGACCGGGAGCGGGTCCGTGGTGCGGTCGGCCTGGGCACGGGGAGCTTCCTGACTTGGTGAGGTCTTGCCTCTTCTCTATCGGCACGGTCGGCCGGACCCAGGACCGAGCCGCTCAGCGGGCGGGGCTGCTCGTGGATCGGCGTCACCGACTCGGAGGCCGCCGCTCAGGTCGACGTCGTATTCCCTAGCGGCTCGACCAGCTCAGATAGCGGAGCCGGGCCGTCAGCCCCGTCGTACAGGTAGTCGAGGCGGCCGCCGGAGAGCACCGGACGACTCATGATCGGCCGGATGCGGCGGGACTCGGCCATCGCGGAGGCCAGGTCGGGATGGGCGGTGAGATCGCGCAGGGTCGACGCGGTGGCGTTCATCATGGTCAGCGACTTATCGCGGAAGCCCCGGAACGCCTCGGCGACCGGCAGCCAGGTCACCCGGTCGGCCTCGCCGCCGACGTCGCGGGTGCGCTGGCCGGCCGGGATCGCGGCGAGGAAGAACCGAGTGTCGAACCGGCGGATCTGCCACTCGGGCGTGATCCAGTGCGCCCAGGGGCGCAGCAGGTCGGCCCGCAGCAGCAGGGAGCGTGCAGCCAGGAAGTCGCTCAGGGCCAGCGTGCCCTCGATGAGCGCCAGTCGGTCGCGCTCCCAGTCCTCACCCGTCGTGTCGGCGACGGGTGTCCCGTTCCGGTGCGCGGCGAGCAGGACCCCGGACTCCTCGAACGTCTCGCGGACCGCCGCCGCGACGAGCGCGGTCGCCAGCCCGGGGTCGCAGGAGAACGCCTCCGCCCACTCGGCGGGCGGCGGGCCGGCCCAGTGCCCGGCGGCCTCGCGGTCGCGCGGGTCGACCGAGCCGCCCGGGAAGACGTGCATCCCCGGAGCGAAGGCCATCGTCGGACGGCGCCGGAGCAGGTACACCTCCGGGCCGGTCGCACCGTCGCGGAGCAGGACCACGCTGGCGGCGTCCCGGGCCTCGACGACGTCGGTCTCACCGCGCAGATACCGCTCGACGAGTTCCCTGCGGTCGGCGGCCATGCCTGTGATGCTCGCACCGAGGCACATCGGCGCGCTCAGGAGCCGTGCGGGCCCCCGTCGACCACAGCGGCGACCACGACGGAGGCAATCACCACGACGGTCACCTGCGGTCGGCGTCGCGCAGCTCGAGGATCGCGTCACCGGACCACCGGCTTCCGGTGACGACCGCACGCTGCTGCACGCGGTCCCACAACGGTTCGGGGCCGGGGCGCCGTGCGAGCGCCACCAGTTGGCTGCGCAGGTACTCATGCAGGGGTTGACCGGCTCGGGCCGCGCGCATCGCCAACTCATCCGCGACGTCATCGGGGACGTCGCGGATCGTCATGGACACCGGCATGCAGGCAAGGTATCCGCGGTCGCAGCAGCTGAGGTTGCGGAGGGCCAGTACCCCGGCCGCCAACGATCCCCCTGCTGATGCGGCCAGGCGGCGGCGTTGGGGTGTCACTGAGCGGCCCACTTAGGGACAGTCGATACGGATTCGCCTCTGGGTGCCGCTGCCCGACGTCGTGGCGATGCAGACCCGCCAGCTCAACCTCGAGGGCGCGGGTGAGATCCCGCTGCACCGGCTGGTCAAGGAGGCGCTGTGGATACGGCCCTCGCGGGTCGTCGTCGGCGAGGCGCGGATTCCGGCGAGAGTGTCCCCGCGCGACCTGCGGCTCTCCGCCGACGGACACTGCCCGCGTCGTCCGGCCACGGACACTGCTGGGGCGAACGGTTCCGCGGAAGGACACTTCGCTCCGCCGACGGACACTTCCGGCGACGTACGAGCCCGGAGATGGCGCTCTCGAGCATGAGACTTGCGGCGACTGGCGGCCGCCACGTGGGCACAGCGCTGCGGCCCGGACCGAGGTGGGTCCAGGCCGCGGAGGCTTTGGTGGTCGGGCCGCGCTCGGGACCCGGTGTCAGACGAGCTTGGCGGCCTTCGACCGATTGCAGCGCCAGCACAACGTCTGGAGGTTCTCCGGCGTGGACAGGCCACCCTTCGACACCGGGATCATGTGGTCCACTTCCAGCAGCAGGTGGGGCTCGTCTGCCAGGGACACGGCGCAGCGCTGGCAGGTGTAGTTGTCGCGCGCCTTGATGTCATTGCGCAGCCTGGTCGTCATCAGGGCGCGCTGGCCGGCTGCGCTCCTCCTCCAGCGGATCTTCTGCCCGAGCGTCTCGACAAGTGCGTCGATGACCGGAGCGTTGAACGTGACGGTCGCCCTCTGCGAGCTGTTGCCACCGGCGCTGACGTACTCGAACACGTAGACGGGGTAGGGCACGGAGATCGGCGCGAGGTGCGCGCCGACCTGCGCCATCAACTCCCGCCAGTAGTGCTTACGGATGAAGCTGGGCGGGTCGATCGACGCGGCGATGGCGGCCTCGCGCTCGTGGAGGTTGCCGACGGCTGCCTCGAGGCGGGAGATGCTCTCGCCGAGGCGCTCGACCTCCTCAAGGCTGGGCTCGTCGGCCCGGATGCCGAAGTACTTCATCACGTACTTCAGCGGGTCCGCGCTGGCGTTTCGGACGACCTGCAGGGAGCAGTTGTGCACATTCCGGGCCTGGTAGCTGGCCAGGTTCCGGTCGCGCCGGTAGTTCCACTGGCTGGTGTTCTGAAAGGACGCCAGGTGCGCCTGGGTCCCAGTGGTCGACGCACCGATTTGGAACGTGCCGCCGGACCGGATGTCGGCGGTGTACGCGCTGACTTCGTTGTGCTCGGCGACCACCGCGGCGACAGCGGCCTTGTGGGCCCCGAACTCCTCGCTGGCGAAGTAGCGCTCCTTGCGGATGTAGCGGATGAGGCGGATCAGCGCCCACGCGGCGAGGACCACAGCGACGAGCGTCAAGAAGTCGTTCACGGCTCGGCACACTCCGTGATCGGCCAGCGAAATGCCACCGACCGCGCCGCGCATGCGCCGCGTGAGGCCCGTGGGGTGCGGATGGCCGCGGGATGCGCCCCGCCGGTCGGGTCCAGCCCCGCGGCTGCGCTGCCGCCGGGGATGCACCGCAATCTCGCGCTTGGACGCCTCCGCGGTCTCGCCTCCTCACGCGGCAAGGGGACGCTCGCCGCCGTCGAACCACCCTTCCCGCTAGCCAACGTGCCGTGCACCAGCTGCGCCGGACATGCGCCGCGGCTGCTGGCGGGGCGTCTGTGACGGCAGTGAGAAGGGCCGCTTCCTGCGGCGGTGTCGGCGGCACGGTCCCGGTTCTCTCGTCGTCGATGACGAAGAGTGGAGGGACCGAACGGGGAGGAAGACCGATGCAGCTGATCCGCAAGACCGAGGTGGTCGAGGACTACGACACCGATGAGCTGGTAGGCGAGGTGATGCCTACCCAGACGAGTCGGAAGGGCGCCGAGCTCGCCGAGAAGCTGGTCTCGAACATCCTCTCCGTCGGCGTGGACGGCGCCGGTCGGTTCAAGGGCGCCCGCGAGATCGCCGAGGAGCACCGGGCCCACCACGTCGACGTCGAGGTGGCCATCGCGAAGGTCATCGCCACGCATGCGCGCGTAGTCACGGCGACGGGATTCGCCACCGGGCTCGGCGGGATCGCCACACTGCCGGTCGCGATCCCGACCGACATCGCGATGTTCTACGCCTACGCCGGCCGCTGCGCCGCCGCCGTCGCGTATCTCCGCGGGTACGACATCGAGTCCGACGAGGTCCGGAGCGTCGTACTGCTGTCACTTCTGGGCGCAGGCGGTGTCGCGGCCGCGTCGAAGGTCGGCGTCGAGCTCGGCACCAAAACCGCGATGGCTGCACTCAAGAAGCTGCCCGGCAAGGTGCTCATCGAGATCAACAAGAAGGTCGGCTTCCGGCTCGTCACCAAGGCCGGCACCAAGGGAGTCGTCAACCTCGGCAAGCTCGTGCCGTTCGTGGGTGGGGGCGTCGGCGCCACGGTCAACGCGGTGGGGATGCGCACCGTGGCGACCTACGCGAAGAGCAACTTTCCGACTATCTGACGAGGAGCACTGCCATGCTGTTTCGCCGCCGGCGGCCTGAGCCCCACGTCACCGCAGTCCGTTTCCTGCCGTTGCACCGAGCGTCGCATGGGAAGTGTGTTGCATACGGCCGAACTCCGGAGGAAGCGGTCGCGCGATGGAAACGGCGCCACAAGGCTCAGAGCTTCAGCGTCTGGGACGTCCCCGACGCGATTGCGCAGGCCGTCTTCTTCTAGCTTGGCGAGCCGTGCGCCGAGCTGGACGGGACAGTGTCCTAGGCGCCGGCAGTGACGGTGACAGTCCTCGGACATCGCGGTCAGCTGCCTGCGGTGACGTAGCGGTCGAAGATGGTCAGGAGCGGGTAGTCGGCCGGGCCGTTGCACAGGATCGAGGCGGTGCGCTGCCGCAGCAGCGGCTTGCGCATGTGCGCCGGAACCGTGACCGGGCCGGCGGTCAGCAGTAGCTGCGCTCCACCGGCGGTCAGCATGTCGGCGTGCACGTCGTTGAGGCGATGCTTGGCCGGGTGCAGTTCGACGAGCGCGTCCTGCTGATCGCGTTCAACTCCGGCCTACCCAGTGGTAATGGCGCACTGGGCGCGCGTGCGTGGCGAGATTGTCGGAGTTACCTGTGACGATCCTCGGCATGGATAGGGAAGTAGTTGTAGCCATCGTGTCGTCGGCGATCGCCCTCGTGGCGTTGGTAGTCGCCATCATCACAGCGATTTTCGCCCGGTCTCAAACACGCAGCGCGAAGGCGTCTGCTGACGCCGCCAAGGTGCAGGCAGAGCGAGCAGGCGAGCAAGTCGACGTGGCAAGGCAATCAGCCGACTCAGCGCGCGAGCAGGTCGAGGCCGCGCGTCGACAGAACGAGCTGCAGGAGATGGTGCGCCAGGACCAGGCGCAGCCTTACGTCGTCGCCGATGTCGTCCCCAGCCCGGGGTCTGGGCACCTGCTGCAAGTTGCAGTCACGAACCACGGCTCGACCATTGCCCATAACGTCCGGGTCAAGTTGACCCGCCGCTGATGTCTCGGTGGCAAGGTCGTCCAGTCGAGCCCTTCGCCGCACTTGACGAGGGCATCTCGTTCCTAGCGCCTGGACGAAGCATGAAGTACCACCTGGGCACGTCTCCCGACTACTTCGTCGGTGGCCAACTGCCCGAGGACAACAAAGTCACCGTGGACTGCGAAGGACCGTTCGGAGCGCTACCGCCGTTGACTTACACCCTGTCGCTGGCCGCACTCAGGAACAGCGAGGCGGCGGCCCCGGGGACGCTCGGTCGCATCGAGGACTCGATCAACAAGCTGACCAAGGTGATGAGTCAGCAGTGAGCTTCGGGTCCACCTTCGTCGACGTCGTCAGGGGGGCGTGCCCAGCTGAACCAACTCATCGAGGAAGTGCGCCTGGACCACGAACTTGCGGATGTTCACCCCCATGTGACGGCGGGTGATGTCTGTCTTCTAAGCCGCCTTCAGGGCGAACGTTGCCGGGCACGGCACTAGAGCAAGCAGCCTCTGCGGGGAAGACGACGAGCGATCCGTCTCTGCTTCACTCGATCTCGACCGCGATGTCAGCCTGGCGGAGGCCGACATGGAGACCGTCACCCGGAGCCGATACGCGGTCGTGAGCAGGTAGTGCGCCTTTCCCGGCGTGACGACGACGCTTGAGAAGCCGCCGAGTCCCCACGTACCCCGACGGCTTGTGCGAGGTTCATCGCCCGCGCCCGTCTCCCTCCTTGCTCGACAGGCGCTGCGCCACGGCCGGGCCGCCGACGCGTCGGATCAGGTCCAGGTCCCCGCAGACGACCGGCAGGTCGCGGGCGCGGGACAGCGCGACGTAGAGCATCTCCCTGGCGCGGGACTCGTCCCGGAAACCGTTGACGGCCAGCACGACGGCCGGCCGCTCCAGCCCCTTGAAACCGAGCACGTGGCCGTAGAAGACGTCGTCGTCCTGCCAGAAGGTCGCCCAGTAGGCGTCCTGCCCCTCCTCCTGGCGTTCCCTCTGCACGTTGTGCCGCCGATGGGTGGTCAGCAGCGCCACCGACTCGGGCGGCCAGCCGTCCTCGAGCAGCGCGTCGGCGACGTCGTCGGCCGCGCCGACGGCGCTTTCCGTGCCGCACTGGACGAACCGCACCGGCGCACCGGAGGAGCCACGGATCTTCATCTGCTCGGGCGCGAGGCTCGAGAAGGTGCCGGCGATCTGCTTGGTGTTGCGCAGGTTCTCGTTGAGCGGGATCGGCATCAGGTCGACGGTCGGCCGGCCCTGCCTGGCGAAGATGCGCTGCCCCTCGTCGGAGAAGACGTAGAGCGAGCCCGTGTCGGGGTCGCGCAGCGCCGCCAGGACGGCGTCCCACCAGCTCTGGGCGAAGTCCTGACCCTCGTCGACGACGATCGCGTCGAAGCGCTCACGCTCCGGGAGCTCCGCCGCGAGCGTCACCATCGCCGCGGGCAGGAACTCCTCCCAGTAGCCGCTGTCGTCGTCCGAGCCCGGCTCGACGCCCCAGCCGATGCCGAGGTTGTGGAAGGTGCCGACGTAGGCCGGTCGCTGCCGCTTGGGCAGCGTCTCGACGCGGCGCTTGAGGAACTCGGCGAGGCCGCGCGAGTAGCACATGACCGCGACCCGCTGACCGTCCGCGGCGAGGCGGCGGGCCTTCTCGACGGCCAGCCACGTCTTCCCGGAGCCTGCGCCGCCCCGGATCTCCACCCGGGAGAACGACGCCAGCAGGTCGAGGACCTTGGCCTGGTCCCGGGTGAGCAGGTCGCATGCGGCTTCGCGCTCGGCGAGCTGCGCGAGCAGGTGCTGCTGCGGGATGAGCGTGCCGGCCAGGCAGTCGACGAGGGCCTCGACGTCCTCGGCGGTCGGCGGGTCGGGCTCGTCGCGGACCTTCTCCAGCGCGGCCCTGATCCGGGCGGCGGCGTGCGGGACGTCGGTCGCGTCGATCGCCATCCAGCGGGCGAGGCCGGGGGCCATGAAGTCCGGTGCCAGCGTGGTGGCCGGCAGCGCGACGAGGTGCGCGGACCTGGGCCGGCCGGCGGACCAGCGCGGGTGATCGGCGAGGTAACCGCACAGCAGGTGCTTGCAGGCGACGGCCTGGTCGACCGGGTGGATGACGTGGTCGGTGCCGTCCCCGCCCTGCCGCCACTCCCCCCGCTGCAGCGTGACATGGCCGCCCTTGACCTCGACGACGGCGACGCCCACGCCCGGCCAGGCGACGACGACGTCGGCCTCGCGGTCCTGCTGCCCGTCGCTCAGCCGGACGTTGCAGAAGAGCGCGGCGTCGTCGGGAAGCTGCTCCAGCAGGGATTCCACCAGAAACCGCTCGGCCGCCGACGCGAACTGCGGGTCGTCGGGGAACAGGAGAGCGGTCACGCGCGCACCCCCGCGACCGGAAGCGACTCCCAGAACACCGGCTCGCTGATCACCCGGGCGCCGAGCGACGCGACCCGGTCCGTCACGGGATGCAGGCCGGTGGTCTCCACGTCGACGACGGCAACGGTCACGACGGCTCCTCTGGGCTCGCGGCCGAACGTCGACCGAGCGTGCGGACGAGGCGGACCATGGCACGTCGGGGCGACGAAACCCGGGGTTTCGGGCCGAGCCAGTCCGTTCCCGCCTCACGCGTCCCACGGCCACCTCGCGAGCAACCTGGTGCGATGGCAGATCGGCGAACCGCACTCCGCTTGCTGCCTCACCGGAGCTCTCCTGACCCCATCACCAGCCGCGGGAGCTGCGCGCCTGCCCCAGAGGATGCCTCAGCGACGAACGACCCTGAGGCGGGAAGCGATCGCCTCGACGTCGACGCCGCCGGCCGCCACGTCCATCACGAGCGTGAACGCTGCGTCATCGTCCAGGTCTGGGGCGTGGCCGTTCAGGTCGAGGAAGACGACCGTGGCCAGCCAGCCGAGCCGCTTGTTGCCGTCGACCAGCGCGTGGTTTCGGACGACCGAGTGCAGGAGGGCCGCAGCCTTGAGCGGAAGCGTTCCGTAGGCGTCCTGCCCGAGCGCCTGCGCACGAGGGCGGCCGGCGGCGGAGTCCAGGAGCCCGATGTCCCTGACCGGGCCCGCTTCCAGGGCTCGGGTGAGAGACAGCAGATCCTCGAGATCGAGGTACTCGACCTCGTTCACGCCGTACCGAGGCGATGCAGGACATCGCCCCACTGCTCCAGAAGCCGCGCGGAGCTCTCCTGCACCCGGGAGACGTGACCGCTACGCGCGTGCCGCTCCAGGACGGCACGCCGAACGATCTCCTGCCGTGAGGTGCCCTCCGCCTCAGCGAGGGCGGCGAGAGCCTTCTCCAGCTCGTCGTCGATGCGCAAGGTCATGGCCATGGGCGCGATGATACCGGAGTGATACCACCCTTGGTAGAGGGCTCGCGGATCCGTTCGCCCTGGTCGCCCCTCGGCCACGAGTTCCCTTGATCAGCCCGCCGACCGGTGGAAGCGACGGAGGAGGTCGGCCGGTATCCGGCCACGGTCACTGACGTCGATTCCCTGCGTCCGCGCCCAAGCACGGATCTCCGCAGGCGAGGCGGGCCGGGCCGGCACCGGCCGGCCTGGGGCGAACGAACCCTCGACCGCCTCGGTGGCACGCACCGCGCCGAGTTCGGCGAGGCACGCGCCGAGCCAGCGGTAGGTCCACTCCTGCGCCAGGGGCCGGGTCTCGCAGAAGACCACCGGCACCGAGGGAAAGCGGGCCTGGGCCTCGGCCAGCGCCTCGGCGACCCGGGCGCCGGGCGTGTGCGGCAGCTTGAACAGCCGGCTGTAGCGGTCCTCGACCACGACGGCGGCGCGCGGCAGCGCCGTCAGCTCGGCGAGGGCGTAGGTGAGCTTTCCCGACAGCAGGCTGCCGGCGAGGTCCTCAAGGGTCTTCCTCTCGACGGCGGCGACCACGTCCCCGTCGAGCTCGACGGCGTAGTCCCCGGCGGCCAGCCGCTGCCGCCGGGTGGTGGCCTGCTGCGCACCGAGCGCGTACGGGTACTTCTCGCCGCTGTCGACCAGGATGTCGAGCACCTGACCGTGGGCCCGGGCGGTGGGCAGGTGGGCACCGGGGCGGGCCTGCTTCGTCGTCCGCGGCGACTGCCAGAAGATCATCTCGCGCCCGCGCCCCTGGGTGATGACCAGTTGCGAGCGGTTCTCCCGCGCGCGGGCCAGCACCAGGTCGATCGCGGGACCACGGCGGGAGCACGACCGGACCGCGTGCCGTTCCACGATCTCCGCGTCGTCCGGCCACGCCTCGGCCCGGTGGCAGTAGACCTTGGCCGTCCGCGGCCACGGCTCCTTGGCCTTGACGACGACGCCGGCCGGGCCGAGCGGGATGCGCACCAGGTAGGGCAGCGTGGACTCCGGGTCAGGGTTGCGCGCCACGAGCAGGTCGTCGACCACGGCTCCAGCCTGGCACGGCGAGGTCGGTTCCTGGGCATCTCTACCGGTGAGCAGCGCGGTGCAGTGCGACATCGGCGGACGGCGGGGATCGGCCACGTGTGCCCGATGCCGTCCCAGCAGGCCTCCCGCGCCCCTGACGCTGATCACCCGTTGGCGGGGCCCCAGCCGAGCGCGGGCCCGAGGCGGGTGGCGATGTCGGTGAGGATCTGCACGTAGTCCTCGTGCTCGAAGCTGAACGGCAGCGCGAAGACCACTTCGCGCACCTCGCGGAAGCCGGCGTGCGCGTAGAGCGCCTCGGCGATCTGCTCGGAGGTGCCCAGCAGATCCGGCGCGAACAGCAGCCGACCGGGCCCCTGCGGGACGCCGACGCGCGACGAGCGGGCCTCGACGTAGGCGGCATACCTGGCCCGCTGCTCGTCGGTGGCCGAGTCGGTGGGGATGACGACGAGGCCCTGCGAGGCGCGGGCAGCCTCCCCCGCCGGCGAGGCGGCGCGGAAGGCGCGGATCTGCCCGGCCTGGATCTCGGCGAAGTCGACGGAGTCTTCCGCTTTAACCACGCTGCTAGTCAGGAAATCCATGCCGTGCGCGCCCGCCCACTGCGCCGACCGGGTGCTGGCGCCGCCGTACCAGAGGCGGTGCTGCAGCCCGGGCGAGTGCGGCTCCACCCGGTCGGACCACTCCTCGATGCCCTCGCGGCCGCGGACGGTGCCGGCCTGCTCGCCGCGGACGAACCGGAGCAGCCGCTCGACGCGCTCGTAGCTGAAGTCCTCGGCGTCGGCGGTGTCGGGGTACAGCGACTCCTTGACGTCGTCCCAGCGCATCGGCGGGCCGACGCTGACGCCGGGGTTGAGCCGGCCGCCGGAGAGGATGTCGACGGTGGCGAGGTCCTCGGCCAGCCTGCACACCGACCGATCCGCCCATGCCACTCCCTGGTCCGCACCGTACCCGTGACGGCAGGGGCGGACCATGACAGGCACCACCGACAGCGAGCGGCCATCCGCAGAGCCGGCCGGTGCAGCGACACCCGATCGGGCGATGGCACGTCCGCCCGATCCCCGGGTGACCGCCTCGGCCAGACTGCCGGGCATGGAGTTCGAGGCCTTCTACCTGCCGCTGGGCGACAACCGTTTCGCGCCCACCCGGGCCACCGAGAGCCCGTGGGACCACAGCGCCCAGCACGGCGGACCGCCGTCCGCACTGCTGGCCCACCTCGCGGCCGACGCCGCCCGAGCGACCGGGGCCGGTTCCCGCCCGGCCCGGATCAGCGTCGACTTCTTCGGCGCCATCCCCCGCCGCGAGCTCGCCGTCGAGGTGTCCTCCGTCCGCCCGGGGCGGCGGATCGACCTGACCGAGGCCGTGATGACGGTGGAGGGCCGCACGGTCGCCGTCGCCCGCGTGTGGTCGCTCGCCGTCGGACCGACCCCACCGGTGGTCACCGAGCTCAACCCGCCACCCGCCGTCCCCGACTCCTCGCCGCAGGTGCTGTTCGGCCTGCCCGACTGGGGCTTCGGGCAGGCCATCGACTGGCGCTACACCGCCGGATCGCCGCAGGAGCCCGGGCCGGCCGACGTCTGGACCCGAGTGCGCGTCCCACTCGTCGCCGGCCTGCCGCTCACCGGTCTCGACCGCGCACTCATCGCCGCCGACGCCGCCAACGGCATCTCCGTGGAGCTGCCCATCGACAGCTGGTGGTCCATCCCACCGGGCATGACCACCCACCTGACCCGCGAGCCGGACGGCGAGTGGGTACACCTGGCCTGCCGCACGCAGATCGCCGCCGACGGCATCGGGCTGTGCCACGGCGAGCTCTCGGACGAGCGCGGCTCGATCGGCGAGGTCGCCCAGCCGCTGCTCGTCCAGGCCCGCTGACGACGCCACGAGCCTCATCCTGCGTCGCACGCACGCGCGGCACCGCCGTCGGCGAGGATGCCTGAGTGACCCAGCGCATGCACCGCTCCCACCGAGTGGCCGGCGCGCTCGTCGGCTCCGCCGTCGGCGACGCCCTCGGCGCCCCGTTCGAGTTCGGCCCGCCCGGGCAGTTCTCCACCCGCTTCCCGGTGCCGGCGCGTGGCTCGAAGACGGAGATGTGCGGAGGCGGCTCACTCGACTGGGAGCCGGGTGAGTTCACCGACGACACGCAGATGGCGCTGCTGGTGGCGACGTCGCTGGTGGAGCGCGGCGGCCTCGACGAGGCCGATGTCTTCGACCGGTTCCGCGCGTGGGCCGAGGCGGGGCCGCCGGACATCGGCAACCAGACCCGGGCCGTCCTCGGCTCCGGCCGGCCGTGGGATGTTGCCGCGGTCGAGCACTTCGCGCGGTCGGGTCACGCGGCCGGCAACGGCTCGCTGATGCGGACGACGCCGGCGGCCATCCGGTTCTCCCGGGAGGGGCGCGAGGAAACCATGGACGCCGCCCGGCGGATATCGGCGCTGACCCACGGCGACCCGTCGGCCGGAGAGGGCTGCGCGATCTACCACGAGCTGATGCGGGTGGCGCTGGACGGAGGCGACCCGCTGACGGCGATCCCGACGGCGCTGGAGGCAGTGCTGACCGAGCATCGGGAGGGGTGGGCGGCAGTTCTGGCACCGGACTGGACGCCCGACCGGGCCACCGAGTCGAACGGTGCGGTGTGGCCGACGCTGGGCCAAGCGGTGTGGGCGCTGCGGAACGGGCGTGACTTCGCCGAGGTGCTGCGGCTGGTCATCGACCTCGGCGGGGACACCGACACGGTGGCCTGCGTGGCCGGCGGGCTGGCCGGGGCCGTGTACGGGATGGGCGGCATCCCGAGCCGGTGGGCGTCGGCGGTGCACGGCCAGGTGCCCGGCCACGGCGACAAGGTGTGGCGCCTGTCCGACCTGCAGCAACTGGCGGCGGCGCTGGACGGCGGGGTGCAGCAGAACTACGACCCGGGCGTGATCCCGCGCATCGGCCCAGCAGAGGTCCTGCCCGGCATCTGGGCCGGCAACCTCGACGGCGCCCGGTACAGCGACGACGACTTCGCCGTCATCTCGCTGTGCCGGCTGGGCGAGCCGTTCCCCCACCCGGTGCACCGGATGGCCTACATCGCCGACAACGAGCACAACGCCGACCTCGACGTCATGCTCGCCGACGTCCTGGACGACATGGCCGCGCTGCAGGACGAAGGACACCGGCTGCTGGTGCACTGCCACGGCGGCGCCTCCCGCACCGGGCTGGTGCTGCGCGGCTGGCTGGTCCGCGAGAAGGGGATGTCGGTCGCCGAGGCGACGGCGCACGTGGCCGAACGCTGGCCGCACCTCGGGCTGTGGAACGACAGCTTCGCCGCCGCACTCGAGCACCTGGAAGCGCGGCGCGGGGCGACCGAGGGCGATCAGGCCCTGTAAGCCGCCTGGACGGCCGCTCCTCGGCCTACACGCCCAGACCGGCGTCGCGGGCGCGGGCCACGGCGGCGGCGCGGTCGCCAACGCCGAGCTTGGCGAAGATGCTCGACACGTGGTTGCGCACGGTCTTCTCCGACAGGAACAGCCGCCGGGCGATGTCGGCGTTGGCGCGACCCTGAGCCGCGAGGACGAGCACTTCCCGCTCCCGCTCCGAAAGCTCCGGGAGCGGGGGCAGCGCCGCGCCGGTGCTCGCGGTGAAGAATGCCCGCACCCGCTCCGCGACGCCCGCCCCGTAGACGACCTGGCCGTCGGCGACCGATCGCACTGCCCGCTCGATCTCCGCCTGGCCGGCTCCCTTGAGCAGGTACCCCCAGGCGCCGGCGCGGATGGCGGCGAGCACCGTCTCGTCCGCCTCGATCATGGTCAGCACGAGCACCCGGGTGCCAGGAGCGACTTCCTGCAGCCGCTTCGTCACCTCGACGCCGGTCAGCCCGGGCATCTGCAGGTCGAGCAGCGCGACGTCGGGGCGGGTCTCGACGACGGCGTCCACCGCGGCGAGCCCGTCGGCGGCCTCGGCGACGACGTCCACGCCGCTGTCCTGCAGCAGCACCTTGAGCCCGGCTCGGAAGGCGGGATGGTCGTCGGCGATGACGACGCGGGTCATGCGACTCCCTCCAGCGGCAGGACGGCGCTCACCCGGGTGCCACCGCCGGGGGCGGGCGTGACCTGGCAGGTGCCGCCGAGCTCGGTGGCGCGGTCGCGCATCGACCGCAGGCCGAGGCCGGGCGGTGCGTCGTCCCGGCAGCCGCGGCCGTCGTCGACGACCTCGACGGCGAGGGCGTCCGCTTCCCCGCGCAGCCGGACGTCGATGTGCTCGGCACCGGCGTGGCGGACGGCGTTGGTCAGGGCCTCCTGCGCGATCCGGTAGGCGGCCACCTCCACGGCGGCGGGCAGGTCGTCGAGCGGGCCGCTGCCCTCGATGCTGATCTTCGGCGGGCCGTCGTCCAACAGCGCCGGGCCGGTGGCCCGCAGGGCACCGAGCAGGCCGAGGTCGTCGAGCGCGGGTGGGCGCAGGTCGTGCACGATGCGGCGCACGTCGCCGACCGCCTCCTGGAGCTGGTCGCGGGCGGTGGTCACGAGCGGGGCTGCCCGCTCCGGCTCCCGGCCGAGAGCGCGCGAGGCGACGTCCAGGGCCATGACGGCCGAGGCCAGCTGGGGGCCGAGCCCGTCGTGCAGGTCGCGGCGGATCCGCCGGCGTTCCTCCTCGCGGGCGGTGACCAGCCGGTCGCGGGAGCGCTCGAGGTCGGTGACCAGCCGCAGCGCGAACCCGACGGCGGCGAGCTGCGCGGCGAGGTCCTCCAGCAGTGCTGAGTCGACCGGGTCGAGCCCGTCGGTACCGGGGCGGTGGGCGACGGACAGGGTGCCGACGACGTCGCCGTGCCAGAGCAGTGAGAACTGGTGCACGGCTCGGGCCGGGTCGCCGACGGACTCGACGACCGGCGGCGCGTCGGGCCGGTCGACCGTGACGGCGACCGCAGGCAGCTTGAGGTCTTCGGCGATCGCCGCGACGGCCTGGGTGAGTGCCGAGCGTGGCGAGCCGGCGCGGCGGAGGCGTTCGGTGATGCGGCCGAGCACCCGGTAGGGGTCGCCGCGGAGGCCGTGCAGGAGCCGGTCGACGGCGCGCTGGATGCGCACGTAGAGCGGGTGGAAGACGGCGGCGACCGCGACCGCGCCGACGAACCCGACGACCGAGTCGCCGGTGCCGCTGATGCCGCCCAGCCAGCCGACCACGGCGACGTAGACCAGCGCCGAGGCGGCGAGCAGCGCCGTCCCGACCAATGTGCGGTTGACGACGACGTCGATGCCGAACAGCCGGTAGCGGACGACGGAGATGCCGATGGCGAGCGGCACGGCGAGGGTGGCGACGAGGTTCACCGGAGCGGGTGCGACGAAGGAGGCCAGCACCGCCAGGGCCAGCGCGTAGCCGACCCAGGCGATCTGCCGCCGTCCGTCGGGATCGGCCCGCCGGAACCGCAGGACGAGGCTCGCGAGGGCGAGCACCGCGACCACCGGGAGCAACGGATTGAGGACCGTCTGGGCGGCGTCCAGGAACGGCTCGGGAACCGGAACGGCGAGGGGGTTCGGCGGCTGGTCCCTCTCGGGCTGGATGCCGGTGAAAGCGGTGAGCAGCGACATCGTGGCGATCAGCGCCAGCGCGGTGATCGCGACCGGGCGCCAGCGGCGGGACAGCAACCGTCCGCCCGGGAAGATCAGCGGAAGGAGGGTGACGAACGAGACGAACGACGGCACCCAGGTCCAGAGGGTGAGCCAGGCGGCGATCCGGAAGACCAACGCCGGGTCGTCACTGCCGGTGAAGCCGTGGACGGCGAGCCCGACGGAGCCGGCGTACACGCATGCGACGCACCCGATGACCGTCATCAGCTGCAGGACCCGGTGGCCGGGCACCCGTCCCAGCAGGACGGCGCCGACGATCGCCATGGCGGGGCCGACCACCGGCTCGGGGCTGGCGAAGAGGTCCGCGCGCTCGGCTGCCGGGGTGGCGGCGTGCGCGATCAGGCCGGCGACGAGCCAGCCGACGGCGGCCACGGCCGAGAGCCGGGCCACCGTGGTGGCGGCCCGGCTCGTCGGGGCTGCGCGTCGTCGGAGCACTGGCTGGACCACCTCGCGGGGCGACGCTAACGGAATGCGGGCCCGCTGATCAGGGGGTTGCCTCTTCCGTGGCGCGGGCCAGCCACCACTGCCGGTCGGTCTGCTTGGCGATCAGGACGGCGACGCCGAACGAGGCGGCGACGAACAGCCAGTGCGGGTCGACCGGTCCGGTGGGGAAGCCGCCGAAGTCCACGACCAGGAAGACCAGGAGGACGACGGGGATCCAGATCGGCACGACGCGGGTGCGCAGGTAGCCGATCGAGGTGAGCAGCACCGAGCCGGCCATGCCGAGCAGGAACGGCACCAGGACCAGCAGGGCGAGCGGGCTGTTCTGCGCCGACTCGACGAGGGCGACCATGGCCTCGCGGTCGGGCTGGTCGGCCGCCGCGTAGTCATAGATCCCGACGACGTGGATGCCGAAGAAGCCCAGGGCGCCCACGAAGCCGAAGACCATGGCGGTCGTGCCGAGCTTGGGCATGCGGGGACGGATCAGCTGCGCCATGGCGACCAGGCCGAGCAGCAGGAACGGAACGGCGATGGTGCCGAGGACGAGGCCGATCCGGGCGAGGGTCGGATTCGCCGCGTAGGCCTCGAGGCTGCCTTCGACCGAAGAGCTCTCGCCGACGATCCGGTTGATGAGGGCTTCGGCGAGATTGAGCGTCGCGCCGACGGTGAGGGCGACGACGGCGGCGCGGCGGCCGATGGGGGCGGGCCGGGGGATCGGGTCGACACGGGGCGTGGTCGCCGACAGAGCCGGGGACACGGGCTCAGCGGTCATCGGTGTACCTCCTTCTCCCGACAGGTCCTTCCCGGCGGGGCGAGGAACACGGTGGGCCGGGCGCTGTCCCGGCGTCGTGAGGCACTGGTCCCGATCCGTGCGGGTCGACCGGCGGCGGTCACCGGGCGGCAGGCGGAAGGCCGTTCTGATAGGCGACCACGACTGCCTGCACCCGGTCGCGGACCCCGAGCTTGGCCAGGACCCGGGTGACGTGGGTCTTCACGGTCGCCTCCCCCAGGTACAGGGCCGCCGCGATCTCCGCGTTGTTGAGCCCCTGTGCCATGGCGGCCAGCACGTCGGTCTCCCGCTCGGTGAGCGACCGCAGGCGGTCGCCGGAGCCGGTGCGCGCCGCCGGCCCGGCCAGGTAGGCCTCGACCAGCCGGCGGGTCACCGTCGGGGCGAACAGCAGATCCCCCTCGTGGCAGGCGCGGATCGCCGCGGCGAGCTCCGCGGGAGCGGTGGTCTTCAGCAGGAAACCGCTGGCCCCCGCACGGAGGGCGCCGGCGACGTACTCGTCGAGGTCGAAGGTGGTCAGGACCAGCACCCGGCACCGCGGCCGCGCCGACAGCACGGCCGCGGTGGCGGCGATGCCGTCGCTGCCGGGCATCTGCACGTCCATGAGGACGACGTCCGCCTCCTGCGCGACGGCCTCCCGCACCGCCTCGGCCCCGGACGCGGCCTCACCCACCACGGCGATGTCGGGTTCGGCGGCGAGGATCGCGCCGAACCCGCCCCGGACGAGATCCTGGTCGTCGGCGATCACCACCCGGATCACGGCCGTACGCCGGCCCGGGACGACGGCACCGGCATGGTCGCGGCCACCCGGAACCCGCCGGAGGGCTCCGGTCCGGCGACGAGCTCGCCACCGAGCGCCCGGACCCGTTCGGTCAGGCCGACCAGCCCGAAACCGGAGGACGACGATGCGGGAGGCCGGCTGCGTGGGCCGTCGTCGACCACGGTGACCGTCAGTCGGTCCCCGGCGCGGTCGACCGTGACCTCGACGCGGCTACCCGGCGCGTACCGGACGGCGTTGGTGAGCGCCTCCTGGGCGACCCGGTGGACGGACTCCGCGACGGCGTCGTCGGTGGGCAGGTCCTCCGGCACGCGCAGCCGGACGGTGACGCCGGCGCCCTCGATGCGGGCGGAGAGTTCGCCGAGCGCACGGGCGAGGCCCGGCGGCCGGGCCGGAAGGGCATGTCCTTCGGCGCCGGCCGCGCCGCCGTCGAGCAGCCCGAAGAGCACGTCGAGCTCCGCCAGCGCCCGGGTACCGGCATCGGCCACGGCCCGTACCGCCTGCCGGGCCCGCGCCGGCTCGCTGGTGCGGAGGGCCAGGGCCGCGCCGGCCTGGACGACCATGACCGAGATCGCGTGGCTCACCACGTCGTGCAGTTCCCGCGCCAGCCGCTGCCGCTCGGCCTGGACCGCGCGCGTCGACGCGCTCCGCTGTGCGGCCTCGAGGGTCGTCGCGGCGGCCTCGGCCGTCCGGCCGGCGTGGTCGCGGGACATCCACAGCAGGCCGGCGACGGCGGGAACCGCGAACGTCGCCACGGTGACCGCCACGTTCTCCGAGGCGTGCAGGAAGGTGTCGGCCGTGGTGGCCCCGGCCAGCACGGTCAGCGCCGCGAGGCTCCACCGGCGGCCGTCCGCACCGGCCGACCAGGACAGCAGCGCCCACGCCAGCACGGTCGACAGAGTTCCCGGCAGCGGGACGCCCGCCGCCATGGCCACGCCCGGCGGAAGTGCGGCCAGCAGGCAGGCGACGGCGGCGTCCACCCGGCGCAGCGCGACGCAGCAGCAGACCGCGGCGGCGAGCAGGGGCCCGAGGACGCCGGTCCTGCCGGTCGCTTCCAGTGCGGTCGTCTCGAGAGCGGCCAGGGCGGCCAGCACCGCCGCACCCCCGACGTCCAGCCTGCGGCGGCGGGGCCGGTTCCGGCTCCCGGCCGGTTCCTCCGGTGGCCGGGGCTCCGGGCTCTGCCGGAGCAGGCCGAGCAGGCGTCGGAGCTCGGTCACCGCCCGCCGTCCCACGGTGCCGACGGCCTCCAGGTCGGCAGTGGCGAGGGACTGCTCGGCTGCTCCCGCGTGCCGGCGCATCGCGAGCACGGCCTGGCGGACGACGTCCAGCGTCTCGCCGGCCAACCGGGCCCGCTCCTCGGCGACGACGCGGCGGGCGGTCTCGGCCGGGTCCCGGTCGCGGAGCTCCGCGGCGGTCGCCGCCGCCGCCCGCGCGTCGTCGTCCCGCCGGCGGACCGCCGCGCCGAACGCGGCGGTGCCGCCGACGAGCAGGCCGACGAAGAGCAGGTTGGCGACGGTCGGCTGACGGGCGACGACCGCCGCCACCCCTCCGGCCAGCAGGACGAGGCCCCACGCGCTGGTGTCGTAGCGGCGGAGGGCGAAGGCGACCACGAGGAGCGGGGCGAGGAGCGCCGGGTTCTCCAGGGGCACCCCGGCCGACCAGGCGAGCAGCTGGTACGCGACCGCCGCGGCCCCGGCGGGCAACGGCCGGCGACGGAACGGCAGGACGGCGACGACGGTCGCCGGCCCGAGGAGCAGCGCCTGCTCCGGTTCGGCCACGAAGACCGCCACCCACGCTCCGCAGGCGAGCGCGACCCCGAGCTCCGCGCCCCAGCTCCGGATCAGGTCCACCCGGGAAACCGTAGAACGTCGTCTGGCTCCTGGGATCCCCCTGCGGTCGGACCGGGAGGTCCTCCGATCGGCGAGAGATCGGGGTGCGCCGCGGGGGACGCGCGTCAGGAACCGGCGCGGACACGCTCGGGACCGTGCCGGTGGAGAGCCCACCGGACAGGGACGAGGGAGGCCGTCATGGCACGGAAGGCCACGTGGTTCGGGGCGGGGAGCATCGTCGCGGCACCGCTGCTGATCGGTCTGGGTGACCAGGTCCGCATGGCGGAGGTGGATCGCTCGGCGTCCGCCGGGATGGTCGACACCGGGTACGGGCCCGAGCAGGCCGCTCAGTACCTCGAGCAGGTAGCGGCCAACTCCGGCGCGTTCGCCGCCGCCGGAGCGCTCACCTACGCGGGAGCGCTGCTGCTGGTGCCCGCGCTGCTGACCATCTGGCGGCTGTCCGTCGGTGGCGCCCCACGGTGGGCCTGGGCCGGAGCCGTGCTCGCGGCGCTGGGCGTGCTCGGGCACATGGTGCACCTGCAGGGCTACTACGGCACCAACCTGGCGGTCGCGCCGTTCGCCGACCAGCCGTGGGCGGGCGAGCTGATGATCGGCCTGGAGGGCTCGCCCTTCGCGCTCGCGCTGTTCCTGCCGTTCCTCGTGGGCTGGCTCGCATTCCTGCCGCAGGCTGTCGGCCTCCGGCGGGCCGGGGTGATCCCCACGTGGGCCGCGGCGTCGGTCGTCGTGGGCACGGTGGTCTTCCTCGTCGTCGGTTCGACGCCGTGGAGCACCGGGCTCTGGATGGTCGGGCTGATCGCGGGCCTGGCGCCGGCCGCTGCGGCCGCGGTGCGTCGCGATGCCACGGACCCGGCGGGGGCTCGCGCCGAGGCGCGCGCCGCGGTGGGCTGAGGTTCCGTGTTCCCCGGGGAGTGGATGGGCCGCATGCATCGCTTCCACCGCGTCGCCGGCGCGCTGGTCGGATCCGCCGTCGGCGACGCGCTCGGTGCACCGTTCGGGTTCGGCCCTCCATGTGCGTCCTCCCCCACTCCCCGGTGCCCGCCCGGGGCTCGACGACGGAGATGTGCGGCGGTGGTTCGCTGGGCTGGGAGCCGGGCGAGTTCACCGACGACACGCAGATGGCGTTGCTCGTGGCGGCGTCGCTGGTCGAGCGCGACGGCGTGGGCGAGGCGGACCTGTTCGACCGGTTCCTGCGCTGGGCGGAGGCGGAGCCGCCGGACATCGGCAACCGGACCTGCGCCGTGCTGAGGTCCGGCCTGCCCTGGGACGTCGCGGCGGCCGGGCACTTCGCCCGGTCCGGTCGCCGCAGCGCTCGGCCGGGTGCGCTCAGCGCACGGCTACGTGGGAGGAACTGCCGGTCCTCGACCACCGAGCCCGTAGAGCGCCCGGTCCACGTCTCGGGCAGTCCAGTGAGGGCGATGCGGACGGATGTGCGCCAGGAGATCGTCGACTTCGTCCATGTATCGGCGATAGCGACCCGACCGGCGCCCGATGTCCCGCCCGATCGCATCGCGAAGCGCCGCATGGGCCCGGCGGTCGTAGACCGCCATGCGCTCGGGGGCCGACGCAGCGATCAGCGCCGATGCGAGCGCATCGCCGGAGGCGAATCCAGGGAGCACCGCCGGCGCGCGGCGCGCGACTGCGGCGGCTTCCGGCACCTCAGCGGAGTTGTCACGCGCGGCAGCGACGGCCGACGCGGTGACCTCCCGGACATCCCAGTCAGCCACATGGTTGAGCGCCGCTACCCACCGTGTGTCGGCCCGCAGTCGCCTCCAGAAGAGAAGCGCGCCGATGTCCGACTTGCCCGCGCTGCCACTGGTGCTGATGCGGGTGGACACGTCGGCGAAGACCTCGTCGTACACGCCGGTCGGGTTGGACTCACGGGCCTCGATGAGCCACCGGACCACGTGCTCGCCGGGCCGGTGTTCCACCATCACCGCAGCGGCGCTGCCTGGGCGACACGCTGAGGCACTTCGATGAGCTCGACGTCGAAGGCCTCGCAGACCCGCTGGAGCCGATCGCGCCAGCGAGCCTGCTGCGTGCGGATCTCGGGGACGACGACGGCAGCACGGCACGTGGCGTGGTCGAGGCCGAACTGCTCGAACCAGGGGGCGAGGTACGTGGCCTGGCGGATGAAGTGGCGGTAGAGGACCGCTTGCTCGACCGCGTGCCGGTAGTAGTTGCCCACTCCGCCCGAACCTTCGATCTTGATCTCGATGGCCCAGGGCGTGGAGCCGTCGCGCAGCAGGGCATCGAGATACCGACCGGCGTTGGACGGGGTGCGCCCCCAGCGTGTCGGGAACTGGCTGCCCCAGCTCACCCCATCCCTCACGGGACGCAACGTCTCCAGCACGCCGCTCGAAGTGCGGATCGGCACGGCGCCGCGCAGGATCCGCGACTCCAGGGCGTGCTCGTTCTGCTTCTCCCCTGCGGACAGCACGTCCTGCCAGGCGTCGGCGAAGCGGTTGATGACTTCCGTGGCGCGCGCGACGGAGTAGGCGGATTCGGTGACCTCCAGCCGGCCGTCCGGGACGAACTGCATCCACATCGTGCGCTCGGGTCCGCGCCGTCCTTGGTAGTCCTTGCCCACGTCGAGGCGGCCCAGGCGCGGGCCCACCTGAGCGACCTCGAGCCCCTCGAGTCGCAGCGACCACCACCCCTTGTTGGTCAGCATCGGGTAGGCGCGGAACTCGTCGCGGGAGACCCCGGTCATGATCCGGTCGACGAGGGCAGGCGGCTGCTGCCCCAGATCCATGAGGTATCCGAGCCATTCGGTGTACCGGTACCTCTCGTGATCACCTATGTCATCGAGACCGTGCCCGCTGATCGGGAGGATCTCCGCGCGGCTCGTCAGGCGGCGCAGGTTCACCCGGAACGTGGCTCGGAGCTGGGCCGAGAGGGTCCGCAGCGCCCCTTCGGCCTCGGTGTCCCAGTCGTCGTCCGCGAGAAGCAGCGTCACCTCGTCGGGGGAGACAGGGACCCCCTCGACGGTGTCATCCCCGTGTAGGTGTAGGTCGACAAGGTCCAGCAGCCCGCCGATCTGCGTCTTGCTGTCCGTACCGACGCCAACCGCACGCTGTCCGTCGTAGACGCAGCGCAGGACGGTGCTCACGACGGAGTCGACCCTGTCGCTGGAGTCGTCGATGCGGGAGACGCCGGCAACCTGACCCAGCAGGGCGGCTACGTTCTCAAGGGGTGCCATCTCGACCTTTCGCTTCGCGCGTTCAGACGTCGAACAGGGTGCCGTCGTCGTAAGGGTGACCGCCGGGCAAGGGCAGGAGTGCTCGCGTGCGCCTTCCGTAGGTATCGGCACGGCTTGGCGCGGGGCGAGCGCCGTGACGAGAACCCTGTGGTCGCCGATGGGCGCGGGGCAGGAGGTGTGGTGCTGCAGCAGTGGCCGCCCACGCCGCCGGTGGTCACCGAGCTCAGCCCGCCACCCGCCGTCCCCGACTCGTCACCCGAGGAGCTGTTCGCCCTGCCCGACTGGGGCTACGGGCAGGCGATCGAGTGGCGCTACACCGCCGGGTCACCGCAGGAGCCCGGACCGGCCGACGTCTGGACCCGGGTGCGCGTCCCCCTGGTCGCCGGCCGGCCGCTCACCGGTCTCGACCGCGCGCTCATCGCCGCCGACGCCGCCAACGGCATCTCCGTGGAGCTGCCCATCGACCGCTGGTGGTCCATCCCACCGGGCATGACGACCCACCTGACCCGCGAGCCGGACGGCGAGTGGGTGCACCTGGCCTGCCGCACGCAGATCGCCGCCGACGGCATCGGGCTGTGCCACGGCGAGCTCTCCGACGAGCGCGGCTCGATCGGCGAGGTCGCCCAGCCACTGCTCGTCCAAGCCCGCTGACGAATTGCCCCGTCGCCAACCGGCCCTGCAGGACGGGTTCGGCCACCGATCACAGGGGGCGGTCCCCCGGAGGTGCTGACGGTCTTCGCAACCAGACCCGCGCCACCTCGGACCGGTCTTGGGACATGGCCGCGGCCCAGTACTTCGCACGGTCGGATCCCCTGCGGGGAACGGCTCCTGGAACCCGGCTGACTCCTACCAACGGTGCTCGGTTCAGACGCCGCGGCGGACGGCGCGCTCGTGCACGCCGACCGCCGCGGTGACATCTCTGGTCGATCAGGGGCAGAGCTCCCCCCGCTTCACCACGCCGAAGTCGATCTGGCCCTCGACGTCGCCCGTGACCTGCTGACCGGCGGGGATGTTCTGGTCGCAGACGAGCCAGTTCGAGTCGACCATCTGGTTGCGGCTGCCCAGCAGGTCGTGAGAGACGCTGACCCAGACCTGGTTGGTCTGCAGAAGGTTCTGCGCCGACTGCAGGTCCATGCCGACGAAGTTCGGCATCGGGAAGTCGACGACGGGGGTGGCCGGCGTCGTGGCCGTCGGAGGTGCCACGGTCTCCGGCGCGGGTGCCACCGCTGCCGGAGTCTCCGCCACGGGTTCAGCCGGGACGGTCGCGGTGACCGTCGTCGTCACAGCGGCGGCGGTCGATGCCTCCTCAGGGTCCCCACCGAGCGCCGAGCCGATCGCGCCCACCACGACGACTCCGGCGAGCACCATGACCCACGGCCGCTTGTAAAGCGGGGTCTGGGTCGTGGGCGACCCGCCCTGCGGCGGGTACGGCGGCTGACCCTGCGGCGGGTACGGCGGCTGACCCTGCGGCGGGTACGGCGGCTGGTTCGGAGACCAGGCACCCGGCGGAGGAGGAGGCGCCTGTCCCGGGGCGTAAGCGGGCTGGGCGTACTGCGGGTGCCCGTGGTTGTCCGGGACCTGCGGAGGCGGTCCGTACGGCGGCTGCGACATGTGATTCCCCGTGTTCGTGCGTGGCCGACCACCGTCGTGCCGAGGCGTCGGGCACGAGCGGTCGAGAGTTGACCGACGGACCGTGCCACAGGCCGACTGCCGGGATGCGCTCCTCCAGATGCGGCTCGTCGCGTTTCACCCCTGGGGCTTCGCCGGCCCCAAGAGCACCACGACCTTGCCGCCTCGTCCCGTCCGGATCGCCCTCCGCAGTGGTGACGAGGTGCCCCGTGCCTCCGACCGGCCGGTGTCATCTCGCCGTGGTGGCGGAGTCGACGTAACCGGCCGGCCGCGCGGCTCGGCCGCGGTGTCCCTGCGCGAGGCTACGGTCCCCCGCGGGCCGTCGCCGGCGGCCCGTGAACGGGGGAAAGACATGGACTCACCCTTCCGGCTGCCGAGCGTGGCCGCCGAGCCGATCGCGTGGGGCGAGACGCTGGCCGCCGTCGTGGGCTACGCCCGTGCCGAGCGCGACCTGCGGATCGCCTGGACGCCCAGCCACCCGGACGGCGTCACCGTCAGGGTGCGGGCTTACGCCTACCGGGTCTACGACTGCGTGCTGCCCTCGGACGACGACGAGTTCGCCTGGCTGGACGTCCTCGTGGTGGACGGCATCAACGGGAAGATGGACCAGACCGCGATCACGGCGCTGAAGCACGCCGCCGACCGGGCATGGCCGCACGTCCGGACGGCGATCGAGCGCGCCGAGGGCCGGTCGTTCTGGGACCTCGACGAGGTGGAGGTGGGTCGCACGCCCCCGCCGGGGACCACGGGAGCAGAGCTGGCCGACGCCTGGCGCGAGTGCTCGGCGACCACGGGAATCAAGACCGCGCTCACCCACAAGCTGCTCCACCACAAGCAGCCGACGCTGTTCCCTCTGATCGACAACGTGACCGCGCCGCTCCTACGGCGCCACACGGATGACGACGTCAGCCTCTGGGGCGTCATCCACCGGGAGCTCACGGCGAACGCTCAGCAGTTCGATGCGCTGGAGAAGACGTTCGCAGGGCTGGTGAACGGTCCGGACGACGTGCCACTCACCCGCCTGCGGCTGCACGACATCCTGCTGTGGCTGCAGGCGAGCGGGAAGTGGGCCCACGCCGTCGCCGCGGGCAAGGCCACCGACGAATGGGCCCGGTGGCACGACGACGACACAGCCTGAGCGCTGGCGCGCTGGCCTACGCGCGCCGGACCCTCGACGAGGTCACCACACCGGCGCACCTTGGGTGCCGAGACTTCCTCGGCCGGCACCTTCCTCGTCCGTGTGGGACCCGGCCAAGCGGTGCCCCCGGCGCGTTGACCGGGGGTCAGCCCTACCGGTTCCTGATCGCGGAGCGTCGTCCGCTCAAGGCCTTCCGCAGGGGCGTGGGAGGAACGTCGCGCAGGTTGAGCGGCGCGTCGGTGAGCTCGAGGAGTCGGGCCTCGCCGGTCGTCACCTGATCCGCGGGCAGCGGCAGCGTGGCCACCCGCAGATGCGCCTGCATCCAGGCCGTGAGGTCGTCCTCGGAGATCGACTGTTCACCAGGCCGGGTGAGGCAGGAGGCCAGGGTCAGGCGGAACGTCGAGAAGTCGCGGTTGCCGCCCAGGTGCATGGTGGCCACCCGACCCCAGAGCGTGTTGGTCGAGCGGACGCCGTTCGGGCGGACGCCGCCTGCCCGGCCGGCGTAGATCAGGCCAGGAAGCACGCGGTGCCCGAGCCCGGCGGAGAGCTCGTCGGCGCCTTGGTCGTCGGCCCACCAGCTGTAGAGACCCGGCCGATCGGATGCCGTGCGGCCGGCGGCGAGAAACTCGCTCGGGGGCACAGCGTTTGGCTGGTCCAGCAGCCAGGCGACGTCCGGAATGTCGGCAGCCGCGGGCACGAGCTCGGCGGGCAGCTCCGCCGAACCGCCGTACCAGGCCAGTCGCTCCCCCTGCCGGAGTCCGACGAGCGGCTGGACCAGCGTCCCGCCGGCCCGGGCGAGGGGGCCGACGAGGGGCTCGCAGTAGGCCCTGCCCGCATGCGCCTCCACGGTCAGGCCGCGGAGGTCGTGCCGTTCGCCGAGCTGCGCCACCACCCAGTCGCCCCAGGCGCTGCGGTACCGGGCCGACTGCTTCGGCAGGTAGACGTCGTACGGCGCGACCACCTCGTCGGGGTGGAGCAGGCCGAACTTGGCGCTGAGGACGTACCAGGGCCGGCCAGACCGGACGGCGCGATCACGCGCCTTCCGGAAAGCGGTCCCGGTGAAGATCTCGGCGGCGGGCGCCGGGCCGGTCGCCTTGGAGCCGGAGCAGCCCACCAGGACGACGTCGGCACCGAGATCGGCTGTCGCGGACGCACCGGCGGACCCTCCCGGGAGTGGGGCCGAGGCCTGCGCCGTGGTCGAGCCCACCCCCTCGGCATCCTGGCTCCTCCTCCACGGGCTCGTCGGGAAGCCGAGTCGGCCGAGGACGTCGAGCGCCCTGTGCGACGTGAACGCCGACCGCTCCATCCCGGTGGCCAGGGCGAGGACCTGCTTCGGCGGCCAGCGCGTGCCCTCGACGTCGACCCAGTGGGTGCGCACCTCGTCAGGAGCGGCCCCGCGCAGCGCCGCCCGGACGGCTTCCGCATCCAGCGAGTACCGAGCGCCCTCCTGCACGAACTCCACGACTCCCCCTCAGCCCGTCGGCGTGGAGCCGGAGGACTGCGCGAGCCGCTGGGCGACGGCGTGGCCGCCCACCCGCCGGATCAGCTCCAGGTCGCCACAGACCACCAGCAGGTCGCGGGCGCGGGACAGCCCGACGTACAGCATCTCGCGGGCGCGCTCCTCGTCCCGGAAGCCGTTGACCGCGAGGACGACCGCCGGCCGCTCCAGCCCCTTGAAGCCGAGCACGTGCCCGTAGAAGAGGTCGTCGTCGGACCAGAAGGAGTTCCAGTAGGCGTCCTGGCCGGCGGTCTGGCGCTCCGCCTGGACGGGGTGCCGCCGGTAGGTGGTCAGCAGCGCCACCGACTCGGCCGGCCAATCGGCGTCGAGGAGGGCGGCCGCCTGGTCGTCCGCCGCACCGATGGCATCGTCGGTGGCGCACTGGACGAAGCGCACCGGGACGCCGTCGCCACCGCGGTAGCGCATCTGGCTGGTGGTGAGGCTGCCGAACGTGCCGGCGATCTGCTTGGTGTTGCGGAGGTTCTCGTCGAGGTCGAAGGGCGTCAGCGCGACAGGTGGTCGGCCCTGGCGCGCGAAGACCCGCTGCCCCTCGTCGGCGAACACGTAGAGGCAGCCGTCCTCCGGGGAGCGCAGCGCGGCCAGGACCGCCGGCCACCAGCTCTCGGCGAAGTCCTGCGCCTCGTCGATGACGATGGCGTCGAAGCGGTCGGCCACGGCCAGCCCGCCGGCGAGCTCCACCATCCGCTCGGGGAGGTACTCCTCCCAGTAGCCGCTGTCGTCGTCCGACCCCGGGGTGACGCCCCAGTCGATACCCAACCCGTGGAAGGTGCCGACGTAGGCCGGGCGCTCTTTCGGCTTCCACATCTCGACCCGGCGGCGGAGGTACTCGGCCAGGCCGCGGGAGTAGCACATCACCGCGACCCGCTCCCCCTCGAGCGTCAGCCGGCGGGCCTTCTCCAGCGCGAGCCAGGTCTTCCCCGAGCCGGCGCCGCCGCGCACCTCGACCCGCCGGTTGGAGCGCAGCCAGTCGAGGACGCGCGCCTGGTCGCGGGTGAGCAGGTCGCACTCGGCCTCGCGCTCGTGCAGCGTCGCGAGCAGCTCCTGCTGCGGGATGCCGACCCCGGCGAGGCAGTCGACGAACGCCTCGAGGTCCTCGGCCGTCGGCGGCTCGACGTCGCTCTCCCACTGCCGCAGCGCGCTCGCGACCCTGGCCGCTGCCTGCGGCAGGTCTGCCTTGTCCAGCACCATCCAGCGGGGCGCGTCGGGGGCGGCGAAGTCGTCCGGCAGCGTCGTCGCCGGCAGGGCGACTAGGTGCACCATCCGCGGGTCCCCTGCGGTCCAGCGACGGTCGCGACGCAGGTAGTCACGCAGCAGGTACTTGCAGCGCAGCGCCTGCTCGACGGGGCGGATCTGCTTGTCGAGCCCGCCGCCGACCTGACGCCACTCACCTCCGCGGAGGTGGACGCTGCCGCCCTTGACCTCGATGACGGCGATCCCGAAGCCCGGCCAGGCGACGATGACGTCGGCCTCGCGGTCCTCGCGCCGGTCGCTGAACCGCTGCCCGCAGACCATGACGGCGTCGTCGGGTAGCTGGTCGCGGAGCGCGTCGGCGAACAGCCGCTCGGCGTGCGACTCGAAGACGGGACTGCTCGGGAAGACGCGCGCCGTCATGCGCGCACCGCGGACGTGGTCATGCCTCTGCCCCCGTGGCCGGCTCGGATGGATCGTCCCGGCAGCGTGACATGCCATACCGACACCTCAGCCGAACCGGACGCCGAGTTCTTCAGGCAGGACACATCTGCCTCTGCCCGGCGTCCCCCCCACCAGTCCGCTCACATTCTCCCCGGGCGGCGCATTGGACCGGGGAACCCGGCGCGTTCGCCGACGACACCCAGATGGCGGTGCTCGTGGCCACCTCGCTTGTCGAGCGGGTGAACCTCGACGACGCGGATGTCTTCGACCGATTCCCCGCGTGGGCGTGGGCGGAGGCCGAGCCGCCGGACATAGGCCACCAGACGCGCGCCGCCCTCCATTCCGGCCGGCTGAGGGACGTCGCTGCGGCCGGAGTCCCGTCCTGGTTCCGGCCGCTCGTTCAGACTCGACTCAGGAGCCTCGGCCCTGTCGGCAGACCGCCCGCTGCAAACGGCGGCGGCGGGACTGTCCGCTCGCGTGAGAGCGTCTTGCCATGACTGACCTGACGCCTACCGGTTCCTGCTTCTGCGGATGCGGCGGCGCTACGAAGCCAGGCCGATTCTTCGTGCAGACGCACGACCGTGTCGCCGAAACAGCGGTGATCCGTGAGAAGTACGGCTCGATCGCGGCCTTCGTTGTTGCACACGGCTACGGCCCGGAAGCAGCTGTCCCGACGACCCGGTAACGCCGCTCAGCCGAGAGGTCGCGATCAGGTTGCCCACCGGACCGGCTGCTTCTCGCCGACGAGGTGTCTCATAGTGGGCCGCAGCGACATCCCAACGCCGCCGCCGGCCCCGATCAGCAGGGTGAACGATGGCGGCCGGGGTACCAGCACCACGCCTCCGTGTCCGCCGGACGACCCAGCGATCACTGAGCGCCGGCGGCGCGCGCCAGTGCCCGTTCGAGTGCATCCATCGCCGCCCGGCGGATCTCGGCGCTGACCCACGGCGACCCGTCGGCCGGCGAGGGCTGCGCGATCTTCCACGAGCTGATGCGGGTGGCGCTGGACGGCAGCGACCCGCTCGCGGCAATCCCCTCCGCCCTGGAGGCCGTGGCGCCCGAGCACCGCGAACGGTGGGCGACCGTGCTGGCGCCTTCGTGGACTCCGACGGACGCGACCGAGTCCAACGGCGCGGTGTGGCCGACGCTCGGCCAGGCGGTGTGGGCGCTGCGGAACGGGCGTGACTTCGCCGAGGTGCTGCGGCTGGTCATCGACCTGGGAGGCGATACCGACACGGTCGCGTGCGTGGCCGGCGGGCTGGCCGGGGCCGTGTACGGGATGGGCGGCATCCCGAGCCGGTGGGCCTCGGTGGTGCACGGCCAGGTGCCCGGGCACGGCGACAAGGTGTGGCGCCTGTCCGATCTGCAGCAGCTGGCGGCGGCCCTCGACGGCGGGGTGCAGCGGAACTACGACCCGGGCGTGATCCCGCGGATCGGCCCGACCGAGGTGCTGCCCGGCATCTGGGCCGGCAACCTCGACGGCGCCCGGTACAGCGACGACGACTTCGCCGTCATCTCGCTGTGCCGGCTGGGCGAGCCGTTCCCGCACCCGGTGCACCGGATGGCCTACATCGCCGACAACGAGCACAACGCCGACCTCGACGTCATGCTCGCCGACGTCCTGGACGACATGGCCGCACTACGGGACGAGGGACACCGGCTGCTGGTGCACTGCCACGGCGGCGCCTCCCGGACGGGGCTGGTGCTGCGCGGCTGGCTGGTGCGCGAGAAGGGGATGTCGGTCGGGGAGGCGACGGCGCACGTCGCCGGACGCTGGCCGCATCTGGGCCTGTGGAACGAAAGCTTACGACAGCCCTGCAGCGCCTCAGGAGGCAGCGTAGGTAAACGAGCCTGCGCACTCAAGCGCAGTCTTCGACGAGACGAGGGGCCCCGCCCGACACCGGAGGACACACACGTTGCGGGCAGAGCCCCTCTCGCTTCCGGGCAGCGCCCGGCGCCGGGTGGCTCGGGACCTTCGCCGCTACTCGAAGGACCCCCGACCTTTGGCGGCACCATATGGACGTACAAGCCGGGAGGGGCGATGACTCGCCCAGGCAACAGTCGGTAAAGCGCGAGTAGGTGACCGTTGCGCCGACGAGCCGCTCCACGCTCTGCTCCCAACGGCGACTGACGAGATGGACGACGGGCTCTGCATCGCCGCCGACGTCCGCCGGTACGGGCAACAGTTCTTGCCGGCAATCGATGATCGCCTCATCGCCTGCAGGTGAGGCCGGCTGTCACCAGCAGAAGCCACAGACTCCTGACGTCGGCACTTCTGTGTGACACTCCGGGCAAATTTGGAATCGACGCCGAACCATTGACCCGGGATCGCCTCGGGAGCTCGCGCCCGCGGCTGGACGCGAACGCGCCTCCCGAACCTTCTCTGTATCCGAGACGCACTGTGCGCAACGCAGCCGCCGACTCGACACCTTCGTAGAACCACACATTTCGCACCGCGGCACTACCCGACGGCCATCCTGGTCCACCGCCGCGCCGGCACGCGCGATGTCGAGCTCCTCCTTGATCGTGCGGACCCGCTCTCCTCCCCCAGCGTCCATCACCCTGAACAGGGGACGTTCGTGGTTCAGATTGCTCATCCGCGACTCCCTGCTGTGTGAACACGCCGCTCGTGGCGACGAGGCCACCGCATCGTATGACGCACGTCACGTAGCGGGTCGCCCTCGGAGCTCGCGAGACTCCCTCAGCCCCTAAGCCTCCGGCGGTTTTCAGCCCAGCTCCGCCTCCCGCAGGATTGCCGCCACTTCATCCGTCATCGGCTCGAAAGCCTCGAGCTTCTGCCTGGCAGCAGCCCGCTCGCGGTCCGAGAACATGCCCGCGAATCTCTGATCGAGCACGCTGGCCGCCGGGCTCTTGTGGAGCAGCGAGCTCTTGGCCAACCGTCGCCAGTTGAAGCGCGCCTCCTCGTCGGCCACCAGCTCCTTCACCGCTTGGCGTGCGCCCGCTGCCAGCACGCGGCTGGTGAAGTGTGCGGGCTCGTAACCGCAAGCCGTGCGCACGTAGGCCAAGTCAGCGCGGATGCGATCGTCGAATAACTTGAGGAGACGCTTCGACGGGCGATCGGGTGCTCTCCCGACCGATGCAGCTGGAGGCCCTTCGCCCGCATCACCCCGCTCCTCACGGAGCCGATCGGCGGCCTCAAGCAGTGTGGCTGCTCGGGCCGGCTGAGCGAGTTCCTCGTCGAACAGCGTCTCTGGTTCTACAGCAGGAGTCCTGGGCGAAGGCGTTGCGGCCGTGTTGATGGTCGGCAGGACGCGGTCACCCAGCCGCAGCTCACCGTCCTCGTTGACCAGCGAGCCGGACTGCTGGAGCCGAGAGATGGCTGCCGAGACGGCAGCCTGGATGTCCGATCCCTGCCTGCGCCAGCCGAAGAGCCGAGCGACCGCAGTCGACAGGTCGGCGACCTCCATCGCTCGCGCATCACGCACCAGCAGCAGCACGGCGAGGTCCAGCTCGGCCGGCGGGATCCAACCGACCTTGCGGACCCCCTCGTCCACCGCCGGCACCCGCACCTGCGTCATCTCGGCACCGGAGAGCGAGAGGAAGCCAGCCGTGTCCCGGAGGACCCGCCGGCCGTCGACCGTCACCTTCAACAGCATGAGGTCGATGTTCTGCTGGATCGCGGCACCAGCTCGTCCCACCCCCCAGTCGCCGCGGAAGCGTTCCAGCAGACGACCGTGGTGCAGGGGTGCCTCCTCCCGGAGAACACGTTCGAGGTAGGTCCGGATAGCAGGGAGTGCATCCTTCGACCCCGGCGTCGCCCACGTCCGCTCGGCGGGTCGGCGGCCGTACTCGGATGGCGCCGGGTACGCCACCGCCCAGTCGGGCTTGGCGTCGAAGTCGACCTCGTCGAACAGCACCTCGGGAGCCGGCTCCTCGGACGCCCGCGGAGCGGGAGAGGTGTCGCCGCGGACAGCCGCCTCGATGGCAGCACGGAGCCGCTCCGTCTGGCCGCGCCGGTCCCGGACCCAGCTCAGCCCCCAGATGCGGTGCATCCGCCAACCGAGACCTTCGAGCACCTGCTGACGGAGCCGGTCGCGGTCCCGGGCCGCCTTGGCCGAGTGGTACATGGCGCCGTCGCACTCGATGGCGAGCACGTACTCGCCCTCGCGCTCCGGGTGACGTACGGCCATGTCGATGCGGTATCCCGCGCTCCCGACCTGCGGATCGACGGCGTAGCCCATGCCGCGGACGACGTCGAGCACGTCCTCCTCGAAGGGGGTCTCGGGGGCTGTGATGCCCTCTCGGGCGTCAACGGCCAGCGCCGGGAGGCCACGGGCGGCGAAGTCGAGGTATGCCTTGAGGTGCGGAACGCCGTTCTGCTCGTCGGTCGGCACTGGGAACTCGTCTGTGGTGATGCGTCCAGCTCGGAAGGACGAGACCACCTCGACCCGCCGGCGGGCGCGGGTGACGGCCACGTTAAGACGCCGCCATCCTCGCTTCCGGTTCAGCGGTCCGAAGTTCATGGTCATCTTGCCGTGCTCGTCGGGCCCGTAGCCGATCGTGAAGATGACGACGTCGCGCTCGTCGCCCTGGACGCTCTCCAAGCTCTTGATGAAGAACCCGTCGAGTCGGTCGTGATCGCTCAGCAACCGCCGAAGGACGGGTTCGTCGACCGAACGGCGTTCCATGGCCGCGAACACCGCTTCGACCTGTGTCGAGCTGAACGCCACCACCCCGATGGACAGGTGGGGATGCAAGGTCGCGTGGTGCAGCACCCGGTCGACGACGAACTCCGCCTCGATGGCGTTGTCGCGAGTCGTCCCCCGGTTGTAGACGCCGTCGACGACGAAGCTCTCCACACCCAGGTCCGGCGCCTCGAACGTCGCGCCGGGGAACGAGTGCAGCTCCCCGTCGTAGATTCGGTGGTTCGAGTAACTGATCAGCGATTCGTGCTGGCTCCGGTAGTGCCAGAGAAGCGGCAGGTTGGGCAGTCCACCGGATGCCTTCGCGAGCAGGAGGAGGGACTCGAACGAATCCGTCGCTTCGTCGTCGTCCTCGGTGAGGTCCTCGCTGTCCGTGGACGCCGTGAAGAAGGCCGTCGGCTCCAACTGCTTCTCGTCACCCGCGACGATGAGCGCATCTCCTCGGTAGATGCAGTTGACCGCATCCCACGGGAGGACCTGGGAAGCCTCGTCGAAGATGACGACGTCGAAGCGCATGTCCGCCGGCAGGAACTGGGACACCGCCAGCGGGCTCATCATGAAGCAGGGCTTGAGGTCCTGGACGAGCGAGGCGGTCTCCGCGAGCAACTGCCTGATCGGCTTGTGCCGGGCCTTCTTCACCGCTTCGCGGGTGATGATCTGCGCGGCCCTGCTCCCGTTCGAGCTCGGCCTCCGAGCTGCGCACTGGGAGACCACACCGGCGTAGCGGTCGTCGACCTGTCGGCTGTCGAGCGCCCGGAAGTCCTCCACAAGGGCATCGCGGTCCGCCGCGCGGTAGCGCTCGAGCCGATCGTCGATGCGCACGGTCGCTTCCACCCAGGCCATCAGCGTCGCCCGCTCGATGACCGGGGCGACATCAGCAGCAGGAGCGACGGCGGTCACCAGCTCGTCCAGCACGCCGGCGAGGCCGTGATCGCCGAACCACTCGGTGAGCCGCGTGTACTCGACCCAGTCCTCGATGTCGGTGGCGGCGCGCTCGGTCATCTCGTCGAGGAGGTGCTCGGCGTCCTCGAGGTCCATCGCGAAGGCCTCCCCCAGTTCCCGCGATCGACCGTCGAGGAAGAGACGGCGAACCTCACGGGCTGCGGCCGACCAGCGATCGACCAGCGCGGTGAGGTCGGCGGACGTCAAGCTCGGGGAGACGACCTTCTCGGCGACGACCGGGGCGACCGCACCGCCGAGCTGCTCGCGGACGCCGCCAGCCCATGCGAACGCCCCCTCCAGGTCGGCCCACGAGGTGTCGAGGCCCCGGTAAGCCGGCCCCAGCTTCTCCTGGTCGTCTTCGTAGGTCTCGAAGATGCGGGCGCCCGCATCGTCCCGGCGACGGGCGATCCGGAGGAGATCCTGCGACTCCCGCACGGTGACGTCTCGACCGGTCACGGCAGCGACGTGCTCGGCCGCTTCGACACCGACCGCCAACGTGGCGGCCGCACGAGCGCACCACTCCGCGAGCTGGTGCAGCGGCATGTCCAACGCACCCGACCCGAATGCACCGAGCTGCTGCTCGATCTCCGTGTGCAGCTGGCCGGTGAGGGTCTGCAGCCGGGCGCCCACGGTGGTGAGCATCGGGTCGGGATCGCCGTCGACGGACAACTGGCTGGAGAGCGCGCGCATGTCCAGGTCATCGCCGGCCAGGCGAACGGCCTTGCGAGCAATTTCGATCGCCGTCGCCAACCGACCGAAGTCGGTGTCACCGCGGCGGTAGTAGGAGCCCAGCCGGGACGCGTGATCGATCTCGCCCTGGTCCAGGGCGTGCTCCGCCCGCTGCCACTCGGCCGCCTCCCCGAGGAGCGAGAGGACGTCGGGGGTGACCTTGCCCGAGACGGTAACGGCCTTGAGCTGCTTGCGATCGGCACGCGCCTGACCGGACCAACGACGCAGCCCCGTGTGCACTTCTCGGAACCGGTGATCCAGGGCCGCCAGCTCGAGGTCGAGCGCCTTCGGGGTGAACACGCCTTCGAGTGCTGCTCGGCGGCCCTGCATGGCTCCGACGAGCGCGCCCAGGACTCGCTCGGACTCCTGGAGCGCGGCATGGAGGCTGGGGTTGAACCACGGTGCCAGCGGCCGTGCCGTGACCTCTCCGAGGACGGCCAGGTCGGCGAGGCGCCGGGCGACGGCCAAGGTCGGGTTCTCCGCACCGAAACCGAGCGCGCCGCCCAAGCGCTGCGTCATTCCGAGGACCTCGACCAGCCGCTGCGGCAGTTCGCCGAGCCACTGGACCAGCTGCCGCGACTGGGTGGCGGTCGTGGTCCCGCCAGGGACCCAGCCCGTATCTGCCGGATCGAGCAGGGTCTGGACGTCGTCGGTGCGGTCGCTGTCCAGCTCGGCGTGACGCGGACCGGCCTCTCGGAGCAGCCGTGAGGTGACGTCCTGGTACTCGGCGACCTGAGCCTTCAGCTCCGCCGCGCGATCGTGGACGGCGGCGAAGTGCGTGTCACCGGCGGAAAGCCACGAGACCAGCGCGCCGTCCGGACGGGATTCCACGAGCGCGAGGACCTGGTGACGTCGCTCGACGTCTCGGTCGCGGTTGCCGAAGGACATGCCGAGGTCCGCGTCGACCGCCGAACAACGGCTCCTGAGCGCGGCGACGGCATCCCGCGCGAGCTGCGTCGATCGCCGCATGCCGTCGACGTCGAGCCGCCCGATGGACGCCACGTCGAGGTCGCGCCAGAGGAAGTCGTCGCCCTGCAGCACCGACTCCCAGGCCCGTGTCAGCCGGGCTGACCGGTCGAGGATGGCGGCGAAGGTGCCGTCGGACAGGTCCGCCCAGCTCGCGGACACGGGGACCGCGACGTGGCGGTACGGCTCCAGGTGTGCGACGCGGCCGAGGACCTCGAAGAGGCTGCGCCCGAGGATCTTGCGCACCTCGTTCATCGCCTCGGCATAGTCGCTCAGCTGCAGCCTGTCCTGGGTCAGGGCCGAGAGCTCGACGTCGGTGAAACGAGCAGCAGCGCGCGGGGACTGCGTGAGGGCGCGGTGCAGCTCCGCGGCGACCTGCTTGCGCGTCGCCGCGTGGCTGTGCAGCTGCAGCAGGAAGGGGCTGAGCTGCTTCTCCGCGAGCCGGTTGCGGACGACGTCGAGGGCGGCGGCCTTCTCGCTGACGAAGAGCACGGAGCGAGCGGAGGCCATCAGCTCGACGATGATGTTGGCGATGGTCTGGCTCTTGCCCGTACCCGGAGGGCCGTCCATGACGAAGCTGCGCCCGTCGCGTGCAGCGAGGATGCAGCGGCGCTGGCTGCTGTCGGCGTCGAGGATGCTCATCAGCTGCTCGGGCGGCACGACCCGGTCGACGTCGTCCTGGTGGACGGGCTGGAAGTCGAACTGCTCCCCAGTGGGCGAGTCCGGGCCAAGGGCCAGCAGCTGCACCATCGGGTGCTCGAGGACCTGCTGCTCGTGGTTGAGCAGGTCCCGGAAGATCGCCTCCTTGTGGAAGCTGAAGTTGGTCAGCACCGCTCGTTCGACGACGGTCCACCCTTGCTGTCCTCCGACCACCGCGGCTACCTGGGCGAGGTAGTCGCGGACGACGACACCGTCGGCGTCTGGAGTCGGCAGCGCGAGACCGTAGTTCTGCTCCATGAGGAGCTGGAGCGCCGGGTTGAGGACGACGTCGTCCTCGGTGGATGCCAGTGACCACGCGCTGGCGTCGCCCTCGCGGTGCAGCTGCACCGGCACCAGGAGCAGGGGGCTCTCGACCCGCTTCTCGTCAGGATCGAGCCAGCTGAGGAACCCCGCCCCGACGTACAAGCTCCAGAAGCCTCGGTCGGCGTAGGTGCTCTGGCTGACCTGGTCGAGTCGCCGCAGGGCATTGGGGAGCTTCTCGGGCGTCTTGTTGCCGACCTCGATCCGCGGCCGATCGCTCCGCAGCGAGGCGAGCCGCCCTCGGTCGTCGTCGAGGTCGTCGGCCTGGTCGGTCGTGACGACGGCCTTGCCCGCCGCCACCACGCCGAGCAAGCCGTCGAGCCCTGGTGCGGTGATCTCCAGCGACGCCGTCTGGACGTGCTTGAAGTAGATGAGCCGTTGCCGACCGTCGACGGCGACGAGCGCTGCGCGCCACTCCGCGATCTGCCGACGCAGCTTCCGGTCCAGGGCATCCGGGAGGCCGAGACTCACGTTCTCGGCCTCCGGGCGATCAGAAGAGCGTGTCACGGATGCCTCCCTGCAGGAGCCGGCGCACGAGGTCCTCGACCAGGCGCCGGTCGTCCTGGTCCAGCTGCGCGATGAGTTCGATCAAGGAATCGCCGTCCGGCTGGGCGGGGCACTTTCCGTCGGCGACCTCCAGGTCGGCGATGGCTTCCTCCGCGGACGCAGCCATCGCCACGACCGGCCGTGGCGGTACGAGGTGGCCGAGCCCCTCGGGAAGCTCCTCGGCGTCGACGAGGCGGAGCACCTGGGTGCACCGCGTCATCGCCACGTAGAGCTGTCGCTGTCCGTCGACGAAAGAGCGGGATAGCTCGGTGGGGTGCAGAAGGACGACGGAGTCGAACTCGAGTCCCTTCACCACCGAGGCAGGGACGACGGTCAGCGGCTGGCCGAAGTCGCCACTGCCCCCGTCACCGATCGAATCGTCGACCTGCCGATAGGACGCGAGCAGACCGCCGTAGGACTTGTCTGGCACCACGATGGCCGTGGTCATGCCGCTCTCGACGTCCTGCTGTGCCAGCTCGAGTGCACGCTCCTCCCCCGGCTCGATCGCGTCGAGGTGCACGGTGGGAGCCCCCGCTCCGGCGCGGACCGACCGGGGGGCCGTCAGACCGGGTGAGATGAGAGGGAGCAGCCGGGAAGCAAGTCCCAGCACCTCGCCCGGCACGCGGTAGCCGATGGTCAGTGTCTCTACGCTGGCGGCACCAGCGGAGAGGTGGTCGGTCAGCTCGGTCCAGTCGTCGCGCACCCACGGGCCGGTCGCCTGCGCCAGGTCGCCCAGCACGGTGAATGAACCGTCGGGGCACCGGCGGGCCAGCGCTCGCGCCTGCATCGGGGACAGGTCCTGCGCCTCGTCGACGACCACGTGCCCGTAGGTGCGGACCTCGCCGTTCAGGAGGAAGGACAGCTCGTCCAGGCAGAACAGGTCGTCCACGGTCCACGGCTCGTCGGCGATGCTCGCCCGCGCCTCGCGGAAGAGGCCGGCGCGTTCATCGGCCGACAGCACCCCGGCGGAGGCGTCCACGAGCCATGACTGCGTCCCGTAGAGACTCCGGAGCAGTTCCTCCGCGGTGAAGGTGGGCCACATCCGGTCGAGGGCGTTCGTGAACGTCGACAGGCGACGGATGGCCGGCTCCGTGGCGATGACCGCTCGGCCTGCACCAGCCTGCGCCTCCGTGTACGCGGCGAAGGCCGCAGCGGACAGCGCCTGCCGGAGCACATCGCGCGCCTGGTTGTGCGGCAGCTCCCGTCGACCGACGTCGTCCAGCAGGGCGCGGATCCGTGCCGCCGGCACGATCGCCCGCCCGCCCCCGAGGGAGAGCTCGAGGTCTTCGTCGCCCCAGCCACGTCGGGCCAGCAGCGCCCGCCGCAGGACCACAGCCATCGCCGCACTGCCCTTGACTCGTGCGACCTCGGGTGCGTCGAGTGCTGCGGGTGTGGCCTCTCCCGCGTACAAGGACGAGAGGTCGACCTGCAGGATGTCGGAGGCATCCAGCGAGGGCAGGACGCCACTCATGTAGGCCAAGAACGCCGTGCTCGGCGCGACGACCAGGATCCCTGCCCGACGGAGAGCTTCGTCGTTGAACGCGAGCCACGCCGCGCGGTGGAGGCCGACGACGGTCTTCCCCGTCCCCGGGCCGCCCTGGACGACGAGGACCTGGTCCCTGCCCGCTCTGATGATGCGGAACTGCTCGGCCTGGATGGTGGCGACCACCTCGCGCATCGCGCCGTCGCGGGATCGGTCGAGCTCGGACAGGAGCGCGTCGCTGATCGGAGTGGGGCCGTCCAGGTCCTCGTCGCTGAGGTCTGTGGCGGCAGCGGCGGTGATCTCGTCGACAACTCGCGACAGCACACGATCCTGCTCGCTGAACACGCGCTTGAGCTGGAGCCCGCACGGGTCCTGCGCGGTGGCCTCGTAGAAGACCTGCGCTGCGGGCGCGTGCCAGCTGGCGACGACCAGATTCTTCGACTCGTCGTGGACTCGCCGGCGACCGATGTAGAGCGGCTCCCCGTGCTGGTCGACCCGACCGAAGACGAGCTGACCCGACCCACGGCTGTTGCGCAGGACCTCGAGCGCGCGCCGCAGGGCTGCTGCCGTCGCCCGGTTGCCCTCTCCGTAGCTCTGGTAGGTCTGCTCGACGCTGGCGAGGCCCTTGTCGAGCAGCTCGTACGCGCGCGTGACGTAGGCCTGCTCGAGCAGGTGCTCGGGGTGCGCCGACCGGCTCTCAGCCGATGGCACGACGACAGCGGTCACGCGAAGCGTCCCTCGAGACTGCCGCGGAGCCCGGAGGCCACGCTCGCCGACACCAGATGATGCATGTGGTTCCCCCGCGCACGTCTGAACCGACCAATTCGTGGCCGTCTTCCGAGACGCTGCCATCTCGTGCCGACGATCCTGGAGATGCGGACGTCTCCGTCACCGAAAAGGAGCAATTGCTCGACCACCGGGCTCAGCAGCCCCAACTGCCCCGCGCCGCATCGGCGTGTGGGAACCCATCCGACGATGCCCGCGACGTCATCGGACGTGGTCACCTCGTGCCGCCGACCAGATCGCGGGGTCGACTTCCCAGGGGTCACCTTCGCCGCGCCTTCGCGACTGATCACCTCCGCGACGTCGATCAGCAGTTGCTGGGCGACCTCCGGGTCGCGCACGCCGTGGGGCGCGAGCCACCGGAGGACCATCCGGTCCGGCTTGATCCGGCCGTCGTCGCCGCACAGCATCCGGCAGTAGCCGCGGCGGATGCCGTAACGGCCCTCACCACGGACACGGCGCATGCCATTCTTGATCGACGCGAGCAGCGGCGGCGATGCCAGGGCATGGTTCGCGGAGGCACGTCCTCGACGCCGTGTTCCAGCAGCACGCGCGCGTAGCCGAGCACAGCCTGAGCCTTGGTGATCCCGCCACGGGTAGACGTCCGCTGACGCTTCCTCGAGACGGCTAGCAGCGACTCCTCGTCCGGGAAGCGTTGCACGAATCGATCGAGCGGATACACGTCGTCGACGAGGGTCGCCGGCGTGAGCAGTGGCCCGGTGGCCCCGGACCCGAGCACCCGCCGGACCACAGGCACCACGACCCCGTCGTAGCGCGCGCCGATGCTGCACACCGCGTCGAGTACGCACGCAGAGAGACTCGCCCAACGCTGCTCGCGAGGGCGAGGGCCGAGCGCTGCCACGCGCTCGGCGACGGCAGTCACCACGTCCTCCGATGGGGGGACGCGGAAGAGCGTCGTCGACGTCATCGTCCAGTGCTTCCCGTCTCGTTGCCGCGCTCGCTACCGGCCTCGGGGCACCATGACATCCCCCGAACGACAGTTCAGAGCAGCTAGATGGTTCAGCATCACCGCGCATGCCCCCGCCCTATTAGCACCCTCTGAGGTTCCATAAGCCTCGCGAGGGCAGCCGCGCGGCTACACGACCTCCTATCGCGAGGATCAAGCCAGGTCTCGAAGATTGCCGGCCGCCAACAGGTCCGCGAATCGCCGAGTTATCTGGCTCGCGAAAGCCGCGTCTTCAATCAGCACTCCGGCCTCCAGGTTCAGCTCCACGGCGGCGTAGGAGAGGTTGGCACTGGTGACCAGGGCGGCGCGGTCGTCGATCACCAAGACCTTCGAGTGCTGCATCCGCGGTTGTCCGGTCTCTGGATCGCAGTAGCCCAGGACCCTGGCTCGGGGAACCGCCCCCCGGATCGCCTCGGCGCAATCGCGACGCTGACTCACATCGCAGACGACGGTGATGCTCAAGCGCCGCTGCGCCGCGCGCCTCAACGCCTGAACGAACGGGGCGGTCGCCGTGCCGGAGTACGTGGAGGCGAGGACTGACTCCTCAGCTTCGTCGATCAGACGGACGATGGCGGCCGTCGTCCTCACCGATTCACCGGGTAGCTGCGCTCCGCTCCAGACCAGCGTTGGTGGCAACGGCGTCCTCTCGACGGTCGACGCGATGACACGCAGGGTTGCAGCCACTGCTTCCCGACTGCCGAACGCGCTCAACACTGCGGCCACGTGCTCTTCGGCCACCTCACGCTTGTGTGAAGCAAGGGTCCGCACCGCACGTCGGGCCACGCCGTCAATCGCCAGGCTGTCTGCCACCCTCCGGAGCTCGGTAGGAAGAAGGAGCTCGCTCAGGGGCTCCAGCTTCGCCAGGCCCGCTGCCGTCACGTCGTCAGACCGTCGAGCAGCCCACTGACCCCCAGGATGCCCGCCTGATTTCCGAAGAGGGTCAACACGAACCTGCGGTCCAGGAACCTGTTGGCGTTGTCGCAGGAGGTCTCCGAGAGAAAGGTGCAGAAATGGCACGCGGCACCGTGGAGGAAGTCCTCCTGCCCACGCGGCACCCGGTGGGAGCAGACGGGATCGGAGGAACAGCGCGACGCCCGCGTCAGGGAACGCGTGACGAGTCGCTCCATCGCCTGCCGCGCGGACTGTTCCACGAGGCCGCCCAGCGTCCCATCGCTGTCCGGGGAGGTCGTGGAGATGAGGAATCCAGCCGCGGGTTCGTGATCGTCACTTCCGCGCCACGCGTAGATTCGCTCGCTGAGCGAGGCTGAACCGTAGCCGGCATCGAGCGCCATCTGACGGATGACCAGATGGGCGAGGGTGTGGATGGCCCAGTAGCGAGGGGGCTCCAGCCGGCTGTCCGGATCAGTGACGGAAGCGGAACTGCTCGTGCGCCGCTTCACGTTCCGGCGGTGCGCCTCCTTATGGGCATCCCAGAGCGCGGAGTCGAGGACCGCCTTCTCCCAGGGGCCGACGACGTCCTCGCGAAGGCGGAGGAACACTCCTTCCCCGTGATCCTCGGTCGCCGGGACCCAACGCGGCTGCTTGCGCGCCAACGGAGCCAGACGCTCTGGTGCGTCCCCGATGCGGTCGAAGGCATCGACTCGCGTGAAGCCGACGAACGCGTTCACCTTCTTCAACCGGTCGACGGCCGCAACCGTCTCGATGGCCGGAGTCAGGTTCGTAGCGACCTCTACATCCCGGATCCGGAAGTCGCTCTCACGGGCGTGCTTGGCGAAGTCCGCGGGCCGAATGAGTGTTCGCCACTCTGGCGCCCGCAGTTCGATCGGGCTGTAAGGCGTCGTGCGACCGTTGTCCTCGACTCCCTCAGCGGCGAGTTGGAGCGCCTCCCAGACGACCGCGTCAGAGACGTCCGACAGATCGAGGCCGTTCTTGAGGACGAACATCTTGAACATCGGTACGACGGCCTCGGTGGTCGCCATCGCCCGCACCTCAGCCGAGACGCCTTGCAGCCGAGCAGCGACGTCGACCGCCTTCAGCTCCTTGCTCTCCGGAACGACCAGGAGGCTGATCGTGGCCGGGAACCACTGGTTGGCCGCGCCCAGCAGCATGAGCTTGGTCTCGGCCGTGCACTTCTCGAACGTCCCGAGGTGGGGATGACGCCCTCGGCAGTGCGGCATCCGTTCGGCCCCCGCCGTCCCGGTGAGTTCGCGCATGCTTCGCGTCGATCCGCAAGCGACACAAGTGACACGCACCTCGGGACCGATGTTGCTGCGCCACTCGAGCATCCGCAGCCTCGTGGCGGGGTTCGCCACCCCGGGCGTCTTGTCACAGGTCCAGGTCCCGCCGTGCGAGCCGTGGACGAAAGCGGTGTACGGGAACTCGTCCAGGTGACCATTGATGCACGCCACGAGATATCTCGCCGGCACAGCCACGCTCTCGCGCGGCTTGCCCTTGCCGTTGCGGCCTCTGCACTGCTTGTGTACGAAACGGGCTTGGTCGGGACGCATGCCGATCGTGTTGAGGAAAGTGAAGACGCCGCCCTCCCCCTCGAACGGAGCGAGACGATCGCACCCCGTGCACCGCAGCCATCGAGGAAAGGCAACGGCCGGGACGCCCAGCCTCGGCACCTCGCGGGGCCCTACTTCCTGCTGTGGTGGGCGCCGCAGTTCCCGGATCTGACGGCCAAGCTGTGCCTTCACGGCCTCGACGAGCCGGGGCTCGAAGATCTGGAGGGCTCCACCCATCTGCGCGTACGCCCGCTCCCAGGCGTCGAGGCCCTGCGGCATGACGGCGATGTGCGGCAAGTCCACAGACGCCCCGATTCCGGCGGTGTAGAGCAGAGCTGTCGGCCGCACAGAGCCGACGCGGCCGAAGTTCTTCGGCTTCACCTGGTCTTGGTGCTCGAACGGATCGACGATCTCCGCCGTGGCGACGTAGGTCGCCGAGGTGTCGGGCTCGCCTGCGCTCTCGGTGCCAGGGGTCGTGGCGGCTGCCTCGCTCATGCGTCCATCTCCACAGGGAAGACCCACGCTGGCGCACCCGGCGGGTCGGGCTCCGCGATGCGGTCACCGTACGAACGGACGACCAGGCTGATCTCCGGCTGGACCTCGCGCATCGAGTTGGCAACCCGCAAGTAGACGTCGTCGCCGAATGCAGGGCCCTCCTCGGGGCTAACCAGGAGGCCTCCCGCCCCCGTGTAGTCGATGTCTGGCACGGCCTTCGCCTTCTTGTACCAAGCGTCGAGTCGACGAGTGAGCTTGTTCTTGATCTCCTGCACGCGGTCGTCGGCATCGGAGCCAGCCGCTCGCCGGGCGATGACCTCGACCAGGTTCTGAAGGGTGCTGAACCGCGAAGTGATGCTCCACGCGCCCGCTTGCGGGGAGTACGAGGGCGTCCGGCCAACATCCAGGACACGAGCGATCGAGACGAGCACACCCGTGAGACCGCGTTCTAGGGAACTGTCCGAGTAGGGAGTGACCGACAGAGCTTCCACGTGGGCGTAGAACGTCCGGTGATCGTGCTCGAACTGCTCGTAGTGCGCCATGTCTCGCGGACGGGAGCGGTTGGCGAGCGTGACCACGAGCCCCGGCTTGTCCGAGACGCGTCCCACACGGGAGGAGGCCTGGATGTACTCAGCCGTGTTCTTGGGCTGCCCGACGACGAGCATGAGACCCAGACGCCCGACGTCGACCCCGACCTGGAGCATCGACGTAGCGAGGACGACGTCGTAGGGCCGCTCCCCCGCGCGCTTGGGAACCGCCTTGTCCGCCTTCCGGAGAGCGGCGTGCTTGTTGTGCGCCTGCGTCGTGTCCCAGTTCGCGTCGAATGGAGCGGAGAGCCGGTCGAGGGTCTTGGTGATGTCCGTCGAAGAGACGCGCGAGGTCAGCTCGCCGATCTCGAGCCCCCAGGTACCGCGACGCGGGTAGCCACTGGTCTTGTCCGGGTTGGTGATCCGGGTCGTGACGTCGTCGTCCAGGTATCGGCGCATGCCAGCCAGTTCACGAGTGGCGCTGAAGTAGCCGACGAGCGTCATGTACGGGTCAGCGACGTCGCCGTGTTGGTCGAACAACTTCTGCCCAGCCAGCAGGAGGATCTCGCTGACGCGGATCTCAGCGAGGGTCAGTTTGGCTCCGTGCGCGCAGACACCGAGATAACGCCGGCCGGGGTGCTCGGCCGAGACGGGCACTTCCTTCGAGAAGTACGTGTCGGAGACGTCGAGGACCTGCGGAGGGAAGATCTCGACGCCTCGTCCGTACAGACGAAGCACCTGATTCTCGGCGTTCCGGCTGGTCGCCGTCGATGCGACGACCAGCGGGCGGACTGGATCGGCAGTTGCGACGTCGGTGCCTCGTTGCCAACTGCACAGCGTGTCGACTGCCACCTCGAACAGCCCGACTGCGGTGCCGAGCGCGCCCGTGATGAGGTGCAGCTCGTCCTGGATCACCAGGTCCGGAGGACGAAGGCGTCCGGCGGCTTGGACCGTCACCTTGGGCAGGACGCCGCTCGTGTTGTGGCTCGTGCCGGTACAGACGGCCACCGGTGTGTCCGGGTGACGGTAGCCATGACGGGGACAGCGCTGTGCGACATGCCCGAAGAGGCTCGCTGCCTGACCCTCACGAGCGATGCGGGCGAACTTGTCGACCGTCGCCAACAGGAAGCTTGGTGGATACCGGTAGATCTCCTCGTCGACGGTGAGGACCGGCAGACCATCCTCGACGGTGCCGCCTTCGGCGAAGGGGCATTCCGCGCCGAGCTTTGCACCGCAGTGGACGAGCACACGACGCCGGGCTTTGTCGAGACGAATGTGCTGCTTGGGCGAGATGGGCGACCCGCACCACGGGCAGCGCTGGAGCTGGAGCACCGTGATGCCGTACGGGCGGCCCTCGGTGGCCACCGCGGCGCTGATCTGCTCCTCAGCCTCGGTGAATGACTTCGGACTGACGTTGCTACCTACCCACAGTCCGATCCTGAAGGGCTCCGTCCCCCAAGTCTGGGGGTCTTCGCGACGGACCAGCTCGGCGGCGCAGACGAGCGCCGTGGCGCGCTGGAACTGCTGAGTGGTGAGCAGGCGCAGGGTGTACCGCATGAGCACCGCGACACCATCGCCACCGTCCAGCGGCCCATCCGGAGCCTCGACCACGCCTTGAAGCCGTCGGATCGCGAAGGTGTACGCCGCGAGCCCGAGATAAGCCTCTGTCTTACCGCCGCCAGTCGGGAAGAAGAGCAGCTCCGCCCGGGCTGCCTCGCTGCTTCGTCGAGGGGACGTCGGATCCGTCAGGGCCGGCAGTTGCATGAGGATGAAGCCGATCTGGAAGTGACGCCATGACGCTGCACCCTCCCCCCTCGCCGCCACCTTGCTGGTCGCGGCGGCGATGCTGAGAGCGGCATCCTCGGCCCGGGCCTGGCCCACCTGACTGTGCACTCGCTGGTCGGCCATGACTCGGTTCATGAACTGGAAGGCGCGGAAGACGTCAGGATTCGAGCCGAGGAGTGCGAGCCCTTCCTCGAGCCGGTCCGCGGCCGTTCCCGCGTCCTCGATGGCAATCTCCGCGATCTCAAGGAGGTGTTGCGGGAGCTTGGCCGCGTCAGACTTCCGGAGCTCGAGCCACTCCCTGTAGCCGGCCAATAGAGGCGACAGCCCGTCAACGACCTCGGCCTGAGATGCCGACGCGAGCCGCGTCATCGAGAGAAGCGTGCCTTCGACGCCTGAGGCAATCGTCTGCGGGATCTCTGCCTCCGGAACCCAGGTGGTTCTGACACGGTTGGCCGTGCGGGAGCCGTCGGCTAGATCTCGACGCCACAGACCTTCAGGGGAAGGAGGGAGCGTGCTCCAGGTCGCAGAGCACGTCCTGCCGACGGCGAACTCGAGGCGATCCCGGTAGAGCAGCTCCAGTCGCTGCTCCTCGTCATCCAGTCCTGGGGCCAAGGCATTCAGCGGGTCGTGGATCGAAAGGAACGCGTTGCTGCCATCTGCGGCGGCGACCTCAAGCTCCGCCTGGAAGAGCCATTGGCGCGGGGGCAGGTTCCCGTCGGTCACCCGTCGGTTTTGCAGCGCCACCTCGACGATGAGGGTCCCATCGCCGTCGGCCAACACCTCGACGCTGACGGATACCTCTACGGACCCAGCGTGCTCCAGGACCGGTAGGTCGAGGTCGGCACCGGGCAAGAGCTGGCTAGCAGGCACCGAGACGCGGTGCTCATGGGGGGTTCGGTCGTAATAGGTGCGCGTGCGGCCGTCCTCGTCCATCTCCCGGCGAGCGGCGTAGGACCCCCAGCGTGCGACGAGCGTGAGCCCAGGGCCATCGGGGGCGATGCGGAATCGCAGCCCGATCGAGGAGGGCGCGATCAGCTTCGACGCCGGCCCCTTGTCGTCAGCCTCCTCTGGATCGTCCGACTCCGTCACATCGAGGTCCGGAGCTTCTGGGACTCCTGGGCTCCCCTCGTCGACCTCGGTGATCAATGGCGCCTCTACCGCTCGCAGATCCGCCACGTCGGTAGCCAACGAGAGACGAGGGGCCTCCACTGGCGCAGCCGTGTCAACTTTCACCGGAGCAAGGGCCCCCGCCAGATACCGACCACGTGGATTGCCAATAACTGTCTCTACAGGCCCTCCCCAGGGCCCAACAAGGTCCGCGACCAGTAGTCGATGCAACTCGTCTCTCACATCTGCCGACGAGACGGAATCGTTACCCATTCGGCCTCCACCGCCTTCCCCATCGCCAACACCCCATTTGACGGGATGCCGCGTCTCACTCTGACTACGCAAGAGCCTGCTCCATCAATTGAGCGGGCCCTACCGACGTGGGCGACCCCATTCATCGACTAGCGACTTCTATAGTCCCCATCAGGCCAGGCCGCCAGCACGTCTCGCTCTTCCGCCGAAAGCTCGTACGCATCGGCAACTAAGGCTTCGAGCTTTCTCAAGGCTGCGACATCCATCGGGTCGTCTACAAGCGCATCCACCACCTCGGCTATCGCCGGGAGAACTGCAACGTTTGACGGAGCAGGGTACTTGCGCAGATGCCCGATCTTCATCTGTGGCATTCCTTCACGGGCGTCACGAAAGCTGAGATAATGGAACCATCGCAGTACTCGCGAATTCAATAGCCCCAGAAGTACCGACGCGGTCCACGGTGCCTGGCCGAACACGCCGATGACTGAATTGCGAAAGTTTACACCCGAAGCAGGTGCTGCAATCGGAAAGCGAGCCGTCTGGCGAATCAGGACATCCGCGGCCTTCTGCTGTGCATCCCGACCCGAAAGCAAGTCGGCCGGGATGTGAAGCCGAGCCACCGGGACGCTGAATGGCTGAATGTCTTTTCCGGCGATGATAGGCACACGCCCGAGACCCTCGGCGCCAAGCAGCCGCCTCGTCTCGGCACTGGTCTGGAACCCGACCTCACGAAATAGCCCTGCGGGGAGGGGCGGCAGGGAGGAAAGGTGGCGCATGAGCCCGTGATCCTCGAGCTCGTCTGCATCGTCGTCCCGCAGATCCCAAGCGCGCGCGGAAGAAGTGCCACTCCTATCGGCACGGGCGGAAAATCTCATACACGGCATGAAGACCCGCCGAAATCGTCCGTCCCCATAAGTTGCCATAGGGAGCCGCAACTCGGCAATTGACGTCACAGCTGCCCTAGTAGGGGCGTACCCGTCGAGATCAGCGACGGATGTCGGTATCACGAGGTCGACAAAGCCACCAGGCCGAGCCAAGCTGCATGCTCGCTCGATGAACATCGAATGCGTTGTGCGGTAGCCGGCAAAACTACGATAAGTGGACGCGAAGAGCTGTCGAAGGTTTGGATTCATCGGGGCCGCGGCACGACCAGCATGAGCAACCCAAGGGGGGTTGCCGACGACGGCATCGAAGCCACCGCGTTCCACAACAACGTCTGGTATCTCCACCACCCAGTGAAGTGGCCTCCAGCCACCCCAGTCGTTCGTCGCGACGTCCTGCAACGTGTGCAGGATCTTGGCGAGCATGCCTTGATCAGCGAGGTCAGGTTTATCGGGGAACGCCTGCGCCGTGGCCAGATCGAGTTCCACGTAGGCGGCCCGCCCTCGACTACTGCCGGACAGGGCCGCGGCAATCACGCCATCCGCGATGACTCGCAGGGTTCGATTGTTCTCGTCAAGCTCGCGCACAAGTGTTCGCTTTGCCCGTGCTGAACGCATAGGATCTTCCTCGGAAACAACATTCGCGAGACCCTCGCGGATTTGACTTGCGCGTCGAATGATTGACTCAACGTCAACCCTCAGGCCCGCATTATCCGAATGGCCCACTTCAGGATCCAACCGCAAGCCTTGCAGCTGATCCAGATCGGTCAGTCCAAGTATCGAGCTACCGCACAGGATCTTGTCGTCTACGAACGAGAACGGTCGGGCAGGATCGAGAGACACCAGCCAAAGCGAAAGCTTGCACATTTCAATGGCCATCGGATCTATGTCCGCGCCGTAGAGACAATGGGCAACGACCTCCCGAACAGCATCGAGCCGCCGACGCTGGCGGTCGACCGCTCCGAGGTCATCGTGTGCGCCCCCTTCGCGCTCCCACGCATCAAGGAGCCGGTCGGCGAGGTATCGCGCGGCGGCTACCAAGAAGGCACCCGAGCCCACTGCAATGTCGGCAACCTTGAGACCGAGCAGCGCAGCCGATGAGATCGGAACCCAAGCCGTGCTGTCATCCGTTTCGAGCGGGCCAGGCGAGTAAACGAGCGGCTCCAGAGCGTGCCGGACTACTTCCTCAGCAAGTGCGCGCGGCGTGTAGTGCGTCCCGGAAGTTGCCCGCGAGCGAATTTCGATAACGAGCAGGCCGCCGGCCGGGACTACATAAGGGAGGCCTTGCGGATCGAGGCGCATTAGGCGGTAGTAGCCGATAAGCTCGTCGACCAAAGCGCCATCACCGACCACCGGCCGAAGCTTCCGGCGAGCCTCGTCCTGAACTGCGTTGTCGCCGCTCTCGACATACGCCCTCGCGAGCTGACGCGCTGTGCGACTCTTGGCCGCCGGCTGGTGCTCTTTGACCCAGGCGACTAGACGCTCGGCGAAATCGTCCGGGTCCTCCTCCGCAAGGTCATTGAGCTCGTGGAGCGCCTCGAGTGCCACCTCGGGCTCGGACCCGCCCTCTGGGCCTTGGAGGCCGACGACGACCTCATCGGTATACCGAGCGGAGTAGCCGAGCAGTCCCTCGTAGACGTAGCCGATCTGCTCGACGTCCAGCTCACGGAAGGAGACCTGGCGGTCCTCTCCGTTGACGTCGACGTGCTGGACCGACCGGAGAACGTGGAACATGACCCGGTCGTCGACGAGAACCTGCAGGCCGCCGGTGGCTTCGTCGGTCGACGTGAGCCAGGGGAATCGGTCCGGGTCGAAGAGCGAGCCACCGTAGGCCGGCATCCGAAGGTCCTCAAACGTCGCCCCGTCGTACAGGGCACGACTCGTCGCGAGCAGGCGGTGCCAAGTGTCGTACGTCGACGCAAGCGCCTCCTCCCCCTGCACGCCGACCGCGTGGCGGCGTCGCTCGTCGAGACGATCGAAGACGTCGGAGATGCCGTACGCCTCGCGATAGAGCTGTTGCGTCGGGAGCAGCTCGTTCGCCTCGGCGAAGAGGAGGAATACGATGCGCATCATCGAGGTGACGGCAGCGTCGTAGACCTCGTGCGCGTTGGCCGGTAGAGGCGACACCGAGCCAGCGGCGAGGGCGCGCAGATGGGACGCGGAGAAGGACTGGACGAGGAGCTCCACGGACGCGCGGACCTGGTTGCCCAGTGCGTCGGTGATCTCCTCCGCGCTCGCCACGCTGGCCTCGAACAGTGCGTCGAGTCGTCGCTCCCGGGCTCCGCCGGCGAGGGATGTCAGCCGGGCCAGTGCCCAGAAGGCGTCGCGCATGTCGGGTTCTTCACGGAACAGTGCTCCGTCGAAGATTCCGGATCCCGTGCCGCCTTGGGCGTTCTGCCAGACGAGTGACCACCAGCGTCCGTCGGTCACGATGGCCACGGGAGCTCGGGTGCCGCCGTTCTCGCCGGAGGCTCGGAGCAGCGCCGCACCGCGGTCGATGCTGCTCGCCGTCCATCCATCGGCACCCGGCGCGGCGAGATCCTCGGTCGGCTCGACGACCAGTACGAGAGCCGCGCGAGCACCCCCCGCGTCGAGCGCACCCGAACTCTGGACCGTCACCGAAGCATCCAGGTTCGTCGCAGTGACGGCTGCGTCCGGATCCGTCCGGTAGTACTCCCCCCACTCCAAGACGTCAGTCACGAAGGTCTGGACCCAGGCATCGCGCTGGCCGAGATACCGGGACGATGTCTCGACGTCCGTGCGGTTCTCGGCGCGCATCCACTCAGTCCAGGCTTTCTCCCAGTCGCCGAAGCCGGACCGGAACGCCTCGCGGACGTCGTCGACGGCGTCGTCGGGCCGTGCCAGTCCAGCCGGGAACTGAGCCTTCAGCGCGGGTCGGGACAGGAACGGCCCCTCCGTCAGCACGAGCTCAAGCCATGCGAACAGGTCTTCCGTACGACGACGTGGCCGACGCTGCCTCACGCTGCCACCTCCGCATCACCAGGGGTGAGGGCGAGGACGAGTGCACCGATGAAGACGTGCGGCACAGGACGCGCATAGCGCGCTCGCACGGCTACCTGCTCGCGCGAACGCTCCTCGGCCAGGACGTCGAGGCGGCGCTGCACCTCACGGATGTCGCGACGCCGCTGCGCAGCGCTCCCATCCGGCTCGAAGAGCGTTTCCTCCGCCTCACGAGCCTCTCGTTCCATGCGGGCCATGGAGCGCGTGAGGGTCTGCTCGAAACGCTGGAAAGTTCCATCCACTCGTGACAGGTCAGACTTTAGGCGGGCGTCGAGATTTGTCACCAACTCGCGCACACGGCGTTCAGTGCGCACGCCTACCGAGCGCTCGACGCGGCCTCGCAGGCCCTCGGGCTCGTCCGCCTCTGCATTCCAGCGCTGGACGATTGCCCGCAGAACTGGCGCCGGCACAGGCATTAGGTGGTCACCGTCCAAGGTGGCGGCCAGGAGTTCTTCGGACAACTCCCCGCCGAGCTCCTGCCGTCGACGCAACCGGGTTCCTGCCAGGAAGACCTCTTCGTGCAGTCGGACACCGCTCGCCCCCACGAGGACCAGCCGCGCGACTGCAGCAGCGAACGAGTCCTGCAGCTCCGGGACGACCACCGCCGTCACTCTGTGGATCGACGGGACCGGTTGCCAGAGCTCCTGGCGCAGCGTGCGGGTGGCGTGCTGGACCAGCGGATGGCCGAGGTGGGTGTGCACGATGTCCGTCCGGCCATCCAGGACGGCGTCGGCGTCGAACGTGATGGGCCGACGCTTCCCGGTCAGGGGGTCGTCGAGATCCGTTGTCGCGAGCTGCCACGTCGGTCCGACGCTCCGGGGCACCTCGAAAACCGCAGCATCGCTGCGGTCGTCACCCACCTCCACCAGCTGCGGCTGGTGCTGCAGGGACAACGCGGTGTCGACGACCCGACGGACGTTCGCGGGGTGGAGGTGGAGTCGATCGCGGACGGCGCCGAGTTCACCGGCGATCCGCGTCAGCTCACCGGAGAGCCGCCGTTCGCCCTTGAGCATGTCGTTGACGGCCTTCTGCGAAGCGTTCGCGGCCGCGCGGGCGGGGCGAGCCACACGGCCGAGGAGCTGACGCTCGATGTCTGGCGCGAGCACCGGATTGGCAGATCCGAGGTCTGCCCGGACGTTCTGCATCTTGTCCGTGAGGCGCTTCAGGAGGTCCATGTCCCGTGCGAGGGCGGAGGCCCCACCTTCAGCGGGGACGAAGTGCCATGCGACGGGAGTCTCGGTCTGCCCGTAGCGGTCGATCCGGCCGATGCGCTGCTCGAGGCGGTTCGGATTGAACGGCACGTCGAAGTTGACCAAGCGATGGCAGTAGCGCTGCAGGTCGATTCCTTCGCCAGCCGCGTCCGTGGCGAGCAGGATGCGGACCGGATGTTCCGACGGGTCGGCGTTGAACCGGCGGCGGATGTCCTCACGGTCCTCTTGAGGCGTCTGCCCATGGATCACCGCGAGCCGGCTGGAGTCGTAGCCGACTCCCTCGAGTACAGCCTGGATCCACTCGAGCGTGTCCACGTACTCGGTGAAGACGACGACACGCTCGTTGAACCACGTCCCATCGGGTCTGGTGACAGCGTCCAGGAACGTCATCAACGTTCGGAGACGTGAGTCCGGGGAGGCCTCGTAACCCTCCCCCCACGAGATCAGGGCTTCGAGGTCATCCGCGTCTCGCTGGGCCAGATCAGGCAGTGCTCGTCGCGTGTCGAGCAGTGTGTCCAGCTCGAGTTGAGAGGCGCGGCCCTCCTCGTCGTCGGAGGCGTTCTCCCCCATGACGTCGTCATAGTCCGGGAGCTCTGGCTCACGGCCGTCTCGCCTCGCCTCCAGGTAGGCGCTGGCTGTCTTGGCGAACGCCCAGGGCGAGGACAGGAAACGCTTTTTGAGCAGGAGCGCCGCGATGTCAGATGCGTTCGACTGCCCAGCGCGGGCGGCCCGCTCCCGCCGTTCGATGAGCTCGATCAGTCGTTGGTAGTGCTCAGCCTCGTCCTCGTTCGGCGCGAAGGGCAGCGCTCTCACCTCGCGCTGGTGGAAGCGCTCGTCGTGCAAGTCCGTCTTGAGCCGGCGAACCGCCACCTCGCCCAGGGCGACACGGTCGATCTCGGCGCCGCGAGCGAAGCGGTGGTCGTCCACCATCTCCAGCAGTGCGGTGAAGGATTCCTGGTACCCGTTGTGAGGGGTCGCGCTGAGGAAGAGGCGGTGTTCGGACATGCGAGCGAGCTCCCGCACAGCCAGAGTCCGCTGGGAGTCCACCGCGTAGACGCGCTTCTCGGAACTCCGCTGCGGTGCCGACGGCGCGACGTGGTGCGCCTCGTCGACGACGAGGACGTCGAATGCGAACCCGTCCGTCGCGGGTCGCTGGCGAGCGACGTCGAACGCTGCCTGGAGGAGGCGTTGCGCACGAGCAGTCGGCAACCAGGACATCGAGACGATCACTCGCGGGAACAGGACGAACGGGTTCGCGTGGACGCCGTACTGCCGGCGGACATCGCGCATGCTTTCCGAGCTGATCGCTTCGAACGAGAGACCGAACTTCTCCGCCATCTCGTCGCGCCACTTGAGCACGAGGCCAGCAGGGCAGACGACGATCACCGTGCGCGCGCGGTGACGGAGCAACAGCTCTTGGACGACCAGACCGGCCTCGATCGTCTTACCGAGACCGACATCATCTGCGAGCAGCAGGTTCGTGCGTGGCGCCGCCAGAGCACGACGCAAGGGTTCGAGCTGGTACGGCTCCACCGTCGCTCCACTGCGGAACGGTGCCTGGTACGCCGAAGGGTCGGCCGAGGTGACCGCTCCCCAGCGGAGGGCGTCGACGAAGGCCGCGAGGGTCGCAGGCTCGTCGATCTCCTCGACGCCCAGGGTGTGGGGCAGACCCTGTTCGGGGACGAGATTGGTTCCGCTCTCGATCTCCCAGACCACACGCAGCTCGTCGCCGAACCGGTCGTCACCCATCGCCTGGAGCGCGACCGCGTGCTGGAGATCTGCCGCCCCGTCGTCAGCCGAAGAGCGCGGAAGACCTTGGGCTGTCACGTCGGTGACGACCCATCGGGCCCCCCGCACGTCGACGAGCTGGCCCACCTCGGGTAGCGGTGCAGCAGTCAAGGGTGATCGCACTCCTTCACGAATCGTGTCTGAACACTAACTTCGTGCTGCCGGAGATCTGTGCTTGACGCACGGAGATCCGCCTGCCGCGTGACAGCCTGGACGCGTGCCTGCCAGAACGCCCCAGCCAGGTCCCCATCCGGGGTCATCTAGTGCCGAGATGTCGCGGCGCATGGGCGCGGTGAAGAAGCGTGACAACGAACCGGAGATGGCCGTCCGCCGACTGCTGCACGCCGCCGGCCTGCGCTACCGAGTGGCCTGGCCGGTTCCAGGCCAACGCCGGCGGACGATCGACATCGCCTTCACGCGCGCACGTCTCGCCGTCTTCGTCGACGGATGCTTCTGGCACGGCTGCCCTCTGCACGCGACGTCGCCGAAGGCCAACACAGCCTGGTGGGTCGAGAAGATCTCGACCAACCGAGCCCGCGACGCGGACGTGACCTCGCAGCTCGAGGACATGAGCTGGACGGTGCTGCGCTTCTGGGAGCACGAGACGCCGGAGGACGTCGTATCGACCATCGTCGAGCGGCTCACATCATCCGAAGGCGCGTCGAGGTCAGGGCGCTGACTGGGCCACGTGCTCGTCGAGCGCCGACATGAAGTCCCCCGAGTACCGGAGGTTGCTGCGCCGGAGTCGGTCACGGAAGCCCTTCGTCGCTCTGTGCGACAGGGGCTCCTGGCCGTGTGTCCGGAGGACGTCAGCCAGGTGCTGGTACTCAGGTGCGGGAGATCGTGGCCACTCGGACGCCTGGACGTCCCACCTCTGCCCTCCGAGGTGGCAGGCGGCCTTCGGCCAGACGCCGCCGTCCACGTGCGCTGTCGTCTCGAGGGTGCCCGCCGTATCGCCGGCGGCGAGCAGCCCTTCCCCGATCCACCGCGCCACCGGGACGCTGACGGCGTTGCCCACCAGCTTCCACCGGTCGCGCGTCGGCGCGTTCGCGGTCCATCCGGCAGGAAACCCCTGGAGCACCTCCGCCGCTTCGATCGACGGCCGCACGATGCGCATGCCCGGCTCGTTGTCGCACATCCACACCGCCGGCGGGCTGGGGATGCTGACGGTCGTGGAGCCCTTCAACGTCGGCACGGCGTCGATCGCCCACCCGACGCCGCGGTTGCCCTCGGTCCAGTAGAAGCCGTAGGCACTGTCACGTGCGGCTCCGGAGGCTGCGCCGTCCGGCTCCTCGGACGGTGCGTCGCCCCGGAACAGGACGGCTGCCGGGTCGTGCATGGCGGATGCAAGCAAGTACACGCGCTTGCGGCGCTGGGGCAGCCCGAAGGAGCGGGAGTCGATGGTGCGGTAGGCCCACGCATAGCCAGCGGACTCCAGGGATGCGGTGATCTCCCGGATCGCCGCCCCCCGACCGAGCCGGAGCATGTTCGGCACGTTCTCGATGAGCACCCATTCGGGACGCGATGTCCGGAGGAGCTGGAGCACGTGGCGGATGAGGCCGGAGGCCAGCCCTTCCAGACCTGACGTGCGGCCCGCCTGCGACAGGTCAGTGCAGGGGAAGCCGGCCGTGACGATCGTGGCGTCGCGCAGGTCCCGGAGCCCGATGACGTCGCCGTTCAGGTCGGCGTCCTCGAAGTGGTCGGCCAGAACAGCCCTCGCGGATGGCCACCACTCGTACAGCTCGGACGGCTCGTCGATGCCTGCCTGCTGCAGCCCGAGCTCCATCCCGCCGATCCCGGCGAACAGTCCGAGGATCGAGTGCGCCACGGCGAGAAGCCTCCCACGGTCACTTCGATCTGCGCTGGTTCGGCACACGCGACTAGCTGTAGCGACCACGGACGTTGTTGGCAGTCGGCGTGGTGGCTTGATCACGAAGGAGACCTCCGGAAGGAGTGGTGGTGCTTGACGTCACCATTGCCAACCGGAGGTCTCTGTGGCCCACGCTAACGCCCGCACGACCCTGTATGCCCGCAAGCTGATAGTCGCCCGTGTCCGAGCAGGTCACCGCCCCGGCGAGGTCGCCAAGCAGCTCGGCATCAGCCGGCAGACGGTCTACAAGTGGGTGTATGCTCGCGCACTGAGGGCGAGGCCGGGCTGTTCGACCGCTCCTCCCGGCCGCATCGGTCGCCTCGGAAGACATCGCCAGAGACGACAGCGGCGATCGTGGCTGCCCGCGTCGAGCACCACGCTGGGCCGCTGCGGCTGGCGGCGATCCTGGGACTGGCGGCTTCTACGATCGGCGTGGTGATCGCCCGTGCCGGACTGCCCCGGCTGGCCGAGGTGGACCGGCTCACCGGCGAGTTGCTGCGCGGCCGGCGGCACAGCGACCGCCGGTATGAGCGCGAGCGCCCCGGGGACCTGCTGCACGTCGACGTCATGAAGCTCGGCCGGATCCCCGACGGCGGCGGCTGGCGAGTTCACGGCCGGCAGGCCACCGTCGGCCACCGGCACAAGCCGGTGCCCATCGGCTTCGACTACGTGCACGTGGCCATCGACGACCACTCCCGACTGGCCTACGTCGAGGTGCTGCCCGACGAGCGGGTGGATGCCTGCGCCGGGTTCCTGCGCCGCGCAGCAACCTGGTTCGCCGCCCATGACGTCACCGTCGAGCGGGTCCTAACCGACAACGCGATGAGCTACCGCCGCGGCAACGCCTGGGCCGCCGCCTGCGCCGAGCTGGGCCTCGGCCGCCGGTTCATCCAGCCCGGCCGACCGTGGACCAACGGCAAGGCCGAGCGGTTCAACCGCACCCTGCGCACCGAGTGGGCCTACGCCACCGCCTGGACCAGCAACGACCAGCGCACCGCCGCGCTGGACAGCTGGCTGGAGCACTACAACACTGCCCGCAGCCACTCCGCCCTCGGAGGTCGCCCGCCGATCAGCCGCCTCGCCGCGTGAACAACGTCCCTGGTCGCGACAACTAGCCCTTCGGCTCCGGGGTTCGCGGACGCCTCCCCGGCGCTCCTCGTTGCTGAACACGTCAGATCAGTAGAAGCTCCGCCCGTGACCGGAGTTGCCTCGGAGCAGTACGTCAGAGCAGCCGCCCTCGACTGGTTGAGCAGCGTGTCGCTCGACGGGACCATCCCGGTCACCCGCGCCCAGCTGCGAGACGACTTCCGCGTCGGTGGTGACCGCTTCCCGCTGGTCGACGCGGGCCGCGGGATCCGCCGGCCGAAGGGATGGTCGGCGGCGCTGAGCATCCTGACCGCGGCGCCGGAAGGCGCTCCGTCCCGGCCCTATGACGACTCCGAGGGCGCGGACGGGCTGCACCGGTACAAGCTCCGGCGGGACCAGCGAGGCGCCGCGGAGAACGAAGGGCTGCGTCGCGCCATGCTCGAGCAGGCGCCGCTGATGTGGTTCTACGGCATCCGGCCCGGGATCTTCCAAGCGATCTTCCCCGTCTACCTGATCGGGGAAGAGCCCGAGCACTCGCAGTTCGTCATGGCGCTGACCGAGGAACAGCGTCAGGTCCAGCCAGGCAGTCGCGTCGAGGAGACCCTGCGGAAGTACCTCATGACGATGACCCGCCGACGCCTCCACCAGCCGGTCTTCGCCAGTCAGGTGATGGTTGCCTACGAAACTCGCTGCGCCGTCTGCTCCCTCAATCATCGGGAGCTCCTGGACGCCGCACACATCACCCCGGACTCAGACCCGCACGGAGCAGCAGTCACCAGCAATGGGCTCGCACTCTGCAAGCTGCACCATGCTGCCTACGACAGAAACATCCTCGGCATCCGGCCCGACTACACCGTCGAGATCCACCACCGCCTGCTCGACGAGATCGACGGCCCGATGCTCCGACATGGCCTCCAGGACCACCACGGGCGAACGCTGATGCAGATTCCCACCCGCCGTGCGGATCGCCCGGACACGGATCGACTGATGGACCGCTACCAACACTTCCTCGCTACGCGCCGTCCGTAGTGTGGTGCTCGAAGCCAAGAGCTGGTCAGGTACTAGCCTGGTCGCCGAGCAGCTCATCCAGAGCTTCGACGATCACGTCCTTGGCGCCCGGGGCAGTCAGCGATGTCTCAGGTATGGAAGGTCGCTTCGCGTACCCGCGAACGGCCAGATCCGCGTACAGCGGGGTCACGCCTGGAAGCACCCGCAGTCGCTCAGCGAGTCGCTCCACCGCCTCGATAGGTAGCCCTGCCCCCCGGCGATGGATCCAGTCGAAGTTCATTGCCAGTACGCTGCGCCCTTCCGGGGCCGTGGAAATACTCCACACAGGGACGTCGATCCCGTGCGTTGAGAACCAGGCCGTGACGGACGGGTGCGCGCCTTCCCCCCAGTACCAGCGCGAGAAGAGCGGGTGGCTGCGACCGTGTTCGTAGACGGCGGTGAGTACCTCCGCCGCAACTGGGCCACTGTGGTCGGCGATCGCCGACAGCAACTCTTGTTCGTTCCAGCGACGCCGGGAGCCTTCTGTCGCCTTGCGGCGAATGCCCTCCTGGCCGTAGACGGCGGGGACGAGCACCTCGACGCCTTCGTGCCCCATGTAGGTCAACTCGAGCGCGAGCACTTCGAACTCTGGCCGTGTCCGGTCGTTGAGGAACTCGATGATGCGCTTCAGCTCGTCGGTGATCGCGTCTACTGCGATGACCAGGCGCATGGCGCCCGAGGCAAGGTTCCGGGTCACCGTCTCGCGCAACGACTCCGGGTCGAAGTCCCCGCCCGAAGCGTCCGCCCGTCCCCCGAGGACCTCCACCAACGATCTGCCCGCCCGAGCACGGAATGCCTCGTCGAGCTCGGCGTATGACATACGCCAGATGCCGGATGCATAGGCCAATGTCTGGCCGACGACGCTTCGCCTGATCTCCGGGTTCGCACGCAGCTTGACCTCTACCACGGTGAGCTCACCGGTCAGGCTGACTGCGAGAAGATCCATGGGGCCTGTACCGGGCACGTACAACTGGCTCACGACCGCCAACGGCGAGCCGTCTCCGCCGGGGAGGAGCTCGGGCGAATCCAGCAGCATTGTCTCGAGAGCCGCCTCGTCGGTGTAGCTCGTGACCGTCGGTCGCTCCCACGAGCCTCCAGGCGTGCGGATGAGCACAGTCCCGTCACTCCCCCAAGTCGAACGCGGTCGCCAACTGCTCGAGCGTAAAGCGGTTGCGGAGCTTGCAAGCACTGTTCTGGTTGGCAAACATGCCCTTCACCCAATAGGCATCCGACCGCGGGCGGGTTCGCTCCCACGTCACCGGGACGACGTACTCCCGGTGTTCCTCCCCGTTCGGGCGAGGCGGGTGCTGGTAGGCAGCCGCGAGCGGCTGGTCGGCCAGCTTCACGAGTTCCCCTTCGAGATCCACGACGGCATCCTCGAAAGGTCGCGCCTCTCCGGCTACTGTGCCGACACCCACGTACCCGGTCCCCGGGATGCATGCGAAGACCCGCGCGCCGATCGGCAGCTTGCGCAACGTCCGGGAGAACCACTCGGCGCCACCGGCGGAGACGAATCCGTAGCGGCTCGCGTCGTCCCAGCTCCGATTGCCGCTCTCCTCGCCGAAGCTGACATACCAGTCCTGTTCGTTCCACGCCTCCTTCGTGCCTCCCCGCCCGGCGCCACCCTTCCTCGCCGGTGTCCGTGCCTCGTCCATCAGCCACGTCCGAGCCAGGTAGGCGCGCTCCCCGTCGTCGAAGTACCGGAAGAAGACGACGTTGATGGGCACGCTGAAGTCGGACAGATAGGCGATGATCCGCTCGGTGGCCGGGTCGACATCACCGGCGACCACGGTCAACCGGTGACCATCGTTGAGTTCTTCCGGCACATCGGCAGAGAAGGTGTCGGTCCACTCCTGCTCGAAAGCCACGCCGGGCTTGTAGTTGGCGAAGATGTCGAGTACTTGCTCGTGGCTCAAACTCCGCACCCATGAGCCGTAATCGAGCAACTGGGCTACGACCTCGCGTGGGGTTCGGTCCCGTTTGAGCTCGAGGACGTGCAGAGCGCCCTCGTCATCGATGGCCAGCAGATCGATGAACTTGCCGAAGTCCGTCGGTACCTGTCGACCGATGAGCAACAGCGGCGTACCGAGGATCGTGGGATCCGCCTCGATCATCGTCTCGAGCTGGGATTCGAGGGGGACGCCCGTCGCTGGAACCTTTACTGGCTTGCCTTCGTCGATGCGCCAAAGGCCTACTTCCAAGGGCACTGCATGCTCCTCATCGGCTTTCGCTAGAAGGTCGTCGGCTATCGGATGGCACGCTCGCGGAGGTCGCCCTGACTGACCTCTGCCGGGGCGGACTCAGCCAGCCGAGCGGCGCATGGACCACATCTGGGCCGGGCGCTCAGACTGCATGGCGACGTCCCACGGGATCGCGCCGGTGACGACCTCCTTGCGGAAGTTGCTCACCGCGATCCGTGCCAGCTCGGGATCAGCGGCGACGCGGGCCGCCAGCTCCCGCGCCCGGTCCTCCACCGCGGCGTCATCCAGCGCCTCCCAGGCCAGCCCGAGCTCCACGGCCTTCGCGCCGTTGATCTCCTCGCCGAACAGCGCCATCGCCGCCGCGGCCTCGCGGCCGATCAGCCGCGACAGGATGACGAAGTGCCCGCCGCCCGGGTGCATGCCACGCTTGAGGAAGCCGGCCAGCAGCCGCGCATCCCGCGCGATGATCCGCAGGTCGGTCGCCAGCAGCATGTTCATGCCGGCACCCACCGCCGAGCCACGCACCGCCGCCACCGTCGGCACCTTCACCTGGCCGAGCCGGTAGAAGGAGTCGTAGATCTTCCCCATGCCCTCGTAGGATCCGCGGCTGCCGGATCCTTGCCGGCCGAGGTCAGCGTGGCCACGTCGCCACCCGCGCAGAAGGACTTGCCGACACCGCGGATGACCAGCGCGCCGACCTCCGGCTTGGCGTCCACCTCGTCGAACGTGGCGATCAGCTCGTCGGCCATCCCGGGCGTCAGCGCGTTGCGCCGGTCAGGCGCGTTCAGCGTCACGATCGCGACGCCGTCGTCCACCTCGAGCTGAACCTCACCGGTGCCGGCCACGAGCCCACCTCTCCACCGAGCAGACCGGCTCCAGCGCCGACCCGCGACAACACCTGACAGGCATCACACCACGGGCCCGCACCGGCCCGCGCATCGCGGTCGGGATCAGACCACCGCCGCCGACTCCACCAGGCGGCACAGGGCGTTCACCCGCCGCAGCTGCTCCGGCGTCCGCACCGGCGCGTCGAGCACCAGCGGGCTCAGCACCACGACCGCCAGCGCCTGCGCCCGCGACACGGCCACGTTGAGCCGGTTCAGGTCGTAGAGGAACGACACGCCCCGCGGTGCGTCGTCGGCGCTGGTGCTCGTCATCGAGTACAGGACCACCGGTGCCTCCTGCCCCTGGAACTTGTCCACGGTGCCGACCCGCGCCCCGTCCGGCAGCGCCACCTTGATCAGCGCGACCTGGGCGTTGTACGGCGCCACGACCAGCACGTCCGCCGGCCCGATCGGCGCCTCCTCCCCCAGGTGGTTGCGCCACGTCGAGCCCTGCACCGACCGCCACAGCCGCGCGACGGCGTCGGCCTCCTGCCGGCACTTGTCCGCCGCCGTCAGCGCGTGATCGACCGGGTGCACCCGCAAGCCGCTGCCGGACAGGGGCCCCTCCCCCAGGATCGCCACCCGCTCGCGCCCGTCCGCCGCCTCCAGCCGGCCCTCGTAGGCCAGGTCCGACACGAACGCCGTCAGCGAAGGGTGCATCCGGTACGAGCGGTCCAGGAAGACACCGCGGTCGGCCGGGATGGTCGCGTGGCCGTCGAGCAGGTGCTCGAGCGCCGACGCCCCGGAGCCGCCCGGGTGCATCGCCTGGGTGGGCTGGGCCAGCTGCTGCGGATCGCCGAGCAGCACCATCGACCGCGCGCCTCGTGCGACCGCGACGGCGTTGGCCAGCGAGAACTGCCCCGCCTCGTCGACCACCAGCACGTCCACGGCCTCCGCCACGTCGGCCCGGGTCCAGAACCACGCCGTCCCGCCGACCAGCCGCGCGTCGCCGTCCGCCAGCGCCCGCGCCACGAAGGCGTTGTCCTTCGACCACGCGACCCCGTCCGCGCCGCAGTGCTGGTGCTCCTCGCACTTCTGCAGCGCCGGCCGACCCACTGCCTTGAGCAGGTTGCCGATGACCGCGTGGGACGTCGCGGTCACGCCCACCTTCTTCCCGGCGTCCAGCAGCTCCCGGATCAGCGCAGCCGCGGCCGTCGTCTTGCCGCTGCCCGGCGGCCCCTGAATCGCCAGCACCTCGCCGTCCAGCGCCAGTCCGAGCCGCACGATCGCCGCCGTCGTCGTCTCGCCCTCACGCAGCTGCGTTCCCGCGGGAACGCGGCGCTCGACCAGCGCCTGTCCGAGGCAGTCCCGGCCGGCGAGCACGTCCTCGCCGGTGTCCGCGATCGCCGCCCGAAGGCCGGCGGTGTTGAGCGGCCCGCCGGGCCCGAGCCCGCGCGGTCGCGGCGGCTCGGCGGCCGTCGTCTTCAGCACCAACCGCCCGGCCGCGGCGTCCAACTCGAAGACCGTCCCGACCTTCTTCGCGGTGTCCACGTCGAGCGCCTCGTCACCGGCGGAAAGTCTCGTGTCCTGCACCGGGAACGAGTACTCGTAGAGGTGGCTCCGCTTGTCGGGCCCCAGGTACTGCACAAACGTCAGCCCGCCCAGCGCCGCCCCGTCCCGCTCCAGCTCCTCGGCGTCGAGGTCCTGCAGGCGGTAGACCTCCCACCAGGCCGGCCGGTCCTCGCGGCGGTGCCAGCCGACGAGGTCGCCCAGCGACTCGTGCCCGGCCGCGTGCAGCCGGTCGGTCAGCTCCTGCTCGGCGGCCTGCGCCTCGGTCACCTTCGCGTCCGGCGCCACCACCGAGACCACTGGTCGCGGTCTCGGCCCGTGCAGCGCCTCCAGCTCGGCGCGCTGCTGCTCCAGCCACTCGTGCAGCTCACGGGTCGAGTCGACGTCGTCCTTGTTGTAGGCCTCGATGCCGTCCAGTCGCGCCTGGTCGCCGTCTTCCAGCCAGGCCTCGTACTCCAGGACGCTGCCCAGGGCGCTCGCCACCGCTCCCTCGTGCGACCGCCCGTAGAACGCCTCGACCTTCTTGATCGAGTACGACTCCTTGCTGATCCGCATCGACTGCCGGACGACGGGATAGAGGTCGACGAACCGCTCCTCGCGCAGCAGCTGGTCCAGCTCCGCCTCGCGGACGCCGTAGCCGCCCGTCAGCCGCTTGAGGGCGGTCACCTCGTAGGGCGCGTAGTGGTAGACGTGCATCGCAGAGTCGGCCTGCACCGCCGAGACGATCCGGTCGACGAGGTCGGCGACCAGCTGCTTCTCCGCGGGCCGGTTATGCGCCCACAGCGCGGTGAACCCGCCCGACCGGTTGCCGACGCCGGCGAGGTACTCGATGCCCGCACCGTCCTCGAACCAGGGGTCGCCCTCGAAGTCGAGGTACAGGTCGCCGGCGCTCGGCGGCGGCAGCCGGAGCAGCCCCAGGCCGTCGACCGGGTCGAGCAGCGTCCGCGACGCCACGCCCGTCGTCCGCTCTTTCAGCTGCTCGGCCGCCTGCTGCTGCAGCCGGGTGCGCGCGTCTGCACCGATGCCCGAGGCCGCGAGCTGCTCCGGTGACGCGGTGGCCAGCGCCGCCAGCGTCCCGATGCCGACCGCACGCAGGGCGTCGCGGTGGTCGCCGCGCATGCCGGCGACCAGACCGAGGTCGTCGGCCTCCCGCAGCTCGTCGTCGCAGCGCGACGCCCACCGGCACTGGCCGCAGTAGGCGACCGGCGCGGGCGTGGTGGCAGGCGGCGCGGCCACGAAAGTCTCCAGCCGGGCCCGCGCGCGGCGGGCGTACGCCGCGACGTCGACCAACCGCCACGGGCGCGACTCGCCGTCGCCGGTGACGACGGAGATCCATTCCGGCGCCGCGCCCTGCAGCACGGTGAGCCGCTCGGCGTAGGTGGCCATCTGCAGCAGCGCGGCGACCTTCAGCTTCCGGGCGAGCTTGGTGTCGGCGATCTCGTACGACCAGCCGCCGAAGAGCGACGGCACCTCGACGCGGAGCAGGAAGTCGGCCTGCCCGCCCCAGGCGCCGTCGAAGAAGGTCCCCTGGTAGACGACGTCGACGCCGGAGCGCATCGCCTCGACCGTCGCGGCCTCGGCCTCCCGGCGGCCGTCGGCACCGGAGGCGGCCGCGATCTCGGTGACCGTCCGACCGGCCGCGACCAGCGACGCCAGGTACTTCCGCTCGTGCTCGAGCCCGCGGTCGAAGACTAACTGCACCTCCTCCGACGTCGGAGCCGCCGGCGCGGCCCACTCCCCCGCAGCCACCCCGAGCTCCAGCCGCGTCAGGTGCCGGCACTCCTGGTGGTGCGTCAGATCGGTCGGGCTGAGCACCAGCCGTCCGTCGAGTCGCTGCATCGCCCCGTGCCTCCCCGTGCCCCCGTCGCCGGCAGCCTGCCGGACGGCCCCGCCTCGGCGCAGGAGTAGCGGACGCCACCGACACGAAGGCCGCGCTCCCGCCCCGGCGGACCCAGCCGTCACCCGGACGGACGAGCCGGGTCAGGCTTCCCTCGTCGGCGGTCCCGGACCTCCCCGCCGTCTGTTCGCCCGACGCACCACGCCCCGAGCTCCGCGGACCGCTGCCCGAGGCAACGCCAGGACGGCCTCGAGCGCGGCTTGCACTCTGCAAGCAGACTGCTAGCATCCTGCGACATGAGGACGCTCTATCTCCGTAACGTCCCGGACGACGTGGTGGAACGCCTGGAGCGCCTCGCTGCGCGGAGCGGCCTCTCCGTCAGCGCCCTCGCGATACGTGAACTCGCCGAGACCTCGCGTCGAGCGGACAACCCCTCGCTGCTCGGCGAGCTGCCGGACCTGGACGTCGACCCGGCCACGATCGTCGAGGACGTGCAGTCCGGACGCGCCGCCCGGTGATCGTGGTCGATGCCTCGGCGGCACTCTCGGCACTGCTCAACGCCGGACCGGCCCGGGAACTGATGGCCGGCGAGCAGCTCCACGTCCCCCATCTCATCGACTCCGAGATCGTCAACGGGATGCGTCGACAGGTCGCCACAGGGGCGGTGACCGACGAACGGGCATGGGCGGCGTTGGACACCTGGCGCCGACTCGGCGTGGTCCGCCATCCGGTGGCGCCGCTGCTCGAGCGCATCTGGCAGCTGAGGGACAACATGTCGGCGTACGACGCGTCCTACGTGACCCTCGCCGAGGCCCTCGGCTGCGCCGTCGTCACCGCCGATGCCCGGCTCAGCCGGGCCCCGGGTTCACGGTGTCCGATCACCGTCGTCCCCCGCTAGCTGTCCCCGGTCAGGACGGCGGTGACGTCGGCCTGATCGTGACGCGCGCCGTCGCCGTCGTCCGCGGCGGCCTCGATGGTGTCGTTCCGACGTCGCCATGGACACGGCCCGCGCGCCAACCCGTTGACAGCGCCGGGCAGCCGAGAACGATGGCCCCTGCGGCGACGTCGCCGGGCGCCGCGCCTGTCCGCGGAAGGAGGGCGCATGTACGCCCGCAGCACCACTCTGACGGCCGACCCGGACCGCCTGGACGCCGGCATCGCCGGCGTCCGCGACGACGTCATGCCCGCTGTGGGCGACATGGACGGCTACGTCGGGCTGTCGATGCTGTGCGACCGGGGAAGCGGCCGCTGCATCGTCACCACCGCCTGGGAGAGCGAGGAGGCGATGGCCGAGAGCCGCGACGCGGTCCAAAGGATGCGCGAGCAGGCGACGGAGCAGTTCGGCGCTCCCCCGCCCGAGGTGCGGGAGTGGGAGATCGCGGCGATGCACCGGCTGCACCCCGCAGGCGACGAATCCTGCGCCCGCGTCACCTGGTCCCGCGTCGATCCGGCCACCACGGACCGCGTCCTCGACGTCTTCCGCACCGACCTCGTCCCGCGGATGGACGAGATGCCCGGCTTCTGCAGCCTCAGCCTCATGCTCGACCGGCAGACCGGCGACAACTCCCTCACCGCCGTCTACGCCGACCGCCGCTCCATGGAGGCCTCCCGCCAGCGGGCCACGTACATCCGCGACGAGTTCCGCCGCGGGCTGCACATGTCGGCGACCGACGTCGCCGAGTTCGACCTCGTCCTGCACCACCTACGCGTCCCCGAACTGGTCTGAGAGCCCGGGCCGCCCGGGAAGCCGATGGGGCGCGCTCTGGTTCAGCCATCCCGCTGCGCCGGCGCCCAGGCTCCCCGCCCCGTCGGCGGGGCTGGTTCTGACCGCAGCACCGACGGGCCGCGACGGCCCTACGGTGGGGCATGACCTCGCCGGAATCCCTGCCGGCCGACCTGGTGCTCGAGGGCGGCGGCATCAAGGGCATCGCGCTCACCGGCGCCGCCGTCGAGCTGCTGGGCCGGTACCGGTTCGAGCGGGTGGCCGGCTCCTCGGCGGGCGCCGTCCTGGCCGCGTTCCTCGCCGCGGGGCTCTCCGCCGACGGGATCCGGGCCGCGGAAGCCCGGTTGGAGTACGACCGCATCCCGGACTCCTGGGCGCCCGTGCCGCTGCTGGCGCCGGCGGCGGGGCTGCTGCTCCGGTCGGGGCTGCACCCCGGCCGCTACATCACCGAGTGGGTGCGCCGGGAGCTGGCCGATCTCGGCATCGAAACCTTCGGGGATCTGCGCCGCGAGGACCCGGGTGACGACCCCGCGCTCGAACCGTGGCAGCGCTACCGGCTGGTAGTGACGGCGACCGACGTCACCCGGGGCCGGCTGCTGCGGCTGCCGTGGGACTACCGCGAGTACGGCCTGGATCCCGACCGCCAGCCGGTGGCCGACGCCGTCCGTGCGTCCCTGGCGATCCCCTACTTCTTCGCACCCCGGAGCCTGCGGAACCCGCGCACGGGGCGGAGGTCGACCCTGGTGGACGGCGGGGTGCTGTCCAACTTCCCGATCGAGATCTTCGACCGCACCGACGCCGCCACGCCGCGCTGGCCGACCTTCGGCGTGGGGGTGGGCGACACGCTCGCCGACGAGGACGTCTCGGTGTTCGGCGTCCGGCACCTGCCGCCCCCGCTGCGGCTGCTGGACTCCCTGGTCGCCACCACGGTCACCGGGCGGGACCGCACCTACCTGGCCGACCCCTGCGTGCGCCGCCGGGCCTTCTCGATCGGCACCGCCGGCACCGGGCTCACCGAGTTCGACGTCGACGCGGCCGAGCGGGCCCGGTTGATCGCGGCCGGCGAGCGGGCCGCCCGCGAGTTCCTGGCCGGCTGGGACTGGGCCGCCTACCTGCGCGACTGCCGCGGCGTCGCCCTACCCCCGGCGCCGTCCGGTCCGCGGCCGGCGTAGCGGCTCCCCGAGGACGGGCCCGGCGGACCATGGACGCGACGACGGCGGTGAGGTCGAAAGACGGCGCGTAAACAGCCGCGCGCCGGCCGGGATCAGGCCGCGTCGAGCCGGTAGAGCGCGGTGTGGTGCACCTGCAGCACCGGCTCGTCGCCGGCCAGCACCAGCGCGTCGTACCGGACCTCGTCGTGCCGGCCGCGGCGGCCGACGCCGGTGACCCGCCCATGGGCGGTCAGCTCCACCGGCAGCCGGGCGACGCCGAGGAAGCGGCAGTCGCTGGACGTGTGGATCCACGGCCCCAGGGCGACGTTCTGCATGAGCAGCTCGTTGACCAGCCGCAGCAACAGCCCCGGATGCACCAGCGGCTCCTGCCGGTACAGGTCCAGCGGCTCGCCGATCGCATCCAGGTACCAGTCGTTGCGCTCCGCGGTGCCGGCCTCCGAGACGCTGCCCAGCGGGCCGACGACCGGGTCGGCCACCGGCTCGGGCGGTGCGGCCACCTGCCGGTAGCCGGTGAGGTCCGGGCGGTCCGCACCGAGCCCGGCCGAGCCGACGCACCGCACCTCCCCGGACGGGCCGCTGACGGTGAGCCGGCCGTCCGCCGGCTCGACCAGCAGCTCGTCGCCGTCGTAGGTGGGCCGCCGGAAGCGCAGGTCGATTCGGCCCCGCGAGAGCCACTCGGCCCCCCAGGCCGCCACCAGCGGCGTCGTCGTGCGGGCGAACAGCTCGACCCCGGGGACCAGTGCGCCGGAGAAGCCGTACCGCCGCGCCACGTCGTCCTCGTGGATCTTGTTGGTCGACTCCTCGACGACGTGGGCCACGAAGCGGTGTGGTTCGGGAGCGGTCACGTCAGCGGATGCTGCCGTGCCGGTCCCCCGGTGTCGATCCGGAGGCCGGCGACCGGGCGCGCCCGGCCACTGGAAGGGGTCGACCCCACCCTCGCGCCGTGTCCGTCGCCGACCCGCTCGCAGGCCGCGTGCCGCCTCCGACTCCGACTCCGACGGCGCCTGCGCACCCGCTCCGTCGAGGACACGCCGGCCTCGACCCGCTGGGTCGGCGAGGATCGGCGGTGGCGGTGCGCTATGCCTGAGCCGACCGCCGCATCGACCACATCTGCGCCGGGCGCTCGGACTGCATCGCGACATCCCACGGGATGGCGCCGTTGACGGCCTCCTTGCGGAAGTTGTTCACCGCAGCGCGTGCCAGCTCCGGGTCGGCGGCGACCCGAGCGGCCAGCTCCCGTGCCCGGTCCTCGACCGCGGCGTCGTCCGGCGCGTCCCAGGCCAGGCCCAGCTCGACGGCCTTCGCCCCGTTGATCTCCTCGCCGAACAGCGCCATCGCCGCCGCCGCCTCGCGGCCGATCAGCCGCGACAGGATGACGAAGTGCCCGCCACCGGGGTGCATCCCGCGCCTGAGGAAGCCGGCCAGCAGCCGGGCGTCACGCGCGATGATCCGCAGGTCCGTCGCCAGCAGCATGTTCATGCCGGCGCCCACCGCCGAGCCGCGCACGGCCGCGACCGTGGGCACCTTCACCTGGCCCAGCCGGTAGAAGGAGTCGTAGATCTTGCCCATGCCCTCGTAGGCGTCGGGGGCCGCCGGGTCCTTGCCGGCCGAGGTCAGCGTCGCGACGTCGCCGCCCGCGCAGAACGACTTGCCGACACCGCGGATGACCAGCGCGCCGACCTCCGGCTTGGCGTCCACCTCGTCGAACGTGGCGATCAGCTCGTCGGCCATCCCGGGCGTCAGCGCGTTGCGCCGGTCGGGGGCGTTGAGCGTCACGATCGCGACGCCGCCGTCCACCTCGAGCTGAACCTCACCGGTACCGGCCACGAGCCCACCTTCCTGCCGAGCGGACCGGCCCTGGCGCCGACCCGGACATTCCCTGACAGGCATCACACCACGGGCCCGCACCGGCCCGCGCAGAGGCTCTTGGTGTCGATCAGCCCGCCGGGGCCGAGCCGGTGCGGTCGGGGCGGCTCGGTCGCCGTCGTCCTCAGCCAGCAGACGCCGGTGACACGACTCCGTGACGTGCGGGCCCGCACGCGCGGGCTCCACCCCGACGAGCGTCCTCGCGCCCGCTCCGGCCGTCCGCACGACACACCGGGCGTCAGCCGCTCCGCGCGCGTCCCACCCCGAGCCCGGGTTACGTTGACGTGACGTAGATCGCACACCGCGCCGAGACAGAACTGGCAGGGCCCATGCTGTACACCGCGTACGAAGTGAACCGGCGGGCGGGAGCGCCCGTGGTGGCCGCGTCGCAGCTGACCGCCCGGGCGCTGGAGGCGCTGCCCGCCCCGCTGGGGCGGATGCCCGCGCTGCGCCACGTGCGCGCGGCCTGCGACATCCTCGGCCACGCCCGGCCGACGCACGACCGCCCGGAGTTCGGCATCGACTCCGTCCTGGTCGACGGCGAGACGGTCGCCGTGCGCGAGCGCCCGACGCTGCGGACGCCCTTCGGCACCCTGCTGCACTTCGAGAAACCCGCGGTTCCCGGCCAGCCACGGGTGCTCGTCGTCGGACCCATGTCGGGGCACTTCACCACGCTGATCCGCCCGACGATCCGGACCCTGCTCTCCGACCACGACGTGCACGTCATCGACTGGCACAACGCCCGCGACATCCCGGTCGAGCACGGGGCGTTCGGGCTCGACGAGTACATCGAGCACGTCGTGGACGCCATCCGGTACCTCGGTCCGGACACCCACGTCGTCGCCGTCTGCCAGCCCGCCGTGCCCGTGCTGGCCGCGGTCGCGCTGCTCGCCGCCGCGGACGACCCCGCCCAGCCTCCGAGCATCACGCTCATGGCGGGCCCCGTCGACACCCGGGTGAACCCGAACCGGGTCAACACCGCGGCGACGACCAAGCCGCTGTCCTGGTTCGAGCGCCGCGTCGTCGACACGGTGCCGCGGGGGCACGCGGGCGCCGGGCGGCGGGTGTACCCGGGCGTCGTCCAGCTGACGGCCTTCATGTCGATGAACCCGAAGCGGCACCTGTCGGCCCACGCGCAGCTGTACCGCGACCTGGTCGCCGGCAACACGGAGCGGGCGGCCACCACGCGAGCCTTCTACGACGAGTACGGCGCGGTCATGGACGTGCCCGCGGAGTTCTACCTGGAGACGGTCAGCCGCATCTTCCAGGAGCACCACCTCCCGACCGGCCGCTTCACCTGGCGGGGGCAGCGGGTCGATCCGGGCGCGATCCGCCGGACCGCCCTGCTCACCGTGGAAGGCGAGAACGACGACATCTGCTCCCCCGGGCAGACGCGCGCCGCCCACGACCTGTGCACCGGGATCCCGCGGGAGCGCAAGCAGCACCACCTGCAGCCCGGGGTCGGTCACTACGGCGTCTTCAGCGGCTCCCGCTGGGAGGGGGAGATCTACCCCGTCGTCCGCGGATTCATCGACCGCGCCTCGGAGCGGCTGTCCGCTCCGGCCTGAGCGCGTCGGGCGACGGCGGCTGACCTGCCGGACAGCCTGACCGTCGACAGCCCCGGCGGCGGCGAGGACACCTGGATCGTGCCGGCGGCGGGCCGTCCGAATGCGCGGATCCGCCGGTGAACGGCGCTCGGCCGGCCCGACGGGCCCTTCCCTGAAGCTCGTGCGCGAGGTCCTTACCGACCCGCCGGACAGCGGCGTGGGACCATCCGCCCGAGCACCGTGGGCGCCATGCTGCACGGGCCCGCCGCGCCCCGGACCATCCCGGACCCGAACGCTGTGGGCGCTTGCTCTCCGGGAGAGGTGTCGGCGGAACATGGAGGACTCGGCGCGGTGACTGCAGACCTCGCGACGGACGTGATGCCCGGCACGGAACCGGCCGACGGCTCGGCAGCCGGTGCCCGGATGTCGACGGGCACCGTCGAGGAGGCGGTGGCGCTCGCCGAGGGGCTCGTCGACGCCTGGGGCAGCTGGGGCCCCAACATGACCCCGGACGCCCGGCAGGTGGCCTTCATCAGCGACCGCTCGGGCAGTCCGCAGCTGTGGATCCAGGACGTCGTCCTCGACGGCGCGCAGCCGCCGGCCCGGCACGTGCCCCTGTCCGACGACCCGGTCGTCTCGGTGCGGTGGGCGGCCGACAGCCGCTGGCTGGCCTGCGAGGTCGCGACCGACGGCGGCGTCCGGACGGCGGTGTGGGTGGTCCGGCCCGACGGCTCCGACGCCCGCCGGATCGCCGGCGGCCCCGACGAGCACGCCGAGCTGGGCCCGTGGACCCGCAGCGGCCACCGCTTCGTGGTCACCGTCCCCGGCGCGGCGGCCGGCACCCCCACCCGCGCCTACCTCGCCGACCCCTCCACCGGGCGGCTCGACCCGCTCGCCGAGGGTGATCTCATCCACGTGCTGGACATCTCGCTGGAGGAGCGGTTCATCGTCCTCCGCGACGGGGAGCGGGGACAGGAGTTCGTCAGCGTCGTCGACCGCCTCATGGACGAGGACTTCAGCGCGCTGCCGCAGGGCGCCACCGGGTCCACCGAGGTGGCGCTGATCCGGCCGGCCCCCGACGACCACGCCGGGCCGGTGTACGTCTATCTCGCCTCCGACGTCGGCCTGCCCCGCCGGCAGCTCATCGGGCTGCCGTTCGGCCCCAACGGCTGGCGCGGGGAGCCGCGGACGCTCGCGGCCCGGGAGGACGCCGAGCTGGAGTGCATCGACGCCGACGACGCCGGCCGGCTGCTGCTGCTGGTGTGGAACGTCGCCGGGCGCAGCGAGCTGGAGCTCCTCGACACCGCCACCGGGGGGCGCACCGCCATCTCGGGGCTCCCCGGGCTGGTCGCCGCCGACCCGGTCCTCAGCCGCGACGGCGCCAGCGTCGTGCTCGGCGTGCAGGGGCCCACCCGCCCGCGAGAGCTGTGGCACCTGGACACCACCACCCATGCCTGGACGCGGGTCACCTCCGCCCCGCCGCTGCCCCGGCGCCGGCTGGTCGTCCCGACCCTGGAGACGTTCCCCGGGCGCGACGGCCTGCCGCTGAGCGGCTGGCTCTACCGCGCTCCCGGCCGGCTCAACGGCCCCGGCCCGGTCGTGCTCTACCTCCACGGCGGGCCCGAGGACCAGGAGCGGCCCACCTTCGCACCGCAGCACCAGGCGCTGGCCGTGGCCGGCCTGAGCGTCTTCGCGCTCAACATCCGCGGCTCGTCGGGCTTCGGCCGGGAGTTCGTGCACGCCGACGACCTGCACGGCCGGTACGACGCGTTCGCCGACGTCCTGGCCGCCGCCGAGCACCTCGTGGAATCCGGCATCGCCGAGCCCGGCCGGCTCGCGGTCACCGGCCGGTCCTACGGCGGCTACCTGACGCTCGCCTGCCTGGCCTTCTCCCCGGGGGTGTTCGCCGCCGGGGTGGACGTCTGCGGCATGTCCGACCTGGTCAGCTTCTACCGCGACAGCGAGCCGTGGATCGCCGCGGCCGCGGTGACCAAGTACGGGCACCCGGAGCGCGACCGGGCGCTGCTCGAGGACATCTCCCCGCTCGCCTCGGCGGAGAGCATCGACGTCCCCCTGCTGGTCGTGCACGGCGAGCACGACACCAACGTGCCGATCGGTGAGGCGCACCAGATCGTCGCGGCGCTGCGCGAGCTGGGCCGGCCGGTGGAGTACCTGGAGCTGCCCGGCGAGGGACACGTCTTCCGCCGCGCGTCCTCCCGCAAGGAGCTGGCCGCCGCGATCACCCGCTTCCTGCACGACCGGTTGCGGCTGGGCTGACTCGTCCGCCGCGCCGCGCCGGCCCTACAGAACCACCGCCCGTCCCCCCGCCTCACGCGCGGGCGCGGCGCGGGGCGCTACCTACCACCGGCGCCGAGTTGATGAGGGAGTGCTCGAAAGCTGCGGCCGCATCAGCCGGTCGAGCCCGCGGTCGGAACGGTCCGGACGTTGAGCAGCAGTGTCGTCCCCGGGGAATCCCCGCCCACCACTGTGCCGAGCGCCTGGCCGCCGATCCAGCTCGCCACGGTGCTCGGGCTCGCAGCCGGGTGCGTCTCCAGGTACAGCGCCGCTGCGCCGGCGACGTGCGGGGCGGCCATCGACGTCCCGTCGAGGCTGTGCACCCCACCGTCGAGCCAGGTCGAGGTGATGTCGACACCTGGAGCCACGACGTCCACGCACTCCCCGCGGTTGCTGAAGGTCGCCAGACCGTCGTCGACGTCACTGGCGGCGACGGTGACCGCGGTAGCCACCGAGCTCGGTGACGACCCACATGCATCCGCTTTGCTGTTGCCGGCCGCCACCGCGACGAACATGCCGGCGTCGACGAGCGCGGTGACGGCTTCGTCCAGTGCCGTGGACTTCGGGCCGCCGAGGCTGAGGTTGACCACCGACGGGCTGGAGGCGTTCTTCAGCACGTAGTCAAGGCCGGCGATCACGCCGCTGTAGGAGCCGGAGCCGTTGCAGTCCAGCACCCGGACGCTGCGCAGCTCCACCTGCTTGGCGACCCCGTGGGCGGCCCCACCGATCGTCCCGGCCACGTGCGTGCCGTGGCCGTTGCAGTCCCCGGCCCTGGCCGGCTTGCCGCCGGCGTTGTCGTAGGCGAGCTGCGCTCGGCCACCGAAGTCCGGGTGAGCGACGGAGATCCCGCTGTCGACCACGTACGCAGTGACCCCGATCCCGAGCCCGGGGTAGTGGAAGTGACGATCCAGCGCGGTGGCGTCGTCCGCGTCGATCCGATCCAGGCCCCACAGGGTGCCGTCGGCCGGCAGCACCTGCACCCCGCTCGAGGGTTCCGGCTCTGTGGTGGGCTCGGGGTCGGGTGTCGGCTCGGGCTCGGGTGTCGGCTCGGGCTCGGGTGTTGGCTCGGGCTCGGGCTCGGGCGTCGGCTCCGTCGGCTTGCCGCCGCCGGGCTTGTCCGGCTTCGCCATCGGACCCACGGTGGCGACCCGGTCGGGCTCCACCCCGCGCACCGCCCCGTGACGCCGGAGTGCGTTGACCTGCCCCGCGGTCAGGTCGGCCGCGAACCCGTCGAAGACCTCGTCGTAGACGAAACGGGGTGAGATCGACAGGCCGCGCGCGAGGCCACGCGCATCCGCACCGGGCTCGAGGCGGACGAGGTAGCTCCGCTGACTCGGCTGATCGTCCGGCGGCGCCGCCTGCGCGACTCCCGAGAGCGCGCCGGTCAGCAACCCGGCGCTGAGCACGCCGGCCACCGCGGTCCTGGTCCGTGATCTCACGTCTCCCCCACTCCGGTCGATCGCAGCAGGGACCACCGCGAGTGACGGCAGCGTAACGGTGGGGCGCCATGCGGGCCGGTTGCGACACTGACCGTTCAGCCCGCCGGTCACGAATCCTCGGACGCCTGCCGATGACAGACGGCATGACCAACCAGCCATCCGTCACCGTCGAGGCCGCGCACGCCGCCGCGGCGGCCGCCATCGAGAAGCTGTACGACGAGGCCATGAGCCACATCGACGCGGTGGTCCGCTCCATCGGCCTCCCGGCCGAGGAGTCGCCGGTCACGGCCGAGGAGCAGCCGGTCGAGCCGCAGGAGGACGACGCGACCGCCGAGCCGGCGACCGCGGAGCTCCCCCACCCGACGGAGTCGCCGGTGGCGGCTGCGGCCTGACCGGTGGTCCTCCGACCACCGTTCGACCCCCCACTCCGGCCGAGCCATCCCGAGCGCGTCCGACCGCCGCCGGCTCGCTCACCGGAGCACCCTCAGACGCCGAGGTGCGCCAGCGCCTGCACCACCAGCGTCGCCTGCCCGTTCATCAGCTCGGCGAGCACGGCCGGGTGCCGGGCCTCCAGCGGCGAGAACCAGGTCAGCTCCAGCGCGTCCTGCTGCGGCGCGCAGTCCCCCTCCACCGGCACGACGTAGGCCAGCGACACCGCGTGCTGCCGCGGGTCGTGGAACGGCGTGACCCCCGGCGTCGGGAAGTACTCGGCGACGGTGAACGGCTGCGGCGCCGGCGGCACCCGCGGCAGCGCCAGCGGGCCGAGGTCCTTCTCCATGTGCCGCAGCAGCGCCGCCCGGATCCGCTCGTGGTACAGCACCCGCCCCGAGACCAGCGCCCGCTTGATCTGCCCGTCCTCGCCGGCCCGCAGCAGTAGCCCGACGGCGATCACCGTGCCGTGGTCGTCCACCCGCACCGGCACCACGTCGACGTACACGATGGGCAGCCGCTCGCGCGCGGCGTCCATCTCCTCGCGGGAGAGCATGCCGCCACCGGTCGCCGTCGTCACCTCGGTCATGGGAACTGTCTAGCCGATGCCGCCACTCCCACGGCACCGGATCGGCCGAAAGACGGGGTGGTCCCGGTCACGCCGGCAGCGGCGCGAGCGCCCCCTGCCTTTACCGCCGGCGAGGAGCCGGGCGGGCACCGCTGCTGAGCGGCCGCCCCCCGCGGCAAACGCCGGGTGACGAGAGCGCGACCTGCCGGTGGACGGGGAACGACGTACCGTTCGGGGCGACCGTCGTCACACCGGGGGGACCATGCCGCTGCTCAGCCCGATCACGTGGGCCGGCAGGGCGGCCCGGGGAGCCACGAGCGCGGCGGCGCTCGCCGCCGTTCCCGTGGTGTTCGGCGCCGGCCTGCTGGGCGGGACGGCCGCGGTCACCGCCCAGGCCGCGCGGGCAGGGATCCGGGGTTCGGTGCACCTCGCGCACGACGCCGCCGTCACCGGCACCCGCGCCGTCGGCACGTTGGTCACCGGCGCCGATCCGCTCCCCGGCGGCCACCTGCACGACCTCGTCGACGCCGCACGCGGCATGCTCGAGCCGCCGCTGGCCCGCCACACCCGACGGGTGTGGGGCGACCGCGACCGACTCCAGATCGAGGTCGAGCAGCCCGCCGACGACGACCCCCCGGAGACCCGGCGGGCGCTGCGCAGCCACCTGGAACGCCTCGAGGGCGTCGAGTGGGCCACGGTGAACGACGTCGTCGGCCGGGTGCTGGTCGCCGTCGACGAGCGCCGGGTCACCGTCGAGGACGTCGTCGGCGTGGTCACCGAGATCGAGCAGGCGCGCGGCGGAACGGGCGTCTTCCCGCAGCGCCCCGACCACCCGGCCGACCTCGAGCCGCTGCTGGCGGCCGTCCTCGCCGCCGCCGTCGACACCGCGGCGCTCGGCGTGGCCACCGCCGCGAAGTACCTGCCGATCCCCGCGGTGCACCGGCACGCCACGCTGCTCATGTCGCTGCTGGACACCCAGCAGTGGCTCAAGCGGGCGCTGTCCGACCGCATCGGCCCCGTCGGCACCGACCTGGTCTTCGAGGGCACCGGCGCCCTGCTGCACTCCCTCACCCAGAGCCCCACCGTTCCGGCGCTCAACGCCGCGGCCGCGGCCCAGCGGGCGCTGGAGATGCGCGCCCGCCGCCAGGTCTGGCGCCGCCGCGAACGGGAGCTGTGCCGCCCCGAGCCGGACGACGACCGGGCGCCCGAGCCACCGCCCGGCCCGCGCCCCGGCACGGTGCCGCGCGGCCCGGTCGAGATCTACCGCGACCGCCTGGCCCCCACCGAGCTCGGCGCGGCGCTCGGCCTCCTGGCGCTCACCCGCCGCCCGGGCCGCTCGGCCGACCTGCTCAAGGCGCTCACCCCCAAGGCCGCCGTGCTCGGCCGCGAGTCCTTCGCCGCCACACTCGACCTGCTGCTCTGCCGCTGCGGCATCCTCCCGATGGACGGCTCCGCCTACCGCCGCCTGGACCGGATCGACACCGTCGTCGTCGACGGCGCCGCCCTGTGCACCGGCCCGCCGGTGGTGGTCGAGGCGACCGCGGAGGCCGACGGGTGGGACGACGCCGCCGTCTGGTCCGCCGCCACCCGCCTGCTCACCGGCGACGCCGACGGCCTCCGGCTCGGCCCGCCCCGCAGCACCGGCCACGCCCCCGGCGGCGAGCTGCGCAGCCTCCTCCAGGGCCGCCGCCGGGTCGGCACCGTCACCGTCGCGCCGGAGCTCGACCCGCACGCCGAGGCGTTGCTCACCACGGCCGGCGAGGCCGGGCTGCGGCTGCTGCTCACCCCGCACGTCGGCGCCGGCGAGCTCGCCGGCCTCGCCGACGAGGTCGCCCCGGCCGGCGCGACGCTCGTCGACACCGTCCGGCAGCAGCAGACCGAGGGGCACTGCGTGCTCCTGGTCTCGGCCACCGACGGCCCGGCGCTGCTGGCCGCCGACGTCGCCGTCGCCCCGGTGCTCGACGGCCGGGCTCCGGCGTGGGGCGCCGACCTGGTCACCTCCTCCGGCCTGGCGGACGCCTGCCGGGTGGTCGCCGCCGTTCCCGCCGCGGCCGCGGTCAGCCGCCGCGCCGCCGGCGCCGCGCTCACCGGCAACGTGCTCGGCGCCCTGCTCGCCGCCGTCGGCAGCCCCCGCTACGGCCAGCGCCGCGCGACGACGCCGGGCAAGTGGGCGACCGTGTCCACGATCGTGACCGGGACGGTGGCCGCCGTCCGGGCCGCCCGCCGTCCCGTGCCGGCGGCCACCGCGCACACCCCGTGGCACGCGCTGGACCCCGACGACGTGCTGCGCCGGCTGGCCGACCTGCCGGGCGAGCCCGCGGCCCCACCCCGGCGGACGACGGCGCGCCGCATCGCCGCGCTGCCCGCCGTCCGGGGCCCGGCGCGGTTCGCCCGCACGGTCGCCGCCGAGCTCGCCGATCCGCTCACCCCGGTGCTGGCCACCGGGGCGGCGGCCACCGCGGTGCTCGGCGACGTCACCGACGCGGTGCTGGTCGGCAGCGTCACCGGCATCAACGCCGTCGTCAGCGGGCTGCAGCGGCTGCGCGCCGAGACCGCCCTGGAGACGCTGCTGCTCGAGCAGAGCCGCTGCGCGCGCCGCGAGACCGGCGGCGGTCAGGAGGAGGTGCCGGCCACCGCCCTGCGCGTCGGGGACGTCCTCCTGGTCGGGCCCGGCGACGTCGTCGCCGCCGACGCCCGGCTGCTGGAGGCCGAGGACCTCGAGGTCGACGAGTCCGACCTCACCGGCGAGTCGCTCTCGGTCGCGAAGTCGGTGGCGGCGACGCCGGGAGCCGAGGTCGGCGACCGCACCTGCATGCTCTTCGACGGCACCACGGTGCTGGCCGGCCGCGGCCGCGCCGTCGTCGTCGCCGTCGGGGAGGCGACGCAGGCCGGGCGGGCCGCGCGCGCCGCCGGGGGTGCCGCCCCGCCGGCCGGCGTCCAGGCCCGGCTGGCCGAGCTGACCCGCGCCGTCCTGCCGCTCACCCTCGCCGGCGGCGCGGCCGTCACCGCGCTGGGCGTGCTGTGGGGCCGTCCGCTGCGCGAGTCCGTGGCCGCCGGGGTGGCGATCGCGGTCGCCGCGGTGCCCGAGGGCCTGCCGCTGGTGGCGACGGTGGCCCAGCAGGCGGCGGCCCGGCGGCTGTCGCGGCGGGGCGCGGTGGTGCGCAGCGCGCGGGTGCTGGAGGCGCTCGGCCGGGTGGACACGGTGTGCTTCGACAAGACCGGCACGCTCACGGAGAACCGGCTGCGGGTGGCCCGGCTGCACCCGCTGGAGGGCACCGACGACGAGCTGCTCCGGCTGGCCGCCGCCGGCATGGGCAACGGCGACGACGGCGCGCACGAGACCGACCGGGCCGTGGTGGAGGCGGCCGGGCAGGCGTGGGACGCACCTCCCGACGCCGGCCTGCCCTTCGCCGCCGGTCGCGGGTTCTCCGCCGCCGTCCGGGAGGGCCGCCTGATCGTCAAGGGCGCCCCCGAGGTGGTGCTCCGCCGCTGCGCCGGCCCCCCTGACGTCCGCGACCGGATCCGGCAGCTGGCCGGCGAGGGGCTGCGAGTGCTCGCCGTCGCCGACCGCGCGGTCGACGGCACACCCGACGACCTCGACGAGGCCGCCGCGGACCTCACCCTGCGCGGCCTGGTCGGGCTGGCCGACACCCTGCGGAACTCCTCGGTGCGCGCGGTCGAGCAGCTGCGGGCCGCCGGTGTCCGGGTAGTGGTCGCGACCGGGGACCACCCGCAGACCGCGAGCGCGATCGCCGCCGAGGCCGGGATTCCCGACGCCGACCGGGTGGTCACCGGCGCGCAGCTGGCCCGGGCGTCGGACACCGAGCGCGCCCGCATGGTCGCCGACACCGCGGTGTTCGCGCGGCTCTCCCCCGAGCAGAAGGTCACCCTGGTCTCGGCGCTGCGCCGGGCCGGGGCGACGCTGGCGATGACCGGCGACGGCGTGAACGACGCCGCGGCGATCCGGCTGGCCGACGTCGGCGTCGGCGTCGAGGGCGCCGAGTCACCGGCCGCCCGCACCGCCGCCGACCTGGTGCTCACCGACCTGGACCTCACCCGGCTGGTCGACGCCATCGCCGAGGGCCGGGCCATGTGGTCCCGGGTGCGGGACGCGGTGTCGGTCCTCGTCGGCGGCAACGCCGGCGAGGTGGCGTTCACCGTGCTCGGCACCGCCGTCGGCGGCCGGGCGCCACTGGGCACCCGCCAGCTGCTGCTGGTCAACCTGCTCACCGACATGTTCCCCGCGCTCGCCGTCGCGGTCGCCGCACCCCGGCAGGTGCCGCCCGGGAACGACGACGGGCCGCTGGCCGGTCATCCGCTGGCGGCCGTGCTGCGGGCCGGCCCGCACCGCGGCTTCGCCCGGGAGGTCCGCCGCATGGTGCTCGTCCGGGGCGCGGCGACGACGGCCGGCGCCACCGGCGCCTGGGTCGCCGGCCGGCTGACCGGGCCGCTGCCCGGCCGCGCCAGCACCATGGGCCTGGCCGCGCTCATCACCACCCAGCTCGCCCAGACCGCGTGGTCGGGACGCCGCAGTCCGCTGGTGCTGGCCACCGTGGCCGGCTCCCTCGCCGTCCTCGTGGCGATCGTGCAGACGCCGGGGGTGAGCCGGTTCTTCGGCTGCACGCCGCTGGACCCGGGATCGTGGGCGATGGTGCTCGGCTCGGCCGCCGTCGGCGCCGCGGGCGCCGAGGTCGTCCCCGCGCTGATCGCCCGTCGGACGGCGGCCGGTCGCTAGACCGGGACGCCGGCCGGGGCGAACCGGGCCACCAGCTCCGCAACCGGCTGCGGCCGGCCGTAGAGGTAGCCCTGCGCGAACGGGCAGCCCAGGGTGGTCAGCACCCTCGCCTGCTCCTCGGTCTCCACGCCCTCGGCGATCAGCACCAGGTCCAGGGCGTCGGCCAGCGCCATGACGCTGCGCAGCAGCCGCGCCCGCCGGGTCGAGGTGGTGATCGAGGAGACGAAGGAGCCGTCGAGCTTGAGGTAGTCGGTGGGCAGCGTGTCCAGCCGGGCCAGCGCCGAGTAGCCGGTGCCGAAGTCGTCGATCGCCACCCGCAGCCCGTGCTCGCGCAGCACGTGCAGGGCCGCCACGGAACGGGCCGACTCGGCCTCCACCAGGCTCTCGGTCACCTCCACCACGGTCTGCCCGGCCGGCCAGCCGGTCGCCGCGAGCGTGGCCAGCACCCGGCCGGGGAAGTGGGGGTCGTCCAGCTCCCGCCCCGACACGTTGACCGTGAGGAACAGCCTCCGCCCGGTCGTCTCGGACAGCGTCCGCGCGTCCCGGCACGCCGCCGTCCACACGAAGGCGCCGAGCGGCCCGACCAGGCCCTCCGCCTCGGCGACGGGTACGAACTCCGCCGGCGCCACCGGCCCGCGCTCGGGGTGGTCCCAGCGCACCAGGGCCTCGACGCCGGCGACGGCGCCGTCGGCCGGGGTGACGATCGGCTGGAGGTGCACCGACAGACCGCCGTCGCATCCGCCGGCGAGCGCGGCCGCGAGGTCACGCGCCATCGGGCTGCGCCCGCCGGCGTCGAGCTCGCTGCGCCCGCGGCCGAAGCTCTTCACCCGGTACAGCGCGGCGTCGGCCCGCCGCATCAGGTCGGCCGGTGAGTCGCTCAGCTCGAACTGGGCCACGCCCACCGACGTGCCGATCTCCGGCAGCGCCGCCCGCAGGCCCTCGGCGCAGGCCAGCGCCCGGTCGCCGTCGTGCCCGGGCAGCAGCAGGGAGAACTCGTCACCGCCGTGCCGGGCCAGCACCGCGCCGCGGGGCAGCGACGGACCCCACACGGCCGCAACCGCCCGCAGCATCTCGTCGCCGGCTGCGTGGCCGCGGGTGTCGTTGACCGCCTTGAAGTGGTCGAGGTCGAACAGCGCCGCCGACAGCGGCTCCCCGGTGCGCAGCGCCGTCCGCACCGCGGCGTCGAGCGCCTCGTCGAAGCCCCGCCGGTTCATCAGCCCGGTGAGCGCGTCCTGCGCCGCGCTGGCCGCCCGCCGCGCGAGGACACCGACCGCTCCGGCCGAACCGACGACGAGCAGCCCCAGGACGAGCGCCGGCCCGATCGCGACGTCGCCGCGCAGCACGACGACGACCGCCCCGATGACCAGCAGCTCGGTGAGGAACCCGAGCGCCCACAGGAGCGGGAAGAACAGGAACGCCTCCATCGACGCGCACGTCATCAGCGCCAGTACCGCCACCGCGCCGTGCGCGCTGGGCGAGGCCAACGCGACCAGGCCGATGCCGACGGCGCCGACGACCAGCAGCACCTGGAAGAAGATCCGCGGCACCCGGCAGCCCCAGTGCATCACGGCCAGACCGACCAGCGCGGTGACCGGCCCCATGCCGACGACCGCCGGGTGCATGTCCCGGAGGCCGCCCGGCGTGCCGAGCACCAGGGCGACGGCAGCCAGACCCCCGGTGGCGGTGAGCAGCCCGGCGGTCCGGGCGACCATCCGCGGGGTGGCCACCTCGGGGGCCAGCCGGCTGATCTGCATGGGGAAGACGTCGACCTCTGGTAGGCGGAACTTCAGCGGCCGGGTCGCGGGCGCGCCGGCGCACCCCCGTCGGGGTGAACCGGCGCACCCCGGGGACGACCCGAGCGGCTCAGCCGCCGGCGACGCCGCCCCGCCACAGGACCAGCTCTGCGATCGCGGTCGGTCCAGGGAGGACGGCGCGCCGGGGGCAGGCCCAGGCAGCAGGAAGCCCCGGGCGGCACCGGGCTTCGAGCAGATCCCAGCCGGGATCAGACCGTCGTCGGCGTCCGGTCGGCGGGGCGCCGGCGGACCGAGCGCACCGTGCGGACGGCGGCGCTGCGGGCCAGCTCTCGGATCGGGCCGGTGTCCCACATCTGCCGCGGCTCCTCGACGACGGCCGGCTCGGCCGGGGACTGCTCGACCTGCCGCTCGCGTTCCGCCCGGGCCGCGACCTCGGCCAGCGCCGCCCGGCGCCGCGTGAGGATCGCCTCCTTCTGCCGGTCGACGCGCTCCTTCTCGGCGAGCACCAGCAGCTCCTCCTTCGCCTGCGCCACCGTCCGCCGCGACTCCTGCGCCATCTCCTCGAGGTCGACGTCGCCGGAGTCGCGCAGCGCGGCCAGCCGGTCGTAGGCGGTGGGCGGGCTGAAGTTCAGCAACAGCTTCATCAGCACCGGCAGCACCTCGACGCACATGAACAGCAGCGAGAGCATGAACTGCGCGGCGGCGAGGGTGCCGTTGCGATCACCCAGCCGGTCCAGCGCCTCCAGCCGCAGCAGGATGCCGCCCGAGCCCTCGTTCCGGGCGTCGAAGGCGGCCTGCAGCCGGTCGAGCTCCGCGGTCAGCCGGGTGAGCTCGGCCCGGTCGCCGTCCAACGACGAGCCGGCCAGCTGCGCGCTGCGCCCCTCGGCCGCGCCCACCGCCGCGACGGCGGCGTCGTAGTCCGCGCGGGCCGTAGCGGCGACGGCCGCCTGCGCGTCGGCGGCGGCGCGGGCCTGGGCGTAGGCCTCCCCCGTGCCGGCGTCACCGGTGCCGCAGGTGCCGTCGAGCTCGCACTGGGCCTTCGCGTCGAGCTCCCGCGACAGCGCCGTCGCCGCGTCCAGCGCCGTCTGCTTCTCGGCCGCCGTGCCGCGCAGCACCGCGAGGCCGGCGTCGGCCGCTCCCCCGCTGGCGACGATCGCCTCCTGCGCGGCGATCCGCTCCTCCAGCGCGGGAAGTCCGGCGAACCGGGTGTCGGCCTCCAGGCTCTGCCGGTGCGCGTCGGCGGCCTCGGCCTGCATCGACACGATCTCCGCGTCGATCTCCTTGTGGAACACCTGCAGCGTCAGCGGCGTCGCGACGACGACGCCGAGCACCAGCGCGAGACCGACACGGGGCACGGCCATCGCCAGGTTCCGCTTCAGCGACGCGTCGTGCGCCATCCCGACGAGCAGCATCCGGTCGAGGTTGACCACGACCGCGCCCCAGCCCAGGCCGACGAGCAGGGCCAGCGGCCACCACACGCCCAGCGCCATCGCGACGGCGAACGCGGCCGACACCGCGGCCAGCGCACCGGTGCTCACAAGCACGCCACCCAGCGCCACGAACCGGGGACGTGCCCCGGGCGCGGCCGCCAGCACGTCCGGACGTGCGCCGGCCAGGACGGCCAGTCCGTCGCCGATCCGCCCGCGTCGTCGCTCGCTCATGCAGTGCCCCCCGGGCGGCGGGGATCTGGAGGACCGCCACCCACCACCCCTTATCGGCAGGCCCGGGAGGGCACCGGCACCGTGACCGATCTCGCTACCGGCGCCCGGGGTGTCGGGGGGTCAGCCGACGTCGCCGGTGCCGTCGCCGCCGGAGCCACCGTCCGCGCTGCCGGCGCCCTGGTCCTCGGTGTTGTCCTGCAGGCGGGTGTTCTCGTCCTCGTCGCTGCCGCCGGCGGCCTGGTCCTCCGTTCCGTCGTCGAGGACGGTGTTGTCGTCCTGGTCGATGCCGCCGGTGCCGCGGTCGACGCCGTCGGCGTCCTCCTCGCCGCCGTCGACGGGGTCGGGGCTGCCGACCTCCTCGTCCTCGAAGACGGCGGGGACGCCGCCCTCGTTGACGTCGACCTCGTCGTCGCCGCCGCAGCCGCTGAGCCCCAGGCCCGCGGCCAGCACGGCGCCGGCGACCATCCGTGTGCTGCTGCGCATGTCTCCTCCTCGACGGGTATGTGCTCTCCCCATCGATGCCCGGACGGCGGGGAGGGCCGGGCCGACGGGGGCAGATGACACGGCTTCGACATGTACGCGGCGGCGGCCCGGCTCAGCGAGCGGCGCCACCCCTGGCCGCCGCCGTCCACCCCGACTCCCGCCCGGTCCGGCCGAGCAACCGGTCGAACGCCAGGGCGCCGGCGATGACCGGCGCCGGCTCCGCGGTCGTCGGGCCCAGGGCCACGGTCGTCGTCTCCATGCCACTCGGACCGCCCCGCCGTGTGGAAGTCATCGGCCGGGGCAAGGAGCGGGGGTGAGCGATCCTTTCGACCTGCGCCGGTTCGTCGACGCGCAGGCCCACACCTACGACCAGGCGCTGACCGAGCTGCGCGCCGGCGAGAAGCGCACCCACTGGATGTGGTTCGTCTTCCCGCAGATCGCCGGGCTCGGCCGCAGCGGCATGGCGCAGCGGTTCGCGCTGTCCGGACTCGCGGAGGCCCGGGCCTACCTGGCGCACCCGGTACTGGGCCGCCGGCTGGTCGAGTGCGCCCGGGCGCTCACCGCGCTCGACACCGAGGACCCGGTACGGGTCATGGGGTCGGTCGACGCCCAGAAGCTGCGCTCGTCGATGACGCTCTTCGCGCATGCCGCGCCCGACCAGCCGGTGTTCCGCGAGATCCTCGACCACTACTTCGGGGGCGCCGAGGACGAGGCGACCACCAGCCGCCTCTGACGCGGGCGTGTGAGCCGGTGCCGCACCGGGCAGGCACCACCGGTGACCGAGACCAAGAGCGGCTCCGGCTACGTCGAGGCGGAGTACTCACGCGACTCCCAGTACATCTCCGACCGCATCACCAGCGACGGCTCCGGCCGCTGGCCCGTGGAGCCCGGGCGCTACCGGCTGATCGTCGCCCGGGCCTGCCCGTGGGCCAACCGCGCGGTCATCGTGCGGCGGCTGCTCGGGCTGGAGCCGGTCATCTCGATGGGCATGTGCGGCCCCACCCACGACGAGCGCAGCTGGACCTTCGACCTCGATCCGGGCGGCCGGGACCCGGTGCTGGGCTACGAGCGGCTGCAGGAGGCCTTTCTCGCCCGCGACCCGGAGTACCCGCGCGGCATCACGGTGCCCGCGATGGTCGACGTGCCGAGCGGTGCCGTCGTCACCAACGACTTCCCGCAGATGACGCTGGACTTCTCCACCCAGTGGACCGCCCACCACCGCGAGGGCGCCCCCGACCTCTACCCCGAGCCCCTGCGGGACGAGATGGACGAGGTCATGGAGCGGATCTACACCGAGGTCAACAACGGCGTGTACCGCTGTGGGTTCTCCGGCTCGCAGCGCGCCTACGACAAGGCCTACGACCGGCTGTTCACCGCGCTGGACTGGCTCAGCGAGCGCCTGGAGAACCGGCGCTTCCTGATGGGCGGGCAGATCACCGAGGCCGACGTCCGGCTGTTCACGACGCTGGCGCGGTTCGACACCGTCTACCACGGCCACTTCAAGTGCAACCGGCAGAAGCTGAGCGAGATGCCGGTGCTGTGGGCCTACGCGCGCGACCTGTTCCAGACCCCGGGGTTCGGCGACACGATCGACTTCCCGCAGATCAAGGAGCACTACTACGTCGTGCACGCCGACATCAATCCGACGCAGATCATCCCGCAGGGCCCCGACACCTCCGGCTGGCTGATGCCGCACAACCGCGAGCAGCTCGGCGACCGGCCGTTCGGCGACGGCACTCCGCCCGGCCCGGTCGCCCCCGGCGAGGAGGTCCCCGCCGAGCACGGCCCCGGCGGCATCGGCCACCGCTGACCTGTGGACAACCCGGATCCGCGGTCCGGGACCTGACACGGTGACGGGCATGACGACGCCTCCGCTCACCGACGCCCGTGTCCGCTCCGCCGACGACCTCACCGACCGCTGGTCCGCCGTGCTCGGCTCCGCCGAGTTCGGCGCCCGCAGCCTGTGGCTGACCTGGTTCGGCGCCGACGGCCGCCAGCTGCCGGTGGTGGTCCCCGTCGACGACCTGCCGCTCGCACCGGACCCCGCGCTGCTGGTCGGCCTGCGGGAGGTGCACGGGTCGGTCCTCGGCGACCAGTTCGGCGGAGCCGGCCACCTGGCCCTGGCACTGTGCCGGCCCGGCGGGCCGGCGATCACCGCGGACGACGACGCCTGGGCCGAGGCGCTGCGGTCGGTCCTGGACGACGACCGGGTGGCCGGCACCTGGAGCCTGCACGTCGCGGCGTCGGGAACCGTGGTGCCGCTGGTCGAGGCACCGCCGGTCGGCAGCCGCTGAGCAGGCGGGTCAGATCCGGTGGCGGGCGATCCACTGGGCGGCGATGACGTTGCGCTGGATCTCGTTCGTCCCCTCGGCGAGGATCATCAGCGGCGCGTCGCGGAAGTACCGCTCGACGTCGAACTCCTTCGAGTAGCCGTAGCCGCCGTGCACCCGCATCGCATCCAGCGCCACCTGCATCGCGGCCTCGGAGGCGAACAGCTTCGCCATCCCGGCCTCCAGATCGGCCCGCACGCCGCCATCGAGCTTCTCGGCTGCGTCCGCGGTGAGCAGCCGGGCGGCCTGGACCTTCGTGGCCATGTCGGCGAGCAGGTTGCCCACCGACTGGTGCTTCCAGATCGGCGTGCCGAAGGACTCCCGCTCCTGGGCGTAGCGAGTCGCCGCGGCGAGCGCCGCCTGGGCGACCCCGACCGCCCGCGCGGCGACCTGGATCCGGCCGACCTCCAGGCCGCGCATCATCTGCGCCCAGCCCCGGCCGGGTTCGCCGCCGAGCACGCTCGCGGCCGGAACCCGCATGGCGTCGAAGGTGAGTTCGCAGGCCTCGATGCCGCGGTAGCCGAGCTCGGGGATCTCCTCCGAGACCGTCAGCCCCGGACCGGGCTCGACGAGCAGCACGCTCACCCCGGTGTGCGCCGGCACGGCGTCGCGGTCGGTGCGGCACAGCAGCCCGAACAGCTGCGCGTGCTGGGCGTTGGAGATCCACGTCTTGCTGCCGGAGATCTCGTACTCGTCGCCCACCCGGTGGCGTGCGTGCGCATCGCCTGCAGGTCGCTGCCGCCGCCGGGCTCGGTCAGCGCCATGGTGGCGCGCAGCCCGCCGCCGGCCATCCGGGGCAGGTACCGCTCGCGCTGCTCGGGGGTGCCGACGGTGGCCAGCAGGTAGGCGATCACCGAGTGACCGCCGATCGCCCCGGCGAGGCTCATCCACCTGCGGGCGAGCTCCTCGGTCACCCGCGCGAAGCAGGCGGTGCTGACCGCGCTGCCGCCGTGCTCCTCGGGCACCAGGAGGCCGAAGAAGCCCAGCCGCTCTATCTCCTCGATGAAGTCCTCGGGATAGCGGTCGGCCTCCTCGAACTCGGCGACGCGCGGACGCACCCGCCGGTCGACGCAATTCGCGGTGAGCGCGACGATCTCCCGCTCGTGGTCGGGCAGCGCGGTCACGCCATCGCCTTCAGCTGCTCGATCGCGCGCAGCCGCTGCGCGTGGTCGGCGGCAAGCGGGGAGGCGTTGAGCGTGGTGACGCCGGCGTCGGCGAAGGCGGCGACCCGCTCGGCGACGTACCCGCGCGGGCCGACCAGCGAGATGCCCCGCACGAACTCCTCCGGCAGCGCGGCGGCGGCCTCGTCCTTGCGGCCGGCCAGGTAGAGGTCCTGCACCGCGGCGGCCTGCTCGGCGTACCCGTAGCGGCCGGCGAGGTCGTTGTAGAAGTTCCTGCCGCGGGCGCCCATGCCACCGACGTAGAGCGCCAGCTGCGCCCGCACCCGCTGCAGCGCGACGGCCTGCTCGTCGGCGTCCTCGCTGATCAGCAGCTGGGTGTCGGCGACGATCTGCAGCGGTCCGAGGCCGGCGTCCCGTCGCGCCGCCCCCTCCGCCAGGGCGGAGCCGAACGCCGTCGCACTGCCCTCGGGCAGGAAGAAGGTCGGCTGCCAGCCCTCGAAGAGCTCGGCGGCCAGCGCCACGTTCTTCGGGCCGATCGCGGCGAGCACCATGGGGATCCGGGGTCGCACCGGCTGGTTGATCAGCTTGAGCGGCTTGCCCAGCCCGCTGCCGCCGCGCTCGGGGGTGAGCGGCACGTCGACGTACCTGCCGTGGTGGTCCAGCCGCTCGCGCCGCCAGACGGTGCGGCACACCTCGACGACCTCCCGGGTCATCGCCAGCGGAGCGGTGTACGGAACGCCGTGGAAGCCCTCCACCACCTGCGGGCCCGACGCCCCGATGCCGAGGGTGAAGCGGCCGCCGGAGACGAAGTCGAGACCGGCGGCGGTCATCGCCAGCAGCGCGGGGGTGCGCGAGTAGATGTTGAGGATGCCGGAGGCGATCTCCAGCGTGCTCGTGCGGGCGGCCAGGTAGCCGAGCTGGCTGACGGAGTCGAACGAGTAGGCCTCCGCCACGTAGACGACGTCGAGGCCCACCGCCTCGTACTCGGTGATGACGGCGGTGGTCCGGTCGAACCCCCCGCTGTAGGAGATGGGCATGCCGATGCGCACGGGGGCTCCTGTCGCCGGGAAAGCGGGTCAACCGCAACGTAGGCGAGGCGGCGCTACCGCGGGACGGCGACCCAGCCCTCGGACTCGCGCAGCGGCGTCTTCAGCACCTTGCCGCCTGCGTTGCGCGGCAACGGACCGCCGATGACCCGCACGAACTGCGGGCACTTGAAGTCGGCCAGCCGCTCGCGGGCGAAGGCGCGGAGTGAGGGCACCAGCTCCCCGGCGTCGACCCCCGGCCGGGGCAGGACGACGGCGCCGACCTTCTCCCCCATCACCGTGTCGGGAACGCCGACGACGGCGACCTCCAGCACGTCGGGGTGCTCGGCGAGGGCGTTCTCCACCTCGACGCTGTACACGTTCTCGCCGCCGCGGTTGATCATGTCCTTGGCGCGGTCGACGATCCGCACGATGCCGTCGGTGATCGTCGCGAGGTCACCGGTGTGCAGCCAGCCGTCGACGAAGGTCTCCGCCGTCCGCACCGGGTCGCCCCAGTACCCGGCGACGACGTTGGGGCCGCGCACCAGCAGCTCCCCCACTCCCGTTGCCGGGTCCGGGTCGTCGAGGTGGACCTCGTTCACCGGCGTCGGGAACCCGACGGCGTCGGCGTGGGTCTCGGCGTACTCGTGCGGGAGGAAGGTGGCCAGGGCCGAGGTCTCGCTGAGGCCGAAGCCGTTGCCGAGCCGGGCGTTCGGGAACGCCGTCCGGAGCCGGTGCACCAGCTCCGGGGCGATCGGCGCGCCGCCGTAGCTGAGGGTGCGCACGGTGGAGACGTCGGTGGTGGGCAGTGCCGGGTGGCGCAGCACCAGCTCGTAGATGGTCGGGACGCTGGTGAGCAGCGTGATGCCGTGCTCCGGGATGGCGGCCAGGAACGCGGTGGCGTCGAAGCGGGGCATGAGCACCGAGGTGCCGCCGAGGGCGATCTGGGTGAGGAACTGCGAGTTGCAGCCGGTGACGTGGAAGAGCGGCACCGAGATCAGCGTGGCGTGGGACACCTCCGGGTCGCGGCTGAGCTCGCGGCAGCGGAGAACCGACTCGATGTTGCTGAGGAAGTTCTCGTGCGTGGTCATGGCGCCCTTGGGGCGGCCGGTCGTGCCGCTCGTGTAGAAGAGCGCGGCGACGTCGGTGTGCGCCGGGTCGGGGAGCTCCCCGGGTTCGCCGTCGGGCAGCGGCTCACCGGGGCGGACGACGTGGGCGGCGCCGCAGTCGGCGAGGATGAAGTCCGCCTCGGCCGGGGCCAGGCGGGTGTTCATGGGCACGACGACGGCGCCTGCGAGCTGGGCGCCCCAGAAGGCGAGCACCCAGTCGAGACCGTTGGGCAGCTGGACGGCGACCCGGTCGCCGGTGGTGACGCCGGCGGCCCGGAGGCCGCCGGCGACGCGCCGCGCCCGCTCCCACAGCGCGCCGTAGGTGAGCTGGCCGCCGCCGAGCTCGACGATCGCAGTGCGGTCAGCGCGCGCCACCGCCTGGGCCTGCAGCACCTGGACGATATTGACGGGGAGGCCGGTGTAGCGGCGGATGCCGTCGGCACCGACCTGGATGCCGCTGCTGTCGAAGGGGTGCTCCCCCACCGCCGCGTTGCCCGTGCTCATGCGTCCCCCGTCCGGTCGTCCGACGCTCGGATTGTGCGCCGGTGAGCCCGGTCTCGTCCGAGGGGGCCGTCACCCGATCCGGCGGAACGAGGCCGGTTGTCCACAGCTGCGGAACCGGATTGGCCCGCACCCTGCGTAATCTCCCGCTGTGCGTGATCTCCGCGGGGGCCTGGTCCGGACGACGGTCGCTCTGTTGCTCGGTTCTGCGGTGCTGTCCGGGTGCGCGGAGAAGCAGGAGGCCAGCACCACCCTGCCGACCACCGAGGCGGCTCCGACCTCGGGCCTGCCCGCCCTCGGGCCGGCCGACTTCCCGGTCCCCGACGAGGCCCGCACCAAGGACGCCGCCGGCGCAGAAGCCTTCTTGCGCTACTGGATCGAACTGCTCAACCGCCAGCGAGCCATTCCGTCCGGAGACGCCCTCCGCGACCTGGGGCCAGAGTGTCAGAACTGCCAGCGCATCGCTCACAACTACGACGAAGCTGCGGCTGCGGGTTACCGCTATGAAGGCGGAGACGTGACGATCAATGCGCTCGCAGAACCGGATGTTGAGGGCGATGAGGTCATCATCAGTTTTGGAGCGAGACGCGAACCCGTGACCCTCCTGGAAGCAGACGGATCCGTAATCGACGCGCAATCAGACGTCGCACCCAACCTGGGTTCGGGAATCATCCTGCTCTGGTCGGAGCCTGACCGGTCATGGATGGTCAGGGGGTTCGATCTCGGATGAAGTGGACTATGGTCCGCGCTCTGGCCATTGCCTCATGCGTCGTCATCGCGTTTTTCGCCTGGACGTTTCCGGCGCAAGCTTGCCTGTTCGACTCCTGCCCCGACACAGGCTTGGACGGTGGCGCAGCCACCGTCGGCTACACCGGTATGGCTGTCGCAGGCTTGGTCGCAGGCTCTCCCGACGGAGTCGTTGATTACGCATGGAGACTGCGGCATCTGTGCGTTCTATCGGACGAGCGAGATGGTGGCTGCTCGGCTCAGGACTTCCGAACTTGCCCGCAACAACCGGGCCGGGTCTTTCAGTACCTGGTCGTACAACAGCGACCCCTAGTCCGTGCCGATGGCACTGCAGTCGTGCCCGTACCACCTGGCTCGGCGCCAGGCACCCCTCTGGGCAGCTGGGAGGACGTTCGGCAGGGCTGCATCGACATCACCCCGCTGAACCCGCCGCCATCGCCGGGCGAGGTGTTCAGCTACTTCCAGCGCCTGCCGCTCCCGGAGCTCACCACCCGGCACCAGCCACCCGGCGACGGTCTGACCGGTCTCCCCGTCATCTTCTACACCGACTCGCCCACCACCCAGACCTTCACCGTTGACATCCGCGGCTTCACCGTCGTCATCGAAGCCACCGCCGAGCAGTTCACCTGGCACACGGGCGACGCCGCCGGCTCGATCACCACCACCGACCCCGGCGCGCCCTATCCCGACCAGACCATCGAGCACTCCTACCGGTCCGGCACCTACACCGCCTCCCTCACCGTCACCTGGGGCGCCACCTTCAGCGTCGACGGCAGCGCGGAGACCGACGTCCCCGGCACCACCACCACCAGCGGCCCACCCGTCACCTTGGACGTCCTCCAGGCCCGCACGGTCCTCACCAACCCCTACGACTGACCTGCGAAAACTGTCGGTGGTCAGCTCTACGGTGCAGGTGTGTTCGTCGGCGAGCCACCCCGTGTGCCGGAGGACGGCGTGCCGATCCCGGAGCTGCCGGACGCCGTCGCACCCGGCCTGACCGACCTCGAGCTGGTCGCCGACATCTGGGCCGCTGACGCACGCGAGGCCCGCCACGCCGCCGAGCGCGCCCAGGCGATCGCGGCCCTCGCCCGGCGCCGCTCCATCGAGCGTGACCGCGACTTCGGCCCGCTCGGCGGCCCGGGGCTCGACAGCCGGCTGCGGCGATCGCCGGTGCTCACGCAGGTCAGCGAAACGTTCGTGTCCGAGCTGGCCCTGATCCGGGGCTGCACGGAGGCAGAGGCCGAGTCCCTCGCGGTCGAGTCGATCCTGCTGACCACCCTTCTCGTCGGCACGTGGAGCGCGCTCTACGCCGGCGAGATCGACGTGCGCAAGATGCGCGCCCTCGTCGACCTCCTCGGCACCGCCAAGCCCGCAGTCGTCGCGGAAGTGGAGCGACGGGTGCTGCCCCACGCCGGCCGGCTCACCGTTCCGCAGCTGCGCCACCGGGTGCGTCGGGCTTTGGCCCGCCTGGATGCCGAGGCCCTGGACAGGCGCCGGGAGGAGGCGGCCCGGCGTGCCGACGTCAGCACACGCCCCACCGGCGACGGCATGAGCCAGCTCCTCATCGACCTGCCGATCCACCAGGCCGCCGCCTGCGCCGACGCGGTCGACCAGTACGCGCAGATGCTCCGGGCCGATGGCGACCGACGACCCATCGGCGTCATCCGAGCGTCCGTCGCGGCTGACCTGATCCTCCGGCCCTGGGACACCTCACGCCCCGCGGTGACCGCCCAGCTCGTGGTGCATGCACCGTTGCGGTCGTTCCACGAGCCCGATCCGACGGGCGCGACGTTCCAGCCGGGCGCGGAGGTGGCCGGCGAGGTCGTCACGGCCGCGCAGTGCCGGAAGCTGCTCCGCGAACTGGAGCTGCTCGGGGTCGGCGCCTCGCCCGCCGGTGGCTCCGTGCAGGTGGCCATCGGCGACCCGGTCGAGGGCCGGCTCCTCGCAGTCGTGACCCGCAACGAGCTGCGCCGCGCCGCCGGCAACCCTCGTCGGCGGACCCTGCGCCGCGGCTCGGTTCGGACGAGATCCCGAGCCACCACGAGCGACGACCCCGGTGGAGGCACCACTCCCGGTAGGGGAAGGGGCACGGACACCACCACCGGCACCGGGCTCGACACCGGTGCCGGCCTCGGCCCACCGACTGCCACGGCCGCCTACCGACCGACTCCGTCTCAGACCCGCTTCGTCCGGGTCCGCGATCGGCACTGCCGCATGCCCGGCTGCCGTCGGCGCGCGGCGCGGTGCGACATCGACCACGGGGTCGCGCACGCCGACGGCGGACCGACCGCCTGCTGGAACCTCTGCTGTCTCTGCCGGCGCCACCACCGGATCAAGACCTTCGCCCGCGGGTGGCGCTTCGATCTGCTGGACGACGGCCGGCTCGTCGTCCGCACGCCGAGCGGTGTCTCGCGGGGGACCCGGCCCCCGAGCTGGTGCTACGACCCGGAGCCCGATCCGCCGTGGCTGGACGAGGAGCACCCACCGGACCAGCTGCGCTGCTGAACCTCGAACTCGGCGGAACCGGCGCGTCCGGAACCATTCCCAACCGCGACCGTCGCGAGGACAGTACGGAGAGCGGCGACGCCGTCCATGGCTCGCCTGCTCGCGAGAGGAACCGTCGCATGTACGCGCGTTCGACCACGATCTCCGGCATTCCGGCCAACATCGACAAGGGCGTCGTCTACGTCCGCGACCGCGTCCTCCCCGCCGTCATGGGGATGGACGGCTTCATCGGTCTCTCCATGCTGGCCGACCGGCACTCCGGCCGCTGCATCGTCACCACCGCGTGGGAGGACAGCACCGCTCTGCACAACAGCGCCGACCAGGTGAAGGCGATGCGGGCCCGAGCCGCCGACATCCTCGGCGGCCCGGCCGTCGTGGAGGACTGGTCGATCGCCGTGCTGCACCGCTCGCACCACGCCCCCGAGGGCGCCTGCGCACGGGTCACCTGGACCCGTGGCCGACCCGAACGGCTGGAGCGGATGACGGATGCGTTCCGCATGAGCATCGTTCCACGGCTGGAGGACATCCCCGGCTTCTGCTCCGTCAGCATGCTCGTCGACCCCGCCGAGGGCCGTGCGACGACCACCGTGACGTACGACAGCCGCGAGGCGATGCGCCAGGCTCTGGACCGCGCCACCGAGCTGCGCCAGGAGTTCACCCGGCACATGTCCGCCCAGGTGGTCGAGGTCGCCACCTTCGAGCTGGTCGTCGCCCGCCTCCAGGTGCCCGAGACGGTCTGACATGCGCCGGCACGCACCGGGGCGTCCGCCCCAGCCACCGCACCGGTTTCCCCTCCACCGCGCCCGGGCAGCCCGTCACCATGGCTGAACACGACGCCGTCGTCATCGGCAGCGGCATCAACGGCCTGGTCGCCGCCGCGCTGTTGGCCAAGGACGGCCGGGACGTCGGCGTCTACGAGCGCAACCCCCGGCTCGGTGGCGCCATCCGCACCGAGACCGACACCCCCGCCCCCGGGTGGACGACCGACCTGCTCTCCTGCTGGCACCCGCTGTTCGTGGGCGGCCCCGCCTACCCGCTGCTGCAGGACGACCTGGCCGCCCGGGGCCTCGTCTACCGCAACACCGACCTGCCGGCCGCGGCCGTGCTGGGCGACGGCTCCACCGCCGTCCTGTCCACCGACGCCGACGCGACCGCCGCCGACTTCGACCGGCTCTCCCCTGGTGACGGCGACGCCTGGCGGGCCTTCCTGGAGGACTTCGGCAGCCGAGCCGGCATCGCCTTCGGTGCGCTGGGCACCGAGCTGCTCACCCTCGACGGCCTCAAGCTCGCCGCCCGCGCCGCCTGGCAGCTCGGGCCCAAGGGCCTGCAGCAGTTCGGCGCCGAGGGGCTGGAGTCCGCACGATCCTGGCTGAGCGGCACCTTCCGGTCGCCCGCCGTGCACGGCCTGCTCTCCCCGTGGGTCGGCCACGAGGGCCTCGGCCCCGACGACACCTTCAGCGGCTTCATCAACAAGGTGATCGCGCTGGCCCTCGTCCAGGGCGGCTGCCCCGTTCCCGAGGGTGGCGGGATCCGCCTGGTCGACGCGCTGTCCTCGATCATCACCGACGCCGGTGGCACCGTCCGCACCGGCGCCGACGTCGTCGCCGTCGAGGTGATCGGCGGGCGGGCCCGGGGCGTACGGCTGGCCGACGGCGAACGGATCGGTGCCCGGGAGGCCGTGTTCGCGAGCGTCACCCCGCAGTCGCTCTACCTGGACCTGCTCGACGGCGTCGGCAGCGTCCCGGACCAGGTGCGCGAGACCGCCCGCGGCTACCGGTACGGCCGCGGCGACATGCAGATCCACCTGGCGCTGTCGGAGCCGCCGCGGTGGGCCGACGACGGCGACCGGCTCTCCCGCACCGCCATCGTGCACGTCTCCGACGGCATGGACGCCGTCAGCCGCTCGGTCAACGAGGCCCAGCGCCACCTGCTGCCGGCCCGGCCCACGATCGTCGCCGGGCAGCCGGCCGCCCTCGACCCGACCCGGGTGCCGGACGGCGCGGGCGTGCTGTGGCTGCAGTTGCAGGAGACCCCCGGCCGCCCACAGGGCGACGCCGCCGGGTCCATCGACGTCGGCGACGGCACCTGGACCGATGACCTGCGCGAGCGCTACGCCGACCGGGTCGTCGAGCAGCTCGGCCGGCACGTGACCAACCTCGACGCCGCGCTCGTGGCCCGCCGGGTGCTCTCCCCCGCCGACCTCGAGTCGTGGAACCGGAACCTGGTCGGCGGCGACCCCTACTCCGGCGCCTGCACCCTCGACCAGTTCCTCATCTGGCGGCCCACGGCACGCACCCGCGGCCACCGCACCCCCGTGCCGGGTCTGTGGCACATCGGCGCCTCCACCCACCCGGGCCCGGGGCTCGGCGGGGGCAGCGGGTACCTCGCCGTGCAGCAGCTCGGCAAGCGGTCCCGCCGGCTCCTCAGCCGTCGCTGAGGACCACCGCCGCACAGCCGGGCGACCGACCGTGCGGCGGTAAGACGGTCAGCCGACCCGGGTCAGTGCCGGCCAGAGCCCGTCCGGCCCGTCGGCCAGCAGCCCCGACGCCAGCACCCGCGACCACACCAGCTCGCTGCCGGCCTCGTCCCGCCACGACCACAGCCGCCGGGTCAGGTGGTGCAGCTTGTGCTCCTGGGTGAAGCCGATCGCGCCGTGCACCTGGTGGGCCAGGCGCGCGACGACCTCCACTGCGGCACCGGCACGGACCTTCGCCGCCGCCGCCGCGAGGACGACGTTCTCCCCACGGTCGAGCGCCTGCACCGCGGCGTCGGTCAGCGCCGTCACCGCGGTCACCTCACCGGCCATCTCGGCCAGCTCCATCTGGATCGCCTGGAACTTGCCCAGCGGCCGGCCGAACTGGTGGCGCTCGCCGGCGTACTGCACGGTCCAGGCGAGCACCTGCTCCAGCGCGGCGGCCAGCTGCACCGCCCGCGCCAGCGCGTATCGTGCCCGCACCTCGTCCGCCTGCGCCGGGGTGAGCAGCGCGCCGACGGCACCGGCCTGGTCCAGCACCAGCGTCCCGCGCGGCTCGCCGGCCAGGTTGAAGGCGTCGGTCGCCGGCAGCGACGAGGCATCGACCAGGGCCAGGACCGAGCCCTCCAGACCCGCCGGTGCCGGCGCCAGGACGACGACGGACGAGGCCGCCCCCGCCCACGGGACGTCGGGAACCGTGCCGGAGAGGGTGAACCGGCCGGGGCCGTCGCCGTCGTCGACCGGGTGCACGGTCACCGAGTCGGCGATCGCAAAGGTGGTCGGCTGCTCGGGCGAGGGCAGCTCGAGGTCCGCGGCCACCAGCGCCGGCCCGGCGACCAGGAGCTGCTCGGCCACCGGCACCGCCGCGGCACCGGCGGCCAGCGTCCGGACGATCGCCACCGCGTCGGCCAGCTCCCCGCCCGAGCCACCGGCCTCGTCGGGCAGCCCGACGCCGGTCAGCCCGGCCTCGGCGAGCGCCGTCCACAGCCCCTCGTCCCAACGCCGGTCGGCGGTCAGCACGAACGGCTCGTGCGAGCCGAGGATGTCCCGGACGGTCTCGACCACCAGGTCCTGATCGGTCGCCATCAGCGCAGCCCCAGCCCTCGTGCCACGATCCCGCGCAGGATCTCGTTGGTACCGCCCCGCAGCGTGAAGCCCGGCTGGTGCAGCTGCGCCTCGGCCAGCGCCCGGGCCAGCGGATCGGGCGAGTCCAGCGACGGCGCCACGTCGACGACCTTCCGGATCTCCTCGATCACGTCGGCCTCGAACGTCGTCCCGACGTCCTTGACCAGCGCAGCCGGGATGTTGGGCAGCTCGCCGCGGTCCAGCGCCGCCGCGATGCGCAGCGACATCTGGCGCAGCGCCAGCACCCGCGCCGACAACCGCCCGAGGACGGCGAGCTGCGCGGGGTCACCCGACTCGGCGACCCGGCGGCCGAACTCGGCGACCAGCGGGTACGTCGAGAGGAACCGCTCCGGGCCCGACCGCTCGAACGCGAGCTCGGCGGTCACCTGGTGCCAGCCGTTGCCCTCCTCGCCCAGCAGCATGTCGCCTGGGACGACGACATCGTCGAACACGACTTCGTTGAAGTGGTGCCCGCCGTCGAGGATGCGGATCGGGTTGATCGTGATGCCGGGCAGCGACAGGTCGATCAGCAGCTGCGACATGCCGGCGTGCCGGTTCGCCGAGTCCGACGGGGAGGTTCGCACGAGCACGATCCCGTAGTGGGAGTGGTGCGCGTTCGACGTCCACACCTTCGCGCCGTTGACCACCCAGTCGCCGTCGCCGTTGCGGGTCGCCTTCGTGCGGATCGAGGCGAGGTCCGAGCCGGAGTCCGGCTCGCTCATGCCGATGACGAAGTAGCACTCCCCCGCGACAATGCGCGGCAGGATCTCCTGCCGCTGCTTCTCCGTGCCGTAGGTGAGCAGGTTCGGCCCGGACTGCCGGTCGGCGATCCAGTGCGCGGCCACCGGGGCGCCCGCGGCGAGCAGCTCCTCGGTGACGGCGTAGCGCTCCATCGCCGAACGCTCGTGGCCGCCGTACTTCTTCGGCCAGGTCATCCCGAGCCAGCCGTGCTCACCCAGCTTCTTCGAGAAGTCCGGGTCCACACCGGACAACCAGGTGTCCACGTGCGTGCGGAACGTCCCGGCGGCCAGCTCGGCGGCGAGGAACTCGCGCACCTCCGCCCGCACCTGCTCCGCCGCCTCGGACCGCGGAGCAGGTGCCAGTGTCAACGAGTTGCTCATGCGACTCCCCAGGTGTGGTCGTGCCCACTGCGGTTGTACAGGGCGGAGGAACCGCACCGCCCGCCGGGTGCCGGCGGACCAGGGATCGCGACGTGCTCGCGGCCGCCGTCGAGGTCTGGACCGGCTGCGGCCACGACCACACCCCGTGGAAGGCGACCGCGGGCTCCTGCGACCGGCTGAGCTCAGCCCTCGCGCTCGTCCTCCGGGCCCGGTCCGCGGGTCAGCTGGCGCAGCTCGGTGACCACCTCGGTGGCCACCGTGCCCAGCGACGTCAGGGCATCCGACACCAGCCGGCGCACCCCCGGAACGTCCAGGCCCATCGCCGCACCGATCCCGGAGCCGGTCTCCAGCCCGCCGAGCTCCCCGGTGGCCGGGGCCCGCTCGGCGAGCTCGGGCGACCAGCGCATCGCGTCGCCGGACAACGACCAGTCACCGGTCGCGCCGTCGATCGCGTCGGTGACCGGGTTCGTACGAGCCGACGAGTCCATGACCGCCTCCTGCCGGGGTCGGCTCCATGGTGACCCGAAACGGCAGCGGCCGGAAGCGGTCGCTGCGTCAGACGCGCGTCAGCGCCAGCATCGCGATGTCGTCGGCCCGGTGCACCCCGGTCAGCTCGGCGAGCAGCCGGTCGCACAGCTCCTCCGGATCCGCCGTGCAGGCCCGCGCCGCCACGTCCCTCAGCCGGTCCAGCCCCGCGTCGATGTCGGCGCCGCGGCTCTCCACCAGCCCGTCGGTGAACAGCAGCAGCGTCGCGCCCACGGGCAGCACGCCGCTCCACTCCTGCGCCGGTGCGGGCGGCGCGCCCAGCATGCGGGTCGGCCGAACCGGCAGGTACTCCGCGGTGCCCGCCGTGCACAGCAGCGGCGGGAGGTGCCCGGCCGAGGCGATCTGCAGCTCACCGGTAGCCGGGTCCAGCGTCGCGAACAGCGTCGTCGCCATCCGCTGCAGCTCGAACAGCTCCCAGTTGTGCTGCAGCCGGTCGATCAGCACGGCGGGCGAGGGGCGGTCGGCCGACATCGCCCGGATCACGCTGCGCAGCTGCCCCATCGTCGCCGCGGCGGTGATGTCGTGGCCGACGACGTCGCCCACGACCAGACCGACCCGGTCGCCGGGCAACCGGAGGACGTCGTAGAAGTCACCGCCGACGTCGACGCCCTGGGTCGCCGCGACGTAGCGCACCGCCATGGACAGCGACGGCAGCCGCGGCGGCGACGGCGGCAGCAGGCTGGCCTGCAGCGTGTGGGACGTCCGCTCCTCGAACTCGAACCGCTGGGCCTTGTCGACCACCTGGGCGAGCTGCAGCGCGAGCTGCTCGGCGACGTCCACGTCCGCGGCGGTGAACGGCTTCCGGTGCCGGTCACCGGCGAACGTCACCACGCCCAGCCGGCGCCCCTCGACGACCATCGGCACGCTGACCAACCCGACGATCCCCAGCTGCCGCGCGACGTCCCGGTCCCTGCCGTCGGCGGGCACCGCCTCGAACAGGTCCCGGGCCTCCGCGGCGTCGCACACCCACTGCGTCCGGCCCTCGCGCAGCGCCCGGGCCGCCGGGTGCATCGGGGAGCGCGCCGGGACCTGGCCCTCCCGCACCCGGTCGAGCAGCGGCTGGCGGGCAGGGTCGCGGTGCCGCGCGACGGGGCGGGCCATGCCGTGCTCGGTCACCAGGTCGATCACGCAGACGTCGGCCAGCCCGGACACCACCAGCCCGGCCAGCCGTTCGACGGTCTCGGTGACGTCCGCCGCGTCGGCCATGAGCCGGGACGCCTCGAGCAGGAACGCCGACCGCTCCCCCTGCGAACGGGTCTGCTCGTACAGCCTCACCCGCTCCAGCGCCTGGCCGGCCTGCCGGCCCAGCGTCCACAGCAGGTCGACCTCGGCCGGGGTCAGCGGCTGGTGCTGCCCGGGCTCCTCCAGGCTGATCAGATCGCCGCGGCCCGGCACACCCCGCGCCAGCACCAGCACACCCAGCCGCTTGGAGTCCGCCGACACCGGCACGACCACCAGGTCGGTCAGCCCGTCGGCCGCCATCGCCGCCGCCAGCTCCGGCTGGTCGGCCCGCAGCCGGGGGTCGAGCACGATCGAGCGCAACCCCTGGGCCAGCTCCAGCGCCAGCCGGCTGCCGGCCGCCTCGCGCAGCCGCCGCAGCAGCTCCAGCGACAGGCCCTCGGCCCGCACCGGACGCAGCGCGGGCAGCTCCCGCGGGTCGTCGGCCTCACCGTCGACCATGACCAGCGCCGCACCGGCGGCCCGCATCGCCGCCCGGCCGCGCTGCACGATCACCATCGCGACGTCCTCGGGCGTCATCGCGGCCGCCAGGTCGAACACGACCTTCTGCACCACCCGCGACCGGGCCTCCGACTCCTCGGCCAGCCGCTGCGCCGCCAGCAGCTCGCGCTCGTACCGGCGCCGCGCGGTCGCTTCGAACAGCGTCGCCCGCACCAGCAGCGGCGCCCCGTCGTCGTCCCGCACCTCGACGGCGTTGAGCAGGCACGGCAGCAGGGACCCGTCGATCCGGGTGATGTCCATCGCGATCTCGCGCACCGCGCCCTGCATGCGCAGCAGCGGAACCAGGTGCGTCTCGTAGAAGACCCGCCCGCCGACGTTGAGCAGGTCGTGAATCCGGCTGCCGAGCAGGTCTTGCGGCAGCCGCCCGGTCCAGGCGCAGAACGTCCGGTTGGCCTTCACGATGCGGCCGTCGGGCAGCGTGGACAGGTAGCCCATGGGCGCGTTCTCGTAGAGGTCGGCCGGGTCCTCGTCGAGCAGGCGGTCCAGCCGGCTCGCCGGGTCGCGCGCGTCCTCGGGGCCGGTCATGCCCCACCGTCCCCGGCGGTCACGGCGTCAGGAACGCACGGATGGCGGCCGTCGTCTCCTCCGGCGCGGACAGCTGGGGCACGTGGCCGGTGGCCCGCAGGCGCACCAGCACGCTGCCGGCGACCGCACGGTGCACGAACTCGCCGACCACGTCCGGCGCGATCGCGTCGGCGCTGCACTGGAGCACCAGCGTGGGGACGTCGATGCCGCAGAGGTCGGCGCGGTTGTCCGACAGGAAGGTGACCCGCGCGAACTGCCGCGCGATGTGCGGCGCGGTCCGGCAGAAGCTGTTCGTCAGCTCCTCGGCCAGCTCCGGTCGCTCCGGGTTGCCCATGATCACCGGCGCCATCTGCGTCGACCAGCCCAGGTGGTTGCTGTCCAGCGCATCCAGCAGGCCCACGATGTCGCTGCGGCTGAACCCGCCGACGTAGTCGCCCTCGTCGATGTACCGCGGGCTCGGGCCCACCATCACCAGTGCGCCGAACAGCTCGGGCGCCCGGTGGTAGGCCAGCACCCCGATCATCGCGCTGACCGAGTGCCCCACGAAGACGACGTCGGAGAGCTCGAGCTCGCGGCAGATCTCGACGACGTCGGCCGCGTACCCCTCCAGCGAGTTGTACTTCTCGGGGTCGTAGGCGGACAGGTCCGACTGCCCGGAACCGACGTGGTCGAACAGCACCACCCGGTGGTCGACGGCGAAGTCCGGGGCGACCAGGCGCCACATCGTCTGGTCGCAGCCGAAACCGTGGGCGAAGACGATCGGACGCCCTGCCGACGGCCCACTGAGGCTTATCCGGTTGCGTGCCACAACGCTGCCCACCCAGCCGACCGTAGCCGAACGAGCGCCCGGTGTCGCCGGCCCCCGCGCCGTGCGGAACCGCTTGGCGCAGAAAACGGTCCGGCGCGCGTCCCCGTCGGCGTTCCCGCCGCTGCCGCCGTCCGTTCCCCGTTGTCCCCGTCCCGTCGCGCCGGCTCCCGGCCGGGGGCTCCGTCGCCGTCACGGCGCCCCGGCCGGGCGGCCACCTACCAGCGCGTGCTGCACCCACTGGCGCGCTGGGAGCTGCGCACGCTCGCCGACGTCGTCACGTGGGCGCCCGACGACGACCGTCCCGCCGTCGCCGCCTGGACGACCGCCCCCGGGCTGCTCCTCCGGCGGCTCGGCGGCCGACGGTCAGTAGCGGGACGTGCCGCACTCGCGGCAGCGCTTGCGCGGGGTGACCGCCTGCCCGTGGCAGTTGTCGCAGACCCAGGTGGTCTGCTCCTTCGTCGTGGTCCGGTCCTTCGTCGCCGTGCTCATGGCCGCCCCCTTCGGAGTGTGTGTCCCCGACGGTAGGCAGCCGGAATGTCCGCGAGATGACGGCGGCGTTGACTTTGGGCGGAGGCTCACAGCCCGTCTGCCGTGCCCCCGGAAGCCGCGCGGACGATAGTTGTCCGCCGGAACTCACGACGGAAGCGATGGGCATTGACGACAGCTCGACAGGCGCCGACGCAGGACGCCGAACTCGCGGCGGAGCAGACCTACGTCTCCGGCCTGCACCAGCGGCTCGACGAGGTGCGGGCGCGCACGGTCACCCGCCTCGAGGAGGCGCTGGCCACGGTGCCGCACAACCCGCAGGCGATCGGTGAGCGGGAGGCGGCGGTCGAGCTGCACTCCCAGCGGATCGTCGCCCTCGACGCCGCCGACAGCGGGCTGTGCTTCGGCCGGCTGGACCGGCACGACAGCGAGGTGGCGCGCTACATCGGCCGGATCGGGCTGAACGCCGACGACGGCCGCGAGGAGCCGCTGCTCGTCGACTGGCGCGCCCCGGCGGCCCAGCCGTTCTACACCGCCACGCCGCTGCACGACCTCGGCGTCCGGCGCCGCCGGCACATCCGTACCCGCGGCCGCACGGTCGTGAGCCTGACCGACGAGACCCTCGACCTCACCGATCCCGACCTGGTCCAGCGGTCCGGGCTGGCCGGTGAGTCGGTGCTGCTGGCGGCGCTCAACGCCACCCGCACCGGCCGGATGAACGACATCGTGCGCACCATCCAGGCCGAGCAGGACCGGATCATCCGCGCCGACCACCGCGGGGTCCTCGTCGTGCAGGGCGGTCCCGGCACCGGCAAGACCGCCGTCGCCCTGCACCGCGCCGCGTACCTGCTCTACACGCACCGGGAGCGGCTGGCCCGCAGCGGCCTGCTGATCGTCGGTCCGTCCCCGACCTTCCTGACCTACATCGCCGACGTGCTGCCCTCCCTCGGCGAGACAGGCGTGGTGCTCACCGACCTCGGCGGGCTGCGGCCCGGGCTGCAGGCGCACGCCGCCGAGCGCCCGGAGGTGGCCGTGGTCAAGGGGCGGCTGGCGATGGCCCACGTCGTCACCGCCGCGGTGCGCGACCGGCAGGCCGTGCTCGACAGGCCGGCGGCACTGACGATCGACGGGACTCCCCTGCGCTTCACCAAGGCCGACGCCGCCCGTGCCCGCAGCCGCGCCCGAGCCGCCTCCCGGCTGCACAACGAGGCCCGGCCGGCGTTCGCGCACGCGGTGATCGACCTGGTCGCCCGCAAGTACGCCGACAAGCTGGGCGAGAACGTGCTGGGCGGTGGCAACCTGCTCGAGGAGGGCGACGTCGCCGCGCTCCGCCGGGAGGTGGCCGCCGAGCCCGCCGTCCACTCGCTGATCGACCGGCTGTGGCCCCGGCTCACCGCCGAGCGGCTGCTCCGCGACCTGTTCTCCTCGCGCCAGCGGCTGGAGGCGGCCACCCGCGGGTGGTCCGACGCCGACCGGGCGCTGCTGCTCCGGCCGCCGTCGGCCCCGTGGACCCCGGCCGACGTCCCGCTGCTGGAAGAGGCCGACGAGCTGCTCGGCGTCGACGACAGCGCCGAGCGCACCGCCGCCCGCCGGGAGCGGCAGCGCCGGCTGCGGGACGCGCAGCAGACCCTCGACCTGCTGCACGGCTCCCGCTCCACCGACTGGGAGACCGAGGACGAGTCCGAGGAGCTCTCCGCCGGCGACCTGCTCGACGCGGAGGGCCTGGCGGAACGGCAGGAGGAGCGGGACAGCCGGTCGACGGCCCAGCGGGCCGCGGCCGACCGCACCTGGACCTACGGGCACGTGATCGTCGACGAGGCGCAGGAGCTCTCCGCCATGGCCTGGCGGGTGCTGCTGCGCCGTTGCCCCACCCGGTCGATGACGCTGGTCGGCGACGTGGCGCAGACCGGCTCGGCCGCCGGCGCCTCCAGCTGGGCGGAGGTGCTCGAGCCGGCGCTCGGCCCACGGGACATGCGCGGCTGGCGCATGGAGGAGCTGACCGTCAACTACCGCACGCCCGCGGAGATCATGGACGTCGCCGCGGAGCTCCTCGCCGCGGGCGGGGCGGCTGCGTCGGCGGCCCGGTCGGTGCGCTCGACCGGCGAGCGGCCCTGGGCCCGCCAGGTGGCCGAGGAGGAGCTGGTCGCCGCGGTCGCCGACGCGGCCGCCGAGCTCGACGCCGCGGAGGGCACCCTCGCCGTCGTCGTCCCCCGCAGCCGGCTCGACGCGGTCACCGCCGCCGTCCGAGCGGCCGTCCCGTCGGCGTCGGCCGACGGCGACCTGACCGCCGGGCCCGTGGTGCTCACCCCCGGAGGCAGCAAGGGCCTGGAGTTCGACTCGGTGCTCGTCGCCGACCCCGCCGGGGTCCTCGCCGAGGGGGTCCGCGGGTACAACGACCTGTACGTGGCCCTCACCCGCGCCACCCAGCGGCTCGGGGTGGTCCACCCCGGCGAGCTGCCTCGTGAGCTCAAGGGGCTCGACCCGCGCTGACCCGGCCGGTCAGGTGGTCGTTCTCCGGGACGTCGGAACGGGTCAGGACCCGCCGCGGACGGTCAGCACGACGCCGCTGGCCGGCCGGGCCGGGATGCGATGCAGCGCGATGGTGAGGTCCTGCTCGGGCACCTCGTAGTCGAGCCGGGCCAGCTCTCCCGCGAGCGCCGCCAGCAGCGCGACGGTGATCTGCTCCCCCGGGCAGCGGTGTCCGGTGCGCGGGTCGCCACCGCCCTGGGGCACCAGCTCGAAGGCGCCGATGTCCCGGCCGAGGAACCGCTCCGGTCGGAAGGCGTACGGGTCGCCCCACAGCTGGGGGTCGTGGTTCTGCCCGTAGAGGTCGAGCAGCACCATGGCGTTCGCCGGGATCGTCAGCCCGTCGAACTCCACCTCGTGCGGTGCCCGGCCGCCGATGAACGGCGCGAACGGGTAGAACCGGCGCACCTCGTGCGCCCACGCCTCCGCGAAAGCCGGGTCCCCGCTCGCCAGCCGCTCGCGGTGCTCCGGCCAGCGCACGAGCGCGTGCCCGGAGAAGGCCAGGAACCAGGCGACCGCCGTCGTCGGCCGGATGATGTTCAGCAGCTCCACGGCGGCCACGTGCGGCGGCAGCTGCGTGCCGTCGGCGTCCCGGTGCCGCGACACGACGTCGACCGCCGAGCCCTCCGCGACGACGGCCTGGCCGCTGCGCACGTCGCAGACCAGCTGGGCCAGCCACTTCTCCCGGCGGCCGCGTGCCCGGCGGGCGCGGACGTGCCGCGGCCCACCGGTGGCGAACCCGTCGACCATCGCGACGAGGTCGCGGGCCAGGCCGGCCACCTCGTCGTCGCGCACCGGGATCCCCGCCCACCGGGTCACCGAGCCGGCGATCACCCGGCTCGCCTCGTCGAGGACGACGATCCGCGGCCGGTGCGACCACGCGCGCGCCGCGTCCTCCCAGGCCGCGGTCGCCTGCTTCACCAGGGAGGCGATGCCGTCCTCCCGCATGAGCAGCGCGACGAACGTCGCCTTGCGGACCCGGTGCATCTCGCCGTCCAGGTTCTGCACCGCCCCCTTGCCGAACAACGTGCCCTGCACCGGCTCGGGGATGGCGTGCGACCGGCGCACGTGGTCCTCGTCGTAGAGGAACCGCGCGGCGTCGGGGCCCTGGATGCCGTAGGCCGGCATCCCGCCGAGCCGGGTGGCGACCGTGCGATTCCCCGCGCGCCGCCGCTCGTCGGGGAGCCACGCGTAGCCCTTCGCGAGCAGCTTCAGGCCGTTCTCGAGTCGAGGCATGCGCGTCTGCCTGCCCAGCGGGCGCCCCGGGCAACCGTGCTCAGCCCGGCCGCTGCTCCTGCACCCGTTCGTCGCGGGGCCGGGTGGGGATGTCCGGCGGCGGGGCGTCGCCGTCGGCCGCGGAGCTGCCGTGGCCCAGCCGGCGCAGCAGGCCGGCGACCTCGAGCGCGGCCGTGGACGACGCGTCCTCCGGAAGCGCCTCCGCGACGCACCGCAGCGCGCCGGCGAGCGCCTGCTCCTCGTCGTTGAGCAGACCCCGGTAGGCCGGGTCCAACAGGTAGCCGGTGGGCGGCGTGGACAGGCAGCCGATGAGGTCCAGCAGCACCTCCAGCCGCCGCGCGGCCTCCGCCGGCTCGCCGTCGGCGGGGCACATCGCCACCGTCTCGACGTCCTGCTCCCACAGCCGGGCGCGGGCCACGTCCTCCCGCAGCGCCAGCACCGTGCCGGTGCGCCGGGCGGTGCCCGATCCCTGGGTCTTCAGCGCGGTGCGCACCTGGTGGGCGATCCGGATGAGGTCGTCGTCGAGCATCGAGGTGCCCACGAAGAGCACGTGCCGGGTGAGCAGCAGCGAGTGCAGCACCCCGGCCAGCGCCGCGCCCTGGTTGCCGAACTGCAGGTACTCCTCGCGGGTCAGCACGACGCTCTCCGGGTGCGCGGCGTCGCCGTGCAGCTTCAGCAACCAGGGCGCTCCGGGGCGGGCCTCCTCGTACGGCAGCACCGTCACCTCCCGGCCGACGTCCGTGGCGGCCAGCTCGACCAGCGGGTCGTAGTTGGTGGTCACGAACTCCTGCACCGGAAGGCCGGCGATCAGCGCGTGCGCCAGCGCGTACGAGCCCGGCCCGAAGCGCTCGGCGACGAACGCCGCCATCTCCTCCGGCCCCAGCTCGCGGGACAGCAGCGCCGCGGAGTCCTGCGGCGGCAGCCGGGCCAGCCCCTCGCGCAGGCCGTCGTCCAGGCCCGAGCGGGTGGCCAGCTCGTCGACCAGCTGCGGCCAGGTCGGCAGCCCCGCCGCCGCGCCCACGCCGGCGCCGATGAACAGCGCCAGCTGGCCACGCCGCGCCCGCTCCCCCAGGTCCTCGGCCAGCTCCCGCAGGTTCCCGGGCAGGTTCCAGCTGCCGTCCTCCCCGCGGCGCACCCGCTGGGCGGCGGCCAGGTCGCTCGGCCCGCGCAACACCAGCGCGACGTCGAATTCGTGCTCCTCGGCGGCCTCCCGCAACACCGGCAGGAGCTGCTGCAGCAGCGCCCCGCGCTGACCGGCGGCACCGCCCCAGCCGGTGCCCAGGGCGGGCAGCCCGACCAGCCGCCGCGCCCGCCCGTGCGCGGGCTCGGGCACCTCGCGCCGGGCCACGGCCGCCAGGGCCTCCCGGGCGCCGTCGAGCAGCCAGGGCAGCCCGCGCCCACCGTCGTCGACGGTGTCGACCAGCCAGGCCCGGCGGGAGTCGCCCCCGGGGACCCGCAACACCCGCTCGTCGCCGGACCACGACATGCCGATGCAGTCGCCCTCCGCCTGCCGGTCGGTGATCAGCTCGTCGGGGAACAGCGGGGCCCAGCTGCGGGCCACCCGCAGGGAACGGTCGGTGGGCACCAGGACGTCGTCGCAGGACATCCGCGTGAGGTCGGCGCCGACGACGAAGACGTGTCCGCTCACGCGCCGCCCCTTACCCAGGGCTCCGCGGACATGCGCGAGGCGCCGACCGGCGGGCAGTTCGCCGGCGTCGGGGTCAGGAACCGCAGCCGCCGGCGCCGCAGGCGCAGCCGCCGCAGCCCGAGCGCACCGGCTCCGGGGCGGGAGCGGCGGCGACCGCGCGCAGGTTGACCGCGCCGATGAGCAGCGGGACGCCGAGGACGGCGACGGCCAGGGCGGCCACGACCGTCGCCACGCCGGCGGCACGGTCCCAGTCCTGCGCGAGGCCGGTGACCACCAGGAGCCCGGTGACCAGCACCGACCAGAGGAGCAGCGCCAGGCCGCCGCGCCGGGCGGTGCCCCCGCGGACCAGCAGCCCCGCTGAGGTGGCCAGCAGCAGCACCGGAACGCCCACGAGCAGCACCGTCGCCGCCAGCGACGCCGAGGCGGCCGCCACGCCCAGCCCGGCGGCACCGACCGCGACGGCCCCCGTGCCCAGCGACCGGGCCCGGCCGGCGAGCTCGCCGTCCACCGCCCCCGAGCGCGCACCGCGCAGCAGAACCGCTCCGCGCACGGCGAGGAAGAGCCCGAGCGCACCGAGCAGCAGGCGGGCACCGGCCGCCTCCCACACCACCGCGAGGACCGCGACGGCGACCATCCCGATGCCCAGGGCCAGCCACCGCGGCCACGTCCGCCGTGCCACCTCGGGGGTCGCCATGCCCACCGTGCCGGCCGAGAGGATTCCGGTTCCGTTCGCCACGGAGCCAGTGTCCCTCACCCGCGCCACCGCTCGGGGAGGCACCGGACCGGAGGTCGTGCCACGCTGATCATCTCCGCGCTCCACGCGGCCAGGACCGAGGTCAGGAAGGCACCGGAGATGAGCGTGCAGGGCAGCGCCCGGCCGGCCGCGGGTGCGGCCGGACGGGCCGGGAACAGCGACGGGCTCGAGCAGCTGGCCCGGGTCGGGTTGATCGCCTACGGGCTGGTGCACCTGCTCATCGCCTGGCTGGCGCTGCAGCTCGCGTGGGGCAGCGGCCAGGGCCAGGCCGACCAGTCGGGGGCCCTGGCGACGCTGGCCGACCAGCCGCTGGGCACCCCGCTGCTGTGGGTGCTCGCCGTCGGGTTGCTCGCCCTGGCCGTCTGGCAGGCGGCCGAGGTCCTGCGGTGGCGGCACGGCTGGTCGGCGTCCGGGAAGACCCGGACCAGGGCCCTGGAGAAGACGGCCAAGTCGGTGGCCAAGGCGGTCGTCTACATCGCGCTGGCGGTGCTGGCGATCCGGTACGCCACCGGGGGCGGGCAGTCCGGCGGCGGTTCCCAGCAGCAGGCCGCCGCCGGCGTCCTCGGCTGGCCCGCCGGCCGCTGGCTGGTCGGAGCCGCCGGGCTGGTCGTCGTCGGCGTCGGCGCCTACCACGTCTGGAAGGGCGTCACGAAGCGCTTCCTCAGGGAGATCGACCTCAGCGGCTGCTCCGCCACGGCCACCCGCCTGGTCACCCGGCTGGGGCAGGCCGGCTTCCCCGGCAAGGGCGTCGCCCTGGGTCTCGTCGGCGGTCTGCTGGTCTGGGCGGCGGTGACCTTCGACCCCGCCAAGGCCTCCGGTCTGGACGGCGCCCTGCACACCGTCCTCACCGCGCCCGCCGGGCCGGTGCTGCTGACGCTCATCGCCGTGGGCATCGCCGCCTTCGGTGCCTACTGCTTCGTCCGCGCCCGGTACCCCGAGCGCACGTGAGCCCGCCGGCACCCTCGGCCCGGTCCCTGGCACACCGGCTGCACGACCTCGTCGACCGCATCCGCCGGGTCACCGACTCCCCGGTGCTCACCCACCTCGCCCGCGCCGGCCTTCTCGCCTACGGGGTGATGCACCTGCTCATCGGCGTGCTGGCGCTGCGCATGGCGATGGGCCTGCGGGGAGCCGACGCCGACCAGACCGGTGCGCTGCTCACCGTCGCCGGGGGGCCCGGTGGGCGGCTGCTGCTGGTCGCGATCGGCCTCGGCATGCTCTCCCTGGCCGTCTGGCAGGCCGCGGAGGTGCTGCTGTGGTGGCACGGCTTGCTGGACCCCGCCCACCGGGTGCACACCGCCGTCGTCTGCGCCAAGTGCCTGGCCAAGGGCGCCGTGTACGGGTTCCTGGGGCTCACCGCGCTGCTGTTCGCACTCGGCCTGGAGTACGAGGCCGACGAGCGGCTGCGCGACCTCACCGAGGAGACGCTGCTGATCCCCGGCGGGGCGCTGCTCGTCGGCGCCGTCGCCGCCGGGGTGGTCGCTGTCGGGATCTACACGTTCGTGCGGGGCTGCACCGGCGGCTTCATGCGCGACATCGACCTGCCCGCGGCTCCCGACCGCTGGGAGCCGGTGATCGAGGTGCTCGGGCGGATCGGCTACCTGGCGAAGGGCATCGCCTTCGGGCTCGTCGGCGTCCTGCTGTGGCGCGCGGCCACCTCCTCCGACGTCTCCACCGCCACCGGCCTGAACGGCGCGATGACCGCGATCGCCGGGGTGAGCGCCGGGCCGTGGCTGCTCACCGGGGTCGCGGCCGGGTTCGGCGCGTTCGGGGTCTACGCCCTCGCCCGCGCGCGATACCCCGACCGCGACCCGTCCAGCTAGGCCTTCGGACCGCCGGCGACGTAGATGACCTGGCCGGAGACGAACCCGGCGCCCTCGCTGACGAAGAACGACACGGTGTGCGCGATGTCCTCCGGCTGGCCGGCGCGGGCGACCGGGATCGCCGCCGCGCGCTTGGCCACGTAGGGCTCCCACTCCTCGCCGATCCGCTCGGCGGTCGCCTTCGTCATGTCGGTGGCGATGAACCCGGGTGCGATGCAGTTGGCGGTGACGCCGAACTTGCCCAGCTCGATGGCGAGGGTCTTGGTGAAGCCCTGCAGACCGGCCTTGGCGGTGGCGTAGTTGGCCTGCCCCCGGTTGCCCAGCGCCGAGGTGCTGGACAGGTTGACGATCCGGCCCCACTTCTGGTCGATCATGTGCTTCTGGGCGGCGCGGCTCATGAGGAACGAGCCGCGCAGGTGCACGTGCATGACGATGTCCCAGTCGTCGTCGCTCATCTTGAACAGCATGTTGTCGCGGGTGACGCCGGCGTTGTTCACCAGCACCACCGGCGGGCCCAGCTCCGCGACGATCCGGTCGACGGCCGCCTGCACCTGCTCGGCGTCGCCGACGTCGGCCCCGACGGCCAGCGCCCGGCCGCCGGCGGACTCGATCGCCTCGACGGTGCCGCGGGCGTCGTCCTCCTTGAGATCGAGAACGGCGACGGCGAAGCCGTCGGCGGCCAGCCGCTGGGCGGTGGCGGCACCGATGCCGCGGGCGGCCCCGGTGACGATCGCGACGCGTGCGGTGGGCTCGGACATGCAGAACTCCTCGGATGGAAGGGGACGGGTGGCCCCGTCCGGAGGCTCACCGCGAGGCTGCGGGCGGTGAGTGGGACGGGATCCTTCTTCAGACCCGCTCGAACAGCGCGGCGAGGCCCTGGCCGCCGCCGATGCACATGGTCTCCAGCCCGTATCGGGCTCCGCGGCGGTCCATCTCGCGCAGCAGCGTGGCGAGGATGCGGCCACCGGTCGCGCCGACGGGGTGGCCCAGCGAGATGCCCGAGCCGTTCACGTTGGTCCGCTCCCAGTCGGAGTCGGTGAACCCCCACTCCTTGGCGACGGCGAGCACCTGGCTGGCGAAGGCCTCGTTGAGCTCGATCAGGTCGAGGTCGGCGAGCTTCACGTCGGCCAGCGCGAGCGCCTTCGCCGTCGCCGGGACCGGGCCGATGCCCATGGTCTTCGGCGGCACGCCGCCCACGCCGAAGGACACCAGGCGGGCCAGCGGGCGCAGGCCCAGCTCGGCGGCCTTCTCCGGGTGGGTGACGATCGCGACGGCGGCGCCGTCGTTCTGGCCGGAGGCGTTGCCGGCGGTGACCGTGGCGTCGGGATCGTTCTTGCCCAGGATCGGGCGCAGCTTGGCGAGCGTCTCGACGTTCGAGTCGGGCCGGATGTGCTCGTCGCGGTCGACGACCGTCTCGCCCTTCCGGTGCTTGACCGTCACCGGCACGATCTCGTCGGCGAACCGGCCCTCGGCCGTGGCGGCGGCGGCGCGCTGGTGGCTGCGGACGGCGTACTCGTCCTGCTCCTGGCGGCCGATCCCGTACTCCCGACGAACGTTCTCCGCGGTCTCCAGCATGCCGCCGGGCACCGGGTGGTTCTGCCCGCCGGCGGTGACCCGGCCGCGGGCCAGCCCGTCCTCGAGCAGCACGCCGGGCCCGGGCTTCACCCCCCAGCGCATGGCGGTGGAGTAGAAGGGCGCGTTGCTCATGGACTCCGCGCCACCGGCCAGGACGACGTCGGAGGCGCCGGACTGCACCTGCATAGCCGCGTAGATGACCGCCTGGAGCCCCGAACCGCACCGCCGGTCGACCTGCAGCCCGGACGCGGTCACCGGCAGGCCCGCGTCGAGGGCGGCGACCCGGCCGAGGGCCGGGGCGTCCATGGTCGGGTAGCAGTGGCCGAGCAGCACGTCGTCCACCGACTCCGGCGGCAGGCCGGTGCGCTCCACCAGCGCCCGGATCACCGTGGCCGCGAGCTCCTGGACGGGGACGTCGCGCAGCGAGCCCCCGAACCCGCCGACCGGCGTCCGCAGGGGCTCGCAGATGACCGCATCCCGCACGTGGTCCTCCTCGTTCGTCCGCTCCAGGCGCACGGCCGGCGCCGGCGCAGCACCCCGAGTCTGCCCGCCGGACGCGCGTTCCGCGCCTCCGGGCCCCCCGAGGAACGCCGGCGCGCCCGGGCGGAGGAGCTCAGGAGGCGGTCGCGCCGACCTGCTCGCCGCCGAGCAGGTTCCACAGCCCGGTGATCTGCAGCGGCCGGATCACCGCGCGGGTGGCGGCCAGGACGCGGAGGCGGCCACCGGCGGCCAGCGCTCGCCGGTGCGCGGCGGCCAGGGCGCACAGCCCGGCGGAGTCGAGGAAGGTCACGGCGGTGAGGTCGACGACGACCTCCCGCGGCGCGGCGTCGACCAGCTGGTCGAGGACGGCGCGGACCTGCGGTGCGGAGGTGCAGTCGATCTCCCCAGCCGCGGTCAGCCGCGGCAGGGACGCGGTGCCGGAGATCTCCAGGGAGACCGGCGCGGTCGTGGGGACCTCGAAGCCGGCCGTCGCCGGGGCGGACGGGGTGGTCGAACGGTCGAGCGAGGATGCGGTCACGGGGTGCCTCTCGGGGCGGGTGCCGGACCAGTGAGCCTGCGCACGCGAACGACACGACGACCAGCACTGGCAGAACACGGCTGTGGATCGAACCGCGTCCCCGACCGTAGGGATCCGCGGCTCCGTGCGCAAGGGTCACGGGGCAGGCCCCTCTCCGCCGCCACCTGCGACGGAAGACAGGTGGGGGATGTGACGAGCCTCCTCCGTCCCCCCCTCGACCCCGGCGGATACTGGCGGGCGTGACCGAGTTCCGCCCGTCGTCCCGACGCCCGTCCCCGCTGGTGCTGGTCGCCGTCGTCGTCGGCGCCGCCGTCGCGGTCGGCGCCTTCGTGCTGCTGGACCCGATCGTCGCCGCGGCCGTCGCCATCACGGCGGTCACGGCGGTGGGCGTGGTCGCCGCGGCCAGCAACTGGGACTCGCACGCGACCTTCGAGGAGCGCGAGCTGGCCCGGGCCCGGCGCCGCCAGGAGAAGTGGGAGCGCAACGCCGACGCCCGCGCCAAGGACCGGGCCCGCTGGGAAGCCCACCAGGCGCGCAAGGCCCGGAAGGCCGCCGGCGTGACGGGCACCGACCGCTCCGGCCGCTGATCCGGCGGCCGCCCCTTCCGCACGGCTCCGCCCCGGCCGCCACGTCCGCACCGCGCCGGCACCGACCGCGGCTCCTCAGCCCCCGACCGCGTCTTCGGCCGCCAGGTCGTCGGCGCGGTCGGGGTGCGCGAAGGCCTCCGCGAGCGCCTGGCGCACCGACCAGGCGCCCGCGCGCCAGGCCAGCGCACGGCCGAGGGCACCAGGTGTGCCGTCGACGTGGTCGGCGTCCTCCCCCGGCCACCACACCACCGGTCGGCCGGCCACGGTCAGCGGCTCGTGCACGGCCACCTCGCCGTCGAGGCCGTTCCGGCCGAGCCGGGAAGCGGCCGTCGCGGCGCCGGGCACGTCCCCCCAGCGGAGCCGCCGCACCGGTTCGCTCGTGACCTCCGCCCGCACGAGCTCGGAGGCCAGCGGGAGGTCCAGCAGGTCGGCGACCGGCCCCGGCGCGCCGCCGGCCGGCACCACCGGCAGGTCCAGCAGCGGGATCAGGTGCGGCGCGTCCAGCACCACCCCCCGCGCGACCACCCGTCCCGGGGCGACCCGGACGCGCGCCGGCGGCTCCACGTCCAGCCCGTCCAGGACGGCGGCGAGCCGCGCGTAGACGGTGGCGAGGACGCCGGGGCGCACGGTGCGGGCCGGGTCGCCGAGCCGGTCCAGCAGGTCGACGGCGGCGTCGGGGTCGGCGAGGACGTCGTCCAGCGACGCCGGCGGGCGCAGCAGCCCGAGCAGCGGCTCGGCCAGCGGCGCCGGCTCGTAGAGCCCGGCCAGCTCCGCGCTGCCCGGGTGCGCCAGCCGACCGGGGCGCCGGCCCGCCACCACCGGATGGGTCAGCAGCCACCACCGCAGATAGCCCGGCGCCGACACCCCGCCGACGACGACGTCGGCCCACGCCTCGGCCGGCGCGGCGGCCAGCAGGACCAGCGCTCCCGGCCAGTCGGCCACCAGCTCGAGATCCCGCACGGCCACCAGCGGCGGCCAGACCGGCGGAGGCCCGGGTGGCAGCCGGTCCAGGACGGCGTCGGCCCACTCGTCGGCGCCGTCGACGTCGAGGTCGTCGGGGTCCTCGCCGCGCACCAGCGCGAAGCCGTCCAGCACGCCCACGGCGCGCAGCGCGTCGACGTCGGCGCCGGCCGCGAACCCCGGGTCGAGCAGGCCCAGCGCGCCCTGCTCGAGGACGGCGGCCAGCGGTGACCCCGGCAGCAGCAGCTCACCCGCCGGGGCGAACCCGCCGTCGGCGTCGGGCAGGGCGAGCTCGGCCAGCCACGGCAGCTCCCGGGCCGCCCCGGGCGCGGCGGCGGCCAGCGCGAGCACCGCGTCGGCCAGCTCCTCGGGGTCCGCAGCGAAGGCGTTCCGCTCCTCGGCGGCGTCCAGCGACTCCTCCACCGCGGCCCGCACCGCCGGGTCGCCCAGCACCGCCTCCGCCGTCGCCGGGCGGGCGCCGAGCCGCTCCAGCAGCCGCCGCGCCGCGGATGGCGCCACGGCCGCGGGAGCGACCAGCCGCAGCGGCAGGGCGCCCAGGCGCTGCACCGGGAGCCCGGGGTCGGGCAGCAGGACCCCGGCCGGACCGTGCGCGGTCCGCCCGTCGGCCAGCGGCACCGGCAGGGCGGCGAGCGCCTCGCGGTCGGCGTCGGCGAACGCGGCGTACAGCTCCGCCCACCAGCCCGGCGGGCGGTCCAGCCCGCGCACCGCCTCTTCCACCTCGGCCGGCCCCGCCCGGCCGACCCCGAGCGCGACGAGCGCGGCGCGGCCGTCGCGGCGCGACCAGTCGGCCGGCAGCAGCCCGGGCAGCGCCCCGGTCAGCGCGGCCACCCGGGCCTCGTCGGCGTCGTCGAGGACGACCGCCCGGGCCGGGACCTGCCGGAGCTCCGGCTGCCCGGCGACCGGCAGCCACGCCCTCGTCCGCAGCCGGCCGAGCACCGCCGTCGCCAGGGCGGCGTCGAGCTCGGCGCCGGCCGACCCGATCCGCGGGACGAACGCCAGGAGCGCCGGATCGGCGGGGAGCGCACCGACGAGGTCGACGAGGGTCTCCGCGGCGGCCGCGACCAGGACGTCGGTGACCGGACCGGGTAGCACGTGCCGGCGGTCGGGGCCGAGCGGGAACGGCGCGATGAGGCGCAGCGGCAGCGCGAGGGGCTCGTCGCTGGGCGTCGGGGCGTGCACCACCTGGCGGCCGGGCAGCGGCAGCGGGCGGCCGGGGCACCCGTCCGCGGCGTCGTCCACGGGCACCGCGCAGGTGACCGTCCAGGCCCGGCGGTCGCGCTCCTCGACGGGACGGCCGGCCAGCAGGTGCTCCGGCAGCGTCCCCGACCGTTCCGCCACCGCCCAGCGGGTGACGGCGCCGTCCTCGGTCAGCCGCACCTCCGGCGGGGCTCCGCTGCGCGTGACCTCCCGGCGGACCCCGTCGACGAGCACCTCCAGCGCGCCCAGCCCGGGCAGGGCGAGCAGCAGCTCGGCCGAGAGGTCGCGCAGCGCGGCGGCGACCTCGTCGCACACCCCCGGGCGCAGCGGCAGCACCACCTCGGTGTCGAACCCCTCGGGCGGCTCGCCCCCCGCCGGCCAGGGCAGCCGCAGCACGGGCACCGCGCCGTCCCGGCGGGCCAGCTCACCGGCCAGGGGGCGCAGCGCGTCCACCTCGGTGCGGGTGCCCGCGGCGCTGAAGCGCACACCGCCGGTCCGGGACACCACCACCGGCTCGTCGCTCACCGTCAGCACGGCGGCGAACCCGACCCCGAAGCGGCCGACCGTGCCCGCCTCGTCCCGCTTCGCCGAGGCCCGCAGCGTGGCCAGGCCCAGCACCCCGGCGGCGTCCAGGGGTGCACCGGTGTTGGCCGCGCGCAGGGTGCCGGCGGCCAGCTCCAGCCGCAGCCGCCCCGGCCGGCCGGCCCGCACGGCGGCATCCGCGGCGTTCTGCGCCAGCTCCACGAGCACCCGATCGCGATAGCCGCCGCGGACCAGGTCCTCCTCGGCGTTGGCGTCCTCCCGGAAGCGCGCCGGCGACGCGGCCCACGCGTCGAGCACCCGGCGGCGGAGGTCGGCCGTGCCGAAGGGATCGCCGCCGGCGGTGCTGTCGGCCATGTGCCGGACCTTAGGGCCCCGTCCCCGGGGGCCGGCGCTCCTTCCGGGTGAGGCGAGGGTTCGAGCCGCCGGAGAACGGGCACGGTGCCGCCCAGGGACGGACCGGCGAGCGGTGCCGGCAGGGGAAGGCGGTCGTGGTGGCGCTCTGGCAGTCCGCGCGACCGCCGCACGCCTTCACCGAGGTCTGGTGCCAGCAGCTGAGCTCCCTCGGTGAGCTGGCCGGCCTGCGCGCCCGGCTGCGCGCCTCCATGACGGGCCGGCCCGCGGTGCTGCACCCCGAGCGCGACCACTGGTCCGAGCGCCTGGTGCTGATCGCCGACGAGCTCACCTCCAACGCGCTCCGCCACGGCGGCGCCCCGGTGGCGGCGGTCCTCGGCCGCGCCGGCGACGAGTGGCTCATCGCCGTCCGGGACTCGAAGGCCGACGTCGCGCCCACGCCGGCGCAGGGCCGCGACCCGGGGTTGGGCGGGTTCGGGCTCTACCTCGTCGCCGATCTCTCCGTGGCGCACGGCTGGTTCGCCGATCCGGGGATGAAGACGGCCTGGGCCGTCATCGACGGCCGGGCCGGCACCGCCTGAACCCGTCCGGGCGACCCCCGGCCCGGTGTCTGTGACTCCCCGGTAACGTGCGTTTCCATGTCGCTCGCCGAGCAGATGGACACGGTCACCGACGCCGCGGGCACGGTGGACCGGCACCCCACCACCGAGACCTTCGAGTCGACGGCGCCGGCCACCGGTGCGGTCGTCGGCGTCTTCCCCGTGCACGACGAGGCCGCCGTCGGGGAGACCGTCGCACGGGCCCGGACCGCCGCCGCGCAGTGGGCCGCGCTGGGCTTCGACGGCCGGAAGGAGCGGCTGACGGCCTACCGCGGCTACCTGGCCCGGCGCATGCACGAGCTCGCCGACCTGGTGCACCGGGAGAACGGGAAGCCGCACGCCGACGCCATCCTCGAGATCTCGCTGTCGGTCGACCACCTCGCCTGGGCGGGGAAGCACGCCCGCCCGATCCTCGGGCCGCGCAAGGTCCCCTCCGGCATGCTCGCCGCCGACCACGCCTCCTACCTCGAGTACCAGCCACTGGGCGTGGTCGGTGTCATCGGCCCGTGGAACTACCCGGTGTTCACGCCGATGGGCTCGATCGCCTACGCGCTGGCCGCCGGCAATGCCGTCGTCTTCAAGCCCTCGGAGTTCACCCCGGCCGTCGGCGCCTGGCTGGCCGCCGCCTGGCGGGCCGCCGTCCCCGACGTCGCCGACGCCTTCCAGGTCGTCACCGGCCTCGGCGCCACCGGGGCGGCGCTGTGCCGCGTGCCCGTGGACAAGATCGCCTTCACCGGGTCGGCCACGACCGGCCGGAAGGTGATGGCCGCCTGCGCCGAGACCCTGACCCCGGTGCTCCTGGAGCTCGGGGGCAAGGACGCGATGATCGTCGACGACGACGCCGACGTGGCCGCCGCAGCCGACGCCGCGGTCTGGGGCGCGATGAGCAACGGCGGGCAGACCTGCATCGGCATCGAGCGGGTCTACGCCACGTCAGCGGTCTACGGCCGGTTCGTCGCCGAGGTCACCGCCCAAGTGCAGAAGCTGCGCCCCGGCTCCGACGACGAGGCCGCCTACGGCCCGATGACCATGCCCTCGCAGATCGACGTCGTCCGGCGGCACGTGGCCGATGCGACCGCGGCGGGCGCCCGGGTGGTCACCGGCGGCACCGACGACGACGCCTTTCCCGGCGAGGGCTACGTCGCCCCCACCGTGCTGCTCGACGTCCCCGAGACGTCGGCGGCGGTGCGCCAGGAGACCTTCGGGCCGACGCTGACCATCACGGAGGTGGCCGACGCCGAGGAGGCGCTCGAGCGGGCCAACGCGACCAGCTACGGGCTGGCCGGCGCCGTCTTCTCGACGTCCAGAGGCCGCGCCATGGACCTCGCCCGCCGCATGCGCAGCGGCATGACGTCGATCAACTCGGTGCTCACCTTCGCCTCGGTGCCCGCGCTGCCCTTCGGCGGCGTCGGCGAGTCCGGCTTCGGCCGCATCCACGGCGAGGACGGACTCAAGGAGTTCACCCGCGCCAAGGCGATCACCCGCCGGCGCGTACCGCTGCCGGTCAACCTGATGAGCTTCGGCCGGCCGGCCAACGCCGCCGACGCCCTGGCCCGGGTCATGGGCATGGTCCACGGACGGCACCGGTGAGCGGAGGCACGGGCGTGCGCGAGCTGCGCGACGAGTACGACGTCGTCGTCGTGGGAGCGGGCTCGGCCGGGTGCGCGCTGGCCGGCCGGCTCAGCGAGGACCCGTCACTGCGGGTGCTGCTGCTGGAGGCCGGGGGCTCGGACAAGCTGCTCGAGGTGCAGATCCCGGCCGGGATGTACAAGGTCTGGCGCACCCGCCGCGACTGGAACTACACGACCGACGAGCAGCCGGGCCTCGGCGGCCGGAAGCTGTTCTGGCCGCGCGGCAAGCTGCTCGGCGGCTCGTCGTCCATCAACGCGATGATCTACATCCGCGGGGCGGCCGCCGACTACGACGAGTGGGCCCGGCTGACCGGCGATCCGTCGTGGTCCTACGAGCAGGTGCTCCCGCTGTTCAGGCGCATGGAGGACAACTCCCGCGGCGCGGACGAGTGGCACGGGACCGGCGGTCCGCTGCGGGTCGAGGACCTCCGCTCTCCGCACGAGTGGACGACGGCCGTCGTCGAGTCCGCCGTGGCCACCGGCTACCCGCGCAACGACGACTTCAACGGCGCCGCCCAGGAGGGCGTCGGCCGGTACCAGGTGACCCAGAAGCGCGGCCGCCGCTGGTCCTCGGCCGACGCGTACCTGCACCCGGCGATGAAGCGGCCGAACCTCACCGTCCGCACCGGCGCGCTGACCACCCGGGTGCTGGTCCAGGGCGGCCGGGCCACCGGGGTGGAGTTCCGCTGCGCCGGGAAGCTGCACACCGTCCGGGCCGCCCGCGAGGTCGTCCTCTCCGGCGGTGCGGTGAACTCCCCGCAGCTGCTGCTGCTCTCCGGCATCGGCCCGGCCGACCACCTGCGAGAGGTCGGCGTCGACGTCGTCCACGACCTGCCGGGCGTCGGTGGCGGGCTGCAGGACCACCCCCTCGTCCCGGTCGTCTGGAACGTGCGGTCGGGGAGGTCGCTGACCCACGGGGACTCGCCGTCGGGCTACGCGCGCTGGTTCGGCGCCCGCCGGGGGCCGCTGACCTCCAACCTGGCCGAGGCCGGGCTGTTCACCCGGTCGGCCCCCGGCCTGCCCGGGCCCGACCTGCAGATGCACTTCCTGCCGGTGAAGTTCTGGAAGCAGGCGGCGGTCGACCCCGACGTCGACGCCTTCACCGCCGCCGTCGTGCTGGTGCACGTGCACTCGCGCGGCTCGGTGCGGCTGCGCTCGGCCGACCCCACGTGGGCGCCGGCCATCGACGCCGGCTACCTCACCGACGACCGCGACCTCGACGCGCTGGTCTCCGGCGTCGAGAAGGCCCGGGAGATCGCCGGCGCCGCGCCGCTGGCCGACGTGCTCGCCGACGAGTGGTCGCCGGGGGGCACCGTGCGCGGCCGCGAGGCGCTGCGCCGATCGGTCAGGGGAACCCTCGAGTCGCTGTACCACCCGGTGTCCTCCTGCCGGATGGGCACCGACGAGGAGGCCGTGGTCGACCCGCAGCTGCGGGTGCACGGCGTCGCGGGCCTGCGCGTCGTCGACGCCTCGGTCATGCCGACGCTCGTGCGGGGCAACACCAACGCACCGACGATCATGATCGCCGAGCGCGCGGCCGACCTGATCCTCGACCGCACCCCGGCCGCGCAGCTGACCGCCGCCCGCTGACGCTCACGCGGTGCTGCGACCGACCTCGTAGATGAACCGGCCGGCGCGCTCCTGCGCGTCGAGGTGGTCGGCGACGGCGCGGGCGACGTCCGGCTCCGCCGAGACCGCGAGGAGGTGGGGCGAGTAGACGTCGAACCAGCAGCCGAACCGCTCGAGCTCGTCCTGCAGCTCCTGCACGCGCTCGTCCCGCGCCAGATCGGGCCAGTCGGGGAACCACACCCGGTAGGTGTGCCGGCCGGCGTCGCGCAGCGGGCGGACCGCGACCAGCGGGCCCTCGGCGGTCGCCACCACCTCCACCTCGTCGCCGAGGTTCAGGTCGTAGGCGAACACCGGCACCGCGGCGACCACGGCACGGCCCTCCCCCGACGCGTGCGCGCGCAGGCCCTCCCAGGCCGCCTCGCCCTCCCCGCCGGGATAGACGGCCACCCACACCGTCTGCGGAGCGGTCGCGGCCTCCGGGTGCACCTCGACGGCGCCGTTCCGCCGGCGCGTGACCCTGGCGGGGTGCTCCAGGTAGCTCGTGGACACCGGCCCAGCCTAAGGACGCACCACCCTCAGCCGTGGGCGGCGTCGGCCGCGGCTGCCTCCGGAGCGGTGGGCAGGCTGGTCCCCGGTCGCGGCGAGGGGTTCCGGCGGATCGAGATCGACGCCGCCGCCGCCAGCAGGCACAGCCCCCCGGCGAGGAACCAGGCGAGGTCGTAGGAGCCGGTGACGTCGCGGATCACCCCGCCGCCGAACGCGGCGACCGCCGAACCGATCTGGTGGGAGGCGAACACCCAGCCGAAGACGACCGGGGCACGGGCCCCGAAGTGCTCCCGGCACAGCGCCAGCGTCGGCGGCACGGTGGCCACCCAGTCCAGCCCGTAGAAGACGACGAACGCAACCATGCTGACGTGGAGCTCGGGCCCGAACAGCGGCGGCAGCAGGAACAGCGAGAACCCGCGCAGCCCGTAGTAGGCCAGCAGCAGCACCCGCGGGTCGACCCGGTCGGTGAGCCAGCCGGAGAAGACGGTCCCGGCGATGTCGAAGACCCCGACGACCGCGAGCAGCCCGGCCGCCGTCGTCACCGGCATGCCGTGGTCGTGGGCCGCGGGGATGAAGTGCGGCTGCACCAGCCCGTTGGTCGACATGCCGCAGATGAAGAAGCCCAGCGCCAGCAGCCAGAACGGCCGGGCGCGCGCCGCCTCGCCGAGGCCCCGCAGCGCGACGCGCGCCGCTCCGGCCCGCACCGGCTCGGGGTCGTCGGCCGCCGTTCCGCCGTAGGGGGCGACGTCGAGGTCGCGGGGCCGGTCGCGCAGCAGCCAGGCCACCAGCGGGAGGACCGCCAGCGCGGCCGCCGTCGTCCCGAGGGAGGCCGCCCGCCAGCCCCAGGAGGAGTCGATCCAGGCCACCAGCGGGAGGAAGACCAGCTGCCCGGCCGCCCCGCCGGCGGTCAGCACGCCGGAGACGAGACCGCGCCGGGCCACGAACCACCGGCCGGTCACGGTGGCGACCAGCGACAGCGCCATCGAGCCGCTGCCCAGCCCGACGAGGACGCCCCACAGCAGGACCAACTGCCAGCTCGTCGTCATGAAGACGGTCAGGCCGCTGCCGAGCGCGACCACCAGCAGCGCGCCCATCACGACGCGGCGGATGCCGAAGCGCTCCATCAGGGCCGCCGCGAAGGGCGCGGTCAGCCCGTACAGCGCCATGTTGACCGCGACCGCGGCCGAGATGGTGGAGACCGACCACCCGAACTCCGCCCGCAGGGGATCGATGAGCACGCCCGGCACCGCGCGGAAGGCGGCGGCCCCGACCAGCGCCAGGAACGTCACGGCGGCCACCCACCACGCCGGGTGGACGCGGTGCACACGCGGCGCGGCGGAGACGGTCACGGCGGACAGCATGGCTGACCGGCCGTCGACCGGACGAGCGGCCCGACGGCCGATCCGCCCACGCGCAGACGAGCGGCACCACGACCTCGATGCGCCAGCACCTGCACGCGCCGTCGGGTCGCGCCGCTCGCCTTCCGCCGCACCGACCGAGAGCCGGTCGCTCACCCGATGTGACCTGACACTCCCTCCCGGTGGGACCACACGGCGGCCGGGTCTGGTTGAGTGGGGTGTACCGGCGCCGCCCTCGCTCATCCGGAGCGGCAGGAATCGACGTCGGGCTGAGGCTGCGCCACCTTGGTGCGCCCGGCTGACCGACGTCTCGCCGACGATGCGAGCCCGCCCTGCCTCCGTGCAGGTGCGCCGGCGCTCGCGCTCGCCGAGGTGGTGGTGCGGCCACTCGATCGTCGAAGGACTCCATTGACCTCCACCCAGAACACCCCCGCCGCCTCCGAGGGTGGCGCCCGCCGCCGTCGTGGTGGCCGTGGCCGCGGCACCCGCCCGGCCGGCGAGCAGAACCAGAACCGCCCGGCGCCCGCCGCCGTGCCCGCGCCCGTCGTCGTCCCGGTCGGGGCAGACGCCACCGTGCTGCCGACCGACTCCACCTTCGCCGACCTGGGCGTCCCCGCCCCGATGGTCGAGGTGCTCTCCGCCAGCGGCATCACCGCGCCGTTCCCCATCCAGGTCGCGACCCTGCCCGACAGCCTCGCCGGCCGGGACGTCCTCGGCCGGGGCCGCACGGGCTCGGGCAAGACCCTCGCCTTCTCCATCCCGCTGGTCGCCCGGCTCGCCGCCTCCGACACCCGCCGGCAGGCCCGCAGGCCGCGCGCGCTGGTGCTGGTCCCGACCCGCGAGCTGGCCAACCAGGTCTTCGCCGTCGTCGACCCGCTCGCCCGGGCGCTCGGCATGTCGGCGACGACGATCTTCGGCGGCGTCGGCCAGAACCCGCAGGTGCAGGCGCTGGCCAAGGGCGTCGACATCGTCATCGCCTGCCCCGGCCGGCTCGAGGACCTGATCGGCCAGGGCCACGCCGACCTCGGCTCGATCGAGGTCACCATCCTCGACGAGGCCGACCACATGGCCGACCTGGGTTTCCTGCCCGGCGTCAAGCGGATCATGGACCGCACCCCGGAGGTGGGGCAGCGGATGCTGTTCTCCGCCACCCTCGACAACGGCGTGGACGTGCTGGTCAAGCGCTACCTGACGAACCCGACCACCCACTCGGTGGACCCGGCCGTCGCCCCGGTCAGCACCATGACCCACCACGTCTTCCGCGTGGACGCCGCGGACAAGGGCAGGGTCGTCCAGGAGCTGGCCTCGGGCCTGGGCCGCAGCGTGCTGTTCACCCGGACCAAGCACCAGGCCAAGAAGCTGGCCAAGCAACTCACAGCAGCCGGTGTGCCGGCCGTGGACCTGCACGGCAACCTGAGCCAGAACGCCCGCGAACGCAACCTCGAGGCGTTCAGCAGCGGTGCGTCCCGGGTGCTGTGCGCCACCGACATCGCCGCCCGCGGCATCCACGTCGACGACGTGGCGATCGTCGTGCACGTCGACCCGCCGACCGAGCACAAGGCCTACCTGCACCGCTCGGGCCGCACCGCCCGCGCCGGCGCCGAGGGTGCTGTCGTCACCATCGCCACGCCCGACCAGGCCGGCGAGGTCCGCACCCTGGCGCGGCAGGCCGGGATCACCCCCGAGGTGTCGGCCATCAAGCCCGGCGCCCGGGAGATCACCGCGCTGACCGGTCCGGCCGCTCCCTACGTCGAGCCGGCGCCGGTGGCGGAGCCCCAGCAGCAGGGCGGTGGCGGCGGTCGCCGTCGCAGCGGCGGTGGCTCGGGTCGCGACTCCTCCGGCGGCGCGGCGTCCTCGGGCGGCCGTAGCAGCTCGGGCAGCGGCGGCAAGTCCGGGGGCTCGGGTCGCGCGTCGGGCCCGGCGCGCACCCGCGCGGAGCTCGCGGCGCGCGCCGGCTCGTCGTCGGCCGCGTCGTTCAGCTCCCGGTCGCGCCGGGGCCGCTGACCCTTCCCGGGTCGACGGTTGGCCGGCGGGCCGATGGGCACAGCACTGCCCGTCGGGTCGGTCGTCCCGCCCGCGCGGGCGAGGGACAGCGCCCGCGCCGCCGCACCACACCCGGAGGAGGCCCCGTGTCCCGACCGCCCCACCCCACGTCCCGCCGGCGCCAGGTCGCGACGGCCACCTGCGCCGTCGGGCTGCTCCTGCTGGCCGGCTGCGGGGGGAACGGCTCGTCAGAGGACGCCGTGGTGACCGACGCGGCGCAGACGCTGCCGACCCAGCCCGGCGACTCCGGGGGCGGCGGATCGGCCCCGGCGACCCCGACCGGGGTCGAGGGCGACGTCCTGACCGAGACGGTGACGCTCGAGGACGGGGGCATCATCATGCCCACCCGGCTGGCGGCCGGCCCCTACGAGATCGAGGTGGTCAACGAGGGCGGGTTGGCGCACGACCTGACCGTCGAACGCGACGGGGAGCAGGTGGCGAGCACCGACCCGATCCAGGCGGGGCTGACCGGCACCCTCACCGTCACCCTGGAGCAGGGCCAGTACGTCTTCTACTCCGCCCAGCGCGACGACCGGGGGCAGGGCATCGAGGTCACCGTCCAGGTGGAGTGACCACGGGTCACCCCGGTCCGGCACCGCGGGCCACCCGCCGAGCACACGGGTGGAGTGGCGGAACGTCTTCCGCCACCCCACCCGGCTCCCTGCACCCCACCGGCGGCCGAGGCCGCCGGAGTTCCTAGTTGCCGCTGGCGAACGCGGCGTCGAAGGCCGCCGACGGCGGGTCGAAGGCCAGCCGGCGGACGAACTGCAGGGCCTCCGGCGCACCGACCAGGCGGTCCATGCCGGCGTCCTCCCACTCCACCGAGATCGGCCCGGCGTAGCCGATGGTGTTGAGCATCCGGAAGCAGGCCTCCCACGGGACGTCGCCGTGCCCGGTCGAGACGAAGTCCCAGCCGCGCCGGGGATCCGCCCACGGCAGGTGCGAGCCCATCCGGCCGTTGCGCCCGTTGCCGACCTGCTTCTTCGCGTCCTTGCAGTCGACGTGGTAGATCCGGTCCTTGAAGTCCCAGAGGAAGCTCACCGGGTCGAGGTCCTGCCAGACGAAGTGCGACGGATCCCAGTTGAGACCGAACGCCTCCCGGTGCCCGATCGCCTCCAGGGTGCGCACCGTCGTCCAGTAGTCGTAGGCGATCTCCGACGGGTGCACCTCGTGCGCGAACTTCACGCCGACCTCGTCGAAGACGTCGAGGATCGGGTTCCAGCGGTCGGCGAAGTCGCGGTAGCCGTCCTCGATCATCGACTCGGGGACCGGCGGGAACATCGCCACGGTCTTCCAGATCTTGCTGCCGGTGAAGCCGACGACGACGTCGACGCCGAGCTTCGCGGCCGCCCGGGCGGTCAGCTTCATCTCCTCCGCCGCGCGCTGCCGGACGCCCTCGGGGTCGCCGTCGCCCCAGACGCGGGGGTGCACCATGCCGCGGTGCCGCTCGTCGATCGGGTCGTCGCAGACCGCCTGGCCGTTGAGGTGGTTGGAGATCGCGAAGACCTTGAGGCCGTGCTTCTCCAGCAGCGCGAGGCGGTCGGCGACGTAGGAGTCGTCGTTCGCGGCGCGCTCGACGTCGAGGTGGTCGCCCCAGCAGGCGATCTCCAGACCGTCGTAGCCCCATTCGGAGGCCAGCCGGCACATCTCCTCGAAGGGCAGATCGGCCCACTGGCCGGTGAAGAGGGTGACGGGACGGGGCATCAGGCGTCTCCTAGGTGAGGGTGCGTGGGCGGCCTCGTCCTCCCTACCGCGCGCGTGCGAGCGGTGGGGAGGACGAGGCCCTCTCTCATGAGGGGATGTCGGTCCAGGCGGACTTGCTGGCGGCGCTGCGCTCGACGGCGTCGAGGACCCGCTGCACCTGCAGCCCGTCGGCGAACGACGGGGCCGGATCCTGCCCGGCCGCGATCGCGGTGACCAGGTCGACGACCTGGTGGGTGAACCCGTGCTCGTAGCCCAGCCCGTGCCCGGCCGGCCACCAGGCACCGACGTAGGGGTGCTCGGGCTCGGTGACGATGATCCGGCGGAAGCCCGCGGTCTCCGCCGGCTCGCTGCCGTCGAAGAACTGCAGGACGTTCATGTCCTCGAAGTCGAAGGCCAGGCTGCCGGCCGAGCCGTTGACCTCGATCCGGATGCCGTTCTTGCGGCCCAGGGCGAACCGGGTCGCCTCGAAGACGCCCAGGGCACCGCCGGTGAACCGCCCGAGGAAGACCGCGGCGTCGTCCACGGTCACCTGCCCGGTGCCCTCCCCGCCCACGCCGGACAGCGATCCGGACGCCGCGGGCAGCGGGCGCTCCTTCACGAAGGTCTCCAGCGTCGCGCTCACCCCGGTCAGCGCCTGGCCGGTGATGTACTGCGTCAGGTCGACGACGTGCGCGCCGATGTCGCCGAGCGCCCCGGAGCCGGCCTTGTCCTTCTCCAGCCGCCAGGACATCGGGGCGGACGGGTCGGCGATCCAGTCCTGCAGGTACTGCGCCCGAACGTGCCGGATCTCGCCGAGCCGGCCGTTGGCGACGAGCTTCCGCGCCAGGCCGATCGCGGGAACCCGCCGGTAGGTGAAGCCGACCATCGACCGGACGCCGCGGGTGGCGGCCTTCGCCGCCGCCTCGGCCATCGCCTCGGCCTCCGCGACGGTGTTGGCCAGCGGCTTCTCGCAGAGCACGTGCTTGCCGGCCTCGAGCGCGGCTATCGCGATCTCGGCGTGGGTGTTCCCGGGCGTGCAGACGTCGACCAGGTCGACGTCCTCGCGCGCGATCACCGCACGCCAGTCGGTCTCGGTGCTCGACCAGCCCAGCTTGCCGGCGGCCTCGCCGACCTTGGCGGCGTCCCGCCCGGCCAGCACGGTCAGCTCGGGTCGCAGCGGCAGGTCGAAGAAGTGGGGGGCGGTGCGCCACGCGTGCGAGTGCGCCGCGCCCATGAAGGCGTAGCCGATCAGGCCGACGCCGAGGGTGGGGGTCATCTGCTTCTCCCAGCGGGGGTGGGGCAGCGGGGGAACGCGCTCGCTCCCCCGCTGCTCCGGCGGATCAGGACTCGAACGCGCGGTCGATGTAGTCCTCGACGTTCTCGGCCGTGACGACCGGGGCGTTGAGCACGATCTCCCGCGGCACCTCGGGGGAGACCAGGTCCGACATCGACTTGCCCTGCGCGATCAGCCGGGCCAGGCGGATGCCGTCGGCGGCCTGGGTGTGCGGGTAGATGACGGTCGCCTGCAGCACCGAGTCCCCGGACTGGATCTCCCGCATCGCGTTCGCCGAGCCGGCGCCGCCGACCATGATGAACTCGTCGCGGCCGGCGTTCTGGATGGCGGCCAGCACGCCGACACCCTGGTCGTCGTCGTGGTTCCACAGGGCGTCGATCTGGGGCGCGGCCTGGAGCAGGTTGGCCGAGGCCTCCTCGCCGCCCTCCACCGTGAAGTCCGCCGCGACCCGGTTGTCGACGTCGAGGCCGCAGTCGGCCAGCGCGTCGGCGAAGCCCTGGCTGCGCTCCTGGGTGAGCGGCAGCGAGTCGATGCCGGCGATCTCGGCGACGACGGCGTCGGGGTTGTCGCCCACCTGCTCGCAGATGTACGTGCCGGCGGAGACGCCCATGCCGTAGTTGTCGCCGAGGACGGTGGCACGGGCGGCGAACGGGCTGTTGAACTCGCGGTCGACGTTGATGACCGGGATGCCGGCCTCCATCGCCTGCAGCGCCACCGGCGTCATGGCCGCGCCGTCGAAGGGCAGCAGCACGATCGCGTCGACACCCTCGTTGATGAAGGTCTCCACCTGGCTGATCTGGGTGCTGACGTCGTTGGTGCCCTCGGCGATGATCAGGTCGATGTCCTCGTACTCGCCGGCCGCGTCCTGCGCCGCCTCCGAGATGCCGGCCATCCAGCCGTGGTCGGCGGCCGGCGCCGAGAAGCCGATGCGGACGGTCTCGCCGGTCTCGTCGTTGGAGCTGGCCACGGTGTCGCCACCGCCACCGCCACCGCCGGTGCTCGCCGGCTCGTTGCTGGTGCAGCCGGCCACGAGGGCGCCGGCGCCGGCCAGGGCGACCGCGGTGGACATCAGGCGACGGTAGGGGCGCTGCCTCGCTGCAGACATGTATCTCTCCTCGGTGTGCCCGTCCGGCGGGTCGCCGGCGGGTGCTTGTGGGATGGGACGTCGGGTGGTCGGGATCAGGGGGTGGGGCCGGCGCCGGGGCGGTCGCCGCCCGGCGCACCGGGGACGCTGGAGCCGCCCGACACCGCGCCGGCCGGGGTGCCGCCGGCGACCGGGCCGCCGGACGACGATTCGCCTCGGCCGGAGCGGAAGCGGGACAGCCAGCCGGGCCCGTCCCCGCGCCCCTCGGCCAGCCGCGTCTGCAGCAGGACGGCGAGCACGATGATCACGCCACGCGCGACGGCCTGGACGGAGCTGGACAGGTTGTTGAGCGTGAAGACGTTGCCGAGCGTGGTGAAGATCAGCACGCCCAGGACGGTGCCGACGATCGTCCCGCGACCACCGGTGAGCAGAGTTCCGCCGATGACGACGGCGGCGATCACTTCGAGCTCGAGGAGCGTGCCGTGGGTCGAGCTGCCGGTCGTCGTCCGCGCCATGAGCATCACCGCGGCGATGCCGCAGGTGATCCCCGACAGCACGTACAGCTTGAGGGTGTGCCACTGCACGCGGATGCCGGCCAGCCGCGCGGCCTCGGCGTTGCCGCCGACGGCGAAGGTGTGCCGGCCGAACGTCGTCCGGTTGAGCAACACCCAGCCGCCGATCGAGACCAGCGCCCAGATGACCACCAGGGTCGGCACGCCGAGGACGTCGCCGGTGAAGAAGTCGAGGAAGCCCTGGTTCTGCACGATCTGGGTCCGCCGGTTGGCGATGATCTCGGCCAGGCCCCGGGCCGCAGCGAGCATGGCGAGGGTGGCGATGAAGGCGACGATCCGCCCGTAGGCGATGACGATGCCGTTGACCAACCCCGCCCCGGCGCCCACCGCGATCGCGGTGAGCACCATGACGATCCAGTGGAAATCCCCGGCCATCTGCTGGGTGGCCAGCGTCGTGGCCCACACCGAGCTGAGAGCGACCAGCGCGCCCACCGAGAGGTCGATGCCGCCGCCGATGATCACGAACGTCATGCCGATGCTGACCACGCCGATGACGGCGGCCAGCCGCAGGATGGTCAGGACGTTGTCGATGTCCACGAACCGTTCCGGCGCGGTGACCGCGCCCACGATGCACAGCAGGGCCAGGGCCACGACGAGGCCGAGCTGGCGCCCCGCCGGCCCGGCCATGAGACCGGAACCCTTCCCGTTCGCGCCCGCGGGTGAGCGGTCCTTCGGCGGCGCGGGTGCGTCTGCGCCCCCGGTCGTCGCGGTGCTGCCGGTCATGCCACGTCCCCTTCGTGCGGCTGTGCGGTGGCCTGCTGCCGGTCACCGCGCTGGAGCGGGCCGACGGTTCCCTCCATGACGAGGTCGAGCACGGTGTGCTCGTCGAGCGCCTCGGCCGGTTGCTCGGCGACGACCGAGCCGTCGGAGATCACCAGCACCCGGTCGGCGAGGCCGAGGACCTCCGGGATCTCGCTGGAGACCACGACGACGGCGACCCCGCGGTCGGCCAGGTCGCGGATCAGCGCGTAGATCTCCGAGCGGGCACCGACGTCCACCCCGCGGGTCGGCTCGTCGAGGAGCAGCACCCGGCAGTCGCGCAGCAGCCAGCGGGCGAGCACGACCTTCTGCTGGTTGCCGCCGGACAGCGTCCGCACCTCGCGGGTGACGTCGGCGGGTCGGACGTCGAGGGCGCGGACCTGCTCGTCGGCGGCGTCCTTCTCGGCGCTGGCGGAGAGGAAGCCGCCGCGGGCGAAGCGGGCCAGGCTGGCGATGCTGATGTTGCGGTAGACGGCGTCGCCCAGCAGCAGCGCCTGGCTCTTGCGCTCCTCGGGGGCCAGCCCCACCCCGGCGGACACCGCGGCGGCGACGCTGCCCGGGCGCAGTCGCTGTCCGGCCACGGAGACGGTGCCGCCGGTGGCCCGGCGCGCGCCGTAGATGGTCTCGAGGATCTCCGACCGCCCGGATCCGACGAGGCCGGCGAGCCCGACCACCTCACCCGGCCGCACGTCGAACGACACGTTCCGGAACGTGCCGCGCAAGCTCAGGTCGCGCACCGAGAGCAGCGGCTCCGCCGCCGGAACCGCCCGGCGCTCGGGGAAGACGTACTCGATGTCGCGGCCGGTCATGAGCTCGATCACCTGGCGGGTGGAGGTGTCCCGCACGGGCAGCCCGGTGGCCACGGTGCGCCCGTCCTTGAGGACGGTGATCCGGTCGCCCACCTCGCGGATCTCCTCGAGGCGGTGGGAGATGTAGACGACCGCGACGCCGTCGCGGGTCAGGTCGCGGATGACCTCGAACAGGTGCTGGACCTCTTCGTTGTCGAGCACCGCCGAGGGCTCGTCCATGACGATCAGCTGGGCGTCCTGCGACAGCGCCCGGGCCATGCTGACCATCTGCTGCGCGGCCGCGGGCAGCGAGCCGACCTCGGCGGTGGGAGGAATCTCCGGGTGGCCCAGCCGGGTCAGCAGCTGCGCGGCGGCCTCGTTGGCCGGGGCCGGACGGGTGAGACCGAACCGCGAACGCTCACGGCCGAGGAAGATGTTGTCGGCCACGGTGAGGCCGGCCACCAGGTCGAGCTCCTGGTAGATGGTGGCGATGCCGTGCGACATCGCCGCCTGGGGGTTGGTCAGGGCGACGGGCTCGCCGCGCCACTCGATCCGGCCGCCGTCGGGCTGGTGCGCTCCCGCGAGCACCTTGATCAGCGTCGACTTCCCCGCACCGTTCTGACCGAGCAGGCAGTGCACCTCGCCCGCCCGCACATCGAGGTCGACGCCGTCGAGCGCGCGCACCCCCGGGAAGGTCTTGACGATCCCGTGCATCGCCAGCAGCGGCGCGCCTACCGCGCCGACCTGCCCCACCGGTGCACCGGCCACTGCGCTCACCTCCGGCACTTTTGCTCACCGTTGACCATTAGTTGGTTGAGGCAGCAACATATGTGTCGCGTCACAGCGGGTCAATAAGCTCGACGGCAGTTACCGAAACGAGACCGTCCACCCGCTCGCCCGGAGGGCGGCGAGGTCACCGCGCGAGGGACTTGACCGACTCCTCGTCGAGGAACTCCTCGATAGCCATGAGCGCAGCGCCGACCCGGCCGGAGAGGTCGGGGGCCTCGCTCACCGTGATCTCCAGGGCGCGGGCGGCCAGCGGCATCGACCGCTGGTAGACGGCCTCCCGGATGCCCGCGAGCAGCGGGACGCCGGCCTGGGCAACGCCGCCGGTCATGACGATCCGGTGCGGGTTGAAGAAGTTGACCAGAGCGGCGAGCACCGTGCCGATCGTGCGCCCGGCGCCACGGACCAGCTCGAGCGCCACCCCGTCCCCCTGGGCGGCCAGGCGCACGACCTCGCGGACCGTCTGCACCGGGAGCCCTGCGGCGACGGCGTCGCGCAGCAGCGCGCCACCACCGGCGATCGCCTCCAGGCAGTTCTCCTGGCCGCACCGGCAGACGACGGTCCGCCCGTCGGGCTGGGCGACGTGGATGTGCCCGATGTCGCCGGCGCTGCCCTGCGCACCCCGGTACACCCGCCCGTCGACGATCACGCCGCAGCCGATGCCGGTGCCGACCTTGACGACCAGCATGTCCTGCACCGAGCCGGCGACGCCGATCTCCCCCAGGGCCATGACGTTCACGTCGTTGTCGACGTAGACCGGGCACTCGTAGCGGCCGAAGGCGCTGGGGATCGGGTGGTCGTGCCAGCCCGGCATGATCGGCGGGTGGGAGGGCCGCCCGGTCGAGAACTCGACCGGCCCCGGCACACCGACCCCGACGGCACACACGTCGGCCGCCGTGAAACCCACCTCGGCGAGCACCTGCTGGGCCAGCCGGTCGACCTCCGCCAGCACCCGCGCGGGTCCCTCGGCGATGTCGATGGGGTGACCGACGGTCCCCAGGATCTGGGCGGAGAGATCGGTGACCGCGACGTCGACGCTGGTCACCCCCAGGTCGACGGCGAGCACGCATCCGGCGCCGCTGTTGAACCGCAACAGCGTCGGGGGGCGTCCGCCGGTGCTCCAGCCGCGCCCGCCCTCCTCGAGGAGGTTGGCCGCGATCAGCTGGTCGACGCGTGCGCTCACCGTGTTGCGGGAGGCGCCTGTGAGCGCGACCAGGTCCGCCCGGCTGCGGGCGCGACCGGTCCGCACATGACGCAGCAGGACGCCGGCAGACGCTGAGGTGGACGCCACGCCGCCATAGTGACACGCCGCACCCGCCACTCCCGTGGACGTGAGGCGGTCGGAACGGGTGGGCCACGGTTGGGCACCGATCGACCAGGGCACTGGCCGGGCCATGCTGGTTGAGCACTTCACCAGCTCCGACGACCAGAGAGGTGCCCCATGAGCCTGCCCATCACCCTGTCCGAGATCGCGCCCCGGATCTCCGCCGGCGCCTTCATCCTCAACAGCGGCCTCGGCAAGCGCGCCGCCGACGAGGAAGCCGCGGCCGGCATGCACGGTTTCGCCGCCGGCACCTACCCGTTCCTCGCGCAGCTGCAGCCGCAGCAGTTCGCGAAGGCGCTGTCCACCGCCGAGATCGCCGTCGGTGCGGCGCTGCTGACGCCGTTCGTGCCCACCGCCGTCGCCGGCGCCGCGCTCACCGCCTTCTCCGGCGGGCTGCTCGGGCTGTACCTGAAGACGCCCGGCATGCGCAAGGAGGGCAGCCTCGCCCCCACCGAGCAGGGGCTGTCCATCGCCAAGGACAGCTGGCTGCTCGGCATCGGCATCGGCCTGCTCGTCCGCGGCACGGTCGACCGCGAGCCCCGCCGGGTCCGCAAGGCGGCGAAGACCCTGGACAAGGCGAACAAGCGGGCCGCCAAGGCCCGCAAGCGGCTCGGCGACTGACGACCTCCGGGGACCACTCCCCCCGCAGGTGGACCAGGCCGACCAGCCGGCGCCGGCGCCCTCGCCGGGCCGGTTGGCCAGCCGGGCCTGCGGGACCGCCCGCAGGTCGGCTCCCAGCTCTGCGCCGGCAGCCGGGGCGCGCCTCGCTGAGCGCCGAGAAGCGGGAGCTGCGGCACCCGGTGGATGCGCAGATGTCGACCACAGTGGTCACCTGGTGTGACCGGATGACTGCGACGATCGACGGCGCGACGGCGCACTGACCGCCGCATCAAAGCCCTTCCGCGCCGAGGTCGCCGGGCCCCAGGGTCGCGGTCCCACGAAGGCCGCCGACCCGGCGGCCTGCCCGGAGGAGGTCCCCGTGCGCTCCTGGAACGACCGTTCAGCGGTTCTGCGCCTGGCCGCCGCGATGACGGGGCTGGCCCTCGTCGTGACCGGTTGCGGCTCGGACGACGACGCCGCCGACACCGATGCCGCCGTCGCGACCGGGGCCGAGTTCGAGACGGGGACCGGGTCGTCGTCCCCCAGCTCCGCCGCCCCCTCGGCCTCGTCCTCCGCGCCGGCCGGTGAGCAGGAGGCGGAGACCGTCGAAGCACAGCTCGTCGACTTCGCCATCGAGCTCGACGAGGACAGCTTTGCGGCCGGCACCTACGAGTTCGCGGTGGCGAACGAGGGCGACGCCAGCCACGACTTCGTGGTCGAGCGCGACGGCGAGGACGTCGCCGCCACGCAGGTGCTCCAGTCGGGTCAGTCGGAGACGCTCTCGTGACCCTCGAGCCCGGCACCTACGTCTTCCACTGCTCGGTCAGCAACCACCGGTCGATGGGCATGGAGGTCAGCGTGAAGGTCGCCTGATGACGACCACCACCACCCGCGACCGGCGCTCGGACCTGCTGACCTGGATCCTGCGCGTGGCCGGCGCGGCCCTGCTCACCGCGATGGCTGGATCCACCTGGACCTGTGGTTCGACGGCTACCGGACCATCGAGGTCATCGGACCGGGCTTCATGCTCAACGCCCTCGCGGGCTTCGCGCTCGCGGTGGCGCTCCTGGTCGTGCCCCGGCGGCTGCTGTGGTCGGTCGCCGCCCTGCTCCTGTCGACCACCGTGGGCCTGTTCGGCTTCGTCGAGAGCACGGCGGCGCCGCTGTGGTGGGGGACCTTCTGGATCGAGGCGGCGGCGGCCGTCGTCCTCACGGTCCTCGCCCTCGTCGCCCGGCGACGCCCCGCCTGACCGGAGCGGGCGGGCAGGGGCACGCCCCGCCCGCCCGCTCCGGTCACTGTCAGCGGACGCCGAGCAGGTGCTCCATGGCCAGCTGGTCGAGCCGCTCGAACTGCAGACCGCGCTCGCCGAGCGCGACCGGGTCGTGCGCCTCGTTCCGCAGCGCGTCGAGGCTCTCGCCCTCGCCCAGGGTCGGGACGGCGAGCTCGCCCACGCGCGCGGCATCCAGCGCCTCGGCGACCTCCGGGTCGGCCCGGAACGCCTGCACCTTCTCCCGCAGGATCAGGTAGTTCCGCATGCAGGCGCGGGCGGTCTCCCAGACGCCGTTCATGTCCTCGGTCCGCGGCGGCTTGTAGTCGAAGTGCAGGTAGCCGTCGTACGCCTTGCCGGAGCCGGCACCCAGCAGGGTGTCGACGGTCCAGAAGGCGCCGCGCAGGTTACCCGCACCGAAGCGCAGGTCCTGGTCGAAGCGCGGGCCGTGCTGGCCGTTGAGGTCGACGTGGAACAGCTTGTCGTGCCACAGCGCCTGGCCGATGCCGTGGGCGAAGTTCAGCCCGGCCATCTCCTCGTGCCCCACCTCGGGGTTGAGGCCGACGCGGTCGGGTTCCTCCAGCTCGTTGATGAAGGCGATCGCGTGCCCGATGGTCGGCAGCAGGATGTCGCCGCGCGGCTCGTTGGGCTTGGGCTCCAGCGCGAACCGGATGTCGTAGCCCTTCTCGCGCACGTAGGCGCAGAGGACGTCGAGCCCCTCCTTGTAGCGGTCGAGCGCGGCGGCGACGTCCTTGGTGCCCCCGGACTCCGCGCCCTCGCGGCCGCCCCACAGCACGTAGGTCTTCGCGCCGAGCTCGGCGGCGAGGTCGATGTTGCGCAGCACCTTGGCGATCGCGTACCGGCGGACGGCGCGGTCGTTGGCGGTGAAGCCGCCGTCCTTGAAGACCGGGGCGCCGAAGAGGTTGGTGGTCGCCATCTCGACGCCCACGCCGGTCTCGGCCAGCGCCTTCTTGAACCGCTCGAGGGTGGCGTCGCGGGTGGCGTCGTCGGGGACCAGGTCGTCGTCGTGGAACGTCACGGCGGCCGCGCCCAGCTCGGCGAGCCGGTGGACGGCCTCGACCGGGTCCAGCGGCGGGCGCACGGCGCCGCCGAAGACGTCGACGCCCTGCCAGCCCACGGTCCAGAGACCGAAGCTGAACTTGTCGTCCTTGGTGGGGGTGAATCGGTCGGTCATGCGGGGTTCTCCATCCAGGTGGATCGATCGCGTGCGCTGTTCTCGACGGCGCCGGGAACCCGCCGGTGGGCGGGCCCGTCGGCGGACGACGGGGTCTGCTGGCCGCCGGTCGCGACGGCGTTCACCCGGTCACCCGGCGCCCGCACCCGACGGTGCGAGCTCGGGCACGGGGACGAGCGTGGGGTCGTCGAGGACCGACTCGAGGGCCACGTGGGCGCCCCCGCGGACCGCGGCGGTGAAACCGAGGGTGGAGAGCACGACCCGGGCCCCGGCGGTGCCGGGCGCCAGGACCCGGGCCTCGAGCTCGGCCAGGAGCGGCTCCATCAGGAACCGCCCGAGGACGGCGAAGTAACCGCCGAGGATGACCACCCGCGGGTTGAAGAGGTTGATGAGCACAGCCGCGCCCGTCCCGAGCGACCGGCCGACCTGCTCGAGCGCGGCGAGCGTCCGGGCGTCGCCGGCCTCCGCGCGGGCGGCCACCTCCGCCAGGCGGGTCTCCAGGTCGCGCGCCGGGTCGCCGACCGGGTCGCCCGGGTCGGCGGCGGCACGCAGCAGCGCGGCCATCCCGACCACGGTTTCCCAGCAGCCCCGCCGCCCGCAGCCGCAGACGACGTCGGGGTCGCCGAGCGAGGTGTGGCCCACCTCGCCGGAGAGCCCGCCGGCGCCGCGCAGCAGCCGGCCGGCGACGATCACGCCGCCGCCGACGCCGACCTCACCGGTCAGGTACACCAGATCAGGGCTGCGCGCCTCCGAGCCCAGGGCCCACTCGGCGATAGCGCAGAGGTTGGCGTCGTTCTCCACCCTGATCGGGAAGTCGACGTCCAGCCGGGCCCGCAGACCATCCAGGACGGCCACGTCGTGCCAGCCGATGTTGGGCGCCAGCGTCACGACGCCGTCGGAGCTGCGGACCAGCCCGGCGACCGCCACGGTCAACCCGGCCGGCCGGGCACCCGCGGCGGCGGCCGCGGCGACGGCGTCGGTCACCACGCCGGCCACCGCGTCGAGGGTGGCCTGGACACCCAGCGCGGGGATGTCCAGGGCGAGCCGCTGCTCCACCAGGACCTCGCCGCGCAGGTTCGGCACGAGCACGGCCACGTAGTCGACGTTCAGCTCCACGCCGATGCCGCAGACGCAGCTGCCGTCCAGGTGCACGGTGAGCCCGGGCCGGCCCACCGAGCCCGCCCGGTCGACCTCGCCGGTGGTGACCAGCCGCCGCTCGGCGAGCTCGGCCACGAGGCTGGAGACCGTCGCCTTGTTCAGGCCGGTCTCCTGGGCGATCCGCGCGCGGGAGCGGGGCCCGTGGTCGCTCAGGTGGCGCAGGACCAGGCCGAGGTTGGTGCGCCGCACAGTGGCCTGGTCGGCCGGGGCGCGCCGCTCGGAGAACCCGTCGTACAACGACGGCACCTCGCCCATGCGCACCTCCTCGGGGAGCACCCTCCCGGTATTCGTCGGATCAACAAACAAATTAGGGGTACGGAGTCAGGCGGTCAAGACGGGTCGTGGCGCGCGTCACGGACGGGCGACCGGGACGCCCTCGGCACCCTCCGCCGGGCACGCCCGGACGGAGCCGCCTAAGGTGCCTTTCCCATGACCTCCGTGTCCTCGCTCCGGCCCGCCGCGGCCCGTTCCGTCCCTGCTCCCGCCACGGCGGGCCGGGGGCCGGTCCGATGACCCTCGTCGCGGGCGTCGACACCTCGACGCAGGCCTGCAAGGTCGTCATCCGGGACGCCGCCACCGGAGAGCTCGTCCGGTCCGGCCGGGCGCCGCACCCACCGGGCACCGAGGTCGCCCCGCAGGCGTGGGAGGACGCGTTGCGCGCCGCCGCCGCCGAGGCGGGCGGGTTCGACGACGTGGCAGCACTGGCGGTCGGCGGCCAGCAGCACGGGATGGTCTGCCTGGACGAACGGGGCGAGGTGGTCCGCGACGCGCTGCTGTGGAACGACGTGCGGTCGGCCCCCGCGGCCGCGGACCTCGTGCGCGAGCTCGGCGGCGGCGGCGAGGCCGCCGGCCGCCGGGCATGGGCCGACGCCGTGGGGCTGGTGCCGGTCGCCTCGTTCACCGCCACCAAGCTGCGCTGGCTGGCCGACGCCGAACCGGGCAACGCCGACCGCACCGCCGCCGTCTGCCTCCCGCACGACTGGCTCACCTGGCGGCTGTCGGCCGACCGCGACCTCGGCGCCCTGGTCACCGACCGCGGGGACGCCAGCGGGACCGCCTACTGGTCGGCGCGCACCGGCCAGTACCGCATGGACCTGCTCGAGCACGCCATGCGCGGCCGCCGCCCCGCCGTCCCGCGCGTGGCCGGCCCGGCCGAGCGGGTGGGCGCGCTGGCCGGCTCCGGCGCGGTCCTCGGCCCGGGCACCGGCGACAACGCGGCCGCCGCCCTCGGCCTGGCCGCCCGCCCCGGCGACGTCGTCGTCTCCATCGGCACCTCGGGGGTGGTCTCGGCGGTGACCCCGACCGCGGTCGCCGACGTGACCGGCACGGTCGCCGGCTTCGCCGACGCAACCGGCAACCACCTGCCGCTGGTCGCGACGATGAACGCCGCCCGGGTGCTGGACGCCGCGGCGGCGCTGCTCGGCGTCGACCACGCCACCCTCTCGGAGCTCGCCCTGTCGGCCCCCTCGGGCGCCGACGGCCTGGTGCTCGTCCCCTACCTCGAGGGCGAGCGGACGCCGAACCTGCCCGACGCCACCGGATCGGTGCACGGGCTCACCCTGCGCACCTCGACGCCGGCGCACTGGGCCCGGGCCGCGGTGGAAGGCCTGCTCTGCGGGCTGGCCGACGGCATCGAGGCCGTCGTCGCCCAGGGCGTGACGGTCGAGCGGGTGCTGCTGGTCGGGGGCGCCGCCCGCTCGGCCGCCGTCCAGCAGCTGGCGCCGGGGATCTTCGGCCGGCCCGTCCTCGTGCCGCCGCCCGGCGAGTACGTCGCCGACGGCGCGGCCCGTCAGGCCGCCTGGGTGCTCTCCGGCGCCGCCGCGGCGCCGGAGTGGCCGCAGCCCGGGCTGGCCGAGTTCGACGCACCGGCGGCCACGCACGTCCGCGAGCGCTACGCGGAGGTGCGCGGCCGCACCGACGGCCAGTAAGAGGGCCCTCTGCTGGGGCCGCTCCGACCTCAGAACGAGCGGAGCAGGGCGGCGACCTCGAAGGGGTGCGTCTGCACGGTCATGTGCGCCGCGCCCGGCAGCACGACGAGCCGACCGCGCGGCGCGTCGGCGACCACCTGTGCCGCCCAGTCGGCCGGGCAGAGCGCGTCCCGGGCGCCCCGCACGACGACGACCGGCGCCCGCACCCGGGACAGCCGCGCACCGATCCGGTCGGGTGAGGCCCTCCGCCACAGCGCGGCCATCGCGCGGGGGCCGGTGTGCAGCCACTGGCGCAGGATCAGCGGCACCTGCCACCACGGCTCGGCCAGGGCGGTGCGCACCCATCGCCAGGCGAGCACCCGGAACCGGCGCATCCGCGGATCGGTCGTCGGGCCGCACAGCACGACCCCGACCACCCGGGGATCGGTGGCGGCGGCCGCGACCACCTGGCAGCCCTGCGAGTGCCCGACCAGGACGACCGGGCCGGCGGGCAGCGCCTCGACCAGGCGGGCGGCCAGGTCGTCGACGGAGGGGACCGGCGCGGCCTCCCCCATCCCCGGCAGGACGACGACGGCCCCCGGAAGTTCCTGCCGCAACCTGCGCGAAGAACGTTCATCCAGCCCCAGACCGGGCACGTGCACGACGGAGACCGGAGACCGCACCCCGTCGGGTCTACCGGCCGCGCACCGGGTCCGCGAGCCGGCGCGCAGCCGGTGCGCCGGGCGTGATCCGCATCTCTCGGGGGCGTGCACGTTCGGCACCGACCCAAGTGGGAGGATGAATCATCATGACGACATCACCAGCGCAGGCGCCCGCCCCGACCGACTCCCCCGGCGGCCGGCCGCGCGTCGTCATCGTCGGCTCCGGCTTCGGCGGCCTGTTCGCCGCGCGGGCGCTGGGCAAGGCGCCGGTGGACATCACGCTCATCGGCAAGACCGCCCAGCACCTGTTCCAGCCGCTGCTCTACCAGGTGGCCACCGGAATCCTGTCCGAGGGCGAGATCGCGCCGGCCACCCGCGAGGTGCTGCGCCGGCAGAAGAACACCCGCGTGGTGCTCGGCGAGGTCACCGAGATCGACGTCGCCGCCCGCACGGTCTCCTCCGAGATCCTCGGCCGGAAGACGGTGTACCCCTACGACGAGCTCATCGTCGCCGCGGGCGCGGGGCAGTCGTACTTCGGCAACGACCAGTTCGCCGAGTTCGCGCCCGGCATGAAGAGCATCGACGACGCCCTCGAGCTGCGCGGGCGGATCTTCGGCGCCTTCGAGCTGGCCGAGATCGCCACGGACCCGGCCGAGGTCGACCGGCTGCTCACCTTCGTCGTCGTCGGGGCGGGCCCCACCGGCGTGGAGATGGCCGGCCAGATCGCCGAGCTGGCCCGCCGCACCCTGCCCCGCGACTTCCGCAACATCAACCCGACCGGCGCGCGCGTGATCCTGCTGGACGCCGCCCCCGCCGTCCTGCCGTCCTTCGGCAAGAAGCTCGGCGACCGCGCCCGGCGCCAGCTCAACGCCATCGGCGTCGACGTGCAGCTGGGCGCCATGGTCACCGGCGTGGACGCCGACGGCCTCGAGGTCAAGGACGCCGACGGCCAGGTCCGCCGGATCCAGGCGGCCACCAAGATCTGGGCCGCCGGCGTGCAGGCCAGCGAGCTGGGCCGGATGCTCGGCGAGCAGACCGGGGCGGAGGTCGATCGCGCGGGCCGCATCTCGGTGAAGCCCGACCTCACCCTCCCTGGGCACCCCGAGATCCACGTGGTCGGCGACATGATGGCGCTGGACAAGCTCCCCGGCGTCGCGCAGGTGGCCATCCAGGGCGGGCGCTACGCCGCCGAGGCGATCGAGCGGCGGATCGCCGGCAAGGCGCCGCAGCAGCCCTTCCGGTACTTCGACAAGGGCTCGATGGCGACCATCTCGCGATTCTCCGCGGTGGCCGACATCGGGACGTTCAAGTTCAGCGGGTTCATCGCCTGGGTGCTCTGGCTGGTCGTCCACCTGATGTACATCGTCGGGTTCAAGAACCGCATCACCACGGTGCTGCACTGGATGGTCAGCTTTCTCGGCCGGGGCCGGTCCGAGCGGGTGGCCACCCAGCAGCAGGTCTACGGCCGCCTGGCGCTGGAGCAGCTCGGCCCCGGCTGGGAGGTCTCCAAGACCGGCGGGCCGAAGAACACCGACCCGGAGAACGAGGACGTGACCCAGCGCGAATCGGCCTGAGCGACGTCCACCAGCCGGGGGAACTTCCCCCCGGCCGGTGCATGCCCGGCCCTGGCCGGGTAGCTGCCCGCCGTGGCGGGACTACGGGGACAGGACAGTGCAGCGCGGTCGCAGACGCCCCTGTGGTTGTGGCCGGCAACAGCCGCCGTGGCCGCAGCCGCGGCGGGGTGGGTCCTCGGCATGGTGGAACCCCGCGGCGGGTTCCTCGCGGCCCTGTGGCCGGCCGACACCAGCGCCGCCGCGACGCTCCTGCAGCTGGTGGCCACGGCTGCGGTCACCATCACGACCCTGACCTTCAGCATCACGATCGTGGCGCTGCAACTGGCCTCCCAGCAGTTCTCGCCCCGGCTGCTGCGCGACTTCACCCGGGACGGGGTCACCAAGTCCGTCCTGTCCGTACTGACCGCGACCTTCGTCCTCGCGGTCGCCGGTCTGCGGGGCATCAACCAGGACGAGCCGGTGCCCACGCTGGTGTGCCTGGTCGCGGCGCTGCTCGGCCTCGCCTCCGTCGGCGCTCTGCTCGCCTTCATCAGCCACATGGTCCGCATGCTGCGGGTCGACACCATGATGACCCGGGTCCACGACGACGCCCGGCGGGCGATCGAGACCTTCTACGGTCCCTACACCGGTCACGGGCAGCGGTCCCCCGACGAGCTGGACCTCGAGACGCGCGCCGGTCGGCTGGTGAACGCGCCCCGCAGCGGTTTCGTCGAGGTGACCGACCCCGGCGCGCTGGTCGATGCGGCGCGCAGCCAGGACGCCGTCGTCCGGGTCGAGGTCCGCCCCGGCGACATGGTGACCGTCGGCACCCCCATCGCGACCGTCTGGGGTGGGAACGAGGACCTCGACGAGGCCGTCCGCGCGGCGGTGGTGTTGAACAACGAGCGCACCATCGACCAGGACGCCGGCTTCGGCTTCCGCCAGCTCGAGGACATCGCGGTGAAGGCGATGTCCCCGAGCATCAACGACCCGGTCACCGCCGCGACGGCGATCGGCCACATGGGCGACCTGCTCGTCCGGCTGAACGGCCGGCACCTCGGGCCCACGCTGCACGAGGACGAGGACGGCGTCGGCCGGGCGATCGTGCCCGACCGGGACATGCGCTACTACCTGGACCTCGCCTGCCACCAGGTGGCCCGGTTCGGCGGAAGCGAGCCCACGCTGGTCACCGCCCTGCTCCGGATGCTCCGGGATGTGGCGGTCTCCTGCCGGGACGACCAGCAGCGGGCCGAGGTCGCGCGCGCCGCCGACCTGGTCGCCGGGGAGCTGTCCTCGGAATGGGGCCCCACGGACACCGCCACCGTCCGTTCGCACCGCGACCAGGTGACCGCCGCCCTCGAGGGCCGGACCGTCGACGCCTTCGCCGACCGTGCCGGCGAGACCCGCTCCATCTGAGCGGGCGGGGTCACTCCGGGCCCAGCCACCATTCCAGGGCCGTGACCACGCCCTCGGGTCGGACGACGTGCCCACCGTCGAACTCGTCGTAGGCGACCTCGTAGCCCGCCGTTCCGAACGCGGCAGCCAGCCGCCGGCCGCAGCGTGCCACCGGCAGCACCCGGTCGCCGGTGCCGTGGGTGAGCCAGATCCGCGGGTGCCCCGTCCGGGCCGGCGGGGCGGCGAACCCCGGCGAGAAGCCGAGGAGCGCGTCGAACAGGTCGCCGTTGGCCGGCCCGAGGGACAGCGCGTAGGAGGCGCCGTCGGAGAAGCCGCCCACCGCGCAGCGGGAGACGCCGAGGTGTTCGGCTACCTGCGCCAGGGCGGCGTCGAGCACGGCGACGTCGCGGCCCGGGCGACCGGTGATCAGGTCCCACGTCGCCGCCCCCGAGCGGGGTGCCAGCACCGCCACTCCCCTCTCCGCCGTGGCCCGGCCCACCGCCGCGAGGCTCTGCTGCGGGTTCCCGCCGGCGCCGTGGAAGAACACGAGGAGCGGGCGCGGCCCGGGCTCACCCGGGGGTACGGCGAGCAGCACCTCCGCGCTCCCACCGAGGTCCAGCGCGTGCGTCCCGGCCGGCCAGGGCGGACCCGGGGGCGCCGGCGACGGCCGACTGGTGAGCCGCCCGTCGGCGGCCTGACCGGCGCTCATGCGCCGAACGCCGCAACGGGCACGTGCTCGTCGGCGCGCTCCAGGTGCAGCGGCTGCAGGGGCGTGGTGTCCTCCAGGTGGAGGAACGCGTCGTACCGCTCCCCCAGGACCGTCGGCACGTAGTTGCCCCACGTCTCCCGCAACGTCCGGTAGACCACGCCGATCGCGCGGTGGTCCAGCCGCCGGCGCAGCCACTCCGGCCGGTCCTCCCGTGGGAAGACGAACAGCGCGTCGGCGCCCACGGCCTCGTGGATGCGCGCCTCGACGCTGCCCGCCCTGGCCTCCGGCACGGCCATCCGCTCCATCTGCGCACCCCACTCCCGGCCGGCGATCACCCCGCCCCGGTAGCCCCCGAAGCCGACGAGGACGACGTCCTCGGTGCCGTGCCGCTCGCGCAGCAGCTGACCGACGTTGGTCATCCCGGCGCCGGCCATGTCGGTGGCCCGGGCGTCGCCGATGTGCGTGTTGTGCGCCCAGACGACGGCCTTCGGCCCCGCGTGGTCCAGCAGCCGGTCCAGGGTGTCCACCATGTGCTCGTCGCGGACGTTCCACGACTCCGCCGAGCCGCGGATCATCGCCCGGTAGTAGCGCTCTGCGTCGACCACGACGGCGGCGTTCTGCTCGGCGGAGAAGCGCGCGTCGGCGTCGATCGCGGCCTCCGCGCGGCCCCGCTGCTCGCAGAGCGAGCGGAGCAGGTCCACGGCCGCCTGCTCGCACGACGCGGGGGCGAACCGGCTGGCGAACGCGTACTCGGCCCCGTCCTCCCCGAACGGTTCGAAGCAGGCCAGGGCGCGCCTGGCCTGGTCGACGTGCCCGGGCTCGTGTTCGGCCATCCAGTCGAGCAGCGCGTGCATCGAGTCCCAGAGGCTGTACACGTCGAACCCGTAGAAGCCGACCCGGCGCTCCTCGGGCAGCGCGGCGTTGTGCCCGCGCAGCCACCGGCAGAAGTCGACGACGTCGTCGTTGGCCCACATCCACGTCGGCCAGCGGGTGAACGCGTCGAGGGCGTCGCGCGGGTCCTCGTCGGCGCCCGGGCGCAGCCGCACGCTCCGGTCGATGCGGTAGCAGTCGGGCCAGTCGCCCTCGACCGCGACGAGGCCGAACCCCTTCTCCTCGATCAGCCGCCGGGTGAGTGCCGCCCGCCAGGCGTAGTACTCGTGCGTGCCGTGGCTGGCCTCGCCGATCGCCACGATGCGGGCGGCGCCGACGCGCTCGACGAGCGGGTCGAGGTCGGCCGACGTGCGCAGCGGCCGGGCCAGCTCACGGATCTCCTCCACGGTCGGGTCGGCCATCGGTACTCCCCTCCCGCACGACCGCGGCCGCGACCTCCCGCAGGTCGCCGGTGCGCCGCCAGGTCGCGCGCTGACGCGCCGCCGACGTACCCCGGGCGACGAGCCGGTGCACCAGGTCGCGAACCTCGTCCTCCTCCCCGCGGTCGGCGAGGTCGTCGGCGAGCTCGGCCAGCAGTCCGTCGACGGCGTCCCGGGCCGGCACCAGAGTTCCGGCCACGGGATCGAACAGCTGCCCGTCGAGCCCGTCCCTGGCCGCCCGCCAGCGCGCGGCCCGCAGCAGCTCCGTGCGCACGGGTGGCACCGGCTCGCCCCGCTGCGCGCGGCCGGCCAGCACCCGGACCAGCGAGGCCACCAGGGCGGCGTGCAGGACGGCGTCGTCCAGGTCGGTGCACACGTCGGCCAGCCGGAACTCCACCGTGGGCAGGTGCGACGACGGCCGGACGTCCCAGTACAGGTGCGACGCGTCGCCGATGACGCCGGCGTCGACCAGCCCGGTCACGACCTCCTGGAACCGCTCCGCCGAGCCCTGCGCCTCGGGGATCCCGGTGTGCGGCCACCGGCCCCACAGCAACGTCCGGTAGCTCTCGTAGCCGGTGTCGGCGCCGTCGTGCAACGGTGAGCTGCCGGTCATGGCCAGCAGCACCGGCAGGTAGGGCCGGACCCGGTCCAGCACGGCCACGGCCGTCTCGAGGTCGGGGACGCCCACGTGCACGTGGCAACCGCAGATGTCCTGCCGGACCGCCAGCCCGGCCCACCGGCGCACCATCGCCTCGTAGCGGGGATCCGGGGTGACCACCTGCTCGCGCCACGAGGCGAACGGGTGGGTCGAGGCGGCGAGCAGCACCGCCCCGGCGCCGGCCGCCGCCGCCCGGGCCTCGGCACGGGTCCCCGTCAGCGCGGCCCGCACCTCGCCGAGCGTGCGGCAGACGCCCGTCGCCGTCTCCAGCTGGGTGGTGGTGATCTCGGGGTGCAGCCGTTCGCCCAGCTCGTGGCGGACCGCTGCCGCGACGAGCTCGGGGCTGGGGGCGAGCGCGAGGGTCTCCGGATCGACGAGGTGGAACTCCTCCTCCACCCCGACCGTGGTGCCCACGGCGGCCGACAGGCGACCGGTGGACTCCACGCGCCCTCCTGTCGGGTCGCGGCGCGGGACGTCCGGCGCCGCCGCCGACCCGGGCCTGCCATCGGCTGCTTCCCCAGCCGCACCGCCACCGTACGGCCGCGACTCCCCGTCCGCAGCCGAGGGCGCGCCGCTCCCGCCGGGGGCCACCCGGAGTGGTGGGACCGGCCCCGCCGGGACTCCCGGCCGGCGCAGTGACCAGCGAGGATGTCCCGGCAACGGGGGGAGGGCGCGGTGCAGAGCGGACGACGGACGCCCGCGGCGCTCCTGGCGGTGGTGTACGCCGTCAGCGGTGCGCTGTGCTGGGTGGGCGCTGCCGCGCCGATGGACGAGGCCACGCCCGTCGGGCTGCTCCAGGTGCTGGGCGCCATCGGCCTGGCCGGCGGTGCGGGGCTGGCGGTGGCCGGCGCCCGGGCGCGCCCGTGGGTGCTGCACGTCGCGGTGGCCCTGCTGTCGGTGCTCGTCGGCCTGCTGGCGTGGCGGTCGGCCACGGCCGTCGGCGTGGTCGGGCTGGGCCCGGCGATGATCGCCGTGGGCCTGTACGCCGCGCACTTCCTGTCACCTCCGGCCGCCCGGTGGCACGCCGCCCTGGTCGTCGTGGCCGGCAGCGCCGGCGCCTGGGCCGCGGCGCCGTCGGGCTTCCTGGCCGCCTGGCTGCCCGTCGCGGTGTCGGTCGCCGTGCTGACCGAGGCGCAGGTCCGGCTGGCCGAGAGGCTCCGGAGGGCCGCCGGGACCGACCCGCTGACCGGAGTGGCGAACCGGCGGGCGTGGGAGCAGCACGCTGCCCAGCACCTGTCCCGTGCCGCCCGCAGCGGGGAGTTCCTGAGCATCGCGATCCTGGACCTCGACGACTTCAAGGGCGTCAACGACCGGGACGGCCACCGCGCCGGCGACGACCTTCTGCGCAGCCTGACGGCGAGCTGGAGCCGCCGCTTGCGCCGAGCGGACCTGCTCGGCCGGTACGGGGGGGACGAGTTCGTGCTCTGCCTCCCGGCGACCGACGAGGCGGCGGCCCACGAGCTGCTGGGACAGCTGGACCACGCGGACTCCGCCACGTGGACGGCCGGGGTCGCCGCGGCCCGGCCGGGCGACGACCTGACCGCCGTGCTCGCCCGCGCCGACGAGCAGCTCTACCGGAGGAAGCGCAGCGGTCGCACCGGATGAGCGCCGCTCAGCCGCGGCGCCAGTCGTCGGTGCCGAGGTGCGAGCCGGCCATCGGCCCCATCTGGAGCATCCCGCCGTCGACGGCCCACGACACCCCGGTGACGTAACCGGCCCCGGAAGATGCGAGGAACGCGACCACGGCGGCGACCTCGCGGGCGTCGCCCGGACGGCGCAGCGGGACGCCGGGCCGCTCGTGGCCGGGGGCGGTCGGGTCCTCGTCCTCCTGCCCGGTCATGGGTGTGGCGATCTCCCCGGGGGCGACGGCGTTGACGGTGATCCCGTGCTCCGCCAGCTCCAGTGCGGCCACCTCGGTGAGCAGGCCGAGACCGCCCTTGGCCGCGCAGTAGCCGGCGGCCCCCACCCGCGGCGCGTGCTCGTGCACGCTGGTGATGTTCACGATCCGGCCGCCGTTCCCGGCGGCGACCATCCGCCGGGCGGCGCGCTGCAGGCACAGGAAGGCCCCGTCGAGATCGGTGGCGAGCACCTCGCGCCAGGTGTCGAAGTCGAGCTCGAGCAGCGGGGTCCTGTGCCCGGTGCCGGCGTCGTTGACCAGGACGTCGACCCCGCCGAGGGCGTCGGCCAGCTCGTCGACGACGTCTGCGGCGGCGGGCAGCCGGGTCAGGTCGAGGTGCCGGACCTCGGCCCGCCGGCCCAGCGACCGCACCTCCTCCGCCGTCTCCCCGGCGGCCCGCTCGTCGCGGTACCAGGTGATGCCCAGGTCGCAGCCCTGCTCGGCGAGGACGACGGCGACCGCCCGCCCGATGCCGGACTCCGACCCGGTGACGATCGCGACCCGCGAGGTGCTGCCGTCCATGACGGCACGCTAACGATCGTGCGACGAGTGCGCAGGTCAAGGCATCCGGGGCCGCAACCGGGTACGGGGGGGCACATGGACCCAGCCCGCCGCCTCCTCGTCCGGCTCGTCCTCGCGCTGGCCGCCGTCCTGCTCGGCGCGACCGGGTGCGTCGTCGTCGACACCTCGCCCATGCGGACCGGCACGGCGCCCGAGCCGGACGAGCCACCCTCGGCCGGCGACGCCGCGGACCCGGAGGAGCGGATCGCCCGGGAGATCTTCGACCGGGTGAACGACGAGCGCCGCGCCCGGGACCTGGAGCCGGTCGCGTGGAACGAGGAGCTGGCCGAGGTGGCCCGCGACTGGAGCGCCGCCATGGCCGAGCGCGGGGTGCTGGAGCACCAGGACGTGCGGGAGGTCCTCTCGCGGGAGGCGCTCTCCGGCTTCAGCGGGCTGGGCGAGAACATCTTCACCGCCTCGGGGCCGGTGCCGGCGGGCGTCGCCCACGTGGGCTGGATGCGGTCGGACGGCCACCGGGTGAACGTGCTCAACCCTGGGTGGAACCGCCTGGGGGTCGGTGTGTTCTGCGCGCCGGACGGGTCGGTCTGGGCGACCCAGGAGTTCGGGCGCACGGTGGACGCCGACCGGCCGCCGGTGGCCGAGGCGACGCCGCCGGTGGACCCGATCGCCCGACCCGAGGAGGACGGCCCGTCCTGCTCGTGACTGCGGTCGCCCGCACGGACGACGTGGCTCACCCCGAGGCGTCGTCCGTGAGCTGGGCCATCCGCCTCAGCGCGTGCTCGCGGGCGTCGGCTGCCTCCGCCGCGTCGCGCTCCGCAGCGGACCGGCGTCGCTCCTCCCGCTTCAGCGCGGAGGTGGCGTCGGCGGCCGCGCGCTCGGCGTCGGCCAGCTGGTCGGCCAGCTCCTCCACCCGCGTCGCCAGCTCCGTGCGCCGGTCGGCGAGCTCCTCGACCAGCCGCCGGTGCTCCGCCAGCGCGCTCTCCGCCTCGTCCGCCGCCGCGATCGCCTGCTCCGCGGCCGCCTGCGCCTCCGCCAGCTCCCGCTGCCGCCTCTCCTCGGCGGCGCGCTGCCGTTCCTCCTGCTCGCGGCGCCGGCGATCGGCCGTCGACTCCTCGTCGGGCTTCTTCCGTGCTGTGCGCTTCCCGGGCGCCCGCTCGGGCTCGGTAGCCGGCTGGGGCGACGGAACGAGGCGGAGCTCCGGGCGGCCGCCCAGCTGCCCCATGCCGTTGTAGGACATGGGAGTGGTCAGTCGCCCGGACAGCAGCGCCTTCCCCGCCTCGGGGTCGGACATCGCCGCCCGCAGCGTCTCCTCGACCTGGGTGGCGACCGCGGTGCTGACCGGGTGACCGCCTTCGTACGCCACCGCCCGCGCCTGCCGGGTGAGCGCGGTCAGCAGCCGGCGCCGCTGCACGTCGAGCGCCTTGAGGTCGTCCCCGGCCAGGTTGTCCTGCGCCTCGCGCAGCAGGTTGCCGAGGTCGACCAGGCCCTCCATCTCGGGGCGGTGCGCACGCACCAGCAGGTTGCACACCCACGCCGGGGTGGAGGGCTTGGGCAGCGCCCCGATCTCCTTGGCCAGCGCTTTGTCGCCGTCGGCCCTGGCCTCCTCCTGGCGCTGCTTGCGCAGGGCGACGAAATCCTCGGGCGCGACCTCGTAGAGCTCGTCCGCCACCTCGTCGAGATCCACGCGCGAACACGATGCCAGAGGGTTCGACGATGTGCGCCGATGCGCAGCTCCGCACTCCCGAACTGCGCATCGGCGCACCCCGTCGGCGCTCAGCAGCAGGTGGCGAGGCGGGCGTCGGCGGAACCCTCGGACGTGCAGCACGTGCCGTCACCGGCGACCGCCGAGAGCTCGGCGGCCGTCTGCCCCTCCAGGTCGGGGCGGGCGTCGGCCTTGACCGTGTAGACCTCCCACGGCTCGCCACCCGGCCCGGTCACCCAGACCTTGTCCTGGACGGCGTAGCAGCAGGTGGTGTTCTCCTCGGGGCGGGTCGCCAGCCCCGCCTCGGCCAGGCGGTCCGTCGCCGCGCCGACCTCGTCGGTCGAGCCGACCTCGACCCCCAGGTGATCCATGCGGGTCGCCTCGCCGGCCGCTCCCTCCAGCAGTACGAGCTTCAGCGGCGGCTCGGCGATGGCGAAGTTGGCGTAGCCCGGCCGGCGCTTGGCCGGAACGGCGTCGAAGAGCCGGGAGTAGAAGGCGATCGCCGCATCGAGGTCGGCGACGCGGAGAGCGAGCTGCACGCGGGACATGGGATCCTCCTAAAGGTCGAGGTATCGACGGGCGTCGATGCCTGAACGCAGAATGAACATCGGCATCGACGATTGTCAATACGATCCTCGTCGTTATGATGGCGGTCGACGCTGATGCGAGGGAGAACCGATGAGCGAGCCCGGCCTGGCGTGCTGCACGCCGCTGTCCGGAACGGCCATGTCCGCCGAGCAGGCCGAGCAGGTGGCCCCCCTGCTCAAGGCGCTGGCCGACCCCGTCCGCCTGCGGCTGGTCAGCCTCATCGCCTCCAGCGCGAGCGGCGAGGCCTGCGTCTGCGACCTCAACGACGCCTTCGAGCTCACCCAGGCGACCATCAGCCACCACCTCAAGGTGCTCCACTCCGCCGGGCTGCTGAACCGGGAGAAGCGGGGGGTCTGGGTGTACTACGCGGTCCGGCCGGCCGCCCTCGACGCCGTCGCCAGCCTGTTCGAGACCGGGCGGGTGCCCGCATGAGCGACGCCGTCCGTGAGACCGCGCGCACCGACGTCCCCGCCGACGCCCCGGTCCTGCAGAAGCTGTCGACCCTGGACCGGTTCCTCCCGGTCTGGATCATCGCCGCGATGGCGCTGGGACTGGCCCTCGGCCGCTGGGTACCGGGGCTGGACGACGCCCTGTCGGCCGTGGAGGTGGGCGACGTCAGCCTGCCGATCGCGATCGGGCTGCTGCTGATGATGTACCCGGTGCTGGCCAAGGTCCGGTACTCCGAGCTGGACCGGGTGACCGGCGACCGGAGGCTGCTGGGCGCGAGCCTGGCGCTCAACTGGCTGATCGGCCCGGCGCTGATGTTCGCGCTGGCCTGGCTGCTGCTGCCCGACCTGCCCGAGTACCGCACCGGCCTGATCATCGTCGGCCTGGCCCGCTGCATCGCCATGGTGCTCATCTGGAACGACCTGTCCTGCGGCGACCGCGAGGCCGGCGCGGTGCTGGTCGCGATCAACTCGGTGTTCCAGATCCTCGCGTTCGCCGTCCTGGGCTGGTTCTACCTGCAGGTGCTGCCCGGCTGGCTCGGGCTGACCACCACCTCCGCGGAGTTCAGCTTCTGGGCGATCGTCGTCTCGGTGCTGGTGTTCCTCGGCATCCCGCTGCTCGCCGGCTTCCTCACCCGCACGCTGGGCGAGCGACGCCGTGGCCGCGCCTGGTACGAGGAGCGGTTCCTGCCGCGGATCGGGCCGGTCGCCCTCTACGGGCTGCTGTTCACGATCGTCATGCTCTTCGCGCTGCAGGGCGACGCGATCACCTCCCAGCCCTGGGACGTCGCCCGCATCGCGCTACCGCTGCTCGCCTACTTCTTCCTGATGTTCGGTGGCTCGTTCGTCCTCGGCATGCAGCTCGGCCTCGGCTACGCGAAAACCGCCACCCTCGCGTTCACCGCGGCCGGCAACAACTTCGAGCTCGCCATCGCCGTCGCGATCGGCACCTTCGGCGTCACCAGCGGTCAGGCGCTCGCCGGTGTCGTCGGCCCGCTGATCGAGGTGCCCGTCCTGGTCGGCCTCGTCTACGTCTCGCTGTGGGCCGCCCGCCGCTGGTTCCCCGGCGATCCCACCGTCCCGACCACCATCCGGAGCACCCGATGACCCCCAGCGTGCTGTTCGTCTGCGTGCACAACGCCGGCCGCTCCCAGATGGCCGCCGGCTGGCTGCGGCACCTGGCCGGTGACCGCGTCCAGGTGCGCTCCGCCGGGTCGCTGCCCGGTGACCAGGTCAACCCCGCCGCGGTCGAGGCCATGGCCGAGGTCGGCATCGACATCTCCGACCAGCAACCGAAGGTGCTCACCACCGACGCCGTCGAGGCCTCCGACGTGGTCATCACCATGGGTTGCGGTGACGCCTGCCCGATCTTCCCCGGCAAGCGCTACCTCGACTGGCAACTGGAGGACCCGGCCGGCAAGGGCGTGGACTCCGTGCGCCCGATCCGCGACGACATCGAGGGCCGGATCCGCGGGCTGCTCGCCGAGCTCGGGGTCAGCTCTCCCGCCTGAGCGAGAAGAGGAACGGGTCGGGCAGGCCGCGCAGATCCATCAGGCCGAGCACCGTGCGGCTGTCCACCCGCCGGAAGACGTCGATGATCGGCAGCGCGTCGTAGATCATCGCGGCGGTGACCACCCCACGGTGCTCGACCGCCCGGAGCCGCGCCCTCGGCCGCGACGTGGTGAGCAGGGGGCGGACGGCGCGGAAGGCGACCTGCGCCGCCCGCGAGTGCGCGATCCCCGGCCGGTCCCGCAGCACGCCGACCGGGATCGGTGTCGGCACCACCGGGCGGGGGCCGGAGCGGGTGGCGAACAGCAGCGGGTGCACCGTCTCGGCGTCCACGAACTCCTTGCCCCACCAGCCGTAGCTCTCCAGCAGCCCGTCCAGCGGCGAGCCGGTGGGCAGGCCGCTGCCCCGCCACCGCCCGATCAGCTCCGCGGGCGTCACCGGGTCGAGGTGGTCGAACACCGCCAGCGCCGCACCGCGGTCCGCGCCGTCGCGGTGCTCGGCGAGCCACTGGGCGCCGCTGGTGGACGGCACCGTCACGTCACCGGGCGCTCGAAGGTGACCAGGACGCCGTCGACGCCGCCCGGACCGATCCTCCCCTTCACCTCGACCGAGGTGATGGCCTTGAGCTGCCACCCGGAGCGGGCGTGCTCGTTGAGCACCTTCTCCAGCTTCCCGCCGGACATCTTGCCCCCGATCAGCCCCTCACGGATCTCCTCGACCTTGTACTCGTAGCGCGCCGCAGCCATGTGCCGTCCGTCCTTCCCGGAAGTGGTCAGGCGCCCAGCCTGCCCGCTTCCCCCACCGGCCGTCGACCGGGACGGCGCTCAGCTCTCCACGGCGGTCAGGGTGCGCGCCGGCTCGGGCGTGCTCCGCGGGACGTGCTGCGTGTTCCCGCCGCCGGTCCGCCGACCGGCGGCGACGAAGGGGCTGCGCATCGCCGCCGCGACGGCCTCGGGGTGGGCACGGGCAGCGAGGATCCTCGCTCCGGTCGCCGTCGGTTCGGGGGCGGTGAGCGGGGTGACCAGGGTGGCCGCCCAGCGGGCCGCACCGGCCCCGAAGGCGGTGGCCGACAGCGCGGCCAGCTCGGCCCACTGCCGCCCCACGAACTGCACGCGGTGCACGTCGTCGGCCCGGGAGCGCACGGTGGCGCGGAAGACGACGTGCCCGGCGCGGTCGGGCACCCGGACGGCCAGCTCCACCTCGTCGCCGACCGACGCGCCGGTCCCGCGGACGCGCACCTGCGCGCCACCCAAGGAGACGTCGACCAGCCGGGCCGGCGCGCCGTCCACCACGGCGGGCAGTGCCGCGGGGAACCGGTGACCGTCGCGGCGTTCAGCCGCGAAGCGGGGGTCGCGGATCCGGCGGATCCCGGCCACGACGAACCCGAGGGTGGTCGCCACCCAGAACACCGGCACGAGGGTGGCGCCGCCCAGCCGGTGGGCGGTCGGCGTCCACCCGGCGACGCTCGCGAGCGTGTACAGCAGGCTGCCGGCCAGCACGCCGGCCAGCACCCAGAGCAGCGCGGGCACCCGGGCGCGGATCCGGTCCTCGCCGGTCCGCCCCTTGGCGGTCACCGCGAACCGTCCGGCGCCCCGCAGCACCAGCGACAGGGTCGCGGCCAGGTTGGAGGGCAGGCGGACCACCTCGAACAGCAGCGCGAACCGCGCCGGGGCGAACCCGCGGGCCAGCCGCGTGAGCGCCACCTGCTGGAGCAGGAACGGCACACCCGCCATGACCGCGAACTGAAGCGGCGGCGCCTCGACCGGGAACAGCCCGGTGACCAGGGCCGTCACCGGGACCAGGGCCAGCCCCAGGGTGCGCCACGAGTCGAACCACGCCAGCAGCGAGTACAGGTAGGCCAGCCGCTGACGCAGGGTCAGCCCCGTGGCGGTGAGCGGGTTGTCGTGCCGCAGCACCTGCATCGCACCCCGGCCCCACCGGCGACGCTGGGCGTAGAACGCGTCCGGGCTGCCGGCCGCGAGACCGCGGGCGAGCACCTCGTTGTGGTACGTGCTGCGCCAGCCGGCGCGGTGCAGCTTCATCGTGGTGTGCAGGTCCTCGGTGAGCGACTCCGTCGCCACCCCGCCGATCTCCCGCAGCGCACCGACGCGCAGGACCGCGTTGGTGCCGCACCAGAAGGCGGCGCCGGCGTGGTGCTTGCCGGCCTGGATCACCCGGTAGAACAGCGACTCCTCGTGCAGGTCCACGCCCGGGCGCAGGTGCTCGAAGGAGCTGGTGTTGTAGAAGTGCTGCGGCGTCTGCACCAGCGCCAGCCGCTCGTCGGCGAAGTAGGGCACCGTGCGGCTGAGGAAATCCGGATCCGGCACGTGGTCGGCGTCGAGGACGGCCACCAGTTCGGTGCGCACCAGGGCCAGCGCGTGGTTGAGGTTGCCGGCCTTGGCGTGGTCGTGCTCGGGCCGGCTGACGTAGCGGGCGCCGAGGGCGGTGACCATCTCCTCCACCTCGAGCCGGTTCCCGTCGTCCAGCACCCAGGTCTCGTGGTCGCCCTCCATGCCCAGGCAGGCGGCGACGGTGGGCAGCAGCACGTCGAGGTGCTCGTCGCAGGTGGCGACGAGCACGGTCACCGACGGCGCCGGGCCGGGCCGGGGCGGGGGCACGGTCGCCGGCGCGACGTTCCAGGTCGTCATCACGAACAGCACCAGGGCGACGCCGCCGTAGAGCTCCAGCGCCAGGAAGGGCACGCCGAGCCACAGCGCCGGGCCCTCGGGCACAGTCGCGACCAGCCGCCAGGTCAGGTACCCGGCGGTGGCCAGGACGGCGGCGACGGCGACGGTCCGGACGACGGCCAGCCGCAGCGCGCTCTCCGGCGCGGGGACGGCGTCGCGCGTTTCTGTGGGGCGGCCGAGGCCGGCCCGCTCGATGCTCACCCCGGATGCATCGACATCGCGGGCCGCCCCACGCACCCCCCGGAGGGGTGAGACGCGATCGATCCCGGCCCCGCCCTGGTCAGGCGCCGGTGCGCGGGCCTTCCCACAGGTCGATGCCGCTGTCGACGGCGTGCTGGTCGATCGCGGCCAGCTCGTCGTCGGCGAACTCCAGCGTGGCCAGCGCCCCCACGTTCTGCTCCAGCTGACCGACGCTGCTGGCGCCCACCAGCACCGTGGTCACCCGCTCGTCCCGCAGCGCCCAGGCGAGCGCCATCTGGGCGAGGCTCTGACCGCGGCCCCGCGCGATCTCGTCCAGCGCACGGACGTGGCCGAGCGCGTCCTCGGTCAGGAGGTCCGGGGACAGCGACTTGCCCTGGCTGGCCCGCGAGCCCTCCGGGACGCCGCCGAGGTACTTGTCGGTGAGCATCCCCTGCGCCAGCGGGGAGAACGCGATGCAGCCCGCGCCCACGTCGGCGAGGGTGTCCAGCAGCCCGTCGCGCTCGATCCAGCGGTTGAGCATGGAGTACGAGGGCTGGTGGATCAGCAGCGGGGTCCCCAGGTCGGCCAGGATCGCGGCCGCCCTCGCGGTGTCCTCGGGCGAGTAGGACGAGATGCCGGCGTACAGCGCCTTGCCCGAGCGGACCGCGGTGTCCAGCGCCCCCATCGTCTCCTCGAGCGGCGTCGCGGGGTCGGGCCGGTGGGAGTAGAAGATGTCGACGTACTCCAGGCCCATCCGGGTGAGCGACTGGTCCAGGCTCGACAGCAGGTACTTGCGCGAGCCACCGCCCTGGCCGTACGGGCCGGGCCACATGTCGTAGCCGGCCTTCGTGCTGATGACGAGCTCGTCGCGGTAGGGCCGGAGGTCGTCGGCCAGGTGCCGGCCGAAGTTGGTCTCCGCGCTGCCGTAGGGCGGCCCGTAGTTGTTCGCCAGGTCGATGTGCGTGATGCCGAGGTCGAAGGCCCGGCGGAGGATGTCCCGCTGCCGGTCGAAGGGGACGTCGTCCCCGAAGTTGTGCCAGAGGCCCAGGCTGATCACCGGCAGGTCCAGGCCGCTGCGCCCGGTGCGGCGGTAGGTCATGGAGTCGTAGCGGTCGTCGGCTGCGGAGTAGGGCATTGCCGCATCCTTTCCGACGACGGCGCCGTCCGCGACGGCCGGACCGGCGTTCCCGGGCCGAGCACCGCTCACGACCCGGCCGCGCCGCCGGGCCCTAGGGTGGGCGAGCCCGCCCCGTCTCCCCCGGAGTTCGCCGTGCTGCTGCGCCTGATCGGACTCCTCCTGGTCGTGTGGCTCGTGCTCTCGATCATCGGCGCGGTGATCGAGGGGCTGTTCTGGCTGCTCCTCGTCGGCGTGGCCCTGTTCCTGGCCACCGCCGCCTACGGCTGGCTGAAGAAGGACGACCGGGGCTGACCCGCCTCGGGGCGCCGCTGCCGTTCCCGGTCACTCGCCGTCGGCGTCGCCGCCCGCTCCGTCGGCGAACGGCTGCCGGTCGGTGCTCCCCCCGGTGCCCGGCGGCGGGCCGGGCACCGGATGCACGGCGACCTGGTCGGCGCGCTCGACCCGGACGCCGGCCTGCAACTCGTCGAGGTCCACGGCGAAGCGGTTTTCGGTCATGGGTCGAGCCTGCTCCCCCGGCGCCGCGCCGTCCAGCCTCGGCGCCGCGTCCGGTCGCCCGCCGGCTCGCCCGTGGCGGGCCCTGGCCCGAACTGGGCAGCCCACCGGGCTGCGGACTGCACCGCGGGCGCTCCCCGGCCGATGGAGAACGGGTGCGACGACTGGCCCTGACCGTCACCGCCCTGCTGGGCACCTCTGCCTGCGGCACCGCCGGCGGGAGCACCGGCACCGCGGCCGACCCGGCGTGCGCGACGGCCGGGCTCGGCCGGCCGGGCGCCGGCGACGGGATCTACCTGGGGGTGAACCCCGACTGGGGCGCGCAGTCGCTGGCTGAGTACGCCGCGGTGCTGGGCTCGCGGCCCGCGGTCGCCGTCTCGTTCACCGGCTTCCCCCTCTCCCCCGCCGACGCGCGCCACCTGGATGCCGCGGTCGAGCAGCTGCGGGCCGACGGCGGCCTGCTGCTGCTCACCCTGGAGCCGCACGACGGCCTGGCCGCCGTCACCGACGACGTGGCCGCGGACCTGGCCGAACGGCTGGCCGGCTACAACGGCCGCGGAGTGCCCGTCGTCGTCCGGTTCGCCCACGAGATGAACGGCTCCTGGTACCCGTGGGGGCAGCAGCCGGCCGCCTACGTCGAGGCGTTCCGGCGGGTCACCGGCGCGGTGCACGGCGGGGCGCCGGGCTCGGCGGTGATGCGGGCGCCGAACTACGGCGGCGGTTACCCGTTCACCGGGGGCGCCCACGCCGCCTCCGCCGGCGATGTCGCGGTGCTCGACACCGACGGCGACGGCGGGCTGTCGGCAGCCGACGACCCGTACGCCCCGTACTGGCCGGGCGAGGACGCCGTCGACTGGGTCGGGATGTCGCTCCACCACTGGGGCGATGCGTACCCGTGGGGGGAGAACGAGGTGCCGGAGCAGGGAGAGTTCCTGGGCCAGCTGACCGGCACCTACGCCGGCCGGGGCGGGGACGACCGTGGGCTGCCGGACTTCTACGACGCCTACGGGGAGCGGTACGGCAAGCCGGTGGCCGTGCCCGAGACGGCGGCGTTCTTCGCGCCGGACGGCGGCGCCGCCGACGAGCTGGCCGTGAAGCAGGCCTGGTGGCGGCAGGTGTTCGATCCGCAACTGGCCGAGCGTCTGCCGCGGCTGGCGATGGTCAACTGGCTCGAGTGGGCCAAGCACGAGCCGGCGGTCGGGGGCCTCGTCGACTGGCGGGCGGCCGGCTCCGCGCGGGTGCGCGACGCCTTCCGCGCCGACCTCCCGGAGCGGGCACTCGACGCCGCCGACGTGCCGCGCTGCGGAGCCTGACCCGACGTCGCGGGCCGGCCCGCCCCGGTCCTGGAACAGGCAGCGCCGCGCCTCCGTCCAGGCGAACCGCAGCAGCTGGCTCACCCGCGGAAGGCCAGGTCGCGAGCGCACGTCCGGAGCGCTCCTCTCCGCGTGCGTGTCGTCCCGGCCGGGCGGCCGTGATCGTCGGCGCCGTCGTCCAGCGCTGCGTCGCGGCGTCCCGGTGCGCCGGCAGGACGAGCACGGTCCGCCGCGGAACGGGCCGGTCGGGCACTCAGACGATGGCGACAGGATCGAGCATGGAGCCGGTAGCGCCCTCGATCTTCAGCGGCAAGGCCACGAAGAGGAACTCGTAGACCCGTTCGCGGGAGATCTCCTCGAGGTACACCGACTCGAACAGGTAGATGGCGTTCTCGATGAGCAGCAGCGTGTGCACCGGCTGCGGGTTGGCGGGCGTGCCCGGGTCCGGCGCGGGCTGGACCTCGAACGTCTCGGTGTCACTGCCCACCGCGACCACCCCCTGCTCCAGCAGCCAGCGCGCCGCGCTGATGTCGGGGCCGGCCGTGACGTGACGGGCCAGACCCTCGGGGTCGGGCCACTGGCTGAGATAGCCGGAGCGGATCAGGACGACGTCTCCCGCTCGGACGGCCACGCCCTGGTGCTCGGCCACGGCCTTCAGCTCGTCGGCGCCCACGGGCTCGTGCGCCGGGAGCGCCTCGATCCCGCGGAAGGCCGGCACGTCGAGGAGCACGCCGCGGGTGATGAACGGCGGCAGCTTGGCCCCGTCGCCCAGCTTGGGCCCGCGGTCGCCCAGGTGCTCGCGGGCGTTGCCCCCGCCGTACCAGTGGTCGTCGTCACCGATGGTCATGTGGGCCAGCGCGTCCACGTGCGCGCCGCTGTGCGAGGTACCGCTGACGATCTCGGCCATGTAGCCGAGGTTGACCTCGTTGCGCGGGCCCCAGGGCCGGATGCCGTCGCCCCGCAGGCCGCCGGGCGTGCGGTACATGCTCACGTCGAAGGGCGGGTGCGCCCCGAACAGCGGCATGCCGGTGTAGCGGGGCAGCGCGAGGGAGTAGGTGGTACCGCGGGTCGGCAGGGCCAGGGCCGCGAGCAGGTCCTCCGGCCGCTGCCGCGCGGCGGGGCCGCGCTCCGGGTCGACGGGGGCGGTGTGGTCGGCCTCGTGGGTCATGTCGTCGGAGTCCTCTCAGATCTGTCGCGCAGCCATCCGGCTGCGATCCGTTCGGCGGTCGTCTCGAGCAGGTCGGTCGCGTGCCGCATGCTCCGCTCGAGATCGGGTTCGAGCTGGGCAAGGGTGTGGACGTCGTCGATCCCGAGCTCGCGCAACCGGTCGAGCGCGACGGTGCTGCGCCCGGCCACGGCGACGACGCGGGCCCCGGCCCGTCCTGCAGCGGCGGCCACGCCGATCGGGCCCTTGCCGTGCAGGCTCTGCTCGTCCAGCGAGCCCTCGCCCACGATCACCAGATCGGCGCCGGCGAGAGTGCCGGAGAAGCCGCTCAGGTCCAGCAGCGTGTCGACACCCGAACGCACCTCGGCTCCGAGGAGTGACGCGGCACCGAAGCCGAGACCGCCGGCAGCGCCCGCCCCCGGGAGGTCGCGCAGGTCGCGTCCGGTCGCGGCGGCCACCACGTCCGCCCAGTGCGCCAGTGCCCGGTCGAGCAGCGCGACGGTCTCCGCGGTCGCGCCCTTCTGCGGGCCGTACACGGCCGCCGCCCCGGACGGTCCGGTCAGCGGGTTGTCGACGTCACAGGCCACCGTGACGGTCGCGCCGGCCAGGCGCGGGTCCAGACCGTCGAGGTCGAGCCGGACGACGTCCAGCAGGTCGGCCCCGCCCCGGGGCCACAGCTGTCCGGACGCCGTCCACGTGCGAGCGCCCAGCGCTACCACCATGCCCGCCCCGCCGTCGGTCGTGGCGCTGCCTCCGACGGCGAGCACGATCCGGCGGGCTCCCCGGTCCAGCGCGTCGCGGACGAGTTCCCCGACGCCGTAGGTGGAGGCCGTGCGCGCGGTGCGGTCGTCCGGCCCCCCCTCGGGCAGCCGGCCGATACCCGCGGCCGCGGCCATCTCCACCAGTGCGGTCTCTCCGCGCAGCGCATACGTCGCCGTGACGGGCCTCCCCGTCGGGCCGCTCACCTCGCGCGACACGCGCCGGAACCCGTGCGCCAGGACCATCTCCACCGATCCCTCGCCGCCGTCGGCGATCGGGTGCTCCACCACCCGGACACCGGGCAGCCGGCGCCGGAGTCCGCGGGCCAGTGCGGCAGCCGCACCGACGGCGTCGACGGAGCCCTTGAACTTGTCAGGAGCCACCACGATCAGCGGGGAGGGGTGAGTCCCGGAGCCGCTCGCCGACATCTTCGCCTCCCCGTGCGTGTTCCCAAGCACCGCCAGGTGCCGCTACGCTCGATAATCGAGAGAACGAGTCTAGCGGGAGGGCCCCATGGCCAAGCAAGCGACGTCGGCGATCATCACCTGCGCCCCGACCGGCGCGATCCACACACCGACGATGTCCCCGGCCCTGCCGGTGACCCCGGAGCAGATCGCCGACGCGGCGCTCGGGGCGGCGGCGGCCGGCGCGGCGATCGTGCACCTCCACGTGCGCGACCCGCAGGACGGCCATCCGGTGCAGGACCCAGCCCTGTTCAAGGAGGTCCTGGCGATCGTCAAGGACGGCTCCGACGTCGTCATCAACCTCACCACCGGCGGCAGCCCGCACATGACGGTGGACGAGCGGATCGCGCCGGCCGTCGCCCTGGCTCCCGAGCTGGCCTCGCTCAACATGGGGTCGATGAACTTCGGGCTCTTCCCGATGCTCGACCGCTACCCCACCTTCCAGCACGAGTGGGAGCGGAAGCACCTGGGGAACAAGGACGTCGTCTTCAAGAACACCTACGCCGACATCGAGCGCATCCTCAAGCTGTGCGGCGACCAGGGCACCCGGTTCGAGTTCGAGTGCTACGACACCTCGCACCTGTACAACCTCGCGAACATGCTCGACCGCGGCCTCGTCAGGCCCCCGCTGTTCGTCCAGACCGTGTTCGGCCTGCTCGGCGGCACGGGCAACGACCTCGAGGACCTCGCCCACATGCGACGCACGGCGCAGCGGTTGTTCGGCGACGAGTTCGAGTGGTCGGTGCTCGGCGCGGGCTCGGGGCAGATGCGGCTCGGGGCGATCGCCCTGTCTCTCGGCGGCAACGCCCGCGTCGGTCTCGAGGACTCGCTGTGGGACGGACCCGGCAAGCTCGCGGAGTCCAACGCCGCGCAGGTGGAGCGGATCACGGCCCTCGCGCGGCTCCTCCACCGCGACATCGCCTCCCCGGAGGAGGCGCGGCGGCGCCTCGACCTGCGTGACGCCACGTCCCGCTGAGGATCGGGGATCCCCTGCCATGAGCGAGAGCCAGCCCGGCCAGGACATCGGCGGTGAGCTGCTGTCGGCGACGGTGAAGCGCCTCGTGCTCGACCGGATCATCCGGGGCCACTACCAGCCGGGTGAGCGGATCGTCGAATTCAAGCTCGCCAAGGAACTGGGCTTGAGCCAGTCACCCGTCCGCGAAGGACTGCGCGAGCTCGCCGCCCTCGGGATCGTGACGATCCACCCGCGCCGTGGGGCGCGGGTGCGCCTGCCCAGCGCGAAGGAGCTCGTCGACGTCAGCCTCGTGCGGGCGGAGATCGACGCCCTCGCCGCCCGGCTCGCGGCAGAGCACATCACCGACAGCGCCCTGGAGGCCCTCGGGGGCCTGGTCGACCTCATGCTGATGCGCCTGGACGACGGCAACTTCTCCGGCGTCACCGAGGCCGACGTCCGGTTCCACCACCTGATCGCCGAGGCGTCGGAGAACGCCGCCGTGGTCCGGGCCTTCGAGCACTTGGCACCCTTCGCCCGGACGTTCATCACCCTGACGCTCCCGGATGTCGACGTCCGGGGGATCGTCCTGGAACACCGGCCGATCCTCGACGCCCTGCGCGCCCGGGACGCCGACGGTGCGGCCGAGGCCGCCCGGGCCCACCAGCTCTCGGTCAGCGAGCTGCTCCGGCTGCATTTCCCCGCCACCCTGGGGAAGCCGGCCGAGGCGCGCGCGGTCGGCACCGGCGCCTGACGTCGCCACCCGGGCCGGTGGTCCACGACCGGCCTGTCGATTATCGAGAGTCCTTGACTGCGATCGGCGTGGGCCCTAGTTTCGATAATCGGTGGAGCTGCTCCGAGTGGACCGGCCTCACCGTCGGGCCCGCTCCTCTGACGAACCACCTGGAGACCGAATGACCGAGACGATGCAGGCCCTCGTAGTCCTGGAGCCCAGTGTCCTGGAGATCCAGGAGAAGCCCGTCCCCGAGCCGGGCCCCAACGAGGTCCTCGCCCGGGTCCGGGCGACCTCCATCTGCGGCACCGACGCCCATCTGATCCGCGGTGACTACCCGGGCTTCTGGCCGCCGGCCTTCCCCTTCACCCCCGGACACGAGTGGGCCGGCGAGATCGTGGCGCTGGGCCCCGGCGCCGACGCGTTCGGCTGGAAGATCGGCGACCGCGTCGCCGGGACGAGCCACAACGCCTGCGGGGTCTGCCAGAAGTGCGTCGAAGGGCACTACAACATCTGCGAGAACTACGGCAAGCCCGGCCTGCACGCGCAGTACGGGCACAACGTCCAGGGCGTCGACGCCACCTACGCCGTCCACGACGTCAAGTGCATCTTCCGGCTGCCCGACGAGGTGTCCTTCGACGAGGGCGCGGTCGTCGACCCGGCCAGCATCGCCCTGCACGTGGCACGCCGCGGCAACATCCAGGCCGGGGACACCGTCGTGGTCACCGGCGCGGGCGCGATCGGACTGCTGGCCGGTGACGCGGCCTTCATCTGCGGCGCCGCCCGCGTGGTCGTGGTCGGCCGTGGCCACCGCCTCGAGAAGGCTGCGGCCATGGGCTTCGAGACGGTCGACACCAACGCCGGCGACCCGGTGGCCGCGGTGCGCGAGCTGACCGGCGGCCTGGGTGCCGACGTGGTCCTCGAGTGCGCCGGCGTGCCGGACACCCTCACCTGGGCCATGGCGATGCTGCGACGGGGCGGCCGCTGCGCCATGGTCGGCATCCCCACCGAGGACGTCGCCCTGCGCATGCAGTCCCTGGTGCTCGACGAACTGGAACTGGTCGGCTCGCGCGCCTCGGCCGGCGAGATGCGCCGGGTGATGCCGTTCGTGGCCAACGGCCGGATGCGCGTCGGCGAGCTCATCACCCACAGCTTCCCGCTGTCGCAGTACGAGGAGGCGCTCGCCGTCTTCAACGACCGATCCAGCGGCGCCATCAAGATCATCATCCACCCCTGACCGGTCGAGACCGGAAAGGACGGCAACGATGCCGAAGTACTACCGGCCGACCACCCGGGCCGCCGCGCTCGCCGCGCTCGCCGAGGGCGGCGAGCGGGCACGGCCCCTCGTGGGCGGCACCGACCTGCTGGTCGGGCTCCGGCACCACACGGTCGAACCGGATCTCCTGGTCGACCTCAAGGCCGTGGCCGACCTGCCCGAACCGATCGTCGTCACCGACGACGGCGTGCAGTTCGGCGCGACGTGCACCCTGGGTGAGCTGGTCGCTCATCCGGTCGTGCAGGAGTGGTACCCGGCGCTGGTGGAGGCGTCGCTCACCGTGGGCTCGGTGGCCATCCGCAACCGGGCCAGCCTGGTCGCCAACTCGTGCAACGCCTCCCCCGCGGCCGACACCGCTCCCCCGCTGCTCGTGCACGGGGCGCAGGTGACGATCGCGTCGCTGGACGGGGACCGCAACGCATCGCTCGACGAGTTCTTCCTCGGTCCCCGACGCACGTTGTGCGGCCCCGGTGAGCTGGTGACCTCGATCCGGCTGCCCAGGCCCGCCCCAGGTTCCGGCTCGGCATTCCGCCGGCTCACCCGGCGACGCGGGGTGGACCTCGCCACGGTGAGCGTGGCCGCCGGAGTGGGCGCGGACGGCGCGCTGGTGCTCGGCATGGGCGCGGTAGGGCCCCGGCCGCTGCGCACCGGGGTGCCCGGTCCGGTCGACCTCGCCGACGAGGCGGCCCTCGAGCAAGCCATCGACCGGCTGGTGTCGGTCGCGACCCCGATCACCGACGTCCGGGGCAGCCGCGAGTACCGGCTCGCCACGCTCCGCGTCCTCACCCGGCGCGCCGTCCTCGCCGCGGCGGCCCGCCGCAACCCCAGGGAGATGGCCTCATGACAAGCACCCCCCTGCACAGCCACCTCGGCGACGACGAGCTGCAGACGGTCACCCTGAGGGTGAACGGCAGCGAGCGGACGGTCGCCGTCCCCACGCACCGCACCCTGCTGGACGGGCTCCGCGAGGAGGTCGGGCTGCCGGGCAGCAAGAGCTGCTGCGCCGAGGGCGAGTGCGGCGCGTGCACCGTGCTGCTGGACGGCAAGGCGGTGAACTCCTGCCTCGTCCTGTGCGTCGAGGCCGAGGGACACGAGGTCACCACCGTCGAGGGGCTGTCCGCCGACGGGCTGACCGACCTGCAGGAAGAGTTCCTCAACGCCGGCGCCGTCCAGTGCGGCTTCTGCATCCCCGGGCAGGTCGTCTCGGCGGAGTACCTGCTCCGGACCAACCCGTCGCCCGACGAGGGCGAGATCCGCGAGGCCCTGGCAGGCAATCTGTGCCGCTGCGCCGGCTACCAGCGGATCGTGCGCGCGGTGCAGGCCACCGCCGTCCGGCGGGGGGCGGCGAAGTGACCACGGCCCCGGAACGAGCCATCGAGCAGCGCGACGCCCTCGGCGAGCCGTCGGACATCTACCCCCGCGGGCAGGTCGGCCGCCCCGTGCTCCGCTACGGCGGGGACGCCCGCACCTCCGGCGCCCAGCAGTTCGTCGCCGACCTGCGCTTCCCCGGCGCCCTGCAGGTGGCCCTGGTGACGGTGCCGGTCGGCTGCGCCGACGTGACCGCCATCGACGTGACCGCCGCCCGGGCGATCCCCGGCGTGGTGGACGTGGTGACCGCAGCGGAGCTGCCCTCGCCGGTGCCACGGTTCGGCGTCTCGCACACCGACCGCCCCGTGCTCGCCGACGGCCGGGTGAACTACCACGGCGAACCCGTGGCGGCGGTGGTCGCCGAGACCCTGGACGCGGCCCAGGCCGCCGCGCGCGCCGTGGTGGTCGACTACCAGGAGCTGCCGGGCGTCTACTCGCTCGAGGCGGCGCTCGCCCCCGACGCGCACCTCGTGCAGGATCCCTCGATCCGCCCGGGCCACGCCCTCGCCGACACCAACGTGCTCGAGGACGCGCACTACGCCTGGGGCGACGTCGACGCGGAGGAGGCGCGCGCGGACGTCGTCGTCGAGAACACCTACACCTTCCCGATGGTCACGCACTTCCCGATCGAGCCGGGCGGCACCGTCGTCGTCCCCACCGACCAGGGCGGCCTCGACGTCTACTCGCCCGTCCAGCACCCCTACCTGCTGCAACGGACCATCTCCTCGGTCATGGGGCTGCCCCTGAACCAGGTGCGCGTCTTCGCGCCCGACCCCGGCGGCGGCTTCGGCGGCAAGCAGAACCCCAAGCTGGAGCCGCTCATCGCCTTCCTCGCCCTGCGCACCCGGCGGACCTGCCGGATCGTGCTGTCGCTGGAGGAGACCTTCCAGAGCATGCGGCGCGCCGGCTGCCGGATGACCGCCCGGACCGGCTTCACCTCCGACGGCGAGCTCACCTTCCACCGGGTGGAGGCCGACTTCCAGATCGGCGCCTACGCCGACGTCGCGCCCCGCGTCATGGGCAAGGGCAGCTACGTCGCGGCCGGGCCGTACCGCATCCCCGGCGTGCGGATCGACGCCCGCGCCGTCATGACGAACACGACGCCGAGCACCGCCTTCCGCGGCTTCGGCAGCCCGCAGGTCTCGTGGGCGCTGGAGTCGCAGCTCGACGCCGGCGCCCGGGAGCTGGGGCTCGACGGCCTGGAGATCCGGCGGCGGAACCTGGTCGCCAAGGGTGAGGCTTTCGTGCGCGGCGAGTCCGCCGCCGAGGCCGACGGCGAGTGGCGGCAGAGCCTGGAGAAGGCCGCCGAGCTGATCGGCTGGGGCACGCCGCTGCCGCCGAACCGTGGCCGGGGCATCGCGGTGGGCATCAAGCCCGGGGCGACCTCGGGTCTCTCGCAGAGCCTGGTGCGGCTGCTGTGCGACGGCAGCGCGATCGTCTACGCGGGCACCTCCGACATGGGCCAGGGCGCCCGGACCCTGTGGCAGCAGATCGTCGCCGACGAGCTCGGGACGGAGCTCGACCGGGTCTCGGTCGTCAGCGGCGACACCGGCACCGTCCCGTTCGACCTGCAGACCTCGGCGAGCCGGTCGACGGTGTTCATGGGCTCCGCCGTGCTCGAGGCCTGCAAGGACGTGCGCCGGCGGGTGCTGGAGCTGTACGCCGAGTCCATGGACCTGCCCACCGACGCGCTCGGCGAACGTCCCGGCGTGCTGGTCACCCCCGATGGGGAGCTGGGCCTCCCGGAGGCGGCGCGCCAGGCGCTCGGCTCGCTGCGCGGCGAGTTCATCGGTCAGGGCACCCGGCGGCTGCGCGGCAAGGGCAAGCACCCGCTCGGCGGCGACGCGGCCTTCTACGAGTTCAACGCCACGGCGATCGAGGTCGAGGTCGACCGCGAGACCGGCGAGCTGCTGCTGACCCGGCACGTGACGGTCAGCGACGTCGGCACCGAGCTCAACCCGCTGCAGGTCGTCTCCCAGGACGAGGGTGCCGCGATCATGGGCCTGGGCCACAGCCAGATGGAGCAGCTGCTGCTCGACGAGCACGGCCGGATCCGCAACCTCGGCGCGCTGGACTACCGGATCCCGACGTTCAAGGACGTACCGCTCGAGCTGACCAGCGCCGCCGTGGAGAACCACGACGGCCCCGGCCCGTACGGCTCCAAGGGCATCAGCGAGGGCGCCCTGCTCTGCACCGCCGGCGCGCTCGGTGCCGCAGTCACCGACGCGACCGGTGTGGTGATCCGCGACCTCCCGCTCACCCCGGAGCGGGTGTGGACGGCGCTCCAGGGCACCGCCCCCCAGTGACCCCGTCGCCCCCAGGGCGAGGACGGCGGGGCCGCGAGGGCCGCCGCCGACGGCACCACCGACCTGTTGTTCCCGTCACGAAGGAGTGACCATGACCCGCAAGCCCGTCGTCTGCCTCGCCGGCACCCTCGACACCAAGGGGACCGAGTACGCATACGTGCGAGACGAACTGCTCGCCAGCGACGTCGACGTGCTCGTCGTCGACTGCGGCGTCCTCGGAGAGCCGTACTTCACCCCCGACATCCCCTCCTCCGAGGTGGCCGCACGGGCCGGCGTGGACCTGGCCGACTTCGCCGCCGGCGTCGAGGGCGGCGCGGGCGGCCGCAGCGCGGCCATCACGAAGATGAGCGAGGGCCTGCGGGCCGTCGTCGCCGACCTCTGCGCCGACGGGAAGATCGACGCGGTCCTGGGGCTCGGAGGCACGGGAGGTAGCGACCTGCTCGGCGGTGCGCTGCAGAACCTGGGCATCGGCGTGCCGAAGCTCATCGTCAGCACCATGGCGTCCAACAACACCCGGCCCTACGTCGGGCACTCGGACATGATGATGATGAACGCGGTCACCGACATCGCCGGGCTGAACCGGATCTCCAAGCAGGTGCTGAGCAACGCCGCGCACGCGGCCGCGGGCATGGCCCGCGGTTACGAGGCCACGAAGGCGCAGGCCGACGCCAGCAAGCCGCTCATCGCCATCTCGATGTTCGGGGTCACCACCCCGGGCGTCATGCGCATCCGGGAGCAGCTGGAGGAGAGCGGCTTCGAGGTCGTCACCTTCCACGCGGTCGGCGAGGGCGCGGGCATGGAGCACCTCATCGACACCGGCGCCATCGACGGCCTGATCGACTACACCCTGCCGGAGATCATCAACCACTGGAACAAGGGCATCTTCGACCCGGGCTGCGAGCGGATGGAGGCGGCGGTCCGCACCGGGATCCCCCTGGTCGTCGTGCCGGGCGCGGCCGAGTGCTTCAACTTCGGTGCGCGGAACACGATCCCGGCGGAGTTCGACACCGAAGAGCGCAACATCATCATCCACAACCCCAACATCACGTCCCTGCTGGCGACCCCGGACGAGATGCGGCGGCTCGGTGAGTACATCGCCGACCACGTCAACCAGGCACCCGGCCCGAAGGCGGTGGCGCTGCCGCTCAACGGCCTGGACAACTACTTCAAGGAAGGCAGCCAGTGGCACGGCGTGGACGTCTCGCCGCTGCTGGACTCCATTCGCGCGACCTTGGACCCCTCGATCGAGCTGATCGAGATGGAGAACAACATCAACGACACCGAGTTCGCCGATGCCGTGTTCCAGCTGTTCACCAAGCAGTGGGAGCAGCGGAAGTCGGCCGGTCTCCCGGCGGCCACCGCGACGACCGCCGGCTGAGCCCACGCCCGTCCCACGCCGGGACGTCGCCTCTCGAGGCGGCGCCCCGGCGTGCTCGTTCCCCGACCTGGAGACATCCATGACCCAGCGCCTGTTCCTGCTCCGCCACGGCGAGGTCACCTCGCACCGCGGCGACGTCCCCGTCACCGAGGAGGGCTTGCAGACCGCCGTCCAGGTGGGTCGCCGGCTCGCCTCACGCACCGAGGGCCCGGTCCGGATCATCAGCGGGGAGACCCGCCGCACCCGCGACACCGCCGAAGCTGTCGCGCGGGGCGCCCGGGAGGCCGGCGCCGAGGTGCTCGAGGAAGGCGTCGCGTTCGCGCTGCGCAATCCCGACCTGTACCTGGCCGGCGTCCGCGTCGACATGGTGAGCAGCGAGGAGGCCTTCGCCGCGCAGATCCCCGGCTTCACCGAGGCCGACGTCGCCAAGGTGGCGTTCTTCGCCGAGTGGCTCACCGCCCCCGACCGCGTCGGGTGGTGGGTGCGGCACCCCGAGCCGCCGGGGGACGACGCCGCGGCGGTCGCCGCCCGCATCCGCACGTTCGCCGGGAGCCTCGCCGACCGCGCCGACGACAGCGCCGTCACCGTGGCCGTCACCCACTCCCCCGTTCTGCGCGCCTGCGCGGTGGCGGTCGCCGGCTCGGACCCCGGGGAGCCGGCCTGGCTCGCCGGCCTGGAGGCGGAGATCGAGACCGATCGCACGGTGACGATGCGGCTGCTCACCGAGGCCCCCTGAGGGACCTCCCCGGAGCTCACGAGGGCCCGGCGCGCGAAGCGAACGGCTCCGCGCGCCGGGTCCTCGTTCGGTCTGCGGTCGCTTGCGGGGCGACATTCCCGAGCCTGTTGACAGGCAACGCATCGAGAATCGATTATAGGTGGGCACCGGTCAGCGCCGACCAGGCCGCAGCTCCAGCTGCACCGGTGAGGTGGCGCCGGGGTGGGCCCGGCCGCCGGTGCTCAGGAGGTTCCGTCGTGCAACGCGTGACGCCCCATGTCTTCACGTCCACCGATATCCGTGGCTGCAACCCCAGCTACGTCGTGACGTCGGCGGGTGTCGTGGTCATCGACACCCCGCAGCTGCCGACGAAGGCGGTGGCGATGCGCCGGGCCGCCGAGGAGCACGGCCCCATCCGCTTCGTGGTCAACACCGAACACCACGTCGACCACATCTTCGGCAACTACTGGTTCAAGGGTGCCGGCGAGGTCGTCCACCACAAGGGCGTCGCCGACAACTTCATGGTGGTCACGCCCGACCTCGACCCGTTCGCCTACGCGCTCGAGGCCATCCCGACCGACGACCCCGACGCGGCCGGCATCGTCCCCGACCGTGACACCTACTACGAGGACCCGAACGCCGGCGACCTGGTCTTCACCGGCGATCTCGAGATGAAGGTCGGGTCCACCACGTTCCACCTCATCCACACGCCCGGTCACACCCCCGGCCAGGTGGCCGTCTACGTGCCCGACGAGCGGGTGGTGTTCACCGGCGACACCGTGTTCTCCGAGTGCCAGACCTGGCTGATGACGTCGGACATCGACCAGTGGGTCGGCGCGCTCGACGTCATCGCTTCCCTCGACGTCGACACCGTCGTCCCCGGCCACGGACCGGTGACCACGCCGGCCTACCTGGCCACCCAGCGCTCGGTGCTGCTCGAGTGGACCAGCGCCGTTGCCCAGGCGGTGGCCAAGGGCTGGTCCCGCGAGGAGACGATCCAGCGGGTCGACTTCCGCGACAAGTTCGGCCCGGTCGACGTCGGTCAGGGCTACATGATGGATCACATCCAGACGCTGAACGCGGCCTCGCTCTGGGACAAGTTCACCGCCACGCGCGCTCCCGTCCGCTGACGCCCGCTCCCCCGCCCGCCCGCCCGCCCAGGAGGTTTCCGCACGCCATGAACCAGGCCAGCATCGACGAACTGCAGCGCTTCACCCTCGCCGACCGCGTCGCGGTCGTGGCCGGCGGCTCCGGCGGCGTGGGGGTCCGGACGTGCGGCGCCCTGGCAGCCGTGGGCGCCAAGGTGGCCATCATCGGCCGCTCGGAGGAGCGGCTGGCCGAGGCCCGCAAGGCCGTCGAGAACGCAGGCGGGGAGGCGCTGGTCGTCACCGGCGACATGTCGGGCAAGGAGGCCGCGGACGACGCCATCCAGCAGACGCTCGACGCCTTCGGTCGCGTCGACGTCCTGGTGAACGGGATCGGTGGCGGCGCCGGCACCGCGCTCTACCCGGCCGAGGAGTACCCGAAGACGGAGTGGGACCGGATCCTCGACCTCAATCTCACGACGGCGCTCCTGGTCTCCCAGGCGGCCGCGCGGGCGATGATCGCCGGTGGCCGCGGTGGATCGGTGCTCAACATCAGCTCGGTGCGCGGCCAGCTCGGCATCGACGCCGGCTACTCGGCCTACGTCGCCGCCAAGGGTGCGATGGACGCCCTCACCCGGCAGCACGCCACCGAGTGGGCCAAGCACGGGATCCGGGTGAACGCCATCTCGCCGACGTTCGTGCGCACCGAGCAGGCGGCCTCGCTGCTGGCCGCCCCCGGCTTCTACGACAACTTGGTGAGCCGCATCCCGCTCCGCCGGATCGCCGAGACCGACGACCTCGTCGGCGCGCTGCTGTTCTTCTGCTCCGACGCCTCGTCCTTCGTGACCGGCCAGATCCTCACCCTCGACGGCGGCCTCACGGCGACCCAGTGACCACCGGTCACCGGGCGACGTGCGCGGTCGCCCGGGAGCCCGGCGGGTCGTTCTCCGTCGAGACGGTGGAGCTCTCGGCCCCCCGGCCGGACGAGGTCCTGGTCGACATCGTGTCAGCGGGCATGTGCCACACCGATCTGCTGGTGCGCGACTCCCGGCCGGAGTCGCTGCCGGCGGTCCTCGGCCACGAGGGCGCCGGGATCGTGCGGGAGACGGGGAGCGAGGTCCGTGATCTCGCCCCCGGCGACAAGGTCATCCTGAGCTTTCCGTCCTGCGGGTCGTGCGTGCGCTGCCGGACGGGGCGCACGGCGTACTGCGACTCGATCGCCGAACTCAAGTTCCGCTGCACCCGTCCGGACGGATCCGTGGCCACCACCGACGCGCGGGGCCGCCCGGTCGGCGACCACTTCTTCGGGCAGTCGTCTTTCGGGACGTCGGCCGTCGCCTACGCCCGGAGCGCGGTCAAGGTTCCCGACGACGTCGACCTGCGCATCGCCGGGCCCCTTGCTTGCGGTGTGCAGACCGGCGCAGGCACCGTGCTGGACGTCCTGAAGGTCTCCCCCGGCTCCTCCGTCGCCGTCTTCGGCGCCGGCTCGGTCGGTCTGTGCGCGATCATGGCGGCCGCGCTGTGCGGCGCGACGACGATCGTCGCGGTGAACCGTCGGGCGTCGCGCCTCGCGCTGGCGGCTGGGTTCGGGGCCACCCACCTGGTGAGCCCCACGGACGCCGACCCGGTCGAGGCCGTTCGGGACGCCACCGGCGGCCGGGGGGTGGACTTCGCCTTCGAGACCACCGGTGTACCCGAGGTCCTGACCGCGGCGGTGCGGTCGCTGGACTCGCTGGGCACCTGCGCCTACGTCGGCACGGCCCCGCCCGGCGTCACCGGCGGCATCCCCATGCTCGAGGCCATGACCAAGGGCCTGACGGTGCGCGGGGTGCTGCAGGGCGACAGCACCCCGAGCCGGACCATCCCCCGCCTCTGGGAGCTCCACCGGCGGGGGCTGCTGCCCTTCGACCGGCTGATCACCACCTACCCGCTGGCCGACATCGACCGTGCGGCGGCCGACACGGAGACCGGTGAGGTCGTGAAGCCGGTCCTGCTCATGCCCGGCGCCGCGGCCGGCTGATCACGACGAGGCCCGCACCGGTCCGGTCCGGTGCGGGCCTCGGCGGTCCGGCTACTTCCCGGGGTCGGGCAGGAGCACGTCGCGGACGACGCCCTCGAGGTCGTTGCAGGCGACCAGGAACTGGCGCAGCGTCTTGCGCGTGGCCCCGAAGTCCTGGAACTCGCCGGCCACCATGCCGTCGGCATCGTAGGCGCGCCGGAAGTCGGCGAACCGCCCGTACAGGGTGTCCAGGACGTCGGGAGCGACCGGCTCGTCGATGCGCGGCCGCGGCTCGATCCCGCTGGCGTTGAGCCGCACCTGCCACTCGAAGGGCGGTGAGATGACGACGTCGCCACCGACGAGCTGGCTCCAGTGCATGTGGTTGCGGAAGGCGGCCGACAGCAATCGGGTCCGGAAGCCCCGCTCCTGGAAGATCTCGTGGGCGCGCTTGAACACCGCGACGCCGGCCCACTCGAGCACGCCCGGGTCGACGGTGACGAGGTCGCGCGCGGCGACCGCCTTCAGCCAGTCGTCGAGTCGACCGACCATGATCGTGCAGACGGGCCCCATCGCACCGACGTCGAGCCCCTCGGCCTCGCGGCGCTGCAGGCCGCGCTCGATCGCCTCGGCGACGGCCACCGCCTGCGGCACGGTGAACGACACCGTCGCGTTGATGCTGACCCCGCGGTAGGTGGCCTCCTCCATCGCGCGGATGCCCGTCTCGGTCGCGGGGATCTTCACGATCACGTTAGGGGCCAGGGCGTCGAACTCGACGGCCTGCGCAGCGAGCGCCGCGCCGTCCCGGTACAGCCGCGGATCGGTCTGGACCGACAGCCGGCCGTTGCGTCCGCGGTGCTCGGCGAAGGCATCGGTCAGCAGGGCGGCGGCCTCGACCGACAGCTCCTTCACCATGGCCCAGCCGATCTCGGACTCGGAGGCGGTGGGGTGCTCGTCGGCGTAGCCGCGGATGCGTTGCTGCCAGCGGGGCAGGTCGCTCTTGAGGGCGGCGAGCGCGATCACGGGGTTGCAGGTGGCCCCGACCGCCCCCCAGCCGATCGCCGCGGAGAGCTCGGCGGGGGTCGCCGAGTCGTTCCACAGCCGCGTCGGGGTCTCCTGCGTCATGCGCAGCAGCGGCGGTACGGGGTCAGCCGCACCTGCGGCCGACCCCGTCGTCACCGCGGTCACCAGATTCGTCATCGTCGCTCCTCGTCCCGGCCGGCTCAGCGTGCGGTGGGCATGTCGAACGAGGCGTCCCGTTCCAGCTCGGGCCAGCGCTGCGTGACGACCTTGGCCCGCGTGTAGAACCGGACACCGTCGGGACCGTGCACGTGGTGCTCACCGAAGAGGCTGTTCTTCCACCCGCCGAAGGAGTGGTAGGCCATCGGCACCGGCACCGGCACGTTGACCCCGATCATCCCCACCTTGACCCCGCGGACGAACTTCCGCGCCGCTCCACCGCGGGCAGTGAAGACCGCCGTCCCGTTGCCGTAGGGGTTGGCGTTGATCAGGTCGATGGCGTCATCGACGGTGTCGGCCCGCAGCACCGACAGCACCGGCCCGAAGATCTCCTCGCGGTAGACGGCCATGCCCGGCTGCACCTGGTCGACCAGCGTGGGCCCGACGAAGAAGCCGCTCTCGTGGCCGGGGACGACGAGGTCCCGGCCGTCCACGACGACCTTCGCGCCCTCCTCCTCGCCCGCGGTGATCAGCGAGACGATGCGGTCCTTGGACGCCTGCGTGACGACCGGTCCCATGTCGCTGCCCGGCTCCCGCCCGGGGCCGACCCGCACGGCCCTGCTGCGCCGGTCCAGGACCTCGATCAACTGGTCGCCGACCGACCCGACGGCGATGGTCGCCGAGATCGCCATGCACCGTTCCCCCGCGGACCCGTAGGCAGCGGCGGCCAGGTGGTCGGAGGCGAACTCGAGGTCGGCGTCGGGCAGCACGATCGCGTGGTTCTTCGCGCCGCCGAGCGCCTGCACACGCTTGCCGGCGCGGGTGCCGCGCTCGTGCACGTACTGCGCGATCGGGGTGGAGCCGACGAACGAGACGGCGGCGACGCCGGGGTGGTCCAGCAGGGCGTCGACGGCGACCTTGTCACCCTGCACGACGTTGAAGACGCCGGCCGGCAGCCCCGCCTCGGCCCACATCTCCGCGATGAGCAGCGACGCGGAGGGGTCGCGCTCGCTCGGCTTGAGCACGAAGGTGTTCCCGCAGGCGATCGCCACGGGGAACATCCACATGGGGACCATCGCCGGGAAGTTGAACGGCGTGATGCCGGCGACCACACCCAGCGGCTGGCGGAAGCTGTAGCTGTCCACGCCGGTGGAGACCTGGTCGGAGTACTCGCCCTTGAGCAGCTGCGGGATCCCGCAGGCGAACTCGACGACCTCCAAGCCGCGCTGCACCTCGCCCGCGGCATCGGAGAGGACCTTGCCGTGCTCGTCGGTGATCGCCGCCGCCAGCTCGTCGCGCCGGCGGCGGACGATCTCGCGGAACGCGAAGAGGACTCCCGTCCGCCGGGACAGCGACGACTCGGACCAGTCCTCGAAGGCGGCAGCCGCCGCGGCGACCGCGCGGTCGACGTCACCCTGCTCCGCCAGGAGGACCTCCGCCTGCTGCCCGCCGGCCGCCGGGTCGAACACCGGAGCGACGCGGGTGGACGCCCCCCGGGTCTGTGCGCCGTCGATCCAGTGCTGGATGGTCCTCACGTGGTCTCCCTCGTCGTCGGGATTGTGCCGGGCAGGGATGCCCGCCGCCGGCCGTCGGCCGGCTCATCGGGAGTCAGGACGTCCCGGTGGCCTGTGGCTCGGCGCCCCGGGCCTGCTGCTCCGCGACCTCGGTCAGCTCGCCGGCGAGCCGGTCGCGGACCTCGTCGAAGTGGGTCTCGATCGCGCGCACGACCCCGTCGGCGTCGCGGCGGCCGACCGCGTCGAGGATCGGGTCGTGCAACGCGCACGACCAGTGCGGATCGGAGTGCGGGCCGACCAGGGTGATGTAGGTGCGCGACAGCGGCTCCAGCGAGCGCCACACGCGCAGCAGGGTGCGGTTCCCGGACAGCTGCATGAACTTCTCGTGCAGGCTGGCGTCGAAGATGGCCAGGGCCCGCCCGTCGCCGGCGTCCGCCGCCTCCCGCATGTTCTTCCCGATGGCCAGCAGCGCGGCGACGTCGGCGTCGGTCATGTTGACCATGGCCAGGCGCGCCCCGAGCACCTCGATGGTCGAGCGGACGACGTAGGCCTCGAGCAGCTCCCCGATGTCGAGCCGGCGCACCCGTGCCCCGCGAAACGGCGTGATCTCGACCAGCCCGAGCGCTTGCAGCCCCCGCAGGGCCTCGCGCACCGGTGCCTGGCTGGTGCCGAACTCCTTGGCCACCGCCGTCTCCACGATGCGCGAGTCCGGTGGATAGGAGCCGTCCAGGATTCCCTCGAGCAGGCGTTCCTTCACCTGGTCGGCGAGCACGCTGCGCGTGAGGGTGTCGGGGCCGGACATGGCCACCTCCAGTGTTCCGCTCGAGAGAGCACGGCCCGCCCGGCTCCACCACTCCATGAAACGGCACGCCCGACCGCACCGCTGCCGGAGGCCGGACCACACGGACGGGGAGCCTGAGTCGAACGACGCGGTTGGGCCCGGCCAGGTACACACACATCATCGATGATCGATGGCAGCCTAGAAGGGTGACAGGCGGGCGTCAAGGCTGGTGCGTGCGCACGACCGCCGGGTCCGCTCGAGCACGCCTCCACCGGACTCCCCGCCGGCCGGGCGCCGAGAACCGTGTCGCAACCGAAACGGCAGACCCTTGTGGCGCCCCTCACAGCCCGCTATGGTCCCGCCCTATCGATTATCGAACACCGATGTTCGATGGACGAGGAGCGCGATGCGACAGCACGGACCCCAGCCATGCCCCCCGGACCGGGGGCCTGCCGGACGGGTGGCTGACTGACGATGGACACCTTGATCATCGGCCTCATCGAGGCCGCGCCGCTGATCCTCGCGGCGATCGGGTTCACGCTGATCTACTACCTCAACGGCTTCATCAACGTGGCCTACGCCGAGACGGTGACGTCGGGCGCGTACTTCGCCATCCTGTTCAACTCGATCTTCGGGCTGAACTTCTACGCCGCGATCGTCCCCGCCGCACTGCTGGCGGGGGCGCTGAACGCGCTGATGTACGTGATCGTCTTCCGGCCGGCCCTTCGGCGCGGCGTCGGCAAGATCGAGATGATCGTCCTCTCGGTGGGCCTCTCGTTCCTGCTCAGGCACGCCGTCCGGCTGTTCTTCGGCGTCGACCTCTACCTCTTCGACATCCGTGACCCCGCCTACCTGTCCCTGTTCGGCACCGGCGTCACGAGCGTGCAGATCTGGGCGATGGTCCTGGCCGTCCTCATCGCCATCGGCGCCTACCTGCTGACGTACAAGACGAGCTACGGGCAGCAGATCCGCGGACTGGCCAGCAACGCTGACCTGGCTGCCGCCAGCGGGATCGACCCGACCCGGACCTCCGTCCTGGTGTGGTTCGTCTCCGGCGTCGCGGGCGGGCTGGCCGGCATCTTCATCGGGGTCTTCTCGTTCGTCGACTACACCCTCGGCTGGAACATGATCCTGATCATCATCATGGTCACGATCATCGGCGGGATCGGCAGCGTCCGTGGCGCCCTGATCGCCGGGGCTGCGACCGGCATCGTCACCGCCGTCCTGACCTCCCTGTCGGACCCGCTCTACGCGCAGGTGTTGCTGCTGCTGCTGTTCATCGCGGTGCTCCGGTTCCGCGACGTCGGCGCCCAGTCCGTCAAGACGCTAATGGCGAGGAGCTGACCCGTGAGCGCACTCGTTTTCCCCCTCCAGGGGCTGACCATCATCGTCTGCCTCGCCACGCTGCTGCACCTGCAGTTCGGGCGCACCGGCATCGTGAACTTCGGCGTGGTCGGCTTCTCCGGCCTCGGCATGTACACGACCGGGATCCTGGTCGTGAACTACGCGGTCCCCTTCGGGCTCGCGCTGCTGATCGCCACGGCGCTCACCGGTCTCGTCGCCTTCCTGCTCGGCCTCCTCATCCTCAACCTGGACAACGAGGCGGTGATGGTGGCGACCCTGGCCTTCTCGACCATCGTCTTCTACCTGGTGACGACCGAGGACTGGCTGACCGAGGGCGTCGTGGGACTGGGCACCGTGCCCCGCCCCTTCGACGTCGGGGACACGGCCACCAGCCAGCTGGTCTTCCTGCTGGTGCTCGTAGCCCTGGCCGCGGCCCTCCTGGTCTACGCCGCCCGGCTGCAGCACGCACCGTACGGCCGGCTGCTGTTCAGCATCCAGGACAATGAGACGCTGAGCCGGAGCCTCGGCAAGCCGACCTTCCGGCACAAGCTCGTGTTCTTCACGGTCACCTGCGCGGCCATGGGAGCGATCGGCTCCCTGGACGCGTCGGTGAACCAGTTCCTCGTCCCCCGGCTGCTGACGGCGGACCTGACGTTCGTGGTGTGGATCGCGCTGGTCCTGGGTGGCCGCAAGCGGGTTCTCGGCCCCGTCCTGGGGACGCTGCTCACCGTCGGAGTCTTCGACATCCTCATCGAGCAGTACGTCGACGTCCCCCGCGAGTTCGCGCAGCAACTCCCCAACGTCCAGCTGATGCTCTTCGGCCTCACGCTGATGTTGGTCATCCTGTTCCGCCCCCAGGGCCTCCTGGGCCAGAGGCGACGCACGATCCAGGACGCCCCCCGTACCGAGAGCCGAAAGAAGGTCGACGCATGACCGGCGCGACTTCTGCCACGCAGGCCGCAGGCATCCCCGCCGGCCGACAGGAGACCCTCCACCTGCACGACGTCCACAAGCACTACGGCGGGCGGACCGTCGTCGACATCGCCGACCTGGCGCTGGGCGTACACGGGATCGAGGGGCTGATCGGGCCCAACGGCGCGGGCAAGACGACGCTGATGAAGCTCATCACCCACGTGGTCTCCCCCGACCGGGGGCACGTCGAGTACCACCACCCCGGCGGCACGGTGGTGCTCACGAATTACAGCCCGGACGCCATCGCCCGCATGGGCGTGGTCAAGACCAACCAGGTCATCCAGGACTTCGACAACCTCACGATCCGGGAGTCACTGCTGCTCTCCCTCGCGGGCGCGGAGCAGGAGAAGTTCTGGAAGGTCCGCCGGGACAAGGGATTTCTGCGGCGTGCCGACGAGGAGATCGACGAGTACCTCGAGGTCTTCCATTTCCAGGACCCGGACGGCAAGGCCGGATCGGCCGGTGAGAAGAAGCTGCTCGACATCCTTCGCTGCCTGCTGCTGAAGCCCCGATATCTCCTGATGGACGAGCCGACTGCCGGCCTGCCCCAGGAAGAGACGGACAAGGTCATGGAGATCATGCGCAGGAAGACCCGGGAGACGGATTTGTCGATCCTGATCATCGAGCACGACCTGGACCTCATCTGGGGGACGTGCGAGTTCGTCCATTTCATGGCGGAGGGACAGATTCTCCTGCAAGGCACACCCAGCGACGTCCGCAACGACGCCACCGTGGCCGAGAAGTACCTCGGAGCCAGCCATGCTTGAGGTCTCCCAGCTGCGCAGCGGGTACGGTGACGTCACCGTTCTCAAGGACGTCAGCTTCTCCCTGGGTCATGAGATCTTCGCCGTCCTGGGTGCGAACGGCGCCGGGAAGAGCACCCTGCTGAAGACGCTGGCGCGGCTGCTCCCCATCACCGGTGGTTCGCTGCACTTCGACGGTGCGGACGTCACGTCCTGGCAACCGCACCGCCTCGCTGCCGCGGGGCTGGCCTACGTGCCGCAAGAGGCCAATGTGTTCGCGGACCTCACCGTGGCCGAGAACCTCTCGATCGGTGGGCTGATCGGCAAGCGATCGAAGGAAGAGCGGCTCGAGGAGCTGTTCGACCTCTTCCCGGCACTCTCCGCCCGGATGCGCCAGCGCGCCGGGACGCTCAGCGGCGGCGAGGGGCAGATGGTGGCCGTGGGACGCGCACTCATGCAGGACCCGAAATTGATCCTGCTCGACGAGCCGACCGCGGGCCTCTCCCCCAAGTACGTCGACGCCCTCTTCTCCATGATCGAGAAGATCCACCGGGACAAGGGGCTCAGTGTCGTGCTCGCCGAGCAGAACGCCGCGAAGACGTTGGCGATCGCCGGCCGGGCGATGGTCCTCAATCTCGGGGAGGTGTTCGCCATCGACCGTGCCGCGAATCTCGACACCGACTCGCTCCGGGAGGGATACCGCCTGTAGCGGTTCTCCCCTCAGTCTCAGATCCCTCTCACCGCCCCCAGGAGGCACTCATGAAGAACACCGCACGATTCCGCGGCGCGAAAGCGCTCACCGTCGGCATGTCCATCCTCCTCGCCTCGGCGTGCGCCTCCGGGTCCGCCGGCTCCGGCAACAACGCCGCCGCGGGCGGAGGTGGCGGGGGCGGTGGCGGTGAGTGCGCCGAGGGGGACGGCCCCATCACCGTCGGGCACCTGAACTACTACACCGGCCCCTTCTCCGACGTCGGCCCCTTCTTCGAGGCCGCCGTCGACCTCGCCATCGAGAACATCAACGAGAACCCGCCGCTGGACCGGGAGCTCGAGGTCCAGCACGACGACATCGGCACGGTCGGCGAGGCGCAGGTCGCCCGCAACTTCCTGCAGCAGGAGGGCGTCGACATCCTGCTCGACCCGGCGCACGAGTACTCCTCCTACCAGGAGTTCGCCCGCGACTACGTCGCCGAGAACGACCAGCCCCTCATGCCGTCGCTGCACGGTGGATCGATCCCGGCCGACATCGGCGGCACCGCGGAGGAGCCCATCTTCCGCGGGCAGGCGATGGACACCGCGCAGGCGATCGCCGGGGTCCTCCAGGCCCGGGACAACGGCGCCCAGACCGTGGCGATCGTGGCGACCCAGATCGCCGGCAGCCAGCTGCAGAAGGACGCCGCCGTCGCTGCCGCGGAGGAGATCGGCCTCGAGGTCATCGAGGTCATCGACGTGCAGCCCGAGCAGCCGAACTACCGCAGCACGATCAGCACGATCGCCAGCGCCGACCCCGACGCGCTCCTCCTGTTCAGCCAGGCGGAGGACGGCGGGACGATGGTGAAGCAGGCGGCAGAGGCAGGCCTGTCCCTCACGATCATCGGCTCGACCGAGTGGCTGCAGGAGGCGTTCGCCCAGGCCGCCACCCAGAGCGCGATGGACCAGCACGAGGCGGTGTGGATCGCAGGCCTCGCCACTGCCGACTCCCCGGCCTGGGACGCCTGGCAGACCCTGTGGGAGGGCTCCGACGCCACGGAGTTCGCCGACGCGGCCAACTCCTACGCCTACGGCTACTACGACCTGCTGAACGCGACGGCGCTGGCCATCGAGGCGGCCGGCAGCGTGTGCGCCAGCGACTGGGTCGAGGCGATGCCGGAGGTCACGCAGGGCGGCACCGTGGTGCACACCTACCAGGAGGGCATCGAGGCGCTGCGCAACGGCGAGGACATCGACTACAACGGCGTGAGCGGTGAGTACGAGTACACCGACACCGGCGTCGTCGGCAGCCTCTTCGGCGTCTACGAGTGGGCCGGCGGCTCCCTGGAGCAGGTGAGCACGCTGGACGAGGGAGAGGTCCTCGAGCTGGACACGCAGGTCAGCCAGTAACAGGGGTGACCGTTGCCCGCCGGCTCCCGGGCCGGCGGGCACGCTGCACCACGGGAGCGGGTGCCGGGCGTGGTCCCCAGGGGACCACGCCCGGCACCGTCGTGGGTCGGTGAGCCGGTCGGCTCAGGTGGCGGTGCGGGCGAGGTGCCCGATGACGGAAGCGCCGAAGAACTCGATGTGGGCGCGCATCTCCTTGCCGAGCAACTCGGGGTCGCGGAACTGGACGGCCTGCAGGACGGGCCGGTGCAGCTCGGCGATCGCGCGCAGGTCGGAGTGGGTCTTGAGCGCACTGACCAGGCTGCGGGCCTCGACGCGCAGCGAGCGCCAGACGTCGAGCAGCACCTGGTTGCCGGACGCCTCGACGATGACCTCGTGGAAGCGGGTGTCGTGGACCATCAGCGCGTGCAGATCGCCGGCCTCCGCGGCGCGGCGCATGCCGGAGAGCTCCTCGCCGAGCAGCGCCAGCCCTTCCTCGGTGATGCGAGGTGCCGCCTCGCGGCCCGCGACCTCCTCCAGCGCGGCCCGCACCGGGTAGATCTGGACGAGCTCAGCGCTGCTCACCTCGCGCACCCGTGCCCCCCGGTGCGGCTGCGACTCCACGAAGCGCATGGCCTCGAGGTCCCGTAGCGCTTCACGCACCGGGGCCTGGCTGACGCCGAACTCCGCCGCGACGGCGCTCTCGACGATGCGTTCCCCGGGCCCGTACGTCCCGTCGAGGATGCGTTCGACGATGCGTTCCTTGATGGCGTCACGGAGCAGCACCGTGCGCCGAGCCGGCCGCGGCATGGTGCCACCTCTCATCGATGAGCAAGCCCAACCTGCCCGACTATCGATAGTTATCACCGCGCGTCCACGCGATGTCAAGCCGGCCCGTGGGGTCGTTCCGTCCGCCGGGGCCCGCCGGGTCGAGGGCGAACCGCCGTCAGAAACGCCTGTGACCAGAACCGCTCGAAGGGGTTGACTGACCTCTGTGCGATCTGCTTGATTATCGATTGTTCGGCGTGAGGGCCGCCACACTGCGGTTCGCCGGAACGACGCCATCGGCGACGACCGAGATCGCACCAGCACGACTCACGACGGAGTGGGCATGAGCGACGAGCAGGTCCTGGCGACCTTCTACGGGGACGACGACTTCCCGGTGCAGTGGGAGGAGGGCCAGCAGGAACTCTTCTGGGTCCACGACGACCTGCACATCCCCAATCCCATCTCCCCCATGTACGCCGACATCGGCGGCTGGTGGCTCAAGTGCGACTACATGTTCCGCCGGTTCGGGACCCCCTTCGCGGCGGACTGGATCTCCAAGATCGTCAACGGTTACGTGTACACCGCGGCCATCCCGGCGACGCCGGGCCTGTCGGCGGAGGCGTCGGAGTACGGCAGCCGCTACACCCCGCGCGTCCCGCTGGACCCGCAGGACCCGGCCGAGCTGGGCGCCTACATGGGCTGGACGCTGCCCTACTACGCGGAGAACTTCCTCGGGTGGTGGCGCGATCGCCTGCGCCCGGAGATGGAGCACAACTTCGTCCGGTTCGACGAGTACGACTACGACGGCGCGAGCCTGGTCGAGCTCGCGATCCTCCTCGAGGACGCGATCGACATGCACGACCGGCACTGGCAGATCCACTGGGTGCTCAACTTCGCCCAGTTCTCCTCCACCATGGCGCTCAACGCGGCGGTCGCCGCGGCCAAGGGCGAGGGCGACCACTCCTCGCTCATGGGCCGGCTGCAGAGCTCGACGGTCAACCGGAACTGGGACTCCATCGAGGAGCTGTGGAAGATCAAGGAGGGGGTGAAGAAGGAGCAGGGTGAGGTTGCCCGCGCCTTCGAGCGCCCCACCGCCGGTGACGTCCTGCGCGCCCTGCAGGGCACCGACGCCGGTCGGGCCTTCATCGCCGAGCACATCGAGCCGTACCAGAAGACCTTCGGCTTCAAGTCGATGTACGCGCACGAGTTCTCGTTCAAGACCTGGCGGGAGGACCCGACCCCGATCGTCGAGGCGATCCGCGGCTACCTCGAGAGCGACTACGACTACCCCGCGGAGCTGCAGGCCGTCGCCGACGACCTGGAGAAGGCCAAGGCCGAGGTCTTCGAAGGCGTCGAGGCGGGCCCTGCGCGTGACGAGCTGGAGCGGGCGCTCGAGCTGAGCCTGCGAATGAACCCGCTGACCCCCGACCACCACTTCTACATCGACCAGGGCACCAACGCCCGGGTGCGGCTGGTGCTCGTCGCGATCGGCCGCAAGCTCGTCGCCGAGGACCGGCTCGACGACGCCGAGGATGTCATGTACCTCAAGTACAACGAGTTGCGCCGGCTCATGGCCGGGAGCAACTCCTTCGATGCCAAGGAGCTCGTCGGCGACCGCCGGGACGCCCGTGAGGACGCCTACGAGGTCCGGCCGCGCGACTGGATCGGCACCGCCACCCAGGAGTCGGTCGGGTTCCCCTACTGGTCCCTGTGGGCCTTCCCGGACAAGCTCAACCGGCCGGCCCCCTCGCACGAGGGCGAGATCCCGGGCCTGCCCGCCTCGGCCGGCGTGGTGGAGGGCACCGCGCGCGTCGTCCTCTCCGCGGAGCAGTTCGGAGAGGTGGAGCGCGACGAGATCGTGGTCTGCCGCATGACCAGCCCCTCCTGGGTCGTGCTCTTCACCAAGATCGCCGGTCTGGTCACCGACGCCGGCGGCATGGCGTCCCACCCGGCCGTCGTCTCCCGCGAGTTCGGCATCCCTGCGGTCGTCGGCACGTCCGACGCGACCCGCCGCATCAAGACCGGTGACCGGGTGCGGGTGAACGGCTCCACCGGCCGCGTGGAGATCGTCGGCGACGTCCGCACCACGCCGGCTCAGGCGCTCTGAGGAAACCGATGTCCGCAACCCTGACCAGTCCCACCGAGGAGACCGCCGTGCCGACGCCCGACGCTCCGCTGGTGCTGCCGTTCAGCGACCCCCGCTGCCAGGCCGTCGAGCTGACCGGCGGCAAGGGCGCCAGCCTCGCGACCATGACCGCCGAGGAGCTGCCCGTTCCACCGGGCTTTGTCATCACCTCGGCGGCCTTCGCCGCCGCCGTCGACGAGGAGTCCCTCCGGGAGGCCATGCGCCGCAAGGACGTCGAGGCGGCTCGCGCACTGGTCGCCGCCGCGCAGCCGCCCCGCGAACTCATCGAGCAGCAGTTCGGCCGGCTCGAGGGCCTGGTCGCCGTCCGCTCGTCCGCATGCGCGGAGGACTCGGAGGGCGCCAGCTACGCCGGGCAGCAGGAGACCTTCCTCGACACCGACGGCCTGGAGGCGGTGCTCCACAACGTCGTGGAGTGCTGGCTGTCGTTCTTCACCGACCGGGCGGTCTTCTACCGGCAGGAAAAGGGCTCCCTGGAGGACGTCGCGATGGCGGTCGTCGTCCAGCAGATGGTCGCCAGCCGGAAGTCCGGCGTCATGTTCACCGTCGACCCGGTGCACGGTCGCAAGGACCGCATGGTCGTCGAGGCCGCCCGCGGGCTCGGCGAGGCGGTCGTCTCTGGGGAGACGACGCCGGACAACTACACGCTCTCCCGCGAGGGCGTGGTGAAGAAGATGAAGATCGTCGACGCCGAGCGCGTGCTCAGCGACGAGGAGTGCGCGGCGCTGGCCCGGATGGGGCAGAAGCTGGCGGAGTTGCACGGCTGTCCGCAGGACATCGAGTGGGCGTTCGACGACGCCGGCGACCTGTACCTGTTGCAGTCCCGTCCGATCACCACCATCTGACGGCCGTGAAGTTCGTGACCTACGCGTCGACCGACGTCCGCTCGCGGGTCGGCCGGCTGGACGGCGACACGGTGGTCGACGTCGGCTTCGACGGCGACATGGTGGCGTTCATCGGGGCGGGGGCGCCGCGCGGAACCGAGCGTGCGGTCCCGGGCGCACGGCTGCTCGCCCCGCTGGTCCCCCCTTCGTTCCGGGACTTCCTCGCCTTCGAGGGGCATCTGACCAACGCCTACCGGAACCTGGGCCGCGAGGTGCCGGCCGAGTGGTACGAGGTGCCCGTCTACTACCGCAGCATGGGCACGACGGTCACCGGGCCGGACACCGTGCTGCCCTGGCCCTCCTACAGCCGCCAGCTCGACCACGAGCTGGAACTCGCCGCGGTCATGGGCCGGCCCTGCCGGGACGTGCGGGCAGAGGATGCGTTGCACTGCGTCTTCGGATTCACGATCTGGAACGACATGTCCGCCCGTGACGTGCAGCGTCGCGAACTGCCGGTCGGCATGGGCCCGGCCAAGGCCAAGGAGTGGGACGGGTCGAACGTGCTCGGCCCGTGCATCGTCACCCCGGACGAGATCGACCTCGCCACCCTGGAGCTCGAGGTGCGGGTCAACGGCGAGCGCTGGGGCGGGGACCGTGTCTCGGCCATGTACCACTCGTTCGGCGACCTCATCGCCTACGCCGCCCAGGACCAGACCTTGCTCCCGGGCGAAGTGCTCGGCTCCGGCACCGCCACCGGCGGTTCCGGGCTGGAACTGGACCGCTGGATCCAGCCGGGGGACGTCATCGAGATGGAGGCCGGTCCGATCGGCATCCTGCGCAACACCGTCGGAACACCCAACTGGAAGGACAACTGACATGGCGTTCGTCGTCGCTGCCACCTGGAAGGCCAAGCCCGGGGAGGCCGAGCGGGTCACCGAGGTGATCAAGAAGATGACCCCGCTGTCCCGGGCGGAGCCGGGCAACGTGTTCTACCAGGCGCAGGTCAACCCCGAGGACCCCGAGACGTTCTTCCTGTACGAGCAGTACACCGACGCCCAGGCCTACGAGGACCACAAGAACACGCCGCACTTCCAGGAGAACGTGTTCGGCTACATCCTCGAGTACCTGGCCGAGCGCAGCGTGAAGACCTACGAAACCATCGATGCCTGAGGTCATCACGGTTGACCCGGCCACCGGGGAGCCGCTCGCCACCTACCCAGGCGCCGACGTCGACGAGGCACTCGAGCTCCTCGCGGCAGTGCACGCCGCCCAGCCGCCGTGGGCCGCGCGTCACGTGGAGGAGCGCGCCGACCTGGTGCGGGCCATCGGCGCGCAGCTGCGGAAGCAGGCCGGTGACCTGGCCGGGTTGATGACCGCCGAGATGGGCAAACCGATCGGCGAGGCCCGGGCCGAGCTGGAGAAGTCCGCCACCGCGTGCGACTACTACGCCGACTGCGGGCCGGGCCTCCTCGCCGACCGGAAGGTGGACACCGGCGGGCAGCAGAGCTGGGTGGCCCACGAGCCGCTCGGCGTCGTCCTTGCGGTGATGCCGTGGAACTTCCCGTTCTGGCAGGTCCTCCGCTTCGCCGCACCGACCCTGCTGGCCGGCAACACCGCGATCTTGAAGCACTCCCCCAACGTGACCGGATGCGCGCTCGCGATCGAGCAGGTGTTCCGCGATGCCGGCCTGCCCGGCGACGTCTTCCGCAGCATCGTGGTCGCGGAGGCCGACGTGCCGGAGGTGAGCCGGGCACTCATCGAGGACGACCGGCTCAGCGCGGTGAGCCTCACCGGTAGCGAACGGGCCGGCGCAGCGGTGGCCGCCACGGCCGGACGGGCGATCAAGAAGACCCTGCTGGAGCTCGGAGGCTCGGACCCGTTCGTCGTCCTGGCCGACGCCGACGTCGACCTGGCCGTGGCCGGGGCGGTGCGGAGCCGCTTCATCAACACGGGGCAGAGCTGCCTCGCCGCAAAGCGCTTCCTGGTGCACCGCGACGTGGCCGACGAGTTCAGTCGGCGCTTCGCAGGAGCAGTGGCCGACCTCCGGCTCGGCGACCCGCGCGACGAGGCGACGGCCATCGGCCCGATGGCGCGCACCGACCTGCGCGACGCACTGGAACAGCAGGTCCGCGCGTCGGTGACGGCGGGCGCGACCGTGCTCACCGGTGGGATGTCGCTGGAGGGCCCCGGCGCGTTCTTCCGGCCCACCGTGCTCGGCGACGTGACCCTCGACATGCCGGTCATGGCGGAAGAGACGTTCGGCCCTGTCGCGGCGGTCATGCCGGTGGACGACGACGACGAGGCAGTCCGGGTCGCGAACGCCACTCGGTACGGGTTGGGCGCCAGCGTCTGGAGCAGCGACCAGGAGCACGCCCTGGCTGTGGGCCGGCGGATCACCTCCGGCGCGCTGTTCGTGAACACCGTGGTCGCCTCCGACCCCCGGCTGCCCTTCGGCGGGACGAAGCGCAGCGGCTACGGCCGGGAACTCGGCGAAGCGGGTGTCACCGAGTTCACCAACGTACGGACCTACGTCGTCGGTGGAGGGGTGCCGGACGGGCCCGCGACCGAGTGACTTCCCGGTCCCCCGGTGCATCCGGCCAGGAGAGGCCGGCTGGGGGATCGAGTCAGCCCGGTCTCGCGCCAGCCCGACCCGCACTCCGGCCCAGGCGGCGGCCGCAACGCCGCGCACCGCACCCGGTCGCCGAGCAGGCATACCGCCAGCTCCCGATGAGCAACGACGAGCGCGCCGCCGCTTGGGACGACGACCCCATGGTCGAGTGCACGCGGATCCGCGGTAGCGGCAGCTCGGACCGCCTACGTCAGGTGCGGCCGGACCGCGAACGGGCCCCTGCCTCGTTCCCGACCTCGCCGATCAGCCGCGCGGTGATCGTGTGCGGTAGGGCGGCGATCCGCTGGATCAGTTCCTCGGAAGGCCGACTGTCGAAGTCGGTGAGCACGTACCCGAGCTGTCCGGTCGTCGAGAGAGCCTGCGCCTCGATGTTCAGACCCATCGCGCTGACGACGCTGTTCAGCTCCGCGAGGACCCCGGGCACGTTGTGGTGCAGGTAGCTCAGCCGCTGAGCGCTGGTCTGAGCCGGAAGCTGTACGCGCGGGAAGTTGACCGACAGGCTGGTGTCACCGGATCTGACGTAGTTGAGCAGCTTGCCCGCGACGAACCACCCGATCTCTTCCTGCGCTTCCTTGGTCGAGGCAGCGATGTGCGGCGTGAGGATGACGTTCTCGAGGCCGCGGAGCACTGACTCGAAGGGGTCGCCTTGAGCCTTCGGCTCGACGGGGAACACGTCCAGGGCCGCGCCGCCGAGGTGGCCGGCGAGGAGGTGGTCACGCAGTGCGGAGTCGTCGACGACCATGCCACGTGAAGCGTTGATGAAGATCGCGCCGGGCTTCATCTTGGCGAGTTGCTGGTCGCCGAACATCCCGGCGTTGCCAGGGCGCCCGTCGACGTGAAGGCTGACCACGTCGGCTGTCTCGAGAAGCTGGTCGAGGCTCGACATGCGCCGAGCGTTGCCGTGGATGGGCCGATCAGCGATGTCGAAGAAGACGACTCGCATGCCGAGCGCCTCCGCCACGTTGGCGAGTTGAGTGCCGATGTTGCCGTAACCGACGATGCCGAGCGTCCTGCCTCGGACCTCGTAGCTCCCGCCGGCAGACTTGTCCCACACGCCGTCGTGCATCGCTTGGTTCTTCACCGTGAGCCGGCGTGACAGGGCGACGATCTCGCCGATGACGAGCTCTACCACGCTTCGGGAGTTGCTGTACGGCGCGTTGAACACGGGGACCGCGGCATCTGTGGCGGCCGCCAGGTCCACCTGGTTCGTCCCGATGCAGAAGCAACCGATGGCGGCGAGGTCGCCGGCCTTGGCGATGACCTCAGCGGTCACCGTCGTGTTGGACCGGATGCCGAGGAGGGTGACGCCTTGCAGCGCGTCGGCCAGGTCGTCCGGCGCCAGTGAGCCCGGTCGTTGCTCGACCTCGAAGCCGGCTCCCCGTAGCACCTCTACGGCGCTCGGATGGATGTTCTCGAGCAGCAGCGCGCGGCCCAGCGTGCCGGTCATCGACCGACCACCGAGCACGTCGGCGCGATGGTGCTTTCCCGGCCCGTCGCTGGTCCGCGCGAACGGTGCTCGGCGACGCCATCTCGGTCGAGCGCGACAGCCTCGAGAGGGCGGATCGGCGTGTTGTGCGGTTCTACTCGGTGCACGTGGTTTCTCCTTCGCGCTGCCGGCGGGGCGGATGAATCAGGATCTGTGGAGTACGCGCTGGGCCGTTGGGCACCCGGTGCCGAAGTCGGACCACTGGCCGTCGTCGGCGATCGCTACCTCTTCCAACCAGGCCTCCTACCGTTGCACGCGGTGACCATCGGTCCGGTCGCGGCTGCCGTCGGAGCACTCGCAGCCGAGGTCGTTCTCGCCCGACGCGGCGCGCCTTCCATGCATCGGTCGAAGCAACTGGTTGAAGCGGCCGAGACGCCACGCAGTGACACAACGAGTGGGACCACGCTGGACATTCCAGTCAACGCTAGGGATCACGCCGGGTGAGGCCCGGCCCCGACTCGCAAGTACGGCGCCATGCCTCGGGCGGGAGTCGTGACGGGACCGAGCAAGCACCCCGCGACCAGGTGCGCGGCACGTCGATCACCACCCCGGCGTCGCTGGCCCGGCTGCGGCGGCAGTGCCGGATGCGCATGTCCGCGCGGCGGTCACCGAGCCCGGCCCAGGGGCTGCGGACCACCGTGCCCGTGCCCGGGGTGGGCCGGACACGCACGGCCCGGTCGCCCCGCCTCGCACCCAGCCGGAGAGGAGTCGACGACCTACCCCCTCCCTCCATGCCGTGCCGCCCATGAGGTCACCGAAGTCGGTGCAGCACGCCCGACGCAAGCAGCCTTGCCGCAGCCTCTGCCGCTACAGCCGCAGCCTCCACGCCTCGGCGAGTCGGACGCGCGGCACTGCTTCAGCCACAGGTCACGGCCGCCGCCACGGACGATTCCGTGGCGGCGGCCGTGGCCACCTTCAGGTACTGCAGCGATGCAGGTGTCAGTCAGCGAGTGCGATCGTCGTCACCACCCCGCGACACCGCCAGGTGTCACGTCCAGACGGCATCCGGTGTCATCGGGAAGACGCCCGTCACTGTGGTCCGACGACAGTCAGCTGCAGCCGCTGGTGGAGCCGCAGCCCTCGCAGACGTAGCAGCTACCGGCCGGGCGCATCTTCGTGCCGCAGGTCATGCACAGCGGCGCGTCGGTGGCGGTCCCGGTGACCAGCTCGAGGAGCTCGGCCGAGGAGTGGGCCTCCTTGACCGACTTCGGCCCCGCGGGGGTGACCTTCTCATCCACCTTGGACGTCTCGATCGGCGCGGAGCCGCGCAGCTGCTCCAGGTCGACCTCCTCCTCGTGCACGGTGGCCGTCGACGCGGAGGTTCCGTAACCGGAGACCTGCGCGGCCCGCTCCTCGGCGGTGAAGATGCCCAGGCCGGCACGCTTGTCCACCGGCAGGTGGTCCAGCGCCAGGCGACGGAAGATGTAGTCCATCACGGACTGGGCGATCCGGATGTCCGGGTCGTCGGTCATGCCGGCCGGCTCGAAGCGCATGTTGGTGAACTTGGAGATGTAGGTCTCCAGCGGGACACCGTGCTGCAGGGCCAGCGAGATGCCGATCGAGAAGGCATCCATCACACCGGCGAGGGTCGAGCCCTGCTTGCCGAGCTTCAGGAACACCTCACCGAGGCTGCCGTCCTCGTACATGCCCGCGGTCATGTACCCCTCGGCGCCGGCGACGCTGAACGAGGTGGTGACGCTCGTCCGCTTCTTCGGCAGCCGCTTGCGCACCGGGTGCGACAGCGCGCTGGGGGCCGCCGCCTCGACCTCGGCCCTGGTGCCGTCGTTCTTGCCCTTGCCCCCGGACAGCGGCTGGCCGACCTTGCAGTTGTCGCGGTAGATGGCCAGCGCCTTGAGACCCATCTTCCAGCCCTGGAAGTAGATCGTCTCGACGTCCTCGACGGTCGCCGTCTCCGGCATGTTGACCGTCTTGCTGATGGCGCCGGAGATGAACGGCTGGACGGCGGCCATCATGCGGACGTGGCCCATCGGGGAGATGGCCCGCTCGCCCATGGCGCAGTCGAACACCTCGTAGTGCTCCGGGCGCAGGCTCGGGGCGTCGACGACGTGGCCGTGCTCGGCGATGTACTCGACGATCGCCTCGATCTGCTCCTCCTGGTAGCCCAGGCTGCGCAGCGCCCGCGGCACCGTCTGGTTCACGATCTGCATGGAGCCGCCGCCGACCAGCTTCTTGAACTTGACCAGCGAGAAGTCCGGCTCGATGCCGGTCGTGTCGCAGTCCATCATGAAGCCGATGGTGCCGGTGGGGGCCAGCACCGAGGCCTGCGCGTTGCGCCAACCGTTGTCGGCGCCGATCTCCAGGCACTCCTGCCACTGCTGGGTGGCGACCTTGAGCACGTCGGCGTCGTCGGCACCGACCGGGCGGATGGCGTCGTTGGCCGCGGCGTGCTTCCGCATGACCCGGGCATGGGCGTCCGCGTTGCGCGTGAAGCCCTCGTAGGCACCCACGATGCCGGCGAGCTCGGCCGAGCGCCGGTAGGCGGTGCCGGTCATCAGCGAGGTGATCGCCGCTGCCAGCGTCTGGCCACCGCGCGAGTCGTAGGCGTGGCCGGTTGCCATGAGCAGGGCGCCCAGGTTGGCGTAGCCGATGCCCAGCTGGCGGTAGGCGCGGGTCGTCTCGCCGATCGGCTCGGTCGGGAAGTCCGCGAAGCAGATCGAGATGTCCATCGCGGTGATGACCAGCTCGACGGCCTTCACGAAGTTCTTGGCGTCGAACGTGCCGTCGTCCTTGAGGAACTTCATGAGGTTCAGCGACGCCAGGTTGCACGAGCTGTTGTCCAGGCTCATGTACTCCGAGCAGGGGTTGGACGCGTTGATGCGGCCGGTCTCGGGGTTGGTGTGCCAGTCGTTGATCGTGTCGTCGTACTGGATGCCCGGGTCGGCACACTCCCAGGCGGCCTGGGTGACCTTGCGGAACAGCGACTTGGCGTCGACGGTCTCGATCACCGATCCATCCAGGCGGGCGCGCAGCCCGAACTCGTCGCCCTCCTCCACCGCGCGCATGAACTCGTCGGAGACGCGGACGGAGTTGTTGGCGTTCTGGTACTGGACGCTGGTGATGTCCTTGCCGCCGAGATCCATGTCGTACCCGGCGTCGCGCAGCGCGCGGATCTTGTCCTCCTCGCGCGCCTTGGTCTCGATGAACTCCTCGATGTCGGGGTGGTCGATGTCGAGGACGACCATCTTGGCCGCGCGCCGGGTGGCGCCACCGGACTTGATCGTCCCGGCCGAGGCGTCGGCACCGCGCATGAAGCTGACCGGGCCCGAGGCGGTGCCGCCGGAGGAGAGCAGCTCCTTGGAGGAGCGGATGCGGGAGAGGTTCAGGCCGGCACCGGAGCCGCCCTTGAAGATCAGGCCCTCCTCGCGGTACCAGTTCAGGATCGAGTCCATCTCGTCGTCGACGGCGAGGATGAAGCAGGCGCTGACCTGCTGCGGGGCGCTCGTGCCGACGTTGAACCAGACGGGCGAGTTGAAGCTGAAGTACTGGTGCAGCAGCATCCAGGTCAGCTCGTGCTCGAAGATCTCGGCGTCGCCCTCGGTGGCGAAGTAGCCGTGCTCGCGGCCGGCCTCGGTGTAGGTGAGCACCACGCGGTCGATCAGCTGGCGCAGGCTGACCTCCCGCTGGGAGGTGCCGACCGCGCCGCGGAAGTACTTCGTGGTGACGATGTTCGTGGCGTTGATGCTCCACTCGGCCGGGAACTCGACACCGCGCTGCTCGAAGTTGATCGAGCCGTCCCGCCAGTTGGTCATGACGACGTCGCGGCGCTCCCAGGTCACCTCGTCGTACGGGTGCACACCGGCGGTGGTGAAAACGCGCTTGATCTTGAGGCCCTTGCCCCGGCTGGGCGCCTTGGCGCCGCGGCGGGTGCGGGGACCGGCCACGCGGTCGTCGGTATCGGTCATGGTGTGGAGCTCTCCCTGGTCGTGTGTCGCGTGGTGCTTCGCGGGGCTGCGCGGTGGTGCTGCGCGGTGGCGGATCGGGGGCTGGGGAAGAGCCGCGATCGGTAACTGCTCGAACTGCTGTCTATCGGGTGGCACTGACGGGTTTCTCAGGTGCCGGCAGGGCTGCCGGAGGCGACCGGCTGCCCCCGGCCCCCACCCCGCCGGCGGACCGGCGGGTCCCCCTGCATGCCCGGCAGCGGCGGGGTACCCGCCGCCAGGTGCCGGGCACGCAGCTCGGTGATTTCCTTCTCGAAGTCCTCGAGCGAGGTGAAGGCCCGGTACACGCTGGCGAAGCGCAGGTAGGCGACCTCGTCGAGCTCGCGCAGCGGCCGCAGGATCGCCAGCCCGACCTCGTGGCTGGGCACCTCCGCCGCGCCGCTGGCGCGGATGGCGTCCTCCACCTGCTGGGCGAGCAGCTTGAGCTGGTCCTCGTCGACCGGACGGCCCTGGCAGGCCCGCCGGACGCCCGCGACCACCTTGCTGCGGTTGAAGGGCTCGCTCACGCCGTTGCGCTTGACGACGGCGAGCACCGCCTCTTCGACGGTGGTGAACCTCCGCCCGCACGCGGGGCAGGACCGGCGACGCCGGGTGGTGGCGCCCTCATCGGCCTCGCGCGAGTCGATCACCCGGCTGTCGGCGTTGTGGCAGAACGGGCATCGCACGGTGGTTCACCTCCTTCTTCCTACGCCCCCCACCGGCCGGTTGTGGACCCTCTTGGGGACATCCGGTGGATGCGCCGGGGAGAACCTGAGGACCAGCCTGTGGACGGGCTTACAGCCCTGTAACTACTAGATGTAGGGGAACCCTAGGGCGGGCCTCACAAGATGTGCAAGTGATCGTTTCCTCGGCGTGTTCCGCCCCGGCACTGCCGTGCGCACGCGGAACACCGGACCCCAGCAGTCACAGGACATGCCCGGCGTCTCGGACCAGCGGAAGGCTCGCGGTGGCGTCGGCACCGGCGGAGCGCCCGCCGCGAACTGCAGACCCCGCCCGCGCCACGGCCACGCGCTGCGTCGCGCGAGATGCCGCGACGACGGCCGCAGCGGGTGCGGCGACAGGCGGCTCGGGCAGCCGCACGGTCGACAGCTCGCTCCACGCCGTCGCCTCGGCGCCACCCACGACGACCCGCACGCACACCTGGCAGGTGCCCGAATCGACAGCCCGACAGCCCGACAGCCCGGCAGCCCCTGCACACCAGGCACCGACCTGGTGGACCTCGACGGCCTGGGGTCGGCGGGGCGGACACCGCGGCGCGGTTCTCCATGACGCTGGACTGCGACAGGCGGCGAGGGTGATGGCCAACACAGACGGCCGACGCTTCAACACGCACGGTCGACGAGCTCGTCGGGCCGGGCTGGGCACCTCTTGCCGCGGCCGGCGGAGTCCACCGGGCCCGGGGGAGCTGACTCAGGGCAGCCGCAGGACCTGCCCCGGCAGGATCGCCGAGCCGTCGAGGCCGTTCAACAGCTGGATGCCGTCGACGACCTCCCGCACGTCCCGCCCACCCGCCGCTGCGCTCGCGATCGACCACAGCGTGTCCCCCGGCTCGACGATGACCCTCGTCGTCCCCATCAGCTCCAGGCCGGCACCGTCCCCACCGAGCACCGCGGTCCCGAGCGCGACCACACAGAGGACCAGCAGCAGCGCGAGGGCGGCCACGAGCCGGCGACCGCGAGCGGTCAACCGGAGAGGTGGCAGCGCCGGTTTCCCCGGCCGCCCTGCGGCATGCCCCAGGGCTACGGCGGGACGGGCGCCGCGCGCCGACCGGCCCGCGGCCCCACCTCCGGCCGCCGGTGCGACCGCGTAGGCGCGCGGGACCGGCGGCAGCACGCGCAGGTGCCGCTCCGGCCGCCGCTCGAACCGCTCCCGCACCGCGCCGGGCGTCTCTCCGCGCACCGTCGCTGCCGCACTGCCGGCCATGGCTTCCCGCCCCTCACCTGGCCGGATCCCCCCGGCCCGAACGTGTGTTCGATTCGAACGCCTGTCCGATGTCTACCGCATCGGTCCGACAGAAGCGACGCGACACGGGCAACTTTCGAACACGTGTTTGAACTGACCGGCGATCGGCGCTACGGTCGCTACGACGACCAGGCTGATCAGCTGCGCGGGCAGCCGGCGAGGAGGACACGTGACGAACTCGAGCGGGACGTCCGGCGGCCGACGCGGGAGCCGGAGCGCCGCCCCGGAGACGGCCGACGCCTCGGCGTCGGTGCGCACCTTTCCGGACCGGACGGCCGACGGTGACGGACTCACCCAGCGGCAGCGCCGGGTGCTGGAGGTCATCCGCGACTCGATCGACCGTCGCGGCTATCCGCCCTCGGTGCGCGAGATCGGCGAGGCGGTCGGGCTGTCGTCGGCCTCCTCGGTCGCGCACCAGCTGTCGGTCCTCCAGAAGAAGGGCTGGCTGCGCCGCGACCCCAACCGGCCGCGCGCCCTCGACGTCCGGCTGCCCGGCGACGCAGGCCGCACCGCCGCCGTCGAGCCGCCCGTGGTCGGCGACGGCGAGCAGGCCTCGGCCCCGACGTACGTACCCCTGGTCGGGCGGATCGCCGCCGGTGGTCCCGTGCTCGCCGAGCAGGCGGTGGAGGACGTCTTCCCGCTCCCCCGCGAACTCGTCGGCGAGGGAACGGTGTTCATGCTCAAGGTGGCCGGTGACTCGATGGTCGAGGCGGCCATCTGCGACGGCGACTGGGTCGTCGTCCGCCAGCAGCCGACGGCCGAGAACGGGGAGATCGTGGCCGCCATGATCGACGGCGAAGCAACGGTCAAGACGTACAAGCGCCGCGACGGTCACGTGTGGCTGCTGCCGCACAACCCCGCCTACGAGCCCATCCCTGGCGACGAGGCCACCATCCTCGGCCGGGTCGTGTCGGTCCTGCGCAGGGTCTGACCGTCAGGGACGACGACGCAGGCGGCTGCCCAGCCAGACCACGAGGGTGGCGACGGCGGCAGCGATCAACGCGGCCGCGATCGGTGAGCGGTCCGAGCGCACCAGCTCCTCGAAGCCCGGCAGCGGGTCCGCGACCGGTGCCGCCGTCGCCGCGGGCGGTGCGCCGGCCGGGAGGGGTACCACGGTGACCGCGCTGGGCAGCCCCTCGCTGGCGACCACCAGCGCGCGCGAGTCGGCGGTGAAGCTGACCGCCTCGCCCTGCGGTGACTCCGGCAGGGCCACCCGCACCGGCTCGCCGGCCAGCGCGCCCGGGACGTCGGAGGCGGTCAGCGGCCACACGTAGGCGTCGGTGTAGGTGCGCAGCGCGACGGCGCTGCCGTCCGACGCGACCGCCCCACCGGTGATCATCAGCTGGCCGGCCCGGCCGACCGGCCCGCCGGGGGTGCCGGTCAGCGTCACGTTCACGGTGGCGACCCGTTCCATGGGCGCCGTTCCGCCGTCGGCGAGGTCACCGGCCGGCCGGTACACACCGCTGGAGCCCAGGACCTCCTTGGTCACCACGTACGGGGTTCCGTCCGGGGCCACCAGCAGCGCTTCGGCGTCGTGCGCGCCGTCGGGATAGGTCAGCCGGTGCAGCACGGTGCTGCCGTCGGGGCGGAGGACGTGCAGCGCGACGGTCGCGCGGTGGAGGCTGTTGTCCCCGGTGTCAGCGATCCAGACGCCGCCGTCCGGTCCGACCGCCAGATCCTCGGGGTCGTACGGGTCCACGGGGGCGGACCGGACGTCGATCACCGCGCACGCGCCGTCGAGCCCGTAGACGGCGACCTGGTCGCCGCCGTCGTTGAGCGCGAGCACCTGCTCGCCCACGGCGACGAGTCCCGAGACCTCGGCGAGGCGCGGATCGGTGATCGAGCACCGCACCGTGGGTGACGCGCCCCCGGCCTCGGCGATCCCGGGGACACCGAGCAGGACGCCGATCAGCGCGGTCGCCAGGACGAGCCGCCTGACGGCGCCGCTATCCGGTCCGGGCTGCTCGGGCACGGACGAAGCGTGACAGCACGAGCGCGTCCAGTGCATGAACCACGCCCAGCAGCACGATGCCCACAGCCGCTCCCACGACGGCGTCGGTGACCCAGTGGAAGTCCAGCGACACCATCGCCACACCGGTGGCGACCGGTCCGGCCACGCTCAGCCACCAGAACGTGCGCTGCACCGCCGGCGGCAGTCCGTACTCGACCGCCTGCCACCGGGCGACGCCCCACATGAGCACGGCGTTGGCCACGTGCCCGGAGGGGAAGGAAGCGCCGTCGGGGTGGAAGTAGTACGACCCCGGAAAGGCCGGGGCGGTACGACCGATGCCGTGCTTGATGGCGTAGACGCCGGCGGTGAGCACAGCGAGGGCGAGCGCGACCCGGGCGATCGGCAACCACGCCCGCCGCCGCCAGAAGAGGTAGCCGAGCAGACCGGCGAGCACCGCGAGGATGGTGACCCGCCCGCCGAGCTGGGTGACCAGCCAGACCACGGGGTAGCCCGCGGTGCCCCGCAGTCCCCAGTCACTGACGACCTCCGAGACCAGCAGGTCCAGCCGCTCCAGCGAGCCGTGGGTGAGCAGGTCGGCGGTCACGAGGACCGGGACGAGGACCGCTACGCCGACCAGCCACCACGGCGGCCGACCGGCCGAGACGACGGGCGCGGAACCGGGAATACCGGTCTCCCGCACCGCGCCCCTCGCCACGCCGCAACCGTACCGGGCCGTGACCGGATCGTGATCGATGCGGCCGGAGGTCAGGCGACCGGAGCCCCGAACTCCTCGAGTGCGGCCGCGAGCGCTCCGTCCACCCGGGCGGTGAGCCGGGTGCCGCCGCCCTCGTGCTGCTCGCTGAGGACCTCGCCGTCCCGGTGCACGCGGGCCACCAGGTCACCCCGCTCGTAGGGCACCAGCACGTCGACGTCGACGTCCGGGTGCGGCAGACGCTCGGCGACGAGCCGGCGCAGGGTGTCCATGCCGGCCCCGGTCCGGGCGGAGACCCAGACGGCGCCCGGCAGGGCCTGGCGGAGGGCGAGGATGTCCTCCTCGCTCATCGCGTCGACCTTGTTGACGACGATGACCTCCGGGACCGCCGACGCGTCGATCTCGTTCAACACGACGTGGACGGCGTCGATCTGGCCGAGCGGGTCGGGGTCGGAGCCGTCGACCACGTGCAGCAGCAGGTCGGCCGCGGCCACCTCCTCCAGGGTGGAGCGGAAGGCGTCCACCAGCTGGTGCGGCAGGTGGCGCACGAAACCGACGGTGTCGGTGAGCGTGTACTCCCGGCCGTCCGGCGACTGCGCACGGCGGACCGTCGGGTCCAGGGTCGCGAACAGCGCGTTCTCGACGAGCACGCCGGCGCCGGTGAGCTGGTTGAGCAGGCTCGACTTGCCGGCGTTGGTGTACCCGGCGATGGCCACGCTCGGGACGGCGTTGCGGCCGCGGCTGGACCGCTGGGTGGCCCGCGCGGTGGCCATGCCGGCGATCTCGCGGCGCAGCTTGCTCACCCGGGCGCGGATGCGCCGCCGGTCGGTCTCGATCTTCGTCTCGCCGGGACCACGGGTACCGATGCCGCCACCGCCGGCGACGCGACCACCGGCCTGACGGGAGAGCGACTCACCCCAGCCGCGCAGCCGCGGCAGCATGTACTGCATCTGCGCCAGCTCGACCTGGGCCTTGCCCTCCCGGCTGGTGGCGTGCTGGGCGAAGATGTCGAGGATCAGCGCCGTCCGGTCGACGACCTTGACCTTGAGGACCTTCTCCAGCTGGTTGAGCTGGCCGGGGGTGAGCTCACCGTCGCAGATCACGGTGTCGGCGCCGGTCGCGGCGACGATGTCGCGGATCTCGTTGGCCTTGCCCGAGCCGACGTAGGTGGCGGCGTCGGGCTTGTCGCGCCGCTGGCTGACCGCCTCGAGCACCTCGGAGCCCGCCGTCTCCGCCAGGGCGGCCAGTTCTGCCAGCGAGCGGTCGGCGTCGGCCTGCGTGCCCTCGGTCCAGACCCCGACGAGCACGACGCGCTCGAGTCGCAGCTGCCGGTACTCGACCTCGGTGACGTCGGCGAGCTCGGTGGAGAGCCCCGCGACACGGCGCAGCGCACCGCGCGCCTCCAGCGCGTAGGAGCCGGTGGTGTCGTCGGCCTCGTCCCGACGCCCGGCGGGCGCGGGGCGGGTGGTCCGGTCGGTCTGCTCGTCGACGGGCAGGGCATCGGGGGCGGTCGTCATCGTGTCCAGCGTGGCACGGTCCTGCGTGGAAAGCACCTGAGTTGTCATCGCCCGGTACAACGCATCGCCGCCCCTGATGCATCCCGACCGACGGCAGGGGTAGGGCCTGCGCGACGGACGTGACGCACGGAGGAGGAACCGATGAGCGAGAGCGGATCGAGCCGACTGGGTTCGAACAGCGAGCTGGACGACCCGGGCCGGGACCCCAAGGGCATCGGCGGCCCTCCGCGCAACCCGATGGGTGCGGGGGCGGACCAGGACAGCGGCCGGGGCGAGCCACCCACCCTTCCGGCCACCGACGACGATGCGATGGTCCCCGCGCCACCCGACGACGACCGCCGCTGACGGGTCAGGCCCGGAGCCACTCCGGGCACAGCGCGCCGGCCGACACCAGGACCGCCGGCCCGCTGAGGACCGTCGTCCCGGGGGTCACCTGCACCGTCAGGCGCCCCCCGGGCACGTCGACGACGACCGTGCCCTCGGTCGCCCCCTCGGCCCGCAGCGCCGCGTACGCCGCAGCGCAGGCCCCGGTGCCGCAGGACCGGGTCTCCCCGACACCGCGCTCGGACACCCGCAGCCGGACGTGCGCGCCCGGCTCGACGACGTTGACCAGCTCCACGTTCACGCCGTCGGGGAAGATCCCGGCGTCGACCACCGGCGTGCCGGTGAGGTCGAGGGTGTCCACGGGGACATCGGTCAGGCAGGCCAGGTGGGGATTGCCCATGGAGACCGCCACCCCTGGGAAGACGCGACCGTCCAGCCGGGCCTCCCCCTCGCCGAACGGGCGCGCCGGCCCCATGTCCACCCAGTAGCCGCCGTCGGCGGCGGCGCCGACCCGGCGGGGCCCGCCGCGGGTACCGACCAGCAGCCCGTCGGCGCAGGCCATCCGGTCCACGAGCCCCTCGCCGGCCAGCGCGTGCAGGAACAGCCGGATGCCGTTGCCGCACATCTCCGCGTACGAGCCGTCGGCGTTGCGGTGATCCATGAACCACTCACACCGGCCGAGGTCGTCGCCCAGCACGGCCGCGGCGTCGGGTACGTGGGCGCTGCGCACCAGCCGCAGGACGCCGTCACCGCCGAGGCCGGCCCGCCGCTCGCAGAGGCGCTGCACCATGGCGGCGTCCAGCCGGTCGTCCGGCCACACCGTGCCGTCGGGGTCGGGCAGCAGCACGAAGTCGTTCTCGGTGCCGTGCCCGATCAGCACGCGGGGCGAGGAGGTCACGCGCCGATCGTAGGCGCGGTGATCACCGCGGTGGCGGCGTCGGCCAGGTCCGGGCGCGCAGCGTCCAACCACGTGGTCGTGGCGTCGCGGCGGAACCACGAGCGCTGCCGGCGGACGAACCGGCGGGTGGTGGTGACGGTGCGCTCGCGCGCCTCGTCGGCGGAGAGCACGCCGTCGAACTGCGCCAGCACCTGGGCGTAGCCGAGGGCGCGGGAGGCCGTCGGCCCCTCGCGGAGCCCGTCGGCGGCCAGGGCCGCCACCTCGTCGACGAAGCCGGCGGCCCACATCCGGTCCACGCGGACCGCGACCCGCTCGTCCAGCTCAGCCGGCTCCCGGTCCAGGCCCAGGACGACCGCCGGGTAGTGCGGTCGCGGCTCGGGCAGCTCCGCCCGGAACGGGCCGCCGGTCAGCTCGATCACCTCCAGCGCGCGCACGATCCGGCGTCCGTTGCTGGGCAGCACGGCCGTCGCGGCCGCCGGGTCCAGCCCGGCCAGCCGGGCGTGCAGCGCCGCCGGGCCGACGGCGGCCAGCTCGGCCTCGAGCCGCGACCGGACCGCCGGGTCGGTACCGGGGAAGTCGAGCTCGTCCAGGACGGCGCGCACGTACAGCCCGGAGCCGCCGACGAGGAACGGCACGCTCCCCGTGGCGCGCAGCCGGTCGATCTCGGCCCGGGCGCGCTGCCGGTACTCGGCCACCGAGGCCGGCTCGCGCACGTGCCACAGGTCCAGCAGGTGGTGCGGCACTCCCCCGCGCTCGGCGACGTCGGGTTTCGCGGTGCCGATGTCCATGCCGCGGTAGAGCTGCATGGAGTCGGCGTTGACCACCTCTCCGCCCAGCCGCCGGACCAGCGCCACGGCCAGCGCCGTCTTGCCGGTCGCGGTGGGCCCGACGACCGCCACCACGGGCGGCCCGCTCAGGGCCACTGGCTCGCTGGCGCGGGGCGCCCCGCTCCTCGCTCGGAAGCCCAGGCCGTCTCTGCGGTCGGTCCGCGCCCCGCCCGTTCCTCGCTGCGATGCTCGCTCCCCGCCGGCGGCCGCCTCGCTGCGATGCGCACGCCCCGGTCCGCTCACGCCACCACCCAGTCGGCGACGAGGTAGCCCACGCCGAACGGGGCCGCGTCGTGATGCAGCCGCGCCGTGACGTGCCGACCGGTGAAGGCCGCGCCGACCGCGCGCCAGGTCGGCACCCCGGCGGCCAGCAGCCGCTCGCCCTCCGCCGGGTCCAGCGCCGCCAGCGCCGCGGCGTCCCCGGCGCCCAGGGCGGCGGCGACGGCACCGTCGAACGGCTCCGCCGCCGGGTCCAGGTACCCCGGCGCCTTGACGGTGCGCCGGGCGGAGCCGTCGCCCATCGCCAGCACGCCCACCGGCGCCGGCAGGTCCTGCAGCAGCCGGCCGAGATCGGCCGGCCGCACGCCCACCCGGGTACCGGCGAACGCGACCTCGTCGAGCAGCCAGGCGCCCACCGTGTGCGCCAGCGGCAGCCGGCGGCCGCCGGGCCGCACCCGGCCGTCGAACGGCAGCCCGGCGTCGACGCCGTACCCGTGGAGGTCCCCGCCGTCCCCCGGGCCGAACCGCTCGCCCGGCGCCGGCCCGGCACCCACGACGACCACCACGTCGGGGGCGGTCGTGAGGAGCGCGGTCACCGCATCCACGCAGGCCGAGCGCAGGGCGCGGGTCACCGCCGCCGGGCGTCCCTCCACCGACGGCAGCAGCAGCGGGGGACACGGGCAGAAGGCGACGGCGGCCGACGCACGGGACGTCCGGGCAGGAAGGCCGCCGGGAGTGATGGTCACGGCAGCAGTGTCGCCGATGGGACGTGGGAGACTGCCGGACGTGTCGAGCACGGACGACCCCGGCAACGGGGTGCAGCAGGCCGCTCCGCCGATTGCGGAGACCCCAGAGACCACCGCCCCCGAGGCGGCGCAGGAGACCGGCAGCCCCGACGCGGGAGCCCCCGCGGACGGCACGCCGGCCGCGCCCGCCCCTGCGGACGCGGCGCTCCCCGAACCCACCGGCGAGCCGGAACCGGCAGCTGCTGCGCCGCCGGCCCCCGCGCCGGGACCGCCGGCGGCACCGGTGGAGATCGTGGTGAGCGACCCCGCGCAGTGGGGCCGCGTCGACGAGCAGGGCACCGTCTTCGTGCGCACCGCCGACGGCGAGCGCGAGGTCGGGTCGTGGCAGGCCGGCGAGGCAGAGGCGGGGCTGGCCCACTACGGGCGGCGGTACGACGACCTCGCCACCGAGGTCTCCCTGCTCGAGGCCCGGCTCAAGGCCCACACCGGCAACCCCGCCGAGATCAGGGCCAAGGCACAGTCGCTGGCCGAGTCCATCCCGACCGCGGCCGCCGTCGGCGACCTCGAGGGGCTGGCCGCCCGCGCCCGCGCCATGGTGGAGACCGCCGAGTCCGCGGTCGCCGCGTACCGCGCCGAGAAGGCCGCCGCCCGCGCCGTCCAGGTGGCGCGCAAGGAGGCGCTCGCCGCCGAGGCCGAGCAGATCGCCGCCGAGTCGACGTCCTGGAAGGCCGCCGGTGACCGCCTCAAGGCGATCGTCGAGGAGTGGAAGACCATCCGCGGCATCGACCGCAAGACCGACGAGGCGCTGTGGTCGCGATTCGCGGCTGCCCGGGACGCGTTCGGCCGCCGGCGCGGCGCCCACTTCGCCCAGCTGGACGCCCAGCGCGGCGAGGCCCGCGCCGCCAAGCAGGAGCTGATCGCCGAGGCGCAGCGGCTGTCGACGTCGACCGAGTGGGGGCCCACCAGTGCGGCCATGCGCTCGCTGATGGACCGCTGGAAGGCGGTGCCCCGCACCGGCCGCGATGGTGACGACGACCTGTGGAAGCAGTTCCGCGCCGCGCAGGACGTCTTCTTCAACGCCCGCGCCGAGCAGGACAAGGCGCGCGACGCCGAGCAGGTCGCCAACCAGCGGGCCAAGGAGGAGCTGCTGGCCGAGGCGGAGAAGCTCGACCCGTCCACCGACCTGCGGGGCGCGCAGAACGCACTGCGCAAGATCCAGGAGCGCTACGACGCGATCGGGCACGTGCCGCGGGCCGTGATGCGCTCGCTCGAGGACCGGATGCAGGCCGTGGAGCAGCGGGTCCGGGGAGCCGCCGACGCGGGACGCATCCGGACCACCCCGGAGAACCCGATGGTCACCTCGATGCGGGCCGCGGTCACCAAGGCCGAGGAGCAGCTGGCCAAGGCCGAGGCCGCGGGCGACCAGCGGCGGATCGCAGAGGCGAAGGCCAACCTGGCCACCCGCCAGGAGTGGCTGGCCGAGGCGGAGAAGTCCGCCCGCCGGTAACAACCCCGGGCACAGGAGGCTGTGCGCACGGTTCGCCGGGCGATCCCGTGTGCACAGCCTCCTGTGCCCCGGCTCAGCAGCCGGTGGTCAGCGCCGGCAGCGGGTCCGGAACACCGATCCGGGGCATGCCCAGCGAGACCCCCGGCGTCGTCGGCCGGGTGCCGGCCTCCGCGGCGTCCCCGGCGCGCGTGCGCCGGTGCGAGAGCAGCGCGCCGTCGGCGACCAGGTGGTGCGGCGCGGCCTCGGTGATCACCGTCTCGACCACGTCGCCGGGACGGACGCCGTCCGCGGCCGTGAAGTGCACCAGCCGGCCGTCGCGAGCCCGGCCGGACAGCCGGCCGCGCTGGGCGTCCTTGCTCCCCTCCCCCGCCGCCACGAGCAGCTCGACCGTCCGACCGATCAGCTTCCGGTTCTCGTCCCAGCTGATCTGGTCCTGCAGCGCGGTGAGCCGCAGGTACCGCTCCTGGACGACGTCCTTGGGCAGCTGGCCGTCCATCTCCGCCGCCGGCGTTCCCGGCCGCTTGGAGTACTGGAAGGTGAAGGCGCTGGCGAAGCGGGCCTGCCGGACGACCTCCAGCGTCTGCTGGAACTCCTCCTCCGTCTCGCCGGGGAAGCCGACGATGATGTCGGTGGTGATCGCGGCGTCGGGCATCGCCGCCCGGACGCGGTCGATGATGCCGAGGTAGCGGTCCTGCCGGTAGCCGCGGCGCATCCGGCGGAGGACGTCGTCCGACCCGCTCTGCAGCGGCATGTGCAGCTGGTGGCAGACCGCCGGTGTCCCGGCCATCGCGTCGATGACGTCGTCGGTGAACTCGCGCGGATGCGGGCTGGTGAACCGGATCCGCTCGAGGCCGTCGATGCGGCCGGCCGCGCGGAGCAGGTCGGCGAAGGCGCCGCGGTCGCGGAACTCCACGCCGTAGGCGTTGACGTTCTGCCCGAGGAGGGTCACCTCGAGCACGCCCTGGTCGACCAGCGCCTGCACCTCGGCGAGGATCTCCCCGGGCCGGCGGTCCTTCTCCTTGCCGCGCAGCGCCGGCACGATGCAGAACGTGCAGGTGTTGTTGCACCCGACGCTGATCGACACCCAGCCCGAGTAGGCGGAGTCCCGCTTGGCCGGCAGCGTCGACGGGAAGACCTCGAGGGACTCGACGATCTCGACCTGCGCCTCGGCGTTGTGCCGCGCCCGGTCGAGCAGCGCCGGCAGCGATCCGACGTTGTGCGTGCCGAAGACGACGTCGACCCACGGGGCGCGCCGGACGATCTCGCCGCGGTCCTTCTGCGCCAGGCAGCCGCCGACGGCGATCTGCATGCCCGGGTGCGCGTCCTTCACCGGCCGCAGGTGCCCGAGGTTCCCGTACAGCCGGTTGTCCGCGTTCTCCCGGACCGCGCACGTGTTCAGGACGACGACATCGGCGTCGTCGCCCTCGGCCGCGGCGGTGTAGCCGGCCTCCTCGAGCAGGCCGGAGAGGCGCTCGGAGTCGTGCACGTTCATCTGGCACCCGTACGTGCGCACGCGGTAGGTGCGCGCAGGTGCCTCCAACTCGGTTCTCATGTCGACAGCGAGGGTACGGCGCGGCCGCGGCCGGCCCGCCCGTCCGGCCTGCCGGGCCGGTGACCGGCGCATGAGGCCCCCGCTTCGTTACCCCTTCGTGATCGTCCCGATCACTCCGCGTGCACTTCGGGCCCTTAGGGTCCCCAAGATGACCAGCCGTTCGAACGGAGAGCCTCTCGTTCGCCTGTCCGGCGTCAACAAGTGGTTCGGCGAGCTGCACGTCCTGCAGGACATCGACCTGGCCATCGCCCGGGGCGAGGTCGTCGTCGTCATCGGCCCGTCGGGCTCGGGGAAGTCGACGCTGTGCCGTGCGATCAACCGGCTCGAGCCCATCGAGAAGGGCGAGATCACGATCGACGGGGAGCGCCTGCCCGAAGAGGGCAAGGAGCTCGCCCGCCTGCGCGCCGACGTCGGCATGGTCTTCCAGAGCTTCAACCTCTTCGCGCACAAGACCGTGCTCGAGAACGTCACGCTGGGGCCGGTGAAGGTCCGCAAGCAACCGAAGGCCGACGTCGAGAAGCGGGCCCGGGAACTGCTCGACCGGGTCGGGGTCGGCACCCAGGCCGACAAGTACCCGGCCCAGCTCTCCGGTGGCCAGCAGCAACGCGTGGCGATCGCCCGGGCGCTGGCCATGGAGCCCAAGGTCATGCTCTTCGACGAGCCGACGTCGGCCCTGGACCCCGAGATGATCAACGAGGTCCTCGACGTCATGGTCGGTCTGGCGCGGGACGGCATGACGATGGTCGTCGTCACCCACGAGATGGGCTTCGCCCGCAAGGCGGCCAACCGGGTGGTGTTCATGGACGGCGGCCGGATCGTCGAGTCGGCCGAGCCGGAGACCTTCTTCACCAACCCGCAGTCCGACCGCGCCAAGGACTTCCTGTCCAAGATCCTCACCCACTGACCGCACGAGACCCCAAGCGAGAGGACTCCAGCCATGACCTTCCGGCGCACCGCCCTGGTAGCCACCCTGTCCGTCGTCGCCCTGACCGCCGCCGCCTGCGGTGGCGGCTCCGAGGACGCCGCCACCGACGTGCCCGTCGCCGACGCGCCCGAGTTCGAGGAAGGCACGACGATGGCCGAGATCGCCGAGGCGGGCACGATTCGCGTCGGCACGAAGTTCGACCAGCCCGGCTTCGGCCTGGAGAACCTCAGCGGCGAGGTCGAGGGCTTCGACGTCGAGGTGGCCAAGATCATCGCCGGCGGGCTGGGGATCGCCCCCGAGGACATCGAGTGGGTGGAGACCCCGTCCGCGGTGCGGGAGGAGGTCCTCGAGGGCGACGAGGTCGACATGGTCGTCGCGACGTACACCATCAACGACCAGCGCAAGGAGCGCATCTCCTTCGCCGGGCCGTACTACGAGGCCGGGCAGCAGATCATGGTCGCCGCGGACAACGACACCATCACCGGGCCGGAGTCGTTCACCGAGAACCCGGACGCGACCGTCTGCTCGGTGACCGGCTCGACGCCGTCGGAGCAGATCCGCCCGTACCTCGCCAACGACTCCCAGCTGGTGCTGTTCGACGAGTACTCGCAGTGCGCGGACGCCCTGAGCAACGGCCAGGTGGACGCCGTGACGACCGACAACGTGATCCTGCTGGGCTTCGTCTCGGAGTCCGACGGCGAGTTCAAGCTGGTCGGCGAGCAGTTCACCGAGGAGCCGTACGGCATCGGCATCCAGAAGGGTGACGTGGCGTTCTGCGAGTTCATCCACGAGACGCTGCGCGAGAACGAGGACGCCTACGTCGAGGCCTGGGAGTCCACCGCGGGCCAGGTCGAGGGCACGGAGACCCCCGAGCTCCCCGAGTTCGACGAGTGCGCCTGACCGGCTGAGCACCTGATCGATCCGCGACCGGCCGGCCCCAGCGCCGGCCGGTCGCGGCCGATGCCGTCCGACCCGACCACCGCCGCAGCGAGGGAGAGCACGTGGGCCCGGTTCTCGAGAACCTCGACCTCTTCGTCCAGGGCTTCCTGACCTCGTTGAGCATCATCCTGTGGGCGCTCGTCGGCTCGTTGCTCCTGGGCGTCCTCATCGCCGCCTGCAGGGTGTCCCCCGTTCCGCCGCTGCGGGCGTTCGGCTCGTTCTGGGTGACGACCTTCCGCAACACACCGCTGTCGGTGGTCCTTTTCGCCTGCGCGTTCGGGCTGCCCGAGATCGGGATCAACCGCTCGTTCTTCTTCTTCGGCGTGCTGGGGCTGGTGCTCTACACGTCCGCGTTCGTCTGCGAGGCGGTGCGCTCGGGCATCAACTCCGTGCCCGCGGGCCAGGCGGAGGCCGCCCGATCGATCGGCCTGAACTTCGGCCAGGCGCTGCGGTACGTGGTCCTCCCCCAGGCCCTCCGCACGGTGATCCCGCCCCTCGGGAGCGTGATCATCGCGATGTTCAAGAACTCCGCCGTGGTCGGGGCCTTCGGCGTCGGCGGCGACCTGTGGAGCACCGGTCAGACCCTGGTGAGCGCGCGCGGGTTCGAGACCCTGCCGATCTTCACCGGCGTCGCGATCGGGTTCCTCCTCATCACCCTGCCGGCGGGCGCCCTCCTGCAGGTCATCGAGCGGAAGGCGGCGATCGCCCGATGAGCCGGGAAGAGACCGTCCTCTTCGACGCGCAGGGTCCGCGGGCGCGACGCCGGACCGCCATCGGCACCGCGGTCGCGGTGGTCGCCCTCCTGGGGCTGGCCTACGTGGTCGCGCGGCGGCTGGCGGACCGGGACCAGTTCTCGATGGAGAAGTGGGGCCCCCTCATCAACCCGGGCAACGAGAACTTCGGGGCCGTGTGGGGACTGTTCGGCGAGGGCATCCGCAACACCATCATCGCGGCGGTGATCGCCATGACGCTGTCGATCGTCCTCGGCACGCTGATCGCCGTCGCCCGGCTGTCCCTGGGCCGGGCAGGGCGCATTCCGCTGGTCGGGCTCGTCGAACTGTTCCGCGGCCTGCCCGTGGTGGTGCTCGTCTACTTCGGCGTCCGCGTGCTGCCCGACGTGGGCCTGGACCTGCGCGACTGGCCCGGCGGCCAGGTGCTCTGGGGTCTGGTCATCGGCCTGACGGCCTACAACATGGTCATCTTCGCCGAGGTGGTCCGGGCGGGGGTGGCCTCACTGCCCCGGGGGCAGCGCGAGGCGGCCCTGGCGACCGGGCTGACCAACGGGCAGACCATGCGGATCGTCCTGCTCCCCCAGGCCTTCCGGGTGATGCTGCCGGCGATCATCAGCCAGCTGGTCGTCGTCCTCAAGGACACGTCGCTCGTCACGTTCGTCGCCAACTACGACGAGCTGCTCAGCCAGGGCGAGAGCATCCGACGCAACCTCGACAACCCCATCCAGACCTTCGTGGTGGTCGCCCTGCTCTACATCGCGATCAACTACGCGCTGAGCCGGCTGGCCCAGTGGATCCAGGCCCGCCAGGCCCGCGGCTCCACGGCGAAGGCGACCGGCGGCGGCGACCTGGTGCCCGTGCGGGACGGCGCCTGAGGCAGGCGTGCCCATCCCGTGCGAACCACTCGTCCCACCCGGGCGCGCCGACTCCGAGTCGAGCGCAACTGTGGCGAGACTGGTGATCACGATGGAGACGATGCACGCGGTGGGGCCCCGCAACTTGCCCCCGGTCCCCCGGGCCGCCGGCGAGCAGATCCTCACCGCCCCGGTCGCCTCCCCGCCCGCGGCCGGGTCGGTTCCGCCGCTGGACGGCGGGCAGCAGTTCGTCGTGCGCCTGCGCTCCGCGGCCCCGGCCTTCGCCGAGGCCGCCGGTGCGGAGAGCGCCGTCGTCCGCGAGGTGGTTCCCCCGGCGCGGCACCGGCGCTCGCGCTGCCGGGTGGTCTTCCGCTACGCCGACGGCACCGAGGTGGACCTGACCTTCCTCGGCGAGCGGCGCCGCCCCGGTGCCGACGCAGAGGAGGGGCTCGACACGGAGATCAGCCGCTGGCTCTCCGACGGCCAGCTCCGGGAACCGGAGTGGCTGGTGCCCGATGCGGAGGCGCCGGACGGCACTGCGGTGGACATGACCGCCTGGCTCGCGACGGGCTGACGCGGTGGAACGACAGGAGGCGGTCCGGACATCCGGACCGCCTCCTGTCGTTCGCGCCCCGCCACGTGGCGGGGAAGGCCGCGACGCCTTCAGGGCAGCGCGCTCTCCTCGTCGAACTCGGGGACGTCGTCGACGTCGCCATCGAGGTGCGCCTCGTCCAGCGCCTCCCGGACAACCGCCGCGGCGAGACCGCCGTTGTAGCCCTTGCGGGCGAGCATGCCGATCAGGCGGCGGGCGGCCGTGGCCCGGTCGAGCCGGCGCATGGCGGTCACCCGCCGCGCCACCAGCCGGCGGGCCGCCTCCCGCTCGTCGTCGTCGTCCACCGCCTCGACGGCCTCGGCGGCCGTTTCCGGATCGACGCCCTTGGCGCGCAGCTCCGCGGTCAGCGCCCGACGGGCCAGCCCCCGGCCGGCCTGCCGGCTGCTGACCCAGGCCCGGGCGAAGGACGCGTCGTCGATCAGGCCCACCTCGGTGAACCTGTCCAGCACGGCCTCGGCCGCATCGTCCGGCACCCCGCGCTTGGCGAGCAGATCGGCGAGCTGCTGCCGCGTCTTCGGCGCACCGGTCAGCGCGCGGAGGCAGATGGCACGGGCGACCTGCTCAGGGTCGCCCGCGTCGTCCTCCGGGGAACCGGGGGCGACGTCCGGGGTCAGGGGATCGTCGCCGCCGGGAGCGCGGGACCACCGGCCGGCCCGGGAGCCCCCGGAGCCGCGCCGTCGGGTGGGTGGCCTGTCGTCCACCGCCGGATCAGAAGCCCGGGGCGTCGACCGGCGCCGGAGCGTCCAGCGTCGGGCCGATGCCCAGCTTTTCCTTGACCCGCTTCTCGATCTCGTCGGCCAGGTCGGGGTTGTCCTTCAGGAAGTTGCGGACGTTCTCCTTGCCTTGACCCAGCTGGTCGCCCTCGTAGGTGTACCAAGCGCCGGACTTCTTCACGATGCCCTGCTCGACACCGGCGTCGACGATGCCGCCCTCGCGGCTGAAACCCTGACCCCAGAGGATGTCGAGCTCGGCCTGCTTGAACGGTGCGGCGACCTTGTTCTTGACGACCTTGATGCGGGTGCGGCTGCCGATCGCGTCGGTGCCCTGCTTGAGGGTCTCGATGCGGCGGACGTCGAGCCGGACCGACGAGTAGAACTTCAGCGCGCGACCACCGGTGGTGACCTCGGGCGAGCCGTAGACCACACCGACCTTCTCGCGCAGCTGGTTGATGAAGATCGCCGTCGTGCCCGAGTTGCTCAGCGCGCCGGTGATCTTCCGCAGCGCCTGGCTCATCAGGCGGGCCTGCAGACCCACGTGGCTGTCACCCATCTCGCCCTCGATCTCGGCGCGGGGCACGAGGGCCGCCACCGAGTCGATGACGATGATGTCGAGCGCGCCGGAGCGGATCAGCATGTCGGCGATCTCGAGCGCCTGCTCACCGGTGTCGGGCTGGCTGACCAGGAGCGCGTCGGTGTCCACGCCGATGGCGCGGGCGTACTCCGGGTCGAGCGCGTGCTCGGCGTCGATGAAGGCGGCGATGCCGCCGGCGGCCTGGGCGTTGGCCACCGCGTGCAGGGCGACCGTGGTCTTACCGGAGGACTCCGGCCCGTACACCTCGACGACCCGGCCGCGCGGCAGCCCGCCGATGCCCAGGGCGATGTCGAGGGCGATCGAGCCGGTCGGGATGACCCTGATCGCCACCTCGGGGCTGTCGCCCAGGCGCATGACCGAGCCCTTGCCGAACTGCTTGTCGATCTGGGCGAGGGCCATGTCGAGGGCCTTGTCGCGGTCGAGCGTTGCTGCCATGGTGCGTCACCTTCGGTTCGCGAGAAGCGGGTCGGGACCGACGCTAGGGCGAGGCACCGACAGTTTTCGGATTCCGGGCCGGCTGTGGAGGACCAGCCGCCCTGTGGACGACACAGTAGGCCGAACACCTGTTCGATCGCCAGGCCGACACGCCGGCCCGGTGTCGCGCCCGGGTCAGCGTTCCTTGACCGGCACGTCGAAGGCCTCGCAGACCGCGAGCCACACCTTCCGCACCGGGACACCTGCTTCGATGGCGTCGGCCGCCGTGCGGCCGCCGAGGTCGGCGAAGACGTGGTCGCGCACGACGCTCTGGGCGCGCATGGCCCCGAACTGATCGTCGAGGCGGGACCAGAACTCCTGCAGGCGCACGCCCCGACGCTAACCCGCCGGCGCCCAGCGCCGCCGCATCCGCCCTAGGCTCGGGACCATGATTCCGGGCACGGGTTCGCAGACGCTCGACACCGTCGTCGAGATCGGCATCGTGCTGGCGATGGTCGTGCTGATCGTGCTGCTGATCAGGAACTACCGCGGGCGCTGACCCTCGTGGTCAGCCACACGTAGGCCAGCGGGAGCACCAGCGCCGCCGAGACCCCGGACACCAGGCCGAAGCCGCCCCACGCGAGCAGCGGACCGCCGACCACCCCGGCCAGCGCGGCACCGAGCCCCATCAGCAGGTCGGTTCCGCCCTGCGCGGTCGGCCGCACGTGCGGGCCGACCGACGCGGTCACGAGCGCGGAGCCCGCGATGAGGCCGCAGGACCAGCCCAGGCCCAGCAGGAGGAGCCCGGCGCCCAGCTGCACCGAGTCGTCCGGCGCCGCCGTGCCCGCCACCGCCGCTGCGGCCAGGAGCAGCCCACCGCCGAGGGCCACGACCGCCGGGGCGCCGGCCCGGTCGGCGAGCACGCCGACCAGCGGGGAGAGCAGGTACATGCCGGCCACGTGCACGCTGATCACCAGGCCGACGAGCCGGAGCACGGTTCCCTCGGCGCCACCGGCGTGCCCCATGTGCACCGGTGCCATCACCATGACGCCGACCATCACCGAGTGGGCGACCACGACGGCGGCGAGGCCCAGCCTCCCGGCCGGTGTCGCCCACACCGCCCGCAGCGCCGCGCCGGTGGCGCGCCGCGGGCGGGGGCCGCCACCGCCGCGAGGGCCGCCACCGAGCGTCCGTGACAGCAGCAGCGGATCGGGCCGCAGGAACAGCAGGAAGCCCACCGCCACGAGCCCGAAGACGACCGCCGACACGACGAACACCCCACCGAGCGCCGGCAGCCCCAGGGCCGCCCCCAGCTCGGCGCCCGGAGCGGCGAGGTTGGGGCCGACGACGGAGCCGATGGTGGTCGCCCACACGACCAGGGACAGGGCACGGCCGCGGTGCTCGGGCGTGGCGAGGTCGGCGGCGGCGTAGCGCGACTGCAGACCGCACGCCGTGGCCGCCCCGAACAGGAACAGCCCCACGAGCAGCAGCCCCAGCGAGGAGGCCGCCGCGGCGAGCACGGTGACCACCGCGCCGACGACGCCGAGGGCGTAGCCGACGGCCAGCCCGGCCCGCCGGCCCGCGGTGTCGCTGATCCTGGCCAGGGGGACCGCCAGGACCGCGGCGCCGAGGACGCCGGCGGTCTGGCCGAGCCCTGCGGCGCTGTCGGTGCCCGCGACGTCACGGGCGAGCAGCCCGCCGGCGGTGATGCCGACGGTGACCCCCAGCCCGGCCAGGGCGACCCCACCGCTGAGCACACCGAGGGTGCGGCGCTGGACGCGTGCGACGCCGACCGCGACGTCCGGCGGCAGCGGTGTCACGTGCGCTCCTGTCTCCGGGGCGGATGGTTCCGCGGCCGGCTGCCCTCGCCGGCCAGCGAAGTGTCGTACACGCCGGGGAGACTGAGCGCGTGCCCGCCCGTCCGATCCCCGAGCCCGGTGCCCTGGCCCGGTTCTCCGAGCCCACCAGGGCCTGGTTCACCGGCGCCTTCGAGCGGCCCACCGCCGCCCAGGACGGCGCCTGGCAGGCGATCAGCAGCGGCGAGCACGCGCTGGTGGTGGCTCCGACCGGCTCGGGCAAGACCCTCGCGGCGTTCCTCTGGTCGCTCGACCGGCTGGCCGCCACCCCGCCCACCGACGAGCGGACCCGGTGCCGGGTCCTCTACGTCTCGCCGCTCAAGGCACTGGCGGTCGACGTCGAGCGCAACCTGCGCGCTCCGCTGGCCGGCATCGGCCAGGCGGCCGCGCGGCTGGGGCTGCCGCGGCCGGAGATCAAGGTCGGCATCCGTTCCGGCGACACCCCGGCCGAGGAGCGGCGCGCGTTCGCCCGCCGTCCGCCGGACATCCTCATCACCACTCCCGAGTCGCTGTTCCTCCTGCTCACCAGCGCCGCCCGTGAGGCGCTGCGCGGGGTCGAGACGGTGATCGTCGACGAGGTGCACGCGGTCACCGACTCCAAGCGCGGCGCCCACCTCGCCGTCAGCCTCGACCGGCTCGACGAACTGCTCGAGCGGCCGGCGCAGCGCATCGGCCTGTCGGCCACCGTGCGCCCGATCGAGGAGGTCGCCACGTTCCTGGCCGGCGGCCGGCCGGTGCAGGTGGTGTCCCCCGGCTCGACCAAGCAGTGGGACCTCTCGGTCGTCGTGCCGATCGAGGACATGAGCGAGCTGGGCCAGCCGACCGGCGAGCTCGAGGGGTCGGCGGCCGGCCACCAGCCGCGCAACTCCATCTGGCCGGCGGTCGAGGAGCGGGTGCTCGACCTCGTGCAGGCCCACCGCAGCACGATCGTGTTCGCCAACTCGCGGCGCCTGGCCGAACGGCTGACCAGCCGGCTCAACGAGCTGGCCTACGAGCGCGCCACCGGTGAGACCGTGCCGCCGGGCACGAACGCGGCGGCGCTCATGGCGCAGGCCGGCTCCGGCGGTGGCGTGCCGAAGGGCGTGCAGCCGGTCGCGGCGGCCCACCACGGGTCGGTGTCCCGGGAGCAGCGGGCCGTCGTCGAGGAGGCGCTGAAGTCCGGCCGGCTGCCCGCCGTCGTCGCCACCTCGAGCCTGGAGCTGGGCATCGACATGGGCGCGGTCGACCTCGTCGTCCAGGTGGAGGCCCCGCCCACGGTCGCCAGCGGCCTGCAACGGGTCGGCCGGGCCGGGCACCAGGTGGGCGCGGTCAGCCGCGGCGTGCTCTTCCCCAAGTTCCGCGGCGACCTCGTGCAGTGCGCGCTGGTCGCCGAGCGGATGAAGGCCGGCGCCATCGAGTCGATCCGCTACCTGCGCAACCCGCTCGACGTGCTCGCCCAGCAGATCGTCGCGGTCGTCTCCGAGCGGCCGCGCACCGTCGACGAGGTGGGGGCGCTGGTCCGCCGTTCGGCGGCCTTCGCCTCGCTGCCCGAGTCGGCGCTGCACGCCGTCCTCGACATGCTGGCCGGGCGCTACCCCTCCGACGCCTTCGCCGAGCTGCGCCCGCGCCTCACCTGGGACCGCGTCACCGACACCCTCACCGCGCGCGCCGGTGCCCAGCGGCTGGCGGTCACCAGCGGCGGCACGATCCCCGACCGCGGCCTGTTCGGCGTCTTCCTCGTCGGCGGGGAGGGCACCGGCGGGCGCCGGGTCGGAGAGCTGGACGAGGAGATGGTCTACGAGTCCCGGGTGGGCGACGTCTTCCTGCTCGGCTCGTCGTCGTGGCGGATCGAGGACATCACCCACGACCGGGTGCTGGTCACCCCGGCACCGGGGCAGGCCGGGAAGATGCCGTTCTGGCACGGGGACGCGCCCGGCCGGCCCCTGGAGCTCGGCCGGGCGCTGGGCGCCTTCCTCCGCGAGGTGGGCTCCGCGACGCCGGAGGCCGGCCTGGAGCGGGCCCGCGCGGCCGGGCTCGACGAGTGGGGGGCGGCCAACCTCGCCGCGTACCTGGCCGAGCAGAAGGCCGCGACCGGGCACCTGCCCGACGACCGCACCCTGCTGGTCGAGCGGTTCCGCGACGAGCTGGGCGACTGGCGGCTGGTCGTGCACTCCCCCTTCGGTGCGCAGGTGAACGCGCCCTGGGCGCTGGTCCTCGCGGCCCGGCTGCGCGAGCGCTACGGCGTCGACGTGTCGGCCATGCACTCCGACGACGGCATCGTGCTGCGGCTGCCCGAGACCACCGGCGAGCCGCCCGAGGCCGACCTCGCCGTCCTCGAGCCCGACGACGTCGAGCGCGAGGTGACCACGGAGGTGGGCAGCTCGGCGCTGTTCGCCAGCCGCTTCCGCGAGTGCGCCGCCCGTGCGCTGCTCCTGCCCCGGCGCGACCCGCGCCGCCGCACGCCGCTCTGGCAGCAGCGTCAGCGGGCGGCCCAGCTGCTCTCGGTGGCCAGCGAGTTCTCCTCCTTCCCGATCACCCTGGAAGCGGCCCGCGAGGTGCTCCAGGACGTCTACGACGTGCCGGGGCTCGTCGAGCTGATGCGTGACGTCCGCGCCCGGCGGGTGCGCGTGGCCGACGTCCAGACCGAGACGGCGTCGCCGTTCGCCCAGTCGCTGCTGTTCGGCTACGTCGGCCAGTTCCTCTACGAGGGCGACGCCCCGCTGGCCGAGCGCCGGGCGCAGGCGCTCGCCCTCGACGCCGGCCTGCTCGCCGAGCTGCTCGGCCGCTCGGAGCTGCGCGAGCTGCTCGACGCCGAGGCGATGGCCGAGATCGAGGCGGAGCTGCAGCGGCTCCCCCAGCAGCGGCACCCGCGGGACGTCGACGGCGGCGGCGACCTGCTGCGCGTCGTCGGCGACCTCACCGCCGCCGAGGCCGGGCGGCGGGGTGTGCCGCAGGAGTGGCTGGACGAGCTCGTCGCGGCCCGCCGCGCGCTGCTGGTGCGCATCGCCGGTGAGGAGCGGTACGTCGCCATCGAGGACGCCGGCCGGCTCCGCGACGCCCTCGGCACCGCGCTGCCGGTCGGCGTCCCGGAGGTCTTCACCGAACCCGTCGCCGACCCCCTGGGCGACCTGATCGGCCGCTACGCCCGTACCCACGGGCCGTTCCAGCCCGGCGAGGTGGCCGCCCGGCTCGGGCTGGGCGTCGCCGTGGTGACGGCGATGGTCCAGCGGCTCACCGGCACCGGCCGGCTGGTCTCGGGGGAGTTCCGCCCCGGCGGGACCGGCCAGGAGTGGTGCGACGCCGACGTGCTCCGCTCGATCCGGCGGCGCAGCCTCGCCCGGCTGCGCCAGGAGGTGGAGCCGGTGCCGATCGGCACGCTGGCCCGGTTCACCCCGTCCTGGCAGTCGGTGGGCAGCCGGCTGCGCGGCGCCGACGGCGTCCTCGCCGTCGTGGAGCAGCTGGCCGGTGCCCTGGTGCCGGCCAGCGCCCTGGAGTCGCTGGTGCTGCCGGCCCGGGTGCGCGACTACTCCCCCGCCATGCTCGACGAGCTGACCAGCGCTGGTGAGGTGCTGTGGGCCGGTGCCGGCGGTCTCCCCGGCGGCGACGGGTGGATCAGCCTGGTCCCGGCCGATCTGGCGCCGCTGCTGCTGCCCGAGCAGCTGGAGGCCGCAGCCGAGGGGCAGCCGCTGCTGGACCTGCTCGCCGGCGGTCAGGCGATGTTCTTCCGTGGGCTCTCCGACGCCGTCGGCGCCTCCGACGACGGCGCGCTGGCCGACCTGGTCTGGGACCTGGTCTGGGCCGGGGCGCTCACCAACGACACGCTCGCGCCGCTGCGCACCCGGCTGGCCGGGGGCGGCACGCACCGCAAGCCGGCGGCGCCCCCCCGGGTGCGCCTCGACCGGGCCCGCGCCGGCCGCACCCGACTGGGTCGCCCGGCCATGCCCAGCCGCACCGGCCCGCCCACCGTCGCCGGCCGGTGGTCCCGGCTGCCCGAGCGGGAGCCCAACGCCACCCGGAGGGGAACCGCGCGGGCCGAGGCCCTCCTGGAGCGGCACGGGGTCCTCACCCGCGGCGCGGTGATGGCCGAGCAGGTGACCGGGGGTTTCTCCGCCGTCTACCCGGTGCTGCGGGCGTTCGAGGACAACGGCCGGGCCCGGCGGGGCTACTTCGTGGAGACGCTGGGTGCAGCGCAGTTCGGCACGCCCGGCGCGGTCGACCGGTTGCGCAGCTTCGCCTCCCCCGACCGCGTGCCGGCGAGGGCCGTCGTCCTCGCGGCCACCGACCCGGCGAACGTCTACGGCGCGGCCCTGCCCTGGCCCGACCGCCCGGTCGCCGCCGACGGTGCGGCGGTGGACCTCGGTGAGGGGACCGGCCCGACGCGGAAGGCGGGGCACCGGGCCGGCCGGAAGGCGGGCGCGCTGGTCGTCCTCGTGGACGGCGAACTGGTGCTCTACGTCGAGCGGGGTGGGAAGACGCTGTTGTCCTGGACCGAGGACGAGCAGGTGCTCAAGGAGGCGGCGACGGCGCTGTCCGGCGCGGTCTCCGCGGGAGCACTGGGCCGGATGGTGGTGCAGAAGGCCGACGGCGCCTCGGTGCACGAGTCCACGCCGCTGTCCCAGGCCCTCCAGGCCGCCGGCTTCGCCGCCACTCCCCGGGGGCTCCGGCTCCGCGGCTGACGCCGGCCTGCATCGGTCAGCGGCGGGCGCCTTGCAGCCAGCGACCGAGCCACCGGCTCAGCCGCGGCATGAGCAGCCGCAGCGCCGTCACGACGTAGGCCGCCGACAGCAGCAACCGCAGGGGCCAGGGCCAGCCGTCCACCAGCGGGAGGGCGAGCACCTGGAAGCTCGAGGTGAACAGCAGGACGACGGCGACGGTCAGCAGCCAGCTGCGCCAGGCCGGCCCCGGCTTCGCAGGCACCGCGAAGAAGCTCTCCAGGCCGACGGCCCGGGAGATCCGCTCGTCCTCGACGAGCTGCTGGACCCGGTCCAGCGCTTCCCGCCGCTCGGCCGAGCGCTCCCAGCCGGCCAGTGACTCGTCGTCGCGGAACCGGTAGACCAGGTGGTACTCGTCGCTGGCCGGACCGGGCCGGAGCAGCGTCGAGCCGAGGTGCCCGGGGAACGAGGCGGCGATCCGCTGGACGTCGGCGGCCCACCGCTCGAAGGCGTCATGCCGCTCGGGCCGCACCACGCGCGCGACCGTGACCGTCACCGGCTCGGGGGCCGGGGCGGCGGGCCCGGCGCCACCGACGAGTCGGGTCCGGAAACGTTCGGTCACCTGCACGCCGGGTGCAGCGCGCCGCGGCGGCCACCGCTTCCCGCATGTCAGTGGCCTCACACCGTGGGAGCAGGGTCGCCCGCGGACAGGGATCATGGGACGCGTGCCCGAGGGAGACACCGTCTGGCTGGCGGCCGAGCGCATGCGCACGGCGCTGGCCGGAGCGACGCTGCGCCGCGGTGAGTTCCGGCTCCCCCAGCTGGCCGCCCTGGATCTCACCGGCGCCACCGTCACCGACGTCGTGCCCCGCGGCAAGCACCTGCTGCTCCGGTTGGCCGACGGCCGCACGCTGCGCACCCACTTCCGGATGGACGGGAGCTGGCACATCTACCGTCCCGGGACCCGGTGGCGCGGAGGCCCCGCCCACGACGTCCGGATCGTCCTGGCCACCGACGAGTGGGAGTGCGTCGGCTACCGGCTGCACGACGTCGAGTTCGTGCCGACGTCGGAGGAGGACCGGCTCGTCGGGCACCTCGGCCCGGACATCCTCGGCCCGGACTGGGACCTGGAGGAGGCGTTGCGCCGGCTGCGGGCCCACCCCGACGAGCAGGTGGGCGTGGCGATCCTGGACCAGCGCAACCTCGCGGGGATCGGCAACCTCTACAAGGTGGAGTCGCTGTTCCTCGTCGGGGTGCACCCGTGGGCGCGCGTGGCCGACGTCGATGAGCGCCTGGCGCCATTGGTCGAGCGGGCGCAGCGGCTGATGCGCGCCAACCTCGGGCACCCGGAGCAGAGCACCACGGGCGATCTGCGCCGCGGTTCCGACCACTGGGTGTACGGGCGCAAGGGCAAGCCGTGCCGGCGGTGCCGGACGCCGATCCTCATGGGTGACCAGGGGCCGCACCTGCAGGAGCGGGTGACCTACTGGTGCCCGCGCTGCCAGGCGGCCCGGTCCCCCGTCGACCCGCAGGCGCGGACCGGGGAGCCCGGCCGGCCACGCCCCGTCGCCACACCCGGCTGAGAACGGTCCTGGCCCCCCCCGGGGGGGGCGGGGGGGGGGGGGGGGGCCGCGGGGGGGGGGGGGGGGGGGGGCCGCGGGGGGGGGGGGGGCCGGGTA
>NZ_JBJHAN010000006.1:0-253794 GCF_054051055.1 Blastococcus sp. SYSU DS0973
CAGCCCGTCGTGCTCGGCGGCCTGGGTGACCTCGCACTCCCACACCGTGCGCGCCACCTGCGCGGCCAGCCGGTTCGACGCGGTCAACAGGCCACCGAGCCGGTCCAGCAACTCCGGGCCGAACCGGCCCGCCAGCTCCTCGGCGGCCAGGTCGTCCAGCGCGGCCGCCAACCGGCTCAGCACCTCGGACCCACCCGTCGAACGCATGTACGAAGAATATCGCCCGCCCGCCGCCCGCACAGTCCGAATCCCCAGGTGAAGAGACCGGTCCACAGAGCCGCGACCTGGCTCCACCGCAGCGCGCAGGAGCGCCGGACGTCGTCGGCGGGCGGCGCGGCGCCGCATCCGGACGGTGTCCCTCGGGCGGACATCCGACCGCCCGGTATGCCCTTCCGCAGGACATCGTCGCGAGACGTCGACCACGGCGTGTTCCCAGCGGGTGAGCGGGGTCGGGTTCCGGGCCGTCGCAGAGGAGAATGGCGGCATGACCCATGTGCTCGATCCCGGCGCGCTGTCGGACGACGCCCGGGCGCTGTCCGCGCCGACGCCTCCCTACGACGACGTCACGCGCTCGGACTCGGCGTTCCGCGCCTTCCTCCACGGCCTCCCGGGAGTCGACCAGGTCGGCGCCGAGGTGCGCGTCGCGACCCTGGGCACCCGGTCGATCAAGACGACGTCGAAGGCCTGGGCGATCGACACCGCCATCTCGATGGTCGACCTCACGACACTCGAGGGCGCCGACACCCCCGGCAAGGTGCGCAGCCTGGCCGCCAAGGCCAAGCAGCCGGACCCGACCGACCCGACCACCCCGAGGGTCGCCGCCGTCTGCGTCTACGGCGACCTCGCCGGCGTCGCGCGGGAGGCACTGGAGGGCACCGGCGTCCACGTCGCCGCCGTCGCCACCGCCTTCCCGAGCGGACGGGCCTCCCGCGCGGTGAAGATCGCCGACGTCCGCGACGCGGTGGCCAACGGCGCCGACGAGATCGACATGGTCATCGACCGGGGCGCCTTCCTCACCGGCCGCTACCTCGACGTCTACGACGAGATCGTCGCGGTGAAGGAGGCCTGCGGCGACGTGCACCTCAAGGTCATCCTCGAGACCGGCGAGCTGGTCACCCTCGACAACGTCCGCCGGGCCAGCTGGATCGCCATGCTCGCCGGCGGCGACTTCATCAAGACGTCCACCGGCAAGGTCAGCCCCGCCGCCACCCTGCCGGTGTCGCTCGTCATGCTGGAGGCGGTCCGCGACTTCCGCGCCGCGACCGGCCGCCAGGTCGGCTTCAAGCCCGCAGGCGGCATCCGGACGACGAAGGACGCCATCAGGCATCTCGTGCTGATCAACGAGACCGTCGGCCCCGACTGGCTGCACCCCGACCGGTTCCGCTTCGGCGCCTCCGGTCTGCTCAACGACCTCCTCGTCCAGCGGCAGAAGCTGCGCACCGGCCACTACTCCGGCCCCGACCACGTCACGGTGGACTGACAGCGATGACCAGCGTTTTCGAGTACGCCCCTGCCCCCGAGTCGCGGTCGATCGTCAGCATCGCCCCCTCCTACGGACTGTTCGTCGACGGGGAGTTCGTCGACGGCTCCGGCGACCCGCTCGAGACGGTGAACCCGGCCACCGAGGAGGTGCTCAGCGAGGTCGCCACCGGCACCGCCGCCGACGTCGACCGCGCCGTGGCCGCCGCCCGCCGGGCCTTCACCCGCGTGTGGGGGCCGATGCGCCCCGCTGACCGCGGCAAGTACCTGTTCCGCATCGCCCGCCTGCTGCAGGAGCGCGCCCGCGAGTTCGCCGTGCTGGAGTCACTGGACAACGGCAAGCCCATCCGGGAGTCCCGCGACATCGACGTGCCCCTCGCCGCGGCGCACTTCTTCTACCACGCGGGCTGGGCCGACAAGCTCGAGCACGCGGGCCTCGGGCCGAACCCCCGCCCACTCGGCGTGGCCGGTCAGGTCATCCCGTGGAACTTCCCACTGCTCATGCTGGCGTGGAAGGTCGCCCCCGCGCTGGCCACCGGCAACACCGTCGTCCTCAAGCCCGCCGAGACCACCCCGCTCACCGCGCTGCTGTTCGCCGAGATCTGCCGCCAGGCCGACCTCCCGCCGGGCGTGGTCAACATCGTTCCCGGCGCGGGCGACACCGGCCGGGCGGTCGTCGAGCACCCCGACGTCGACAAGGTGGCCTTCACCGGCTCCACCGAGGTGGGCCGCTCGATCGCCCGCGCCGTCGCCGGCACAGCCAAGTTGCTGACGCTCGAGCTCGGCGGCAAGGCGGCGAACATCGTCTTCGACGACGCCCCCATCGACCAGGCCGTCGAGGGCATCGTGCAGGGCATCTTCTCCAACCAGGGGCACGTCTGCTGCGCGGGCTCCCGGCTGCTGGTGCAGGAGTCGATCCACGACGAGGTCATCGCCAGCCTCCAGCGGCGGATCGGCACCCTGCGCGTCGGCGACCCGCTGGACAAGAACACCGACATCGGCGCGATCAACTCGCACCAGCAGCTGGCCCGCATCCGGGAGCTGTGCGACATCGGCGAGGCCGAGGGCGCCCAGCGCTGGCAGCCACCGGGCGAGCTGCCGGCCAAGGGCTACTGGTTCCCGCCGACCGTCTTCACCGACGTCTCCCCCGCGCACCGCATCGCCCGCGACGAGGTCTTCGGCCCGGTCCTGAGCGTCCTCACCTTCCGCACCCCGGACGAGGCCGTCGCCAAGGCGAACAACAGCACGTACGGGCTGTCGGCCGGCATCTGGAGCGAGAAGGGCTCCCGGATCCTGAAGATCGCCGACCAGCTGCGCGCCGGGGTGGTGTGGGCCAACACGTTCAACAAGTTCGACCCGACGTCGCCGTTCGGCGGCTACAAGCAGTCCGGCTACGGGCGTGAGGGCGGCCGGCACGGCCTGGCGGCCTACGTGAAGGGGAACGACCAGTGAGCTCCGACCGTCTCGCCGTGCGCAAGACCTACAAGCTCTACGTGGGCGGCGCCTTCCCGCGCTCGGAGAGCGGCCGCACCTACGAGGTGACCGACGCCCGGGGCCACTTCCTCGCCAACGTCGCCCGCGCCTCCCGCAAGGACGCCCGGGACGCCGTCGTCGCCGCCCGCGCTGCCTTCGGCAGGTGGTCCGGCGCCACCGCCTACAACCGTGGCCAGGTGCTCTACCGGGTGGCCGAGGTGATGGAGGGCCGGCACGTCCAGTTCTGCGAGGAGGTCGCCGCCGCCGAGGGCCTGTCGGCGGCCAAGGCACGGGCCGCCGTCGACGCCGCCATCGACCGCTGGGTCTGGTACGCCGGCTGGACCGACAAGCTGGCCGCCGTCCTGGGCAGCGCCAACCCGGTCGCCGGGCCGTACTTCGACTTCTCGCTGCCCGAGCCCTCCGGCGTCGTCGCCGTCCTGGCCCCGCAGCAGTCGAGCCTGCTGGGCCTGGTCAGCGTGCTGGCCCCGGTCCTGGCCACGGGGAACACCGCCGTCGTCGTCACCTCCGCGCAGCGGCCGATCCCGGCCGTCACCCTCGGTGAGGTGCTGGCGACCAGCGATGTCCCCGGGGGCGTGGCCAACCTGCTCACCGGCGACGCCGAGGAGCTGGGCCCGTGGCTGGCCGAGCACGCCGACGTCGACGGCATCGATCTCACCGGCGCCCCCGCCGGGCGGGCCATGGAGTTCGAGCGGGAGGCCGCCGGGACCCTCAAGCGCGTCGTCCGCCCGCCGACCACCGAGCCCGACTGGACCGCCGACCCCGGCCTGTCGCGCATGACCCCGTTCCTCGAGACCAAGACGGTCTGGCATCCGATGGGCGTGTGAGGCGCCGTCCGGAGGCTCGCCGTGAGCCTGCGAACGGTGCGGGGACGGGTTCCTCCTCCTGGCATCGGGGTGCCAGGAGGAGCCGCTGCGGGGGGCGGCGTCGCGTTCCGGCACCGGTCTAGGCTCGAACCGTGCCGCATTTCGACGTCGTCGTCCTCGGAGCCGGGCCCGGTGGGTACGTGGCCGCGATCCGCGCCGCGCAGCTGGGCAAGAGCGTGGCCGTGGTGGAGTCGCAGTACTGGGGCGGGGTCTGCCTGAACGTGGGCTGCATCCCGTCGAAGGCGCTGCTGCGCAACGCGGAGCTCGCCCACCTGGTGCGCGACGAGGCGAAGACCTTCGGCATCTCCGGGGACGTCTCCTTCGACTTCGGCGCCGCCTTCGACCGCAGCCGCACCGTCGCCGACGGCCGCGTCAAGGGCGTGCACTTCCTGATGAAGAAGAACAAGATCACCGAGTTCGACGGCTGGGGCACCTTCACCGACCCGCACACCCTGCGGGTCGGCCTCAACGCCGGTGGCGAGGAGACGGTCACCTTCGACAACGTGATCATCGCGACCGGGGCGCACACCCGGTTCCTGCCGGGCACGAAGCTGTCGGAGCGCGTGGTCACCTACGAGGAGCAGATCCTCAGCCGCGAGCTGCCGAAGAACATCATCATCGCCGGAGCCGGCGCCATCGGCGTCGAATTCGCCTTCGTGCTGCGCAACTACGGCGTGCAGGTCACCATCGTCGAGTTCGCCGACCGGGTGCTGCCGCTGGAGGACGCCGCCGTCTCCAAGGAGCTCGCCAAGGCCTACCGCAAGCTCGGCGTCGAGGTGCTCACCTCCACCAAGGTCGAGCGGATCGACGACTCCGGCGACCAGGTCACGGTCACCGTCTCCGACGCCAAGGGCACCCGCGAGCTGCACGCGGACAAGGTCATGCAGGCCATCGGCTTCGTCCCCCGCGTCGAGGGCTACGGCCTGGAGAAGCTGGGCGTCGAGCTGACCGACCGCGTCCGCGCGATCGCCATCGACGACCGCATGCGCACCAACGTGCCGCACGTGTACGCGATCGGCGACGTCACCGCCAAGCTGATGCTCGCGCACGTGGCCGAGGCCCAGGGCGTCGTCGCCGCCGAGACGATCGCCGGCGCGGAGACCATGGAGCTGGACTACGTGATGATGCCGCGGGCCACGTTCTGCTCGCCGCAGGTCGCCAGCTTCGGCTACACCGAGGCGCAGGCCCGCGAGCTGGCCGACCAGAAGGGCTGGAAGATCAAGGTCTCCCAGTTCCCCTTCACCGCCAACGGCAAGGCCCAGGGCCTGGCCGAGCCCGGCGGCTTCGTCAAGCTGATCGCCGACGAGACCCACGGCGAGCTGCTCGGCGGCCACCTCGTCGGGCCCGAGGTCACCGAGCTGCTGCCCGAGCTCACCCTCGCGCAGAAGTGGGACCTCACGGCGACCGAGCTCGCCCGCAACGTGCACGCCCACCCCACGCTGAGCGAGGGTCTGCAGGAGGCGATCCACGGCCTGGCCGGCCACATGATCAACCTCTGACCGGCCCGGGCGGATCCCCCGCCACCCGGAGATGCGCCGCTCGCCCGACAGGGCAGGATGGTCGGGTGGCCAGGCCCAGCATCGTCCCCATCGCACTGACCCTCGACGACCGCACGGGGTACACCCTGTGGGCTCCGCCGTGGGAGGAGGACGGCGAGGAGTGGCAGGCGTTCCTCGGCACCACCGAGGGCGACGCGGTGGGCGGGCGTGCCATGGTGCACCTCTTCCCGACGCCGGCGAAGCTCGCCGCTTTCTGCCGCACCAGCACCGACCACGACCTGGCCGACCACCCGGTGTGGCCGGTCGTCGCCGGGCTGGGCGCCCCCGACCTGACCCCCGACGAGGACCACCGGTACGACTTCGACGGCGTGTACGACATCGCCGCCGAGAACCCCGACCGGTGGGCCGTGGAGGAGCTGGCGGCGACCGTCGACATGGTCAGCCGCCTGGCCGAGTGCCTGGACACCACCGACGAGGACGACGACGAGGAGCAGTTCGAGGCCGTCGCCGAGTTCGCCGCCAAGCCGGAGATCGGCTCTCTGGGGCTGGGGGTGGAGGCGTTCGTCGGGCGCTCCGGCGAGGACGCGTGGATCGGCGTCGGCAGCGTCTTCGACGAGTTGTGGGAGGACGTCGTCGAGGAGCTCTCCGACCACCTCGACTGGACCGGCGGCGGCACCGCCACGGTGGAGGAGTACCCCTCGGCCTCCGAGGCCGCCGAGCAGGACGCCGGCCGCACCTTCCCCGAGGAGGACGACGAGGACGAGGACGACGACGCCCCCGCCGTTCCGAACCGGGCCCCCGACGCCGCAGCCACCGGGGCGACCGCCGCGTCGGTGGCGCGCGGAGGCGGCGTGCGCACCATCGCACGCGGCAGTCGGGTCACCGCCTCCCCCGCCGCGGTCGCCGCCGCCGCCGAGTTCTGGGAGGCCGTCGGCATCCTCCCGGTCGAGGTCGTCGTCCCGGAGGGCGCCGGGGTGACCCTGCGCTGCTACGTGGAGGACGTTGCCCGCTTCCTGGGCCGCGACGGCGAGGTCTTCGTGTTCGACACTCCGGCCGACCTGGCGCGCTTCTGCGCGGGCAACGAGCGGCACGACCTCAGCGAGATCGCCTCGTGGCCCGAGGTCGCCGACACCGACACCCTGCCACTGCCCGCGGAGCAGGACCGCTACGACCTGACCGAGCTCTCCGAGGTCCTCGCGGAGGTGGCCGACGGCGCCGCCGGGCTGGTGCCCCACCGGGCCCTGGTGCAGCCGGTCGAGGGCGTGCGCGACCTCGCCGAGTACGCCGGCCTGTCGCGGGTCGACGAGCTGCTCGCGCCGACGGCGCCGCTGGGCCGGGCCGTCGCCCGCGCCGACCGGCAGCCCGACACCGCGCTCACCGCCCCGGACGCGGCGCAGCTGCGCCCGGCCTGGGACGAGATCGTCACCTCGGTCAGCGGCGCTCTGGTCTTCCGCGACTGACGGTCCCTCCCCCGACGACGACGGCGGCCCGCCCCGGAGAGATCCGGGACGGGCCGCCGTCGTCGTAGGTGGTGCGGGTGCTCAGCCCTGGCGCGGAGGACGCCCCGAGCGCTCACCGGCGAACCGGCGCTCACCCCCGGGTCGGCCGGAGCGCTCGCCGCCGCCGGAGCGGTTGCGGTCGCCGTAGGACCGGCGCGGGCCGCCGCGGGAACCGCCGGGGCGGTCGCCGTCACGGCGCGGACGGCCGCCGGGGCCACCGCCGCCGCGACGCATGTCGCGCTGGGTGCGCTCCTTGGGCTCCACCGGGATGCCGGAGGCGACCAGGTCCAGGATCGGCTGGTCGCCCGGACGGGTCCGGTCGAGGGGCGGGTCGACCTTGGCGGTGCGGAACCGGCGCTTGGCCTGACCGACCTGGTCGGGCAGCAGCAGCGAGACGACGACACCCGCTGCCCCGGCGCGGGCGGTGCGGCCCGAGCGGTGCAGGTAGGTCTTGGCGTCCGTCGGCGGGTCGTAGTGCAGGACCAGCGAGACGTCGTCGACGTGGATGCCGCGGGCGGCGACGTCGGTGGCGACGAGGACCGGCGAGCGGGCGTCGGTGAACTCCTCCAGCGCACGCTTGCGCGCCGCCTGGGGCAGCCCGCCGTGGATGGCCTCGGCCTTGATCCCGGCGGCCTTGAGGTTCTCGGCGAGCCGGTCCACGCCCAGCTGGGTGCGGGCGAAGATGATCGTGCGGCCGGGACGGCCGGCGAGCTCGGTGGCCACCTGCAGCTTGTCGCGGAAGGCGAGGCTGAAGGCCAGGTGCTCGGCTGGCGGGGCGTCGTCGCCGGCCCGCTTGACCTCGTGCCGGGCCGGGTCCTTGAGGTAGCGGCGGACCAGGCTGTCCACCTCACCGTCCAGGGTGGCCGAGAACAGCAGCCGCTGGGCGTTGCGGTCGGTCTGGTCGAGCAGCTCCTTGACGACCGGGAGGAAGCCCAGGTCGGCCATGAAGTCAGCCTCGTCCAGCACGGTCACGACCACCTCGGCCAGGGTGCACTCGCCCTGGCTGATCAGGTCCTGCAGCCGGCCGGGGGTGGCGATGACGACGTCGACGCCGCGGCGCAGCTGCTGGATCTGCCGGTACATGGGCGCGCCGCCGTAGACCGTGGCGAGCTGGAGGCCCATGGCCTGGCCGAGCGGGGCCAGCGCGTCGTGCACCTGCTGCGCCAGCTCGCGGGTCGGGACGAGCACCAGGCCACGCGGGGCGCGGCGGCCCTGCTTGGCGTCGGCGCCGATGCGGGCGAGCAGGGGCAGGCCGAAGGCCAGCGTCTTGCCCGACCCCGTGGCGGCCTTGCCGAGCACGTCGCGCCCCGCGAGGGCGTCCGGCAGGGCGGAGGTCTGGATGGCGAAGGGGCGGTGGATGCCGCGCCGCTCGAGCGCGGTCACCAGCGGCTGGGGCAGGCCCAGCTGGTGGAAGGTCGGACCCGTCGGGGCCTCGACGGCGTGCTCCGCCGCGGCGACCGCGGCGGTGTTCTCGACAACGTTCTCGGGGGTGTTCTGACCAGTCGTGTTCGACTCGAACGAGACAGGGTGGACCACAGTCATGCGGGGTGGGGCTCCGATACTGCTCGGAGCGCGTCCCGTGAGAGAGGGAGAGCGCCGTCACGTACCGGCGTCCTCACTTGGCGATCGTCTGCGCCCAGGTGTGGAACGCGTGATCTGCACGGATGCGCTCGTGCCCGGACAAACCGTCCGGGAGGATGACCGGCCTTGTGCCGGTACGCCTACGGTAGCAGCGAAGATCGCGACGCTGTTCCCGCGACCGAGGGTGACGGGGGCCACGTCGGCGGTGTCAGTAGGGCTCCTCGTCGGCGTCGCCGGCGCTGACCGACAGCACGCCGTCGAGGTCGGCCAGCCACGCCGCCAGCGCCGTCACCGGCCCGGTGCCCTCCACCGAGAGCCGCACGGTCGCCTGCCGCACGGCGGTGCCGCCGTCGTCGGCGGCCGTGCGCAGGTCGCGGACGGTGAACCCGCGCTGCGTGCACTCGGCCAGCGCCCGGCGGAGCACGCCCTCGCCGTCCCGGTAGGTGAGCGTCAGCGAGTGCACCCGGGTGGCCCGGCCGGACAGCCGGCGGGCGAGCGGGGTGAAGCCGTAGGAGACGACGAAGTGCGCGGCCGTCGCGACGACGGCGAGGAGCCACAGGCCCGCCCCCGCCGCCATCCCCACGGCGGCGGTCAGCCAGACGATCGCCGCCGTCGTCAGCCCGCGGACCGCGTCGCGGCGGACGAAGATCAGCCCGCCCCCGATGAAGCCCAGCCCGGAGACGACCTGCGCGGCCACCCGGGAGTCACCGAACTGCGCCTGGCTGATGACCATGAACAGCGCCGCGGCGAAGCCGACGACGGTGAGGGTCCGCAGCCCCGCCGCCTTGTGGCGGAGCTCCCGCTCGAAGCCGATGAGCGCCGACAGCACGAACGCGACCCCGAGGTCGCCCACCAGGGCCCAGGTCTGCCCGGTCGGACCGGCGAGCTCCGACACCGGTCAGCCCAGCAGTGCCGCGTAGCCGGGCCGGACGACGTCGTCGAGCAGCCGCTCGCGCTCCTCGGCGGGCAGGAACGCGCCGGCCAGGGCCCGCTCGGTCACCGTCCGCACGTCGTCCCACGTCCAGCCGAACGTCGTCGCCACTCCCGCGATCTCGCTGCTCACCGATACCCCGCTCATCAGCCGGTTGTCGGTGTTGAGGGTGACGGCGAAGCCGAGCCGGTGCAGCCGGTCCACCGGGTGCGCGGCCAGCGACGGGTAGGCGCCGGTCTGCACGTTGGACGACGGCGCGACCTCCAGGGTCACCTGCTCGTCGCGCACCCGCTGCGCGACCGGGCCCAGGGTGCCGTCCCCGCCCACCTCGTCGGCGATGCGCACTCCGTGGCCGAGCCGCTCGGCACGGGCGCCGTCGAGGGCGGCGACGATGCTGTCGATGCCGGCGGCCTCCCCGGCGTGGACGGTGCGGTGGGCGCCCGCACGGTCGAGCAGCGCGAGCGCGGCCGGGATGCGGTCCGGCGGGAAGCCGTCCTCCGGGCCGGCGAGGTCGAAGCCGACGACGCCGGCGTCCCGGTAGCGGACGACGAGCCGCGCGACCTCCCCCCAGCGGTCGTTCTGCCGCATGGCGCACAGCAGCGTGCCGACCCGGATCGGGGTGCCCGCTGCGGCGGCCTCCCGGCTGCCCTGCGCGTAGCCGTCGAGCATCGCCTCGACGGCCGCCTCCATCGGCATCCCGGTTGTGAGCAGCTCGGGCGCCATGCGCACCTCGGCGTAGACCACGCCGTCGGCGGCGAGGTCGAGCGCGCACTCACGGGCCACCCGCGCCACGGCGTCGGGGGTCTGCATGACGGCGACGGTGTGCGCGAACGTCTCCAGGTACTGGACCAGCGAGCCGGAGTCGGCCGCCTCCCGGAACCAGCGGCCCAGGGTGTCGGCGTCCGACGCGGGGAGCCCGCGGTACCCGCCCCGGTCGGCCAGCTCCAGCACCGTCCGCGGCCGGAGCCCGCCGTCCAGGTGGTCGTGCAGCAGGACCTTCGGCGCGCGGCGGACGTTCTCGTCGTTCAGCGGGGAGGACACCTGAAAAAGTTACCCGGCGGCCTCAGCGCCCCTCGCCCTCCTGCCAGCGGAAGGTGGCGACGCACAGCAGCAGGCCGACGACGCACCAGAGGCCGAGCACGATCGCGACGGTGCCCAGCTCCCACGACCCGGCCTGCTCGCGCGCGGCCAGGGAGTCCGGCAGGAAGACCGAGCGCAGGCCCTGCGCCAGCCACTTCACCGGGAAGACCGAGGCGACGTCCTGCAGCCAGCCGGGCACCTGGTCGAAGGGCATGAAGACGCCGGAGACGAACTCGAGCACCAGGGCGATCGGGGTCACCGTCGCCGACGCCGACCGGGCGTTGCGGGCGAGCGAGGAGACGGCGATGCCCAGGAGCGTGCAGGCCGCCGCGCCGAGCACGGTGACCCACGCGAAGGTCAGCCAGTCGCCCCCGGACGGCAGGTCGATGCCGAAGACGAGGACGCCGACGAGCAGCAGGACCACGATCGTCGCCAGTGTGACGGCGACGACCTGCGCGACCTTGCCGACGAAGTAGGCGGTCTTCGGCATGGGGCTGCCGGCCAGAGCCTTCAGGGTGCCGTCGGACCGTTCGCCGGCGATGTGGATCGCCATGTTCTGCAGGCTCGCCCCGACGATGCCGGCGGTGATCACCCCGGCCATGAAGTACTGCGGGAAGTCGACGCCGGAGCCGAGGTCGTAGTCGAGCACCGCGCCGAGGCCCAGCAGCAGGATCACCGGGAACAGCAGGGTGAACACGACCGACTCGCGCTGGCGGAAGAACTCCTTGAGCTCCACCCCGGCGCGGGTGCGGCAGACCCGGCCGACCGACGGCAGCGCGGTGCGTTCCGGCGCGGCGGTGGTCACGAGCGGTCCCCGATCATCTTCAGGTAGACGTCCTCGAGGGTCGGCCGGTTGACCGCGAGGTCGGGCACCTCGCCCGGGAAGCGCGCGGCGAGCGCGGCGACGAACGCCGTCGGTGTCGCGGTCTCGGCAGTGCGCCGGGCGCCGTCCTCGGTCCAGCTGACGACGGCGGGCGCGCTGCCGCGGCCACCGAGGGCGGTCGGAACGGCGACCTCGGCGAGCTGCCCGTGGGCGATGACGCCGACCCGGTCGGCCAGCTCCTCGGCCTCGTCGAGGTAGTGGGTGGTCAGCAGCATGGTGGTGCCGAGCTCGCGCAGCGAGCGGATCAGCGCCCAGAACTGGCGGCGCGCCTCGGGGTCGAACCCGGTGGTGGGCTCGTCGAGGAAGAGCAGCCGGGGCCGGCCGACGATGCCCAGCGCGACGTCGAGCCGGCGGCGCTGCCCACCCGACAGGGTGCGGCCGCGGGCGCCGGCCTTGTCGGTGAGGCCGACCAGCTCGAGCACCTCGTCGGGGTCGCGGGGGTCGGCGTAGTAGGACGCCTGCGCGGTCAGCAGCTCGCGGACCGAGAGCTGGCTGTCCCCCGCACCGGACTGCAGCACGATGCCGAGCTCGGCCTTCCAGCGGCGCCCGCCCCGCGCCGGGTCGACCCCGAGCACGCGGACCGCACCGCCGTCCCGGTCGCGGTAGCCCTCGCAGATCTCGACGGTCGTGGTCTTCCCCGCGCCGTTGGGGCCGAGCAGCGCGAAGATCTCCCCGCGACGGATGTCGAGGTCCAGGCCGTCGACGGCCGCGCGGTCGCCGTACCGCTTGACCAGGCCGCGGATGGAGATCGCGGCGTCGGGGTCGAGCGGGGAGGTGAGCTGCTGCGGGGGCGCCGCGGTCACCGTCGTTCGGGTCACGACAGACCAGTGTCCCCTACGACCCTGCGGTGATGCGGTCGAGGACCAGCGGGAGCGGCTCGTCGGCGGTGTCGACGCCGATCGCCTCCTCCAGCGCCTCGAGCGCCCGCGGGATCCGGTCGGCGTCGTGGGTCTGCAGCTCCAGCAGCGGCTGGCCGGCGGTCACCCGCTCCCCCACCCCGGCGGTCCATACGACGCCGGCCGCGGCCTGCACCGGGTCCTCCTTGCGGGCCCGGCCGGCGCCCAGCCGCCAGGCGGCGACGCCGAGCGCGTAGGCGTCCAGGCGAGTCAGCGTGCCGGTGGCGGGCGCGGTCACCACGTGGGTCTCGGCCGGGCGCGGCAGCGGGGCGTCGGGGTCGCCGCCCTGCGCGGCGATCATCCGCCGCCAGACGTCCATGGCGCGGCCGTCGCGCAGCGCCTCGGCGGGGTCGACGTCGTCCCGCCCGGCGCCGGCGAGCATCTCGCGGGCCAGGGCGAGGGTGAGCTCCACGACATCGGCCGGGCCGCCGCCGGCGAGCACGTCGACCGACTCGGCGACCTCGACGGCGTTGCCCGCGGACCGGCCCAGCGGCCGGTCCATCGCCGTCACCAGGGCGACGGTGCGGACGCCGGCCGCCTCGCCCAGGCCGACCATCGTCCGGGCCAGCTCGCGGGAGGCCTCGGCGTCCTTCATGAACGCGCCCGATCCGGTCTTGACGTCGAGGACCAGGGCGTCCGCGCCCTCGGCGATCTTCTTGCTCATGATCGAGCTGGCGATCAGCGGGATCGACTCGACGGTGCCCGTCACGTCGCGCAGCGCGTAGAGCAGCTTGTCGGCCGGCGCCAGGTCGTGACCGGCCGCGCAGATGACCGCGCCGACGTCGCGCAGCTGCGCCAGGTACGCCTCCTCGTGGACGTCGGCCCGCCACCCGGGGATCGCCTCGAGCTTGTCCAGCGTGCCGCCGGTGTGCCCGAGGCCCCGGCCGGACAGCTGCGGCACGGCGACGCCGCAGGCCGCCACGAGCGGCGCCAGCGGCAGGGTGATCTTGTCGCCGACGCCGCCGGTGGAGTGTTTGTCGGCGGTCGGTCGGCCCAGGGCGGAGAGGTCCTTGCGCTCGCCGGAGTCGATCATCGCCTGGGTCCAGGCGGCGAGCTCCCCGGCGGCCATGCCGCGGAAGAACACGGCCATGAGCAGTGCGCTCATCTGCTCGTCGGGCACCGCACCCCGCGTGTAGGCGTCGACCACCCAGTGGATCTGCTCGGCCGAGAGCTCGACGCCGTCCCGCTTGGCGCGGATCACGTCGATCGCGTCGAAGGGCATCAGCCCTGCCCCCGCTCGGCGGCGGCGACCAGGTCCTCGGGGCCGAACGCGTCGGGCAGCACCTCGCGCATCGGCACGATCCCGAGCGACACCGTCTCGATGAGCATGTCCGCGCCGCCGTGCTCCCACAGCAGCTGCCGGCAGCGGCCGCACGGCATGAGCGGCTGCCCGTCCCCGCCGACGCAGGCCACCGCGACCAACCGCCCGCCGCCGGTGCGGGCGAGGTCGCTGACCATTCCGCACTCGGCGCACAGGCCCAGCCCGTACGAGGCGTTCTCGACGTTGCAGCCGGTGACCACGCGGCCGTCGTCCACCAGCCCGGCGACGCCGACCGGGAACTTCGAGTACGGCGCGTACGCGTGGCTCATCGCCTCGCGGGCCGCGGCCCGCAGCGCGTTCCAGTCCGGCTGCATCAGTGTTCTCCTCGTCGGTACACGAGTCCGTCCGCCTTGGGCATCCGCAGCCGCTGGGCGGCCAGGGAGAGCACCAGCAGCGTGATCAGGTGCGGGGTGAACGAGACGATGCCCTCGGGCAGCTCCTCGATGGTCAGGAAGGCCACCAGGCTGGCGGCCGCGAACACCACGGCGAGCACCGCCTGGAGGAGCCGGCGCCGGCCGGCCTGGTAGAACGCGACGGCCAGCAGCAGGATCGCGATGAGCAGCAGCAGCGCGACCACCGCGCCCCGGCTGCGCAGCTGCAGGCCGTCGGCGTAGCCGAACAGGCCCGCGCCGGCCGCCAGGCCACCGGGACGCCAGTTGCCGAAGATCAGCGCCGCCAGGCCGATGAAGCCGCGGCCACCGGTCTGCCCCTCGCGGTAGATGTTGGCCACGAACACCAGGGCGACGCCGCCCAGCCCGGCCAGCGCCCCGGAGATGATCACCGCGAGGTACTTGAGCCGGTGGACCGGGACGCCGAGGGAGTCGGCCGCCGCCGGGTTCTCACCGCACGAGCGCAGCCGGAGGCCGAACGCGGTGCGCCACAGCAGCAGGTAGCTGGCCGGCACCAGCAGCACGGCGATCAGGGTGAGCACCCCGACGCCGCTGGTGAGGCCGCGGAGCAGCCCGGCGACGTCGGAGACGAGGAAGATGCTGGCGCCCTCGATGTCGCCCAGCAGGTCCGGTCCCGAGGAGAGCACCGGGAGCGAGAAGTTCGGCGGCCGGCTGGCCAGCGCCGGCGACTGGGTGACGCCACCGCCCTCCGCCCCGCCGGCGTAGAGCAGCTCGGACAGGAACCGCACGACGCCCTCGGCGAGGATGTTGATCGCGACGCCGGAGACGACGTGGTCGACGCCGAAGGTGACGGTGGCGACCGCGTGCAGCAGCCCGCCCAACGCGCCGAAGACCGCGCCGCCGATGATCGCGGCGCCCCAGCCCCACTGGTAGCCGGCCCAGCCGGCGCCCCAGGTGCCGAGGATCATCATGCCCTCGAGGCCGATGTTGACCACGCCCGCCCGCTCGGCGAACAGCCCGCCGAGCGCGGCCAGGCCGATCGGCACCGCCAGCAGCAGCGCCGCCGCGAAGGTCGACGACGAGGTGAGCGCCTGCTGACCGGAGACGATGCGGACCAACGACATGAGCAGCACCAGGCCGACGAACAGCCAGGCGAAGCGGCGCGCCCGGCCGCCGCCGAGGAAGAGCTCGGTGAGCGGACCGCGGCCGGAAGCGGTGCCGGGTGCGGTCGTCGCGGTGCTCATGCTCCGGCTCCCTGGCGGTCGTCGGTGATGCGGGTGCCGATCGGACCCTCGGGACCGGCGGAGGTGCCGCCGGCGGCGGTGCCGGTGTCGCCCTGGCCGCTGTCCCGCCCGGCCCGCCGGCGGGTGAGCTGGCGGGCGACCTCGTTGGCGACGACCACCGAGAGCACGATCGTGCCCTGGATGATCGTGACGACCGAGGCAGGGATGTCGGCGAACTGCAGCGGCACCGCGGCCCGGTCGAGGAAGGCGAACAGCAGCGCGGCGAACGCGATGCCCAGCGGGTTGTTGCGGCCGAGCAGCGCCACCGCGATGCCGAGGAAGCCCAGGCCGGCGGTGAACTCGGTGCCGAAGTGGTAGGTCCGCCCCAGCAGGTCGGGCAGGCCGATGAGGCCGGCGATCGCGCCGGAGATGAGCATCGTCTTGATGACCATGGCCCGGGCATCGATCCCGCTCGCCGTCGCCGCCGACGGCGAGAGCCCGGTCGCGCGTAGGTCGAAGCCGAACCGGGTGCGCCTGATCAGCACCGAGACGACGACGCCCACGACGACCGCCACGAGCAGGAAGCCGTACAGCTGGGTGCGCGGCTGGGCCAGGCCGAGGACGTCGAACACCCCGTTGAGCGCCGGGAAGCGGCCCGACTCCGGGAGGTCCGCTGTGGTGATGATCGCCGCGCCCGCCTCGCTGCCCCGCAGCGGCCCGGTGAGCAGGTAGGACGCTGTGCCCAGGGCGATGAAGTTGAGCATGATCGAGCTGATCACCTCGCTCACGCCCCGGGTCACCTTGAGGACGGCGACGATCCCGGCCCAGAAGGCGCCGACCGCCATGGCGACGACCATGATGAGCAGCAGGTGCAGGGGGGCGGGGAGGACCACGGCCGCACCGGCGCCGGCAGCGATGACCGTCGCCATCCGGTACTGGCCCTCGACGCCGATGTTGAACAGGCCCATGCGGAAGGCGACCGAGACGGCCAGCCCCGCGAGGAACAGCGGCACCGCCCGGTTGAGGATCACGACGATCGCCTGCGTCTGCTGCGACGGGCTGTCGCCGAAGTCGAAGAGCACCTGCAGCGCGGTGCCCGGGTGCTGCCCGATCGCGAGGATGACCAGCGTCGTGATGACGATCGCGACGACCACGGCGAGGGCCGGCGCGAGCAGGGACGCGCCGATCCGGCGGATCGCGGTCACGCGGCGCCCACCGAGCCGCCGGAGGCCCCGGTCATGTGACCGCCGAGCTCCTCCGGGGTCAGCGCCGTCGGATCGAGCGTGGCGACCAGCCGACCCCGGAGCATCACGTGCAGCGTGTCGGACAGGCCGATCAGCTCGTCCAGGTCGGCGGAGATCAACAGGATTCCCATCCCCTCCGCGCGGGCGTCCTTGAGCAGCTCCCAGATCGAGGACTGCGCGCCGACGTCGACACCCCGGGTGGGGTGCGCGGCGACCAGGAGCCGGGGAGCGGAGCTCATCTCCCGCCCGATGATCAGCTTCTGCTGGTTGCCGCCGGAGAGGGCGACGGCCAGCGTGTCCGGCCCCGGCGCCCGGACGTCGTAGTCGCGCATGATCCGCTGGGTGTCCGAGCGGGCGGCCTTGCGGTCGATGAAGGGTCCCTTGACCGCCGGCGGCCGGGTCTGGTGGCCGAGGATCCGGTTCTCCCACAGCGGGGCGTCGAGCAGCATGCCCTGGCGGTGCCGGTCCTCGGGGATGAATCCCACCCCGGCCTCGCGGCGGGCCCGGGTGCTCCAGCCCGTGACGTCCTGACCGGCGAGGACGACCGCGCCTCCGGCCGGCGACCGCAGGCCCATGATCGCGTCGACGAGTTCTGCCTGGCCGTTCCCCTCGACGCCGGCGATGCCGACGACCTCGCCCTCGTGGACGGTGAGCGCGACGTCGTCGACGGCCGGCCGGCGGGCTCCCGGCGTGGTGACGGTGACGCCGCGCAACTGGAGGACGGGGGTCTCACGCACCGTGGACGTCCGGGCGCCCGGCGAGGGCAGCTCCGAGCCGACCATGAGCTCGGCGAGCTGGTGGGCGGTGGTGGTCCTCGGGTCGGCGGTGCCGACCGTGGTGCCCCGTCGGATGACGGTGATCGAGTCGGCCACCTTGCGCACCTCGTCGAGCTTGTGCGAGATGAAGATGACGGTGAGGCCCTCGCGCTTGAGCTCGCCGAGGTTGCCGAAGAGCTCGTCGACCTCCTGCGGCACCAGGACGGCGGTGGGCTCGTCGAGGATGAGGGTCGTCGCGCCGCGGTACAGCACCTTCGCGATCTCGACCCGCTGCCGGTCGCCCACCCCGAGCTCCTCGACGAGCACGTCGGGGTCGAGGTCGAGGGCGTACCGGTCGGAGATGTCGCGGATGCGGCGGCGAGCCTCGGCCCGGTCCAGCCGGCCGCCCTTCGTCGGCTCGCTGCCCAGGACGACGTTCTCGAGGACGGTGAAGTTGTCGGCCAGCATGAAGTGCTGGTGCACCATGCCGATGCCCGCGGCGATGGCGTCGGCCGGGCTGCGCAGCGAGACCTCGCGGCCGTCGAGCAGGATCGTGCCCTCGTCGGGCCGGTGCATCCCGTACAGCGTCTTCATCAGCGTCGACTTGCCGGCGCCGTTCTCGCCCACGATGGCGTGCACCTCACCGCGGCGGACCCGCAGCTCGATGTCACGGTTGGCGACCACGCCGGGGAAGCGCTTGGTGATCCCGCGCAGCTCCACGGCGTAGGGGGCGCCGGAGCCCGGTCCGTCGCCGGCCGGCGGGGTTCCGCCGGCCGCTCCTGCTGCGGCCATGGGGCCTCTCTCTCGCGGTGTCGCCGCGGGTACGCGACGCACGTCCACTCGTCTGCACCGGCGGGGACGGGATCCCTCCGTCCGCACCGGGGTCCTACCGAGGGCGGTGGGACCGCCCACCCCGACCGGCAGGGGCATGATCCCGCACCTTCCCGAGCCACCGGACCCCGCCCCGGACCACGACGGCGGGCCCGGGCGCGCGTGCCCGGGCCCGCCGTGGACCGATCCGTGGACGCGGGCCCGCCCGGAGGCGGACCCGCACCGATCACGGGGTGGTCGGTACCTCGATGTCACCGTCGATGATCTGCTGGCGGTAGTCCTCGATGACGTCCTGGATGTCGTCGATGAAGCCGCCCGAGGTGGACAGGCCGACACCGCCGGTGGACAGGTCGTTGAGGATGTCGACGCCGCCGTCGATGTTCCCCTCGGCGAAGTCCTTGATGTAGGCCTCCACCGCGTTGTCGACCCGCTTGAGCATCGACGTCATGATGACGGCCTGCTGCTCGGGCGAGGCGCTCGCGTACTGGTCGGAGTCGACGCCGATGGCGCGCTGACCGGCCTCGACGGCCGCCTCGAAGACACCCTCGCCGGAGCCACCCGCGGCGTGGAACACGATGTCCGCGCCGTTCTGGAACATCCCCTGCGCCGCGACCTTGCCGCCCTCGGGGTCACCGAAGCCCGACGGGTCACCGGCCGGGGACAGGTACTGGGTGTCGACGATGATGTCGGGGTTGACGGCCTTGGCACCGGCCGTGTAACCCGCCTCGAACTTCTCGATCAGCGGGCTCTGCTGGCCACCGATGAAGCCGATGTGGCCGGTGGCGCTCTTCGACGCGGCGGCGACGCCGGCGAGGAAGCTGCCCTCCTCCTCGGCGAAGATCAGACCGGTGAGGTTGTCCACGCCCATGTCGGCGACCGAGGTGTCGACGATGGCGAACTGGGTCTCGGGGTAGTCGGCGGCGATGTCGCCGATGATGTCGCCGTAGGCGAAGCCGACCGCGATCACCGGGTTGAAGCCGTTCTCGGCGAGCTGGGTGAGCAGCTCGGCGCGGTCGGACCCGTCCTCGTTCGGCGAGAGCTCCTGGATGTCATCCTCGACGCTGCCACCCAGGTCCTTGACGGCGGCCTCGACACCGGCGATCGCCGAGTCGTTGAAGGACTTGTCGCCACGACCGCCGGTGTCGTAGGCGACACCGACCTTGAGGTCGCCCTCGCCGCCGCCGCTGGCGCCGCCCGCGCTGCTGTCCTCGTCGCTGGCACAACCCGCGAGGGCCAGGCCGCCGGCCAGCAGCAGCGCCGCGACCTTCGTCATCCGCGCTCGGCGCAAGACGATCTCCTTTGCTGGTGGGGAGATCCCTGCGCCGTGGCGGGGGGCCTCCCGGGGTGGGATTGCGCGTGCCGCGGCGGTCGCCTCGGGCGGCCTTCCGGAGGAGCACGTCCCCGGACGCTAATCCCGGCCACCGAGAGGCCTCCAACCTCTGGTCCGGACTGAGACCCGATCGTTGCGAACCCTGATTCCATCGGGCGCCGGACCTCCCGGGGCAGTGGTCCCCGTCACCGGCGCATAACCTCGGGCCACATGGGACGACGGTGGCGGACTGCGTCCGTCGCTCTCGCGGCGGCGCTCGTGGTCGGCCTCCCCTCCCCCGTCGTCCCGGCGCAGGCCGCACCCGGGGCCGGGACCTCGTCGTCGCGGCCGACGGCCGACTCGGCCGCGCCGACGCCCACGTCGCCCCGCACGGGCCTGCCGCCCCGGGGCAGCGCCCCCGACGGCTCGACCGTGGGCGGGGAGCGGCTGCGCACGCGCGGCGTCGTCGCCACCCCCGACGCTCCCCCGCTACCCGACGGCATCACCGCCTCCGGCTGGCTGGTCGCCGACGCCGGAACCGGGGCGGTGCTGGGTGCGCGGGACCCGCACGGGCGCTACTACCCGGCGAGCACCCTCAAGACCCTGACCCTGCTGGCGCTGCTGCCCCGGCTCGACCCGGCGCTCGTCGTGGAGGGATCGGTCGAGGACGAGGAGGTCGAGGGCAGCCGGGTAGGCCTGGTCGCCGGCGGGCGCTACCCCGTCCCGCTGCTGTTCACCGCGCTGATGCTGCAGTCGGGCAACGACGCGGCGTCCGCGCTCGCCCGTGCAGCCGGCGGGAGGGCGGCGACCCTGGCCCTCATGAACCGGACCGCCGCGGAGCTCGGCGCCTTCGACACCGTCGCCGGCAGCCCGTCGGGGCTGGACGTCGCCGGCCAGTCGACGTCGCCCTACGACCTGGCCCTCGTCTTCCGCGCCCTGGTCGAGGACCCCGTCGCCGCCGACATCCTGCGCACCCCGACGGCCGACATGCCGGCCGTCGACGGCCGCTTCCCCGGCTTCCAGATCCAGAACCAGAACCCGCTGCTGACCGGCTACCCGGGCAACCTCGGCGGCAAGACCGGGTTCACCGACGCCGCCCGGCATGCGTTCGTCACCGCCGCCGAGCGCGACGGCCGCCGGGTGGTGGTCAGCGTGCTCGACACCGAGAACGTCCCGCTGCGGGCGGCCGACCAGGCCGCCCGGCTGCTCGACTGGGGCTTCGCCGTCCCGACGACCAGCGCCGGCGTCGGCCGGCTGGTCCGCCCCGCCGACCTCGTGGCGTCGACGACGGCCACCCGCACCGCTCCGCCGACCGTGCCCCCGGGCACGGCGGCCGCACCGGCGAGCGGCTCCCCGGTGGCCGACGGCGTGGGCCGGCCGTGGACGGCGGTCGCGCTGGCCGCGGTGGCGCTCGCCGCGCTCGCCGCGGTCAGCGCGACGGGGCGCGCTCGTCGTCGGGCAGGTCGGACTGCTCCGGTACCGGCGCCGGGGCGGCGCCCTCCAGCGCCGGGGAGCTGGCGGTCCAGGCTGCGGTGAAGAAGGCGAACCGGAAGACGATGTTGATCCACACCAGGATGCCGACGGCGCCGCCGAAGGCCGACGCGGTGACGCTGCCGGAGATCAGCGAGAGGTAGAGGTTGCCGATCAGCTTCATCACCTCGAACCCGACGGCGCCGAACAGCGCGCCGGGGAGCAGCCGCCGCAGCGGGTGCGGCGTCGAGGGCACCACCTTCAGCAGCCACAGGAAGACGACGGTGTCACCGAGGAACGCCAGCGCCAGGCCGGCCACGGTGGCGAGCACGGACAGACCCGGCGCACCGTCGAGCCCGAGCACCTCCAGGAACCAGGACGTCGCCCACGTGGCCACCCCGGTCAGCCCCAGGCTGAGCAGCCCGACGACACCGAGGAGGAACAGCGCCACGACGTCCTGGACGTTGTCCCTGAGGAACTCCGGCTCGTCGGCGTGCCCCTTCCAGATGCGCTCCATGCCGATGCGGAGCTTGTCCATCGCCCGCAGCCCGGCGTAGAGGAAGCCCACCAGCCCGATGACGCCGACCACCTCGGCCGAGCCGACGGCGCTCCGCAGGTCGTCGACGATCTCCCGGCCGGTGCTGCCGGGGAACGCATCCCGGATGGCGTCGTAGAGCTCGCGCTGGAGCAGCTCGTCACCGGCCAGCACCAGGCCGATCACCGAGGCGACCAGGAGCAGCACGGGGAACAGCCCCAGGAAGGCGAAGTACGTGACCCCGGCGGCCATGAGGTCGCCCTGCGTCCGGCGGTAGCGGCCGCCGGCGCGGGCGAGGTGGTCGAACCGCCGGGACCGCCGGCGCGCGGCGTCGACCGTGCCCTCGATGCGGTCCCAGGTCCGGGCCGGCCAGCCCTTCCCGGCCGGGGCGTTCCCGGAGCTCGCGGAACTCACCGCCCGAGTCTGGGCGATCGGCTCCCGCGGCGCGCTCTCAGCGCCCGGGACCGGTGAGGGGGTACTCGCGGGCGAGCGCCCAGCCGCCGCCGACGACCTGCTCGAACTCGGTGAAGTGCTCCACCCGGAACTCGGCCGACAGCTCCTGGAGCCCGCTGTACGCCAGCTCGAGCATGTCGGCCGGCACGTCGTGGGCCACGGTGACGTGCGGGTGGTACGGAAAGGACAGCGACCGGGCCAGCGGCCCCTGCCGGAGGTCGTTGGCCAGCATCTCGCAGTTGCCGATGCCGCGCGCGACGGTCACGAAGACGACGTCGGTGACCGGCATGAACGTGCCCGTGCCGGCCAGGTGCATGTCGAACGGCGGGTGCTCGGCGGCGACCGCGGCCAGGTGCTCGGCGATGGCGTCGCGCGAGGCGACCGGCACCTCGGTGGGCGGCAGCAGCGTGACGTGCGGGGGCACCAGCGCCGCCTGCGGGTCGCCCACCTTGGTTCGCCAGTCGACCAGCAGCGTCGCCCAGGGCTCGGGCACCGGGACGATGACGCCCAGCACCGCGGTCTCGGGCGGCGTCGGCAGCCGGCCCACGAAGGTGTCGTCGTTCACGGGCGGGGCCCCGCCGGTGGCAGGAAACCGATCCGCTGGTAGACGGCCTCCAGCGTGGGGGCGGCCACCTCCCGGGCCCGCGCGGCCCCGGCGGCCAGCACCCGCTCCAGCTCGGCGGTGTCGGCCAGCAGCTCGTGGGTGCGCTGCTGGATCGGCGCCAGCGCCTCGGTGACGACCTCGGCGAGCTCCTTCTTCAGGTCGCCGTAGCCGCGTCCGGCGAAGTGCTGCTCCAGCTCCGCGGTGCTCTTCCCGGAGAACGCCGAGTGGATGGTGAGCAGGTTGGTGACGCCGGGCTTCCCGACCGGGTCGGCCACGACCTCGCGGCCGGTGTCGGTGACCGCCGAGCGGATCTTCTTGGCGGTGACCTTCGGGTCGTCGAGCAGGTTGATGCAGCCGGCCGGCGGAAGGCTCTTGCTCATCTTCTTGTCCGGCGACTGCAGGTCCAGCACCTTCGCCGTCCCCTGGACGATGAAGGGCTGCGGCAGCGTGAAGGTGGGGCCGAACCGGCCGTTGACCCGGGTCGCCAGGTCCCGGGTCAGCTCCAGGTGCTGGCGCTGGTCCTCGCCGACCGGCACCCGGTCGGCCTGGTAGAGCAGGATGTCGGCCGCCTGGAGCACCGGGTAGGTGAACAGGCCGACGCTGGTACCGCCGGTGCCCTGCCGCTGGCTCTTGTCCTTGAACTGCGTCATGCGGCTGGCCTCGCCGAACCCGGTGAGGCACTGCAGCACCCAGCCCAGCTGGGCGTGCTCGGGAACGTGGCTCTGCACGAACAGCGCGCTGCGGCCCGGGTCGACGCCGATGGCGATCAGCTGCGCGGCCGACACCAGGGTGCGACGGCGAAGCACCGCGGGGTCCTGCTCGACGGTGATCGCGTGCAGGTCGACGACGCAGTAGAAGGCCTCGTGGTCGTCCTGGAGGGCGACCCACTGCCGCAGCGCACCCAGGAAGTTGCCGAGGTGGAAGGAGTCCGCCGTCGGCTGGATGCCGGACAGTACTCGGGGAAGAGCCACGTCGGCCATCAAACCAGCCGGGAGGGGCCTCCGTTCCGACCTCCCCCGTCCGCTGCGTCACCGACCGATCGGGGGGCCCGGTCGACGCAGGTCAGGACGGCGTCGCGGCGAGCGCGTCGTCGAGCGCACCGAGGAACACGTCGTCCTCCTCGGGAGTGCCGACCGTGACCCGGATGCCCTCGCCGGCGAACGGCCGGGTGATCACCGCGCGGGCCTCCAACGCGGCCGCCAGCCCGAGCGCCCGCTCCCCCACCGGCAGCCACACGAAGTTGGCCTGGCTCCCGGCGACCTCGAGGCCCCGCGCGCGCAGCTCGCCGGTCAGCCGCTCCCGCTCGGTGACGACGGCGGCGCACCGGGCACGGACCTCGTCCTCGCTGGCCAGCGCCGCCACCCCGGCCGCCTGCGCGACCAGGCCCACGCTGAACGGCAGGTGCGTCCGGCGCACCGCCTCGGCGACCGACGGGTCCTCGGCCAGCAGGTAACCGACCCGCAGCCCGGCCAACCCCCATGCCTTCGAGAAGGTGCGGAGGACCGCGACGTTCGGCCGCCCACGCATCAGCTCGACGCCGTCGGGGACCTCGGGGTCGGTGACGAACTCCCGGTAGGCCTCGTCCAGCACGACGAGCGTCTCCGCGGGCACCGCGTCGAGGAACCGCTCCAGCTCCGCCCGGCGGACCGCCGTACCCGTGGGGTTGTTCGGGTTGCAGACGAACACCAGGCGGGTCGTGTCGTCGATCGCGGCGGCGATGGCGTCCAGGTCATGGGTGTCGGCGGGCCCCCCGGGCCGGCCGGGGGTCAGCGGCACCTGGATCGCGCGCGCACCGGCCACCCGGGCCAGCAGCGGGTACATCTCGAACGAGCGCCACGCGAAGGCCACCGCCGTGCCCGGGTCGTTGTAGGCCTGGGCCAGCTCCTGGCAGATCGCCACCGCACCGCAGCCGACCGCCACCTGCGCCGGGTCGACGTCGTACCGCTGCGCCAGGGCCCCGGTGAGGACGACGGCGCCGTTGTCGGGGTAGCGGTTGGTCTCGGTGACCGCCGCGGTCACCGCCTCGACGACGGCCGGCAGCGGCGGGAACGCGACCTCGTTGCTGGCCAGCTTCACCGCCCGCTCGACGCCGATCTCCCGGGCGAGGTCCGCCGGGTTGCGGCCGGGCTTGTAGGCCGGGAGCGACTGCACCGCCGGTCGGGCACTGACCACGAGATCCTCCACCTCCACGACCCTCCTCATAGGGTGGGCCCATGCGCGTACTCGTCGCCGGCGGAGCCGGCTACATCGGCAGCGTAGTGACGGCAGCCCTGCTGGCCGACGGTCACGAGGTCACCGTCCTCGACGACCTCTCGACCGGTCACGCGGACGCCGTGCCCGCCGGCGCCACGCTCGCCGAGGTCTCGCTGCACGACTCGGCGCCCGTGCTGGCCGAGTTCCGGCCGGAGGCGGTGCTGCACTTCGCGGCCAGGTCGCTGGTCGGCGTCTCCCAGCAGCAGCCCGAGGACTACTGGCACACCAACGTCGGCGGCTCGTTGGCCCTCCTCGAGGCGATGCGCGCCGCGGACTGCCGCCGGATCGTGTTCTCCTCCACCGCCGCCACCTACGGCGAGCCCGACCAGGTGCCGATCCGCGAGGACGCGCCCACCCGGCCGACCAACACCTACGGCGCCTCCAAGCTCGCCGTCGACCACATGCTCACCTCGTACGCCGTCGCGCACGGCTTCGCCGCGGTGAGCCTGCGGTACTTCAACGTCGCGGGCGCCGCCTACGGGCTGGGCGAGCGGCACGCCACCGAGACCCACCTCATCCCGATCGCCCTCCAGGTGGCGGCCGGGCAGCGGGGCTCGCTCACCGTCTACGGCGAGGACTACCCGACCCCCGACGGCACCTGCATCCGCGACTACGTCCACGTCGAGGACCTCTCCGACGCCCACCTGCTGGCCCTACCCGCACCGGCCGCCGGGGAGCACCGGACCTACAACCTGGGCAACGGCACCGGCTTCTCCGTGCAGGAGGTCGTCGAGGCCGCCCGCGAGGTGACCGGGCACCCGATCCCGGTCACCGTCGGCGAGCGCCGGGCCGGCGACCCCGCCCAGCTGGTCGCCTCCAGCGACCGGATCCGCGCCGACCTGGGCTGGGCGCCGAAGCACACCGACCTGGTCGACATCGTCCGGGACGCCTGGGAGGTCGCGCGGTCCCGCCGCTGAGAGAGCACCCCTCTGCCCCCACCGCTCGCACCCTCGCGGCGGGCCCCTGCAGAGGGGCCGTCAACCGGCGACGCCGTCCGGCTCGCCGTCGGGAGCCTCCGCCGGGGGCGGGGGGCCGACGAGCAGGCGGGCGATCCGCCGTCCGTCGAGCTCCAGCACCGACACCGTGCGGCCCTCGACCTCGATGGAGTCGCCGACCTCCGGCAGCCGGCCGAGCTCGGCCAGCACGTAGCCGGCCACCGTCTCGTACGGCCCCTCGGGCAGCTCCAGGCCGGTGGCCTCGGTGAAGTCGTCGAGGTTGAGCAGGCCGTCGACCTCGCGCGGGGCGCCGGGGGACTGGCGGTCCTCCGGGGCGACCTCGGCGTCGTACTCGTCGTAGATCTCCCCGATGACCTCCTCGATGAGGTCCTCGAGGGTGACGATGCCGTCGGTGCCGCCGTACTCGTCCACGACGATGGCCAGGTGCTGGTTCTCCCGGCGCATCTCGCTGAGGACGGTGAGGACGGCGGCGGTGCCGGGCAGCCGGGTGACCTCGCGGGCCAGGTCGCCGACGGTCGCGGCCCGCCCCGCCGGGTGGCTGGGCAGGAACAGGTCGCGGACGTGCACGAAGCCGACGACGTCGTCCTGGTCTCGGCCGACCACGGGGAACCGCGACCAGTTCGACTCGGCGACGTGCTTGGCGGCGCGGCTGGCGGTCATCGACGCGTCGAGGAACTGCACCTCGGTCCGCGGCGTCATGACCTCCCGCACCTCGCGCTCGCCGGCGCGGAAGACCTCGTCGATCAGCCGCCGCTCGTCGCTGCTCAGCGACTCGTGCGCCGCCACCAGGTCGCGCAGCTCCTCCTGGCTGATCGACTCGCCGCTGGCCTTCGGGTCACCGCCGACCAGCCGCACGAGGCCGTTCGTGGACTTCGACAGCAGCCAGATGACCGGGCGGGAGAGCTTCGCGATCAGGTTGAGCGGCGCGGCGACGATGAGCGCGAAGCCCTCGGCGCGCTGCAGGGCCAGCCGCTTGGGCGTCAGCTCGCCGACGACCAGCGAGACGTAGCTGATCGCGATGGTGACCAGCACCAGCGCGAGCGTGCCGGCCAGGCCCTCGCTCACGCCGCGGCCCTGCATCCAGTCGGCCAGCGGGGCGGACAGGGTGCTGGCACCGAAGGCGGCCGAGAAGAAGCCGGCCAGGGTGACGCCCACCTGCACGGCGGCCAGGAACTGGTTCGGGTCCTTGAGCAGCTTCTGCACCGCCTGACCGCGGCGGCCACCCTGCTCGGCCATGGCCCGGACCTGCGACTCGCGCAGCGAGACCAGGGCGATCTCCGCTCCGGCGAAGACGCCGCCGAGCATGATGAAGGCGACGACCATGACGATGCTGAGCCAGACGTCGCTCACCGGCGGCGTGCTCCTCGGGGGGGTTGGGTACGGGCGGACGGGTCCATGGTGCCGGTTCCATGCTGCCCGGCGGTGCGGCGCGCATGCCCGGGTGCCCGAACCGAGTGGGTGAGGGTGCGGACTCCTCCGGGCTACCGCTGAGGTCCGAACACGGTTAGTCTGCAATCGATAACAAATCGTGATTGTTCTGAGGACCCGCATGCACCACCGGCCGTCCGGTCCCCCGCTGTCCGCCCGCCTGAGCGCTCCGTTCCGATGGGCCGGGCTCCTGCTCTCCCGCTGGTCCCGCCGGCACGCCCGCCGGGTGGCCGTGGGCGCCGTCGCGACGGTGGCCATCACCGCGGCCATGCTGGCGGTGCCGGTGGCCGGGCCGGCGGAGTTCCCGTCGGCGTCCCTGGACGCGTCGTCGCGGTCCTCGGCGGCCGGGTCCGCCACGGGTGGCCCGCCGTCCGCCGGCTCCGCGACCTCTCCTGGCTCGTCGGTGCCGCCGTCCCCGCCGTCGTCGTCGGCCTCCCCCGCGGCGGGCGGCGGGCCGTCGACGACGAGCGCCGCCCCCGGGGAGCCGCCCTCCGCCTTTCCGTCGGCCACGTCTCCGTCGGCCACGTCTCCGTCGGCCACCTCTCCGTCGGCCACGTCTCCGTCGGCCACCTCTCCGTCGGCCACGTCTCCGTCGGCACCGGAGAGTGACGCCGTCGCCCCGACGGGGACCGCGAGCAGACCCGCGCCGGCGGAGAAGGGCACCTCGGTGCCGTCGACGACGAGCGCCGCCCCCGCCGGGCCTCCTCCCACGACCGCGGTCGGCACCCGCACCACCGGCAGCACCACGGCCGGCGGGACGTCGTCGGCGCCGGTGACCCCGGCCCCCGCGCTCGCGGGCACCGACGCGGAGGGCCGGGTGCTCGCCCTGGTCAACGAGGAGCGCGCCCGTGCCGGGTGCGAGCCGCTGACCGCGGACAGGCAGCTGACCGCCGTCGCGCGCGCCCACAGCGCGGACATGCGCGACCGCGGCTTCTTCCACCACGTGAACCCCAGCGGCCGGGACCCGCTCGCCCGCGCGTCGGCGGCCGCGATCACCGCGCGGGCGGAGAACATCGCCCGCGGCCAGCAGGACCCCGCCGCCGTCGTCCGCTCGTGGATGGGCAGCCCCGGGCACCGGGCGAACATCCTCGACTGCCGGTTGCGCAGCCTCGGCGTCGGCCTCGCCACCGGCGCCGGCGGCCCCTGGTGGACCCAGCTCTTCGCCTGACCCGCCTGCCCTCGGCCCGGCCTGGTACGGAGGACGAGGGGTCTGGAGCGTGGTCCGGAGGCCTACTCCGCCGTACGAGGTGGCTCCAGCGCCGCACGCACGCGGGCCACCAGCCCGTCCGGGTCCCGCATGTCCGCGGCGGTCACGTGGATGACCGTCCACCCCGCGGCTACCAACCGGTTGAGCCGCCGCCGGTCCCGCGCGAACTGCCCGGGCGCTGCGTGCCAGGCGCCGTCGTACTCGACTGCGACCCGCTGATCCGGGAACGCCAGGTCGACGCGCGCGACGAAGTCGCCCCTGCCGTCCCGGACGGAGAACTGCGGCACCGGCGCCATGCCCGCGAGGGAGAGGAGCACGCGCAGCCTGCTCTCGGGCTGAGACTCGGCGAACGGGCAAACCATGGCCACCGCGCGCTGCGCACGGCGGGCGCCACGAACGCTCCCCAGCTCGGCGGCCGCCGCCCGGAGCTCTCCAAGGCCGACGATCGCCCGGCCGACCAGCACATCCAGTGCCACGACTGCGTCCACCAGGGCCTCGGCGCGCGCGATGTCGAGCGCGGTGCGCAAGCCGCTGGTCACCCGCCGGCCCCGGCGGAGCAGCACGTCCGCCTCCGGTAACGGCATGCGACGGATCCGCAGGCCGGCCACCGGCCCGAAGCGGACGTCCGGCGGCACGGTCACCTCGACCGGTGTCCCTCGGTCGACCAGCTCCTGCGCGCCGAGCAGGTAGGCGGCCGTGCGACCGCTGAACACGGCTGGTGCGGGCACGAGGAGCAGCGCGCCCGCCACCTGGAGCGAGAAGTTCGACTCGAGCGATGCGTCGGCGTAGACCCCGCGGTACAGGCGCCGCCAGGCGGAGGAGCGCAGCGCGTCCTTCGTCAGGAGGCCAGCGGCGATGGCATCGGCCCCGCGGAACACCCGGTCGACGAGACGGTCCGGACGGCGAGGTGGCGGCACCCGGACAGGTTGCTCCGTCGGGCCCTTCCGGCGTGGGCGCCGTCCACAGGACCCTCGTGCGGGAAAGGAGGCGCCTGGCGCACGCCGCAGGACCCTCGTTCCCCGCACGAGGCGGGGTGTGCGGGGGCCGGAACGCACAGCGGCCCCCTCGCCCGGAGGCGAGGGGGCCGCTGTGCGCGTCAGCCGAGCGTCACGCCATGGCCTTCTGCAGGTTGGTGTCGATGGCCGCCAGGAAGTCCTGGGTGTTCAGCCACGGCTGGTCCTTGGAGATCAGCAGCGCGAGGTCCTTGGTCATCTGGCCGCTCTCGACGGTGTCGATGCAGACCTTCTCCAGGGTCTCGGCGAAGCGGGTCACCTCGGGGGTGCCGTCCAGCTTGCCGCGGTGGGCCAGGCCCCGGGTCCAGGCGAAGATCGACGCGATCGGGTTCGTCGACGTCTGCTCGCCCTTCTGGTGCTGCCGGAAGTGGCGGGTCACCGTGCCGTGGGCGGCCTCGGCCTCGACCGTGCGGCCGTCCGGGGTCGCGAGCACCGACGTCATGAGGCCCAGCGAGCCGAAGCCCTGCGCCACGGTGTCGGACTGCACGTCACCGTCGTAGTTCTTGCAGGCCCAGACGTAGCCGCCCTCCCACTTGAGCGAGGCGGCGACCATGTCGTCGATCAGCCGGTGCTCGTAGGTGATGCCGGCCGCGTCGAACTTCTCCTTGAACTCGGCCTGGAAGACCTCCTCGAACAGGTCCTTGAACCGGCCGTCGTAGGCCTTGAGGATCGTGTTCTTCGTCGAGAGGTAGACCGGGTAGCCGCGGTCGAGCCCGTAGTTCAGCGAGGCGCGGGCGAAGTCGCGGATCGAGTCGTCGAGGTTGTACATCGCCATTGCGACGCCGCCGCCAGGCGACTGGAAGACCTCATGCTCGATGGGCGCCGAGCCGTCCGCCGGCTGGAAGCTGATCGTCAACGTCCCCTCGCCGGGGAACCTGAAGTCGGTGGCGCGGTACTGGTCACCGAAGGCGTGACGGCCGACGATGATCGGCTTGGTCCAGCCCGGCACGAGGCGCGGCACGTTCTGCATGATGATCGGCTCGCGGAAGATCACGCCGCCGAGGATGTTGCGGATCGTCCCGTTCGGGGACCGCCACATCTTCTTGAGCCCGAACTCCTCGACCCGCGCCTCGTCGGGCGTGATGGTCGCGCACTTGACGCCGACGCCGTGCTTCTTGATGGCGTTGGCGGAGTCGACGGTCACCTGGTCGTCGGTGGCGTCGCGGTGCTCGATGCCGAGGTCGTAGTACTCGAGGTTGACGTCGAGGTACGGGAGGATCAGCTGGTCCTTGATGAACTGCCAGATGATCCGGGTCATCTCGTCGCCGTCGAGCTCGACGACGGTGCCCTCGACCTTGATCTTGCTCACAGGTTCTCCTTGTGCAGTCATGGCCCCGCTGCAGGGCCCCGCCGCGAGCGTGCGAGCGGTGGGGGGGCAGCGGGGTCCTTCTTCAGAGCTCGGCCACGTCGGCCTGCTTGGCGCGCACCGCTTCGGCCGCCTCGTGCAGGCCCGCCCGTTCGGTCTCCGACAGGTCGCTCTCGACGACGCGCTTCGCGCCCCCGCGGCCGATCTCGGCCTCCACCCCCAGGTACACCCCGGAGATGCCGTACTCGCCGTCGACCCACGTGCACACCGGCATCACTGCGCCGGAGTCCTCCATGACCGCGCGGGCCATGCGGGCAGCCGCGGCGGAAGGAGCGTAGTAGGCCGATCCGGTCTTGAGCAGGGCGACCACCTCGGCGCCACCGTTGCGGGTGCGCTGCACGAGGTGCTCGATGCGGTCGGCGGGGAGCACGTCGGCCAGCGGCTTGCCGTCCACGGTGCAGCGCGAGGGCACCGGCACCATCGTGTCGCCGTGCGAGCCGAGGGTCAGCGTCCGCACCGAGGCGACGGGGACCCCGAGCTCCTCGGCGACGAAGTTGGTGAAGCGCGCGGTGTCGAGCATGCCCGCCTGGCCCATCACGCGCTGGTGCGGGAAGCCGGTGGCCAGCTGCGCCAGCGCGGTCATCTCGTCGAGCGGGTTGGAGACGACGATGACGACGGCGTCGGGCGACGTGCGGGCGATGTTCTCGGAGACGTCGCGGACGATCTTCGCGTTCGTCTCGATCAGGTCCATGCGGCTCATGCCCGGCTTCCTCGGCAGGCCGGCGGTGACGACGACGACGTCCGAGCCCTCGGTGCCCTCGTAGGAGCCACCGCCGACCCCCAGCACCCGGGTCTCGAACCCCTCGATGGGACGCGACTGGTTCATGTCCAGCGCGAGCCCCTCGGGCTTGCCCTCCACGATGTCGGTGAGCACGACGGTCTCGAAGATGTCGTACTCGGCCAGGCGGAGTGCGGTGGTGGAGCCGTAGAACCCGGCACCGACCACGGTGACCTTGCCGTTCCTGGGCTGCTTCGCCATGGCCGTCAACCTAGCGCTGGTCGGCGCCTCGTGCCGCCCCGGGTGAGCCTCACGTGCCCGGGATGGCCAGCGCGACGGCGGTGAGCGTGATCCCGACGCAGGCGAGGAGAACCACGTCGACCCCGCGGCTGCGCACGGCGAGGAAGCCCACCCGGCGCACCGGGAGCAGCAGGCGCAGCAGCGCCGCCCCGACCATCGCCAGCCCGACGACGACCAGCCCCCACCGCCAGTGCTCGAACGTGACCAGCAGCAGCCCGGCGGCCACCACGACCAGGACCGCCAGCAGCGGCAGCTGCCGCACCAGCCCCGCGAGGAAGGGCCGGCGGACGTGGAGCGGCGGGCGCGTCACGGTCAGGCCGACAGCGCCTCGGCTGCCGCGGCCTGCTCGGCGGCGAGCACCACGTTCTGCAGGAGCATCGCGCGGGTCATCGGGCCGACGCCCCCGGGGTTCGGCGCCACGTGCCCGGCGACGTCGACGACGTCCCGGGCGACGTCACCGGCGATCTTCCCGTCGACCCGGCTGACGCCGACGTCGAGGACGGCGGCACCGGGCTTCACCATGTCGGCCGTGATCAGGCCGGGCACCCCGGCGGCGGCGACGACGACATCGGCGGCGCGCACGTGCGCCGCCAGGTCGCGGGTGCCGGTGTGGCACAGGGTGACCGTGGCGTTCTCCGACCGGCGGGTGAGCAGCAGTCCCAGGGGGCGGCCCACGGTGATGCCCCGGCCGATGACGACGACCTCGGCGCCGGCGATCGGCACCTCGTAGCGGCGCAGCAGCTCCACGATGCCGACCGGGGTGCAGGGCAGCGGGCCGGGCACGTTGAGCACGAGCCGACCGAGGTTGACCGGGTGCAGCCCGTCGGCGTCCTTGGCCGGGTCCATCGCCTCGAGGATCGTGCTCTCCTCGATCCCCAGCGGCAGCGGCAGCTGGACGATGTACCCGGTGCACGCGGGGTCGGCGTTGAGCTCCGCCACCACGGCGAGCACGTCGGCCTCGGTGGCGGTCGCCGGCAGCTCGCGCTGGATGCTGGCGATGCCCACCTGGGCGCAGTCGGAGTGCTTGGCGTTGACGTACCACCGGCTGCCGGGGTCGTCACCCACCAGCAGGGTGCCGAGACCGGGCCGGTGCCCGGCCGCGGTGAGAGCGGCCACCCGCTCGGTGAGCTCGGCGCGGATCGCCGCCGCGGTGGCCTTGCCGTCCAGAGTCGTCGCGGGCACGCCGACAGTCTGCCGGAGAGGGTCCCGCGGTGGACGCCGCGGCCCTAGGGTCGGACTGGCGGGGCGCCGGTGCCCCGCCGACATCCGGAGGTGCGCGATGGCCCGGCGCGACGAGACCCCGACCGGCGCGACGTCCCTGGGAGCCGACCAGGGGCCGACGACGCCGGCGTACTCCGATCGGCCGGTGGCCTTCCGCGGGCCCGAGAGCCTGGGCGGCCTGCTGCTCATCCTCGCCGGGATCGCCGCCGCCGTGAGCCTGCCGCTGGACTGGCTGCGCGACCGCGACGACAGCGGCTGGGGGCTGGTCCGCGACGCGTTCGGCGACCTCGGGGAGATCGTCGACGACGGCGGCTGGCAGCCCCTGGCCATCGTGCTCGGCGGCGGCCTGCTGCTCCTCCTGGGCATCGTGCTGTGGCTCCCGGCCCGCAGTCACCGGTTCGTCGGGTTCGTCGCCCTGGTGGTCAGCGGCGTCGTCACGGCCGCCGTCCTCGTGCCGCTGCTGGACGCCGGCTTCGACCTCGGCTTCTTCGGGCCCGGCTTCTGGTGCGGCATCGCCGTCGCCGTCCTGGGGCTGCTCGGCTCGCTGAAGGCGGTTCTGACGGGCCCGCGCTACCCCCGTTAGCTCACGACACGAGCGCGCCGTGGGCGGCGGCGAACTGCACCGACTGCGCCAGGTCGATCCGGACGCCGGTGAGGTCGAAGGCGCGCCAGTTGATCCCGTCGGTCGACGCACCGCGCAGGTCGGCGCCGCGCAGCCTGGCGCCCTGCAGCCGCGCGCGGTCGAGGACGGCGCGGGTGAGGTCGCACTCGCGGAGGTCGGCGTCGGTGAGGTCGGCCTCGCGGAACCGCTGACCGGACAGGTCGAGGCCGGAGAGGTCCGCGCCTCGCAGCGCGGTGTAGCTCCAGTCGCACTCCGTCGCGGTCATCGGGCGCAGGTGCGCGCCCGGGAACAGCGAGCCGGTGAGCTTGCAGCCGTCCCAGACGACGTCGATCAGGGTGGCCCGGTCGAACCGGCAGGAGAGGAAGGCCGAGCCGACGTGCCGGGAACCGGCCATCCGCACCCCGGTCAGCACGCACTCCTCGAACACGCAGCGGCGCGTGACGAGCTCCTCCAGCCCGGCGTCGTGGAACCGGCACCGGGTGAAGGTGACGCCCTCGAGCTCGGCGCCCCACCAGTCGACCCGCGCGAAGTCCTCCCCCTCCACGACGGTGCCCGCCTCGGGCGGGCCGACGTGCGGTCGGCCCCCTCGCAGGGACCCGCTCCGAGCCCGCGAGGTGCGGGGGGCGAGGGGGTCCTTCATCAGTGCGCGAAGTGGCGGGTGCCCGTCAGGTACAGCGGCACGCCGGCCGCCGCGGCCGCGGCGACGACCTCCTCGTCCCGCACCGACCCACCCGGCTGGACGACGGCGCGCACACCGGCGTCGAGCAGCACCTGCAGGCCGTCGGCGAACGGGAAGAACGCGTCGGACGCCGCGACGGCACCCGCGGCCCGCTCCCCCGCCCGCGCGACGGCCAGGCGCGCCGAGTCGACCCGGTTGACCTGCCCCATGCCGACGCCGACCGTGGCCCGGTCGTGGGCCAGCAGGATCGCGTTGCTCTTGACCGCGCGCACCGCCCGCCAGGCGAACACCAGGTCGTCGAGGCCGGCGGCGTCCAGCGGCTCACCGGCGGCCAGCGTCCAGGTGGTGGGGTCATCGCCCGCGGCGTCGATGCGGTCGCGGGTCTGCAGCAGCAGCCCGCCCCCGATCGGGCGCAGCTCGACGCCGGCGTCGGGCAGGTGCGGCAGCCGCAGCAGCCGGATGTTCTTCTTCCCGGTCAGCACCGCGACGGCGTCGTCGGTGAACGAGGGGGCGACGACGACCTCGGTGAAGACCTCGGCGACCTGCTCGGCCATGGTGAGGTCGACCTCGCGGTTGGCGGCGATCACGCCGCCGAAGGCCGACACCGGGTCGCAGGCGTGCGCCTTGCGGTGCGCGGCGGCGATGTCGGCGCCGACGGCGATGCCGCAGGGGTTGGCGTGCTTGATGATCGCCACGCAGGGCTCGTCGTGGTCGTGGGCGGCGCGCCAGGCGGCGTCGGTGTCGACGTAGTTGTTGTAGGACATCTGCCTGCCGTGCAGCTGCTCCGCGTGCGCGAGCCCCGGCCGGTCGGAGCGGTAGAGCGCCGCCGCCTGGTGCGGGTTCTCGCCGTAGCGCAGCACGTCGGCGCGCTCCCAGCTCCCGCCGACCCAGGCCGGGAAGCCGGTCTCGTCGTCGGGGGCGAGCACGCTGCCCATCCACGAGGCGACGGCGACGTCGTAGGAGGCGGTGTGCCGGAACGCGGCGGCCGCGAGCCGCTGCCGCTCGGCCAGGGTGAAGCCGCCGGCGGAGACCGCGGTGAGCACGTCGCCGTAGCGCGCCGGGTCGACGACGACGGCGACCGACGGGTGGTTCTTGGCCGCGGCCCGCACCATCGCCGGGCCGCCGATGTCGATCTGCTCGACGCACTCGTCCGGGGCGGCGCCCGAGGCGACGGTCTCGGTGAACGGGTAGAGGTTCACGACGACGAGGTCGAACGGCGCGACGCCGAGCTCCTCCAGCTGCGCGACGTGCTCGGGCCTGCGCCGGTCGGCGAGGATCCCGGCGTGCACCGCGGGATGCAGCGTCTTGACCCGGCCGTCGAGGCACTCGGGGAAGCCGGTGACCTGCTCGACGGGGGTCACGGGCACCCCGGCCTCGGCGATCCGCCGCGCGGTCGCGCCGGTGCTCACCAGCTCGACACCGGCGGCGGCCAGCCCAGCGGCCAGCTCCTCGATGCCGGTCTTGTCGTACACGCCCAGCAGGGCGCGGCGGATCGGGGTTCGGTCGCTCATCAGGGGCTCTTCCTCGTCCGGGGCGGGCTGGTCGGGGGTGGGGTGACGAACGCCGCCACCGTCTCCACCAGGAGCTCGCGCTCCACGTCCTTGATCCGTTCGTGCAGGCGCACCTCGTCGTCGCCGGGCAGCACCGGCACCTCGCGCTGGGCCAGCACGGGCCCGGTGTCGACACCGGCGTCGACCAGGTGCACGGTCGATCCGGTCGTGGGCACTCCGGCCGCCAGCGCGTCGCGCACCGCGTGGGCGCCGGGGAACGCCGGCAGCAGCGCCGGGTGGGTGTTGATCAGCCGGCCCTCGAACCCGGCGAGCACCGCCGGCCCGACAATCTTCATGAACCCGGCGGAGACGACGAGGTCGGGTGCGAAACCGGCGATCCGGTCGGCCAGCGCGCGGTCCCAGGCGGCGCGGTCGGGGTGGTCCCCGAGCGCGCACACGAATGTGGGCAGCTCTCGCCGGCGGGCGTGCGCCAGCCCGGGGGCGTCGCGGTCGGCGCCGACGGCGACGACCTCGGCCGGGTAGGCCGGGTCGTCGGTGGCCTCCAGGAGGGCCGCGCAGAGCGAGCCCGCGCCCGACAGCAGCACGACGATCCGGGCCCGCTGGGGAGGCTCGTCGGCGGGCACGGTCCCGACCCTATAAGGAGCCCCGCGACCGGTCCCCTCGCAGGGGACCGCCGCGAGGGTGCGAGCGGAGGGGGGCCAGGGGGTCCTCTGTCAGCCCAGCGCCCGCCAGCGGGTGACCGCGCCCGCCACCGCCGCGGCGATCCCGGCCTGGGCCGCGATCGCGATGCCCGTGGCCACCGGCGGGGCACCGACCACCGCGAGGGCGCCGTCGCCGAGCGAGCCACCGGCGAACCAGGCCAGCACCCCGGCGACGACGCCGAGCAGCGAGCCCGCCAGCAGGCCGGCGAGCCCGGCGACCACCGAGCCGCCGTCGCGGTCGCCCAACCACCGGCCGAGCGCCACCCCGGCCACGAGGCCGGCCGCGGCGGGGATCGCCTGGGAGACGAAGGCGATCAGCGGCACGGCCTGGGTGTCCGGCAGCGCCGCCAGCAACGGCAGCGCGGGCACCGCGCCCAGCGTCACGCCGTGCACCGAGACGAGCGTGCCGCTGCCCACGGAGAAGCCGGGGCCGGCCGCCAGGCCGAGGACGGCGACGCCCGCGTTGGGCAGGTACAGCGCCCCCAGGCCCAGCAGCCCGACGGCGCCCGCGCCGGCGCCGCCGAGCGAGCCCGACAGCGCCGCGTAGCCGCTCGCATCGCTCGCCAGCGCCACCGCGACGACGACCAGGCAGAGCGCGAGCGCGGTCAGCAGACCGGCCAGCACGCCGCGGAGAACGGGTCGCAGGACACCCGGCAGGCGGCCCAGCGCGGCGTCGGCCAGCCCGGACTCCCGGCCGGCGCCCCAGCCGACGGCGACCAGGGCCAGCGCCGGGGGGAGCAGCAGGGTGCGCAGCCACCCGGTGCCGGCGGCGTCGTCGTCCACGACGAGCGCGAGCAGCCAGGTGAGCGCCACGTGGAGGGCGACGACCAGCGCTGCCGAGCGGGCGACGTCCCGGGCCGCGGCGTCGTCGTCGAGCGCCCGGACGGCCACCCGCCCGGCCCAGGACAGCCCACGGGCCACCAGGAGCGTCAGGAGCAGCGGTGCGAGGACCAGCGGCCCGGACGACAGCAGCAGCTCGGCGCCGTGGGCCAGCAGCCAGAGCCGGGCACCGAGCGTCGCCGAGGCGGCCACCGACATGCCGCCGCCGGGGTCGAGCACCTGCACGACGACGAGGGCCAGGCCGAGGCCCACCAGGCCGCAGACCGTGACGGCGGCCGTCGCGACGGCGGCGAGGACCGCGGACGGAGCGGATCGTGCGGCCGACCCGGCGTCCCGCCGGGAGGGCAGGCGTGCGAGCAGGGAGACCACCCCTCCACTCTCGCAAGCCGCTCCGGCGGATGGGTGGCGCACTCGCCGGAGCCGACCGTTCCGTGTGGCGACGCCGGGACGCCGGTCAGCTATCCGTGCCCGGACGTTCGCTGCGCGTAGCCCCCGGATCGTCCCCGGAGGCGGTCGAGCCACCGGGAGCCATGCCGGGACCGCCGGCCTGGCCCGGTCCGGACGAAGGCGGCGTCGGCCACCACGGCGACGGGTAGCCGGAACCCGGCTGCCCCGGGTGACCCTGCTGCGGGAACTGCCCCGGCGCCTGCGCGTAGGGCGGCGCCGCCCCGTAGGGGTAGGGCTGCCCCTGGGCCGGCCAGTAGCCGCCACCCGGCGGGGCGCTCGGCCGGGCCGGGCGGTCGCGCATCTCCCGCCGCAGGGCGAGCGCCGCCACCGTGGTGATGCCCGCGGCGGTCAGGAAGCCCAGCAGCGCCCAGAACGAGAAGGCGTAGCGCAGGGTGTCCAGCCACGCGAAGAGCGTCAGCACCAGGGCGAGCCCCGCCATGGCCACCGTCAGCCCGGCACGGGGGAAGGTCACCGTCATGCGCACGAACGCCGGCAGCACCGCCCAGGTGGTGGCCAGGAGCAGCAGCACGAAGGCCGAGCGCACCATGCCGTCCTCCAGGCCGCTGAAGCTGACGCCGAAGGTGGCGTCGCCGAACCGCCACCAGGGCAGGAGCCCGACGATCAGGAACAGCAGGGTCCCCCCGGCGACGGCCCAGTCGCTCCAGGTCAGCCGCTTGGGGTCGAACGAGAACTCGGCTCCGCCACCGGGCCGCCGGCCGCCCGGGTGCCCGGGGACCCCGTAGGGCGGTCCGTAGCCCGGCGCACCGTACGGCGGCTGGCCGTAGGGGGGCCCGTAGGCGGGCCGGCCGTACGGCGGCTGCCCGTATGCAGGCCCGTATCCGGGCAGGCCGTACGGCGGCTGTCCGTAGGGCGGCTGCGGGTACTGCTGGCCGTACTGGGGAGGCCCGTACTGACCCTGCCCGTACTGCGGTTGTCCGTAGCCGGGGTGCCCCGGGGGCTGGCCCGGCCCCTGCCCCGACTGCCCGAAGGGCCGCTGGCCGTGCTCTGGGGCGGTGTGCCGCGGACCGGGCCCCTGCTGTCCCGGAGGTGGGGCCCCCTGCCCGGCGGACGGCTGACCGCCCTCGGGCGGCTGCGGGGGCTGGCTGGCGGTCACTGGGATCTCCTCCGGAGCAGATCAGGGGCGCCACGATCGTGGCGGTCACGGTCGTGGCGCCGCAATGGTGGGCCACCGGCCGGCGCGCCGCCCGGGAACGGCACGGCCCGGCGACCGCGGAGCGCGGTCGCCGGGCCGTAGGAGGACCACCCGTCTCCCCATGCCTCGCAGGCTCGGCGCGGGCCCCTGGAGGAAGGCCTAGGAGCCGACGATCTCCCGCATGAGCTGAGCGGTCTCCGACGGGGTCTTGCCCACGCGCACGCCGGCGGCCTCGAGGGCCTCCTTCTTGGCCTGCGCGGTGCCGGCCGAGCCGGAGACGATGGCGCCGGCGTGGCCCATCGTCTTGCCCTCGGGGGCGGTGAAGCCCGCGACGTAGCCGACGACCGGCTTGGTGACGTTGGCCTTGATGTAGTCGGCGGCGCGCTCCTCGGCGTCGCCACCGATCTCACCGATCATGACGATGGCCTCGGTCTCCGGATCGTCCTGGAACGCCTGGAGCGCATCGATGTGCGTGGTGCCGATGACCGGGTCGCCACCGATGCCGATCGCGGTGGAGAAACCGATGTCCCGGAGCTCGTACATCATCTGGTAGGTCAGCGTGCCGGACTTCGACACCAGGCCGATCCTGCCCTGCTTGGTGATGTTCGCCGGGATGATGCCGGCGTTGCTGCGCCCGGGGCTGATCAGACCGGGGCAGTTCGGACCGATGATGCGCGTGGAGCCGCCCTGGGCGTGCGCCCAGAAGTAGGTCGAGTCGTGCACCGGGATGCCCTCGGTGATGACGACGGCGAGGCCGATTGCGGCGTCGACCGCCTCGATGACGGCGGCCTTGGCGAACGGCGGCGGCACGAAGATGACGCTGACGTCGGCGCCGGTCTCCTTCATGGCCTCGGCGACGCCGCCGAAGACCGGGACGCTCGCACCGTCGAAGTCGACGCTGGTGCCGGCCTTGCGGGGATTGACGCCGCCGACGATCGCGGTGCCGGAGGCGAGCATGCGAGAAGTGTGCTTGCTCCCCTCGGAGCCGGTCATGCCCTGGACGATGACCTTGCTGTTCTCGTTGAGGAAGATCGACATCTGTCTGGTGTCCTGTCTCGGGAGTGGACGGGGCGGCCCCTTCCAGGGGCCCGGCCCGAGCCTGCGAGGGGTGGGAGGAAGGGGATCCTTGCTCAGGCGGCGAGCTCGGCGGCCCGGCGCGCGGCGCCGTCCATCGTGTCGACCACGGTCACCAGCGGGTGGTTGGCCTCGGCGAGGATCCGCCGGCCCTCGTCGACGTTGTTGCCGTCGAGGCGGACGACCAGGGGCTTGGTGGCCTCGTCGCCGAGGATGCTCAGCGCGGAGACGATGCCGTTGGCAACGGCGTCGCAGGCGGTGATGCCCCCGAAGACGTTGACGAACACGCTCTTGACGGCGGGGTCGGAGAGGATGATCTCCAGACCGTTGGCCATCACCTCGGCCGAGGCACCGCCACCGATGTCCAGGAAGTTGGCGGGCTTGACGCCCCCGAACTCCTCGCCGGCGTAGGCGACGACGTCCAGGGTGCTCATGACCAGGCCGGCACCGTTGCCGATGATCCCGACCTCCCCCTCGAGCTTGACGTAGTTGAGGTCCTTCTCCTTGGCGCGCGCCTCGAGCGGGTCGGCGGCGGCGGCGTCCTCGAGCGCGGCGTGCTCGGGGTGCCGGAAGCCGGCGTTCTCATCGAGGGTCACCTTGGCGTCGAGCGCGAGGACGGTGCCGTCGGGCGCCTTGGCCAGCGGGTTGACCTCGACCAGGGTGGCGTCCTCCTTGCTGAAGACGTCCCACAGCTGAACGGCGATCGCGATGACCGGGTCCCGCACCTCGGCGGCGAAGCCGGCGGCGTCCACGATCTCGGCAGCCTTGGCGGTGTCGACGCCCTTGCTGGCGTCGATCGGGATGCGCGCCAGGGCCTCGGGGCGCTCGACGGCGAGCTGCTCGATCTCCACACCGCCCTCGACGCTGGCCATGGCGAGGAACGTCCGGTTGGAACGGTCGAGCAGGTAGGAGAAGTAGTACTCCTCCGCGATGTCGCTGGCCTGGGCGACCATCACGCGGTGCGTGATGTGGCCCTTGATGTCCAGCCCGAGGATGTCCTGGGCGCGCGCCTTGGCGTCCTCGGCGGTGTCGGCGAGCTTGACGCCACCCGCCTTGCCTCGGCCGCCGGTCTTCACCTGCGCCTTGACGACGACGGTCTCCCCGATCTCGCGGGCGATCGCCTCCGCCTGCTCGGGCGTCTCGGCGACCCCGCCGGGGAGCACGGGGACACCGTGCGAGGCCAACAGGTCACGGGCCTGGTACTCGAAGAGATCCACGAACAGGGACCGTAGCCCGATCGCAACCGGACCGCTGCCCCGGGCATGGGAGGGCTGCGCTCCGCGTGGGGTGCATCACACCCAGTCCCACCCGATCGCAGGGGGAACCGCGGCCCGCCGCGAGTTCAGGCGCCGGCGGGTTCGCCCACGTGGGTGCGCACCCAGTCGACGATGTCCGTGGTGGTGGCGCCGGGGGTGAAGATGCCCGTGACGCCGAGCCGCTCCAGCTCGGGCACGTCCTCCTCCGGGATGATCCCGCCGCCGAAGACCACGACGTCGTCGACCCCGCGCTCGCGCAGCAGCTCGGTCAACCGGGCGAACAGGGTCATGTGCGCCCCGGAGAGCACGGACAGCCCCACTGCGTCGGCGTCCTCCTGCACGACCGTCTCCACGATCTGCTCCGGCGTCTGGTGCAGTCCCGTGTAGACGACCTCCATCCCCGCGTCGCGCAGCGCCCGCGCGACCACCTTCGCGCCGCGGTCGTGCCCGTCGAGGCCCGGCTTGGCGATGACCACCCGGATGCGTTCGTCCACCACGGGAGGCAGCTTAGGAGCTGCGCCCCCAGAAGGTGGTGTCGGTCACGTCGCCGACCGGCGCGCCCGCCACGCGACGACGGTCAGGCCCAGCATGGCCAGCCCGACCACGACCAGGCCGGCGCCCGGGACCGCCCAGACCAGCTCGTCCGACGAGACGGCGTCGCGGAGCCCGCCGAGCCCGGCGCCGAGCACGGTGACGGCGACGGCGAGCAGCCCGCCCACCGCGCCCAGCCGCGGGCGCAGCGAGGGCGCCACGGCCGAGCACAGCAGCAGCGTCCCGGCCAGGAGCAGGCCACCGAGCAGGGCCAGGCCCGGCCGCTCGAGGAGCGCCTGCGGGCCCTCGCGGGTCACCACGACCTCCAGGCCCGTCGCCGGATCGGTCCACAGCTCGTCGGGCACGTCGGCGGCCGGGAGCGCGAGGCACAGGAGGGCGGCGACCCCCAGGACCACCGCCGCGCCGGCCAGCAGCGAGCGGATCGGGTCCAGGGCACCGCGGTCCTCCATCACGGTCCGCCCCCATGCCGCCATGCCGACGCCACCGGCCAGCACCGTGAGGACCAGTGCGACGACACCCAGCACCCAGCCCTCCTCCACCTGGACGCTGCTGGTCAGGACCCGCTCCCCCGCCAGGACCTCGATCCCGGGGCGGGAGGTCGAGCTGCTGCCCCGGTAGATCTCGATGAGCAGCTCGCCCACCGCGAGCGCCCCCGCGACGGCGGTGTAGGCCAGGCCGAGCTTGGGCACCGCGCGCTGCAGAAGGGTCACTCCGATCGCCACGTGCACGGTCGGGACCAGGAAGGCGACCAGCGCGTCGCCGAACCCCCGGACGTGGCGCAGCTCCTCGCCTCCGACCACCAGGTACGTGGGCAGTGCGGCGGCGGCGCCGGCGAGGCCTGCCAGCACGAGCAGCAGGCCGCAGATCCGGACCGCAGGCGGCACGGTCCCGACCACCAGCCGGTCCCCCACCACCGCCGGCGCCGGGCGCGGGGACGCGCTCCGGGCAGCCCGGCGGGCGGTGGCCCCGGTGCGATCGGTCCGGGTCCGGTCGTCGCGGGTGGACACGCTTCCCCCTTCGGCTGTGTGGTCACGAACAGGACTCGATCGGCGCGGGGACGGTGACGTTCATGTGACGACCGACACACCTCGGCATTACCGTCGAGTGAATTGAGCACACAACGTGCACCGCCACCGGCGGGACGGCAGGAGGACCAGCTCCGCCGGTGGGTTCGACGGGGAGGGCAGCCATGCGCCCATCGAGCGATCTGGACTCCGGTCCAGGGTGGCACACCGAGGTCGCACCACGGGGGCTGCGCGCACTGTGCTCGCCGGCCACGCTGACCGGCGGTCTGACCGAGCTGGCCTGGGTGGGCGCGCACGTCCTCATGTACCCGCTGGGCACCCGCATGGAGCAGCTGCGCCCCGATTCCCGCTGGCGGACCGGCGAGCAGCCGGCCGCGGTGCGCGCCCTCTTCGCCGCCGACCCGTTGGCCGCCCGCACCCCCGTCCTGCTGGTCCACGGGCTGGTCGACAACCGCTCCGTCTTCGCCGTCATGCGGCGCAGCCTGCGCCGGCGCGGCTTCGCCTCCGTCTGCTCCTGGAACTACAGCCCGTTCCTCACCGACATCGCCCGGGGCGCCGCCGACCTCGGCCGTCACATCGAGCGGATCTGCGAGCAGACCGGACACGACCGGGTGCACGTCGTGGGCCACAGCCTCGGCGGACTCATCGCCCGCTACCACGTGCAGCGGCAGGGCGGTGACCGGCGGATCGACTCACTGGTCACGCTCGGCACCCCGCACCAGGGCTCGATCCTGGCGCACGTGCTGCCCACCCCGCTGGTGCGCCAGCTCCGCCCCGGGTCCCCGGTGCTGCGGGAGCTGGAGGAGCCGGCGCCGGGGTGCCGCACGCGGATCACCGCCGTCTACAGCGACCTCGACCAGATGGTGCTGCCCACGCACTCGGGCCGCTGCGAGCACCCCGACCTCGACACCCGCAACGTGCTCGTCCGTGGCGTCGGGCACATGTCGCTGCCCATGCACCGGGGAGTGCTCGACGAGGTCGCCACCACCCTCGCCGGCGTCCGCGAGGCAGCGGCCCAGCACCACCCTGTCGCCGCCGTCGCCTGAACGGGGCGCGCGGACGCCGCCGCGTCCCTGCTGAACACGACCGGGTCGACTCGGCGACTTCACGACGTGCGTCCATCGCGACACGCAGCGTTCGGTGCTTGGCCGGGTCCTGACGCATCGTTACGGTTCGATCACGGCGCCGGGTCACCGGCGGACGTCGCTCCCGCGGCGTCCTCGCCGTCGTCGCTCCCCCGACGATCGCCCCCGGCGCTCGCCGGGCCAGGTCGTCCGGGAAGGTTCGCCGTGTCTCGCAGCAGTGCACAGGTGCTGGAGAAGCCGGCTCCGGGGCTCGCCCTCGTGCCCAGGCCCCGGACCGCCCGCGAGGATCTCGCCCCGGCGCCCGCCGCCCGGACCGACGCAGTTCCGGCACCCGTCGAGCCCGCTCACCGCCGGCGCCTTCCGCAGCCCCCGGGCCGCCGGGCCAACATGTGGCTGGCCGCCCTCGTCGCCGGCGCGGTGCTCGCCGGCATCCCCGCCGTGACCGGCTCACCCCGGGACGTCTCCGCCAGCGCCTCCGACTACGGCCTGGGCGAGAGCACCGAGGTGAGCTTCAGCGGGGGCCTCGAAGGCGCCGACGCGCGGCGGGGCATCACCGAGGCCGAGGCGCAGGTCCGGCTCGACGAGCTGGCCGCCTCGCGCGCCGCCCGCCAGCCCAAGACCGTGGCCCCCACGCAGGGCGTGCTCACCACCTGCTTCTGCCGGCGCTGGGGCACCATGCACTACGGCCTGGACCTGGCCGCCCCGCTGGGCACGCCGATCGTCGCCGCCACCGACGGCGTCGTCGTCCGCGCCGGGCGGGCGTCCGGCTACGGCAACGCCGTCTACATCCAGGATGCCGACGGCAACGTGCACATCTACGGGCACATGCGCTACTACGACGTCTCCGCCGGCGATCTCGTCACCGCGGGCGACCAGATCGCCAGGATCGGCAACGAGGGGCAGTCCACCGGCCCCCACCTGCACTACGAGATCCACCGCGGCGGCGTGAACGGCCGGCCCATCGACCCGCGCGCCTGGCTGGGCGACCGCGGGGTGACTGTCTGACGCGTGCCGACGGTCCGGCTCCACCGGACACGCCACCGAGTACCGTCCCGACTCGCGCTGAGCCTCCCTTCCCTGACGCTCGTCGGGGACCCTTCGGGCCCCGCTCGGAAGGTCAGAGCTTGACGAGGGGGGCGTAGCGGAGGACGAGGCGCTTGGTGCCGCCGGAGCCGAAGTCGACCGTCGCCTGGGCCTTGTCGCCGGCGCCGGTCACCTCCACCACGGTGCCGAGGCCGAACGCGTCGTGGCTCACCCGGTCACCCACCTCGACCGAGATGACCTGCCGGTTGCCGGCGCCACCGCGCAGGCCGCCGGTGGACAGCCCGGTCGCGGCGACCCGCGTCTGCGCCGACTTGTAGCCGGTCGACGGGGCGGGCACCGGGTCGGTGCGCTCCCAGTGGATGGTTTCGGCCGGGATCTCGTCGAGGAACCGGGACGGCGGGTTGTAGGCCGGCTGCCCCCAACTGGTGCGCACGGTCGCGCGGGAGATGAACAGCCGCTGGCGCGCCCGGGTGATGCCGACGTAGGCCAGCCGGCGCTCCTCCTCCAGCTCGCGGGGGTCACCCAGCGCCCGCAGGTGCGGGAAGACGCCGTCCTCGAGGCCGGTGAGGAAGACGACCGGGAACTCCAGGCCCTTGGCGGTGTGCAGGGTCATCAGCGTGACCACGCCGGCGTCGTCGCCGGACACCGGGATCTGGTCGGCGTCGGCCACCAGGGACACCTGCTCGAGGAAGTCGGTGACCGAGCCCCCGGGATTGGCGGCCTCGAACTCCGCGGCCACCGAGATGAGCTCGTTGAGGTTGTCGACCCGGCCCCCGTCCTGCGGGTCGGTGCTGGCCTGCAGTTCGGCGAGGTAGCCGGTGCGGTCGAGGATGCTCTCCAGGAGCGCAGCCGGGCCCGAGCCGGTCTCGACGAGCTGCTCGAACTCCTCGAGCAGCGCCACGAACTCCTGCAGCGCCTTGAGCGAGCGGGTGGCGAGGTCGGGCACCTCGGCGCAGCGCCGCAGCGCCGAGCCGAACGCGATGCGCTCCCGGTCGGCGAAGGACTCGATGCAGGACTCGGCCTTGTCCCCGATGCCGCGCTTGGGCACGTTGATGATCCGGCGCAGGCTCACCACGTCGGCCGGGTTGGCGACCAGCTTCAGGTAGGCCAGCGCGTCGCGGACCTCCTTGCGCTCGTAGAAGCGGACCCCACCGACGACCTTGTACGGCATGCCCACCCGGATGAAGACCTCTTCGAACACGCGGGAGGCGTTGTTCGTGCGGTAGAAGACCGCGATGTCCGCAGGTCTGACGTCGCCCTCGTCGACCAGGGCGTCGATCTGCTCGGCGATCCAGGCGGCCTCGTCGTGCTCGTTGTCGGCGACGTAGCCCTCGATCAGCTCGCCGTCGCCCGAGTCGGTCCACAGGCTCTTCGGCCGGCGGCCGGTGTTCTTGGCGATCACCGTGTTCGCGGCCTTCAGGATCCGCTGGGTGGAGCGGTAGTTCTGCTCCAGCAGGATCGTGGTGGCCTGCGGGTAGTCACGCTCGAACTCGTCGATGTTGCGGATCGTCGCGCCGCGGAAGGCGTAGATCGACTGGTCGGCGTCACCGACGACGCACAGCTCCGCCTGCGGCAGCGGGCCCTCGCCGGTGCCGGTCAGCTCGCGCACCAGCATGTACTGGGCGTGGTTGGTGTCCTGGTACTCGTCGACCAGCACGTGGCGGAACCGTCGGCGGTAGTGCTCGGCCACGTCGGGAAAGGCCTGCAGCAGGTGGACCGTCGTCATGATCAGGTCGTCGAAGTCCATGGCGTGCGCCTCGCGCAGCCGCCGCTGGTAGAGCGTGTACGCCTCCTTCAGCACCTTCTCCGGCGCCGTCTGGGGGCTGAACGACTCCTCGTCGACGAGCTCGTTCTTCAGGTTGGACACCTGGTTGGACAGGCTGCGCCCGGGGTAGCGCTTGGCGTCGAGGTCCAGGTCGCGGGCGACCATCGTCATCAGCCGGATCGAGTCGCCCTGGTCGTAGATCGTGAACGACGACTTCATGCCCAGCTTGGCGGCCTCGGCCCGCAGGATGCGCACGCACATCGAGTGGAAGGTCGACACCCACATCGACCGCGCCCGCGGCCCGACCAGGGCGGCCACCCGGTCCTTCATCTCGCCGGCGGCCTTGTTGGTGAAGGTGATCGCCAGGATCTCGCCCGGCTGCACGCCGCGGGCGCCGAGCAGGTAGGCGATCCGGTGCGTGAGCACGCGGGTCTTGCCCGACCCGGCGCCGGCGACGATGAGCAGCGGGCTGCCCTCGTGGACGACGGCGTCGCGCTGCGGGCCGTTGAGACCCGCGAGCATCCGGTCCAGCTCGCGACCGACCGAGCCCGCAGCGGAACGCTGCAGGGCGGCGGTGCCGGGGAGGGACTGCTGGAGGCTGCTCATGCCGGGGCCCCCACGAGGACGTGGCGCGCCGGCGGAGGGTCTTCGTGGGGTCGGTTCATGACCCCGCCACTGTAAGCCGGACGGGTGACGGCCCCCGCGGGGCCGGAGCCAGCCGCACCACCTGGCGCCGGTGGCTCCGCCTGGCACGTTCCGGCCGGGCTGTGGCACACTCGGCCCGTGCTCGCCACCGTCAGCTTTTACTACGGCCACCGGGATCCGGTGTCCGTCACCGCTGGCTGAGCACACGCCGCAACAGACGCCCCGGGCCCGAGGAGCCCGGGGCGTTTCTCGTTCTCGGGGTTCCGGGTCCACGAACCACCGAGGACAACCGATGAGCACCCTCACCGCCTCCCCCGCCGCCGGCCCGGTCGCGCCCGAGGACCCGGCCGAGCAGATCGGCGCGCTGCGCGACGCGATCGACGCCTGCGACGCCGAGATCATCGAGCTCGTGCGCCGCCGCCTGGAGATCTCGCAGGAGATCGGCGCCCTGCGCGCCGCATCGGGCGGGACGCGGCTGTCCCTGTCCCGCGAGCAGCAGGTGCTGTCCCGCTTCCGCACCGAGCTCGGCCCCGACGGCGCCGCGCTCGGCATGATGCTGCTGCGCCAGGGCCGCGGGCGCCTCTGAATGAGGACCTCGCTGCCCCCCACCGCTCGCGAGCCCGCGGCGGGACCCCGCAGCGAGGCCTCAGGGTCCGGCGCGCCAGACCAGCGAGTCCTCGTCGTCCATCGCGGCCACCTCGAACACCCGGCCGGGGCAGGCGTCGTTCGCCTCGTCGGCGAGGTCCCGGCCCTGTTCGAGCGCCGCGTGCAGGTCGTCGGCTGCGCACTCGGTGGTCAGCCGCAGCACCGCCCGGTCCGGCTCCCGCCACAGCCGCAGTCCGGCGTCGCCGGGGCGGATGACCGTGCGGAGGGCGTCGATCGCGGCGTCGTCCAGCGGGGCCGAGGAGCGGAGCGCGACGGCGAGCGTGTACTCGGGCACCCCCCGAGTCTGCGCGACCACCGTCGTCCCCCTGCCACCACCCCGCCCGTCACATCCGCGGCCACTGCCCCTTCTGCGCATGCGGACCGTCCCGTGCAACCCGGACGAGTCCACCGGTCCGCGGCTTCCCTAGGCTGCGCCGGGTGACCGCACCCGCCCCGCACCCTCCCGCCGAGCACGTCGAACGCGCGCTGTGCGTCCTGGCCCACCCCGACGACGTCGACTTCGGCAGCGCCGGGACGGTGGCCACCTGGACCGCCGCCGGCACGGAGGTCACCTACCTGATCGTCACCGACGGCGACGCCGGCGGGTTCGACGACACCCCCCGCCACGAGATGGGGCCGCTGCGGCGAGCCGAGCAGCGGGCGGCCGCGGCCGCCGTGGGCGTCACCGACGTGCGGTTCCTCGGCTATCCGGACGGCCGGCTCGAGCTCACCCTCGACCTGCGCCGGGACATCAGCCGGGTGATCCGCCAGGTGCGACCGCAGCGGGTGCTCACCAGCTCGCCGGAGCGGTTCTGGGAGCGGATCGGCGCGAGCCACCCCGACCACATGACCGTGGGGGAGTCGACCCTGCGGGCGGTGTACCCCGACGCCCGCAACCCGTTCGCCTTTCCTGAGCTGCTGGCCGACGAGGGGCTGGAGGCCTGGACCGTGGCGGAGGTGTGGCTCGGCGCCAGCCCGCGGGCCGACCACGCCGTCGACGTCACCGACGTGGTGGACCGCAAGTTCGCCGCGCTGATGAACCACGTGACCCAGGTGAGCCACCAGCCCGAGGGCCAGCTGAGGGAGTTCGTCACCGGCTGGATGCGGCAGACCGCCACACGCCTGGGCCTGCCGGCGGGCCGCCTCGCCGAGGCGTTCCACGTGGTGCACACCGCCTGAGCCGGCGGCTGCGCTCAGCCGCCGCCGAGGACGAGCAGCGTGCCGCCGAACACGATGCCGGTGATCAGGCAGGTGATGGCGGTGAACCCGAAGATGTCCCGCACGCCGAGGCCGGCGACGGCCAGCAGCGGCAGGGCCCAGAACGGCTGGATCATGTTCGTCCACTGGTCGCCGTAGGCGATCGCCATGGTGATGACGGCGGGATCGACGCCCAGGGAGTCCGCGGCGTCGAGGAAGATCGGCGCCTGAACGGCGAACTGCCCACCGCCGCTGGGCACGAACAGGTTGAGCAGCCCCGCGGACAGGAAGGCCAGCAGCCCGAGGGTGCCGGGGCTGGCGACCTCGGTGAACCAGCCGCTCAGCTGCGCGGCCAGCCCGGAGGCGGTCATCATCCCGATGATCCCGGCGTAGAGCGGGTACTGCAGCAGCACCTCCCCCACCGTCCGGACCGCCCCGCCGACGAGCTCGGCGAGCTCGGCCGGGCTGCGCACGATCAGCAGGATCGCGGCGAGGAACGACCAGTTGACGATGTCCAGGGTGAGGTTGAACCCCTCCTGCGCGAAGTAGACGCCGAGGTAGAGCAGCAGGGCCACGCCCGGGATCAGGGTGACCAGCCGGGACGCCTCCATCCGCTCGGCCGGTGTCCCCGGAGTGCTCAGGGCGACGTCGGGCTCCTCGGTCCCCATCCGCTCGGGCAGTTCGACGATCCGGTCCCTGCCCTTGGGGGCCAGCAGGACCACCGTCGCGAGGATCGCGGCGACGGCGACGACGATCGCGATCAGGTTCCACGGCGAGTAGACGGTCTCGCTGATCGGGATGGTGCGGCCGATCGCCTCCTCGACGAAGCTGCCCGGGGTCGCCGCGGCCAGCGGGCCGGTGGCGCTGTAGCCCATGTGCCAGACGGCGAAGCCGGAGTAGGCGCTGGCGACCAGCAGCGGGTAGTGCAGCTGCGTGCCGCGCCGTCGGGCGGCCCGGCCGACCTCGAGGGCGATGACGCCGCCGACCACCAGCCCCAGCCCGAAGCTGATCAGGGAGGCGACGGCCGACACGAGGGCGACGAAGGCGTACGCCGCCCGGGGGGTCTTGGGGACGTTGGCGATGCGGGTCAGCCCGGCCTTCACCGGCCTCGTGAGCGCCAGCGTGTAGCCGAGCAGCAGCACTAGCGCCACCTGCGTCATGAAGGCCAGCAGCCCGGCCAGCCCGTCGCCCCAGGCCCGCGTGAGCTCGGCCGGCCCGATGTCGCCGAAGAGCAGGGCGAGGACGGCGACGATGACGGTCAGGACGACCGCGAAGACGAACGCTCCCGGCAGATACCTCTCCACGCCGGTGACCAGCGGGCGCGACAGCGTGCGCAGCATCGCGGCTTTCCTCTCCGTCAGGCCCGGTCGGGCCGCCTGTGGGCTCGGCCACATGCTTATCGAAGGTCGAGCGGAGGGGCCACTCGTCAGAGCAGCCGGTTGGTCACCGCCCACCGGGTGAGCTCGTTGCGGTTGGACAGCTGCAGCTTGCGCAGCACGTTGGACGCGTGTGACTCCACCGTCTTCACCGAGATGAACAGCCGGGATCCGATCTCCCGGTAGGTGTAGCCGCGGGCCAGCAGCTGCATCACCTCGCGCTCTCGGGCGCTGAGCAGGTCCAGCCCGGGATCGGTCGCCTCCTCCGGTGCCGGCGCGACGGCGCCACCGGCGGCGAAGGCGTCGAGCACGAAGCCCGCCAGCCGGGGGCTGAAGACGACGTCGCCCTCGGCGACCCGGCGGACGGCGTCGAGCAGGTCGGGACCGGAGATGGTCTTGGTGACGTAGCCGCGCGCCCCGGCCCGGATGACGGCGATGACGTCCTCGGCGGCGTCGGAGACCGACAGCGCCAGCCAGCGCACCCCGGGCAGCTCCCTCCGCAGCGTCTCGAGCACGGTCCGGCCGTTGCCACCGGGCAGGTGCACGTCGAGCAGGACGACGTCCGGCCGGGTCGCGCGGATCCCCTCGATGGCGGTGGCGACGTCGGCCGCCTCCCCGACGACGGTGACGTCGGCGCCCAGCTCGGCCCGCACCCCGGTGCGCACCATGGCGTGGTCGTCCACCACGAACACCCGCGGACTCATGCCCCGCCTCCTGGATCGCTACCACGCTCACGCCGCTGCCCGCTCACGGCCCTCCTCGGCAGGACCAGTTCGACCTCGGTCCCCTCTCCCGGGGTCGACCGGACCTGGGCGGTGCCGCCCAGGCGGGCCAGCCGGCCGTGCACCGAGTCCCGCAGGCCGCGCCGGTCGTCGGGCACCGTGCCCGGATCGAAGCCCTTCCCGCGGTCGCGGACGAAGACCGACACCTGCTCCGGCGTCACCTCGGTGTAAACGTCCGCGGAGGCGGCGCCGGAGTGCTTGGCCGCGTTGACCAGCGCCTCGCGGGCGGCGGCGCCGAGTGCTGCCAGGTCCTCGTCGACGGAGGCGTCGCCCACGACGACCGGGTCCACGGTGAGCGCGTGGTCGGCCTCCACCTCGGCCACGGTCGCGGCCAGGAGGCCGGCCCAGGTGCCGCCCTCCCGGACGACGGCGGGGTCGTAGAGCCAGGCGCGCAGCTCGCGTTCCTGGCTGCGCGCGAGCCGGCTGACCGCCTGCGGCTCGTCGGCGTTGCGCTGGATCAGGGCCAGGGTCTGCAGGACCGAGTCGTGCAGGTGGGCGGCGACGGCGGCGCGCTCCTCCGACCGGATGCGGGCGGCGCGCTCCTCCGACCGGGAGTCCAGCAGCCGCCGCCACAGCGGGGCCGTCGCCAGGACGACCCCGGTGAGGATCAGCAGGGTCGCGGCGAAGCCGTTGCGGGCGTTGGCGAGCTGGCCGGTCGTGGCCAGCAGCAGGAACAGCCCGACTCCCACCACGACGACCCCGCCGGCCAGCGCCCAGCGCACCCCGGCGAGGGCAAGCGTGCGATCGGTGTCCAGCTGCCGCCAGATCACGGTCAGGCCACCGGCCAGCAGTATCAGCGGCAGGACGATGTCGCTGCTGGTCCACTGCGTCAGCTGGCCCAGCAGCCCGGCGGCGACCAGGCCGAGGACGACGAGCGCGATCCACTGCCGGGCGCCGGCGGGGCGCCAGCCGGTGGTGAGCGGCACCTCGTCGCCGGGTGCGGCGACCGACATGGTCATCCAGAGCAGCGCGTAGGCGATGATCCCGAGCCCCGTCGTGGCCAGGAGCACGAACGCCACCCGCACGACCAGCGGGTCCTGGCGCAGGTGCGCGGCGGTGCCAGCCGCGACCCCGGCGACGAGCCGGCCGTCGCGCGGGCGCGCCAGCGGCGGGCGCGGCGCAGCGCCGACGGTCGTGGTCACGCTGCCGATGGTCGCACCGACGACCCGCCCGCCGACACCGGTGATCACCCCGGGAAGGGAACCAGGGTCGGGTCCGGGGGTTCCCTGATGGTCACCGGCCGAGCCGGTCGGCAGGCTTGCTGCCATGACCTCGCCACCCCCTCCCGCTCCCCCCGCGGTGGAGCCCCCGCCCTGGTCCCCGCCGCCCGCTCCGGCCCGCACGCAGCTGCACCGCAGCCGGTCCGACAAGGTGATCGGCGGCGTCGGGGGCGGCCTCGCCGAGTACAGCGGCATCGACGCGCTCCTCTGGCGGGTCGGCTTCGTCGCCCTCGCGCTCGCCGGCGGCACCGGCGTGCTGGTGTACCTGCTGCTGTGGCTGCTCATGCCGGCCGGCCCCGACGGCGCCCCCGCCACGGCCGCCGGGCAGCCGGCCGCCGTCGCCCGGACCCGCGGGCCCGTCGGCCCCCGTTCTCCCGTGCCGGGCGTGACCATCGCCGCGCTGCTCATCGTGGTGGGCCTGCTGGTGCTGATCAGCCGGGTCACCGGCTGGGACGTCGGCGCGCAGGGCTACCTCGCGACCGCCCTGCTCGTGGTCGGGCTCGGCCTCGTGGCCGCGGCCGTCACGAAGGGCCGGAACGCCCGTGGCGGGCTGATCGCCCTGGGCGTGGTCCTCTCCCTGGCGCTGGCCATCTCCTCGGCGACGCCGACGGCCAGCGACGGCGTGGGGGACCGCGCGTACTCCCCCCAGACCGTCGCCGACGTGCGCGACGTCTACCGGGGCGGCGTCGGGGACATGACGGTGGATCTCTCCGACGTCCCGGTGGACGACCTGGACGAGGCGGTCACCACGCGGATCGAGCACGGCATCGGTGACCTGCGCATCCTCGTCCCCCGCCCGGCCGACGTCGAGGTGACCGTGGGCCACGGGCTCGGCGAGGTGCGCGTCCTCGAGGGCGGCTCGGCGATCGAGGGCTTCTACGCCGGCACGGGCTCGCGGTCCTGGACCGACGACGGGGAGCCGGAGATCGAACTGGTGATCCACAGCGGTGTGGGGGACGTGGAGGTGTCCCGTGGCTGACTACAGCGAGTTCCCGACCACGCCGACCGCCTGGCAGGAGCAGCAGTGGGAGGCGGTCGCCCCCCTGGCGACCGAGGACCTGCCCCGGCCGGAGCCCCGCCGCGAGGTCGACCTGGTCGCACTGGTGCCGGGCCTGCTGTTCCTGGTCCTGGCGCTCACCACGATGGTGGGAGGCGACCTGCCGCTGCGGCTGTTCGACGACGGCGCGCTCCTCTGGGTGCTGCTCGTCGGCGCCGGGCTCGCCCTGCTGGTGCGGGAGCTCCGGAAGCCGCGCGGCCGGGCCTGACCGGCGGAAGGAGGACGACGAGGGTCCGGGAGCAACCGCTCCCGGACCCTCGTCGCGTCCGCGGTTCCCGGTGCGGTCGGTCAGCCGCTGGCGAAGACCAAGGCGACGGTGCCCGCGTAGACCAGCGGGATGGAGATGCCCTCGAAACCGATCCACTTGCGGTCCCGCATCAGCAGGCCACCGGCCAGCACCGCGATCATCAAGATGGTCCCGCCCAGCAGGACAAGGCTGGTCGGCCCCGCGGCCCGGTAGATGGGCCCGTCCAGGAAGGCGACGTCGGCCAGCGTGATCATCAGGACGTCGTAGACGTTCCCGCCGATGATGTTGCCGACGCCCAGCGTCAGCTGCCCCATCCGCACCGCGGTCAGCAGCACCACCAGCTCCGGCAGCGAGCTGATCGCCGTCGTCAGGGTGAAGCCCACCAGCCCGCTGTCCAGGCCGGTCGCCGCGACCACGCCGAGCCCCGCCTGGCCGACGACCCAGCCGGCCGCCCCGACGACCAGGCCGAGCACGGCGAGCCCGGCCCAGAGACGGCCGGTCGAGCGGGCGTCGTCCCCGTCGCCATCCCCGCCGGCCGAGCCGTGGCCGTCGCCGTCGACGGTCTGGTCGGTCTGCGTCGGCAGCCACATCGGCGCCTCGCGCATCCGGCGCAACAGGCGCAGGCCGTATGCGTAGAAGACCGGGATGAGCAGGGTGACCGGATGGATCCAGCCCAGGCGCAGTCCCGGGGTGGCGTAGCCGATGACCGGGACGGCGAGCAGGGCCATGAGAATGACCGCCTGCATCACGTTCTCCAGCGAGGCGGTCGCGTGCTCGAGATTCACCCGGCGGTACAGCAGGTCGGCGATCGCCAGCCAGACCGTCTGCAGGGCGATCCCGCCGATCGGGTTGCTGAGCGCGAAACCGGGGTCACCCTCCAGCGCGCCGGTGAGGACGGTGACGTTCCCGGGCAGCGACGTCACCGCACCCAGCAGCAGCGCACCGCCGACGGCGTCACCGAGGCCGGTGCGCTCGGCGAGGACGTCGGCGACGCGGGTCAGCCGGACGCCCGCGAGCACGATGACGACGGCCATCCCGACGAGGGCGAGCAGGCTCGGCACGAACGGCCACGCCGAGGTGGTCACTCGCTCTCCCGGGTCTCGACGGCGTGGCCGTCGACGACCCCATCACGACCGGCACGATCCCGCCCGTCGAGCTGGGGGGACCTCTCGCTCGCGGTCGACAGCGAGGGCTGGGGGCGGCGGGGGCCTCACTCCCACTCGATGGTGCCCGGCGGCTTGCTCGTGACGTCGAGGGTGACCCGGTTGATCTCCTGCACCTCGTTGGTGATCCGGGTCGAGATGCGGGCCAGCACGTCGTAGGGCAGCCGGGTCCAGTCGGCGGTCATGGCGTCCTCGCTGGACACCGGGCGCAGCACGACGGGGTGACCGTAGGTTCGCCCGTCGCCCTGGACGCCGACCGAGCGGACGTCGGCCAGCAGCACGACCGGGCACTGCCAGATCTCGTCGTCCAGCTTCGCGGCGGTGAGCTCCTCGCGGGCGATGGCGTCGGCCTTGCGCAGCACGTCCAGCCGCTCGCGGGTCACCTCCCCGACGATCCGGATGCCGAGGCCCGGCCCGGGGAACGGCTGGCGCTGCACGAGCCGGTCGGGCAGGCCGAGCTGTCGGCCCACCTCGCGCACCTCGTCCTTGAACAGCGTGCGCAGCGGCTCGATCAGGGAGAAGGTGAGGTCCTCGGGCAGCCCGCCGACGTTGTGGTGGCTCTTGATGTTCGCCGTGCCGCTGCCGCCGCCGGACTCGACGACGTCGGGGTACAGCGTGCCCTGCACGAGGAAGTCGACGGTCTCGCCGTGCGCCTGCGCGTCGGCGACGACGTCGGTGGCCGCCTGCTCGAACACCCGGATGAACTCGCGGCCGATGATCTTCCGCTTCTCCTCCGGGTCGCTGACCCCGGCCAGCGCGGTGAGGAACTGCTCGCTCGCGTCGACGACCCGCAGGTCCGCTCCGGTGGTGGCGGCGAAGTCGCGCTCGATCTGCTCGGTCTCGCCCTCGCGCATCAGGCCGTGGTCGACGTAGACGCAGGTGAGCTTGTCGCCGATGGCCCGCTGCACGAGCGCCGCGGCCACGGCGGAGTCCACCCCGCCGGACAGCGCGCACAGCGCCCGCCGGTCCCCGATGCGCTCGCGGATCGCCGCCACCTGCTCGTCGACGACGTTGCTCATCGTCCACGTCGGCTCCAGGCCGGCGATGTCGAACAGGAAGTGCTCGAGCACCGTCTGCCCGTGCGCGGTGTGCCGCACCTCGGGGTGGAACTGCACCCCGGCCAGTCGCCGGTCGACGTCCTCGAAGGCGGCGACCGGGGCACCGGTGGAGGTGGCGGTGACGGTGAACCCGGGCGGGGCCGCGGAGACGGCGTCGCCGTGGCTCATCCAGACGTTCTGCTCGACCGGCAGGTCACCGAAGAGCCGCGCCCCGGTCGTGACGGTCAGCGGGGTGCCGCCGTACTCGCGGTCGCCGGTGCGCGACACCGTGCCGCCGAGCGAGGCGGCCATGGCCTGGAAGCCGTAGCAGATGCCGAATGCGGGCACCCCCGACTCGAAGAGCGTCGGATCCACCTGCGGGGCCTCCGGCGCGTAGACGCTGGAGGGACCACCGGAGAGCACGATCGCCGCCGGCTTCCGCGCCATGATCTCCTCGGCCGGGACCTCCGAGGAGACGATCTCGGAGTAGACCCCCGCCTCGCGGATGCGGCGGGCGATCAGCTGGGCGTACTGGGCGCCGAAGTCCACCACCAGGACGGTCGGGAAGTCCACGCGATCAGCCCCCGATGACGAGGTCGACGCGCTGGAACTCCTTGAGGTCGGAGTACCCGGTCTTGGCCATGGTGCGGGCCAGAGCGCCGAACAGGTTGGTGCGGCCGTCGGCCTCGCGGGCCTCGCCGAGGAGCACGTCGGCCAGGGAGCCGGCCGGCTCCACCGGCGCCGACGTGCCGCCGCGCGGCAGCCGCGGATGGGCGGCCACGGAGTCCCACCACACCCCGCCGCCCGGCGCCTCGGCCGCCGCGCGCAGCGGCTCGCCGAGCTGGACGGCGTCGGCGCCGCAGGCCAGCGCGCGGGCGATCGCGCCGCTGGTCTCGATCCGGCCGTTGGCGATGACGTGCACGTACCGGCCACCGGTCTCGTCGAGGTAGTCGCGGCGGGCCGCGGCGGCGTCGGCGATCGCGCTGGCGAGCGGCACCCGGATGCCCATGACGTCGTCGGTCGTGGAGTAGGTGTCGGCACCCACGCCGACGATGACGCCGGCCGCGCCGGTGCGCATGAGGTGCAGCGCGGTCGTGTAGTTCGCCGCGCCGCCCACGATCACCGGGACGTCGAGGTCGGCGATGAACTCCTTGAGGTTGAGCGCGTCGCCCTGGGAGGTGACGTGCTCGGCGGAGACGATCGTGCCCTGGATGACCAGCAGGTCGACCCCGGCCGACAGCGCCGCCGGGGCCAGCTGCTCGGTGTGCTGCGGCGAGACCCGGATCGCCGTGGTCACCCCCGCGTCGCTCATCTCCTTGATGCGGGCGGCGATCAGGTCGGTCTTGACCGGCTCGGCGTAGACCTCCTGCAGCAGCGCCACCGGCGGGGCGCCGGCGGCAGCCGCCTCGGCGATCTCGCGGTAGACCGGTGCCGGGTCGTCGTAGCGGGTCCACAGGCCCTCGCCGTTGAGCACGCCCAGCCCGCCGGCCTGCCCCACGGCGATCGCCGTCGCCGGGCTGACCACGGCGTCGCTGGGGCTGGTGACCAGCGGGATCTCGAACCGGAAGGCGTCGATCTGCCAGGCGGTCGAGACGTCGTCGACGTCGCGGGTGCGCCGGGAGGGGACGATCGAGACCTCGTCGAGGTCGTAGCCCCGGCGGGCGAAGCGGTTGAGGCCGATCTCGACGGTGTCGCGCACGCTCATGCTCAGCGCCCCCGGTAGTTCGGTGCCTCGACGGTCATCTGGATGTCATGGGGGTGGCTCTCCACCAGACCGGCCGAGGTGATGCGGGTCAGCTGACCGCGCTCCTTGAGGTCGGCGATGGTGCCGGCCCCGGCGTAGCCCATGGAGGCCTGCAGGCCGCCCACGAGCTGGTGGGCGACGCCGGCCAGCGCACCGCGGTAGGGCACCTGGCCCTCGATGCCCTCCGGGACGAGCTTGTCGTCGGAGAGGACGTCGTCGGCGAAGTAGCGGTCGCGGCTGAACGACTGGTTGCCGCGCTTCTGCATGGCACCCAGAGAGCCCATGCCGCGGTAGGTCTTGTACTGCTTGCCGTTCATGAAGACCAGCTCGCCCGGGGCCTCCTCGACGCCGGCGAACAGCCCGCCGATCATCACCGTGTCGGCGCCGGCGACCAGCGCCTTGGCGATGTCGCCGGAGTACTGCAGGCCGCCGTCGGCGATGACCGGGACACCGGCCGGGCCGGCGGCCAGCCAGGCCTCGTAGATGGCGCTGATCTGCGGGACGCCGACGCCGGCGACCACCCGGGTGGTGCAGATGGAGCCGGGGCCGACGCCGACCTTCACCGCGTCGACGCCGGCGTCGACCAGCGCCTGCGCGCCGGCACGGGTGGCGACGTTGCCGCCGACGACCTCCACGCCCGCGTCGCCGCCGAACTCCTTCTTCACGCGGGCGACCATCTCCAGCACCGCCCGCTGGTGGCCGTGCGCGGTGTCGACGACGAGCACGTCCACGCCGGCGTCGACCAGCAGCCCGGCCCGCTTGTAGGCGTCCTCGCCCACGCCGAGCGCCGCGCCCACGACCAGGCGGCCGTCGGCGTCCTTGGTGGAGAGCGGGAACTGGTCGCGCTTGACGAAGTCCTTGACGGTGATCAGCCCGCGGAGCCGGCCGGCGTCGTCGACCAGCGGCAGCTTCTCGACCTTGTGCTTCGAGAGCAGCGCCAGCGCCGTGTCGGCGTCCACGCCGACGGGCGCGGTGATCAGCGGCATCGGCGTCATGACGTCGCGCACGAGCCGGTTCTGGTCGGTCTCGAAGCGCATGTCGCGATTGGTCACGATGCCCAGCAGGACGCCGTCGGCGTCGACCACGGGGGCGCCGGAGATCCGGTAGCGGGCCGACAGCGCGTCGACCTCGGCGAGGGTGCTGTCCGGGGAGCAGGTGACCGGGTTGGTCACCATGCCGGCCTCCGACCGCTTGACCAGGTCGACCTGGCCGGCCTGCTCCTCGGCGGAGAGGTTGCGGTGCAGGACGCCCATGCCGCCGACCCGCGCCATGGCGATCGCCATGCGCGCCTCGGTGACGGTGTCCATCGCGCTGGACAGCAGGGGCACCGCGAGCGTGATCCGGCGGGTCACCCGGCTGCTGGTGTCCACCTCGGCCGGGACGACGTCGGACGCCCCGGGGATGAGGAGGACGTCGTCGTAGGTGAGCCCGAGGCGGGCGAACTTCGCCGGCAGCTCGGGCACGGAGTCGGGCTGCATCTGCGCGGCCACCCTTCGGGGCAGATCGGGTCGGACACCGGCCGACGCACCTCGCGGGCGCGCGGCACCGGTTCCGATCGTAGGCCGCGGCGCACGAGAGGCGGTGCTCCGCCTGTTCGACGGCTACCGTGTGACCGTGTCTCCGTTCGACGATTCCTCCGGACCGGACTTCGGCCCGGCCGACGGTTCCGGCCCGCCGCCCCTCACGATGGAGGAGCGCGCCGGGGTCCTCGACGACCTGGCCGAGCTCGAGGTCTTCCGCACCCTCCTCGAGCCCACCGGCATCAAGGGCATCGTCGTCGACTGCCCCGACTGCGAGGAGGAGCACCACGTCGACTGGGCGCTGATGCAGGCCAACCTGCGCCAGCTGCTCGAGGAGGGGCAGACCGGCCGGCACGAGCCGCCGTTCGACCCCGACCCCGACGACTACGTCAGCTGGGACTACGCCAGCGGCTACGCCGACGGCATCGCCGCCCTCGCCGAGCGCGACGAGCCCAGCGGCCGCCGCACCGGCCGTCACGCCCGCGACGACTGAGCGCTGACGCTGCGATCCTCCGGATCGCACTGCGGCCAGGTGCCGTTCCCCTGTGCCGCTGAGCCCCGCCGTCGTCCCTGCGCGGACCCCTCCGGGGCCCACTCGGGCCGACCAAGCCGTAGGCACCCCCCGAGAACGCACCGAGGGCTGCCCCCGATGCCGGAGGCAGCCCTCGGTCCGTGATGGTCCCGGTGACCGGTCAGGTCATGATGCCGCGGCGGAACCCGGTGGCCACCGCCTCGGCGCGGTCCTTCGCACCGAGCTTGCGGAACAGCCGCCGCGCGTGGGTCTTGATGGTGTCCTCGGAGAGGTAGAGCTCACGGCCGATCTGGGCGTTGCTCTTGCCCTGGCTCATCCCCGTGAGCACCTGCATCTCCCGCATGGACAGCGCCACGGCGGGAGCGGCGTCGCGCACCGTGGAGCGGACCGTGGTGGGCGCCGAGCCGGACAGCGGCGCTGCTCCGTTCCACACGGGCACGGGGGCGGCCGCCTGCTGCGGGATGCGACCGCCGTCGGCCCGCAGGCCGACGCGGGAGAGGCCCAGGCCCATCTCGAACGGGGTCGCGTCCCAGCGGAGGTAGCCGCGGGCGCCGAAGGCGACGGCGGCCCGGACGCTCTCGGTGTCGTCGGGGGCGCCGAGCACGAGCACCGGCAGGCCCGGGTGCGCCCGCAGAGCCTGCGTGGCGGCCGAGAGCCCGGTGTCGACGGCGCGCTGGGTGCCGACCACCAGGACGTCGGGGGTGCGGGTCGCGAGCCGGGACATCAGGGACTGCCCGTCCCCCACGACCTCGACCCGGCCGACGAACGGCAGGGCGACCAGCCGCGAGGCGACGTCGTCACGGACCCGCCGTCGCTCGTCGTAGACCCACACCGTCGCACCGTGCACGGGTGCCCGCAGCCTGTCCTCGATCACGCCTGCTCCTCGCTCCTCCCGGCCGCTCGGCGGCCGGGTCCCCCACCGCCCGGGAGGCGCCCGGCCGGGTGCCGCTCGGGTGGAGGGCCCCGGCGGGGCCCTCCACCTCTGCGGAGGTCAGCGGGCCGTCCGGGCTGCTCCCCCTCCCGGACGTCGACGCGACCTGGAGCCACAGTGATCGACTCCCGGCCGGGGGAACAGACGCCCTCACCCCCCGGGGTGAGCAGCCCTGACGGGCGGTGAGGCAGTGCACATCCCGAAAAGTTGCGAATCGGCCGTGTTTGACGGTGGGACGCCGAGGGCACCGGGCCCCTTGCAGCCGGACAGCCCCCTCCGGCTCGATCGAGTTCTGGAGGAGACATGGCCGACATCCGCAGACTCCCGACGCCCGTCGCCGAGGTCTGGGACTGGCAGCTCCACGGCGCGTGCCGTGGCGAGAACACGTCCCTCTTCTTCCACCCCGACGGTGAGCGTGGGCCGGCCCGCGCGCGGCGGCAGAGCGCGGCCAAGGCCGTCTGCGGTCGGTGCCCGGTCGTCGATGCGTGCCTCAAGCACGCTCTCGCCGTCCGCGAGCCGTACGGCGTGTGGGGCGGCATGAGCGAGGAGGAGCGGGCCCGGCTGATCGCGGCCGAACCCGCTGCAGTCGCCGCGGGGGTCTGAGCCCCGGACAACGCGAGAGGGCCCGGTCCAGGACTTCCTGGACCGGGCCCTCTCGCGTGCTCGGACGGCGCGACCGCCGTCCTGGCTCAGCCGGTGGGGTCCTGGCTCAGCGCTGGTGCCGAGCCAGGACCCCACCCCGTCCAGAGGCTCACCACGAGCGTGCGAGCGGTGAGGAGAACGGGGTGATTCTCAGTGGCTGTGCCCGTGGCCGTGCGCGTGGCCGTGGGTGTGGTGACCACCGCCGGCGTGGTCGTCCTCCTCCTCGGGAGCCTCGACGACGGCGGAGTCGGTGGTCAGCACCATCGCGGCGATCGAGACGGCGTTGTCCAGCGCGGCCTTGGTGACCTTGACCGGGTCGATGACGCCCTCGGCGGCCAGGTCCCCGTACTCACCGGTGGCGGCGTTGAAGCCCTGCCCCTGACCTGCCTCGCGGACCCGGCTCACCACGACCCGGCCCTCGAAGCCGGCGTTCTCGGCGATCTGCACCGCCGGGGCGTCCAGCGCGGTGCGGACGGCGCGGGCACCGGTCAGCTCGTCACCGGACAGGTCGAGCGCGTCGACCGCCGCGGCGGCGTGCACGAGCGCCGAGCCACCGCCGGGGATGACGCCCTCCTCCACCGCCGCGCGGGTGGCCGCGATGGCGTCCTCGATCCGGTGCTTGCGCTCCTTGAGCTCCACCTCGGTGGCCGCGCCGACCCGGATGATGCCGATGCCGCCGGCCAGCTTGGCCAGCCGCTCCTGCAGCTTCTCGCGGTCCCAGTCGGAGTCGGTCGCATCGATCTCGCGGCGGATCTGCGCGACGCGGTCACCGATGGCCTCGGAGGTTCCGCCGCCGTCGACGATCGTGGTGGCGTCCTTGGTGACGGTGACGCGGCGGGCGGTGCCGAGCACCTCGAGGCCGACCTGGTCGAGCTTGAGGCCGACGTCCTCGCTGACCACCTGGCCGCCGGTGACGACGGCGAGGTCGGTCATGAACGCCGTTCGCCGGTCACCGAAGTACGGCGACTTCACCGCGACGACCTTGACGGTCTTGCGGATGGAGTTCACGACGAGGGTGGACAGCGCCTCGCCCTCGACGTCCTCGGCGACGATCAGCAGCGGGCGACCGCCGGTCGAGAGCACCTTCTCCAGCAGCGGCAGCAGGTCGGCCAGGGCACTGACCTTGCCGCTGACCAGCAGGACCAGGGCGTCGTCGAGGACGGCCTCCATCGCCTCCTGGTCGGTGACGAAGTACGGCGAGAGGTAGCCCTTGTCGAACTGGACGCCCTCGGTGACGTCGAGCTCGGTGTTCAGGGTGTTGCTCTCCTCGACGGTGATCACGCCGTCCTTGCCGACGCGCTCCATCGCCTCGCCGATCAGGTCGCCCACCTCGGCGTCCTGCGCGGAGATGGTGGCCACCTCGGCGACGGCCGCACGCTTCTCCACCGGGATGGCGGCGGCGTCGAGGGCGGCGTGCACGGCATCGACGGCGGCGCGCATGCCCCGGCCGAGGGCCATCGGGTTGGCCCCGGCGGCGACGTTGCGCATGCCCTCGTGCACGAGCGCCTGGGCGAGCACCGTGGCGGTGGTGGTGCCGTCACCGGCCACGTCGTTGGTCTTGGTGGCGACGTTCTTCGCCAGCTGGGCGCCGAGGTTCTCGTAGGGGTCCTCGAGCTCGATCTCGCGGGCGATGGTCACGCCGTCGTTGGTGATCGTCGGGGCGCCGAACTTCTTGTCGATGACGACGTTGCGGCCGCGCGGGCCGATCGTCACCCTCACCGCGTCGGCGAGCTTGTCGACGCCGCGCTCGAGGGCGCGCCGGGCGTCCTCGTTGAACTTGATGATCTTGGCCATGGGCTCTTCCGATCAGTCAGTGCAGGGCAAAAGGCGACCGCCCCGGGACCCGAGTTCGGGTCGCCCGGGGCGGTCGTGACGTGCTGGAACGGCAGCCCCGTCCAGAGGCTTCCCCCGAGCGTGCGAGGGGTGCGGAGGACGGGGTGTTCTACTTCTCCACGACGGCGAGCAGGTCGCGAGCGGAGAGCACCAGGTACTCCTCGCCCGCGTACTTGACCTCGGTGCCGCCGTACTTCGAGTAGATGACCACGTCGCCGACGTTCACGTCGAGCGGAACGCGGTTGCCGTTGTCGTCGATGCGGCCGGGGCCCACGGCGACGACGGTGCCCTCCTGGGGCTTCTCCTTGGCGGTGTCCGGGATGACCAGACCGGACGCGGTGGTGGTCTCGGCCTCGTTGGCCTGGACCACGACGCGGTCCTCCAGCGGCTTGATGCTGACCTTGGTAGCGGTCGTCACGTCGGTGACGCCCCCTTCGGTGTAGGACGGCAGGGATGTTCGATGCTGTGGCACGGGATCCGGGCACCCGCCGTCGCGGGGGTCGGGCGCCAGCCCGTGTCGTTTGGCACTCTACCCAGGAGAGTGCCAGCCGCTCAACCTGGTCCCCGGGGTGGGTGACGTCGGGACGGACGGGCCCGTGCGCCACGCTGTGCCGGTGGACCGGGAACCCGAGGAGCAGACCGCTGAGACGCTGCGCCAGCTGCGGGCGTTGACGACGCCCGAGGGGGCCGCGGCGCTGTCCCGGGCAGCGTCGCTCCTGATCGAGGGGGTGGACGCGGTCGCCGCGCTGACCCGGCTGCGGACCGAGGTGGGCACGGACCTGGCCGGACCGGCGTGGGGCATCGCCCGTCAGCGGCGGAAGGCCCGGTCGACGTTCGGAGCCGACGCCGACCGGCTGCTGTTCACCTCCGACGCGCTCGAGCAGGCCGGCCGCCCGGAGCTCGCCGCCCGTCGCGCGGCCCGCCTGCTGGCCGGAGGTGCCGACTCCGTCGCCGACCTCGGGTGCGCGGCCGGCACCGACACGATCGCCCTCGCCCGCGCCGGAGCCCGGGTGCTGGCGGTCGACGTCGATCCGGTCGCCCGCGAGCTGACGGCCGCCAACGTCGAGGCCATGGGGGTCGCCGACGACGTCTGGGTGGTCGCCGGGGACGCGGTGGAGCTGGTGGCAGCGGCGCGCGGGGGCGAGGTGGCCGGCTGCGGCGCCGCCGTGCTCGACCCCGCCCGCCGGGCCGGCGGCCGCCGGCAGCTGGACCCCGACCGCTGGTCGCCCCCGTGGTCCACCGTCGCGGAGCTGCTCGACCGGGTGCCGACGTCGGTGGTCAAGGTGGCGCCGGGGCTCGACCACGACCGGGTGCCCGAGGGCGTCGAAGCGGAATGGGTCTCCGTCGGCGGCTCGATCGTCGAGGCGCTGCTGTGGGGCCCGGCCGTCTCCGAGGCGTGGCGGCGGGCGGCGGTCGTCCGCGACGGCGTCGTGCACGAGCTGACCGCCGACGCCGATCCGGGGCCGGCGCCCGCTGGCCCCGTGCGCGGGTGGCTGCACGAGCCCGACCCCGCGGTCATCCGCTCCGGCCTGGTCTCCCTGGCGGCCGCCGGCCTCGGCGCGACCCTGGTCGACCCGACGATCGCCTACCTGACCTCCGACGGCCCGGCGGACTCCCCCTGGGTCAGCTCCTACCGGGTCGACGAGGTGCTGCCGTTCAACCAGAAGAAGCTCAAGGCGCTGCTGCGCGAGCGCGGCGTCGGCCGGGTCGTGGTCAAGAAGCGGGGCTCGGCGATCGAGCCGGAGACCCTCTCCCGCCACCTCCGCACCGACGCCTCCGGGACGGCGACCGTCGTCGTCACCCGCGTCGCCGGCACCCCGACCGCCATCGTCTGCGACGTCAGCGGCTGACCACGTCGATCGGCAGCGAGCTGTCCGCGCCGAGGTCGGGGGCCGACGGCGCGACGCCCGCGGCGACGAGCCGGGAGCCGAGCGCGGCCACCATCGCGCCGTTGTCGGTGCAGAGCTTCGGGCTGGGGACCCGCAGCACGATGCCGGCCGCAGCGCACCGCTCCTCGGCCAGCGCACGCAGCCGCGAGTTGGCCGCCACTCCCCCGCCGAGGACCAGGTGGTCGACGCCGTGGTCACGGCAGGCCCGCACCGCCTTCGCCGTCAGCACGTCGGCGACCGCCTCCTGGAACGACGCCGCGACGTCGGCCACCGGCACGGCTTCGCCCGCGCGCTGCCGAGCCTCCACCCACCGGGCGACGGCGGTCTTCAGCCCCGAGAAGGAGAAGTCGTAGGCCGCGTCGCGGGAGCCGGTGAGGCCCCGCGGGAAGGCGATCGCCGACGGGTCGCCGTCCCGGGCGGCCCGGTCGATGGGCGGGCCGCCGGGGAACGGCAGGCCGAGCACGCGGGCGACCTTGTCGAAGGCCTCCCCCGCGGCGTCGTCGATCGTCCGGCCGAGCGACTGCACCTCCTGCGCGAGGTCCGGCACGAGCAGCAGCGAGCTGTGGCCACCGGAGACGAGCATCGCGATCGACGGCTCGGCCAGCGGGCCGTGCTGCAGCTCGTCGACGGCGACGTGCGCGGCCAGGTGGTTGACGCCGTAGAGCGGCCTGTCCAGCGCCAGGGCGTAGGCCTTCGCCGCCGCGACGCCGACCAGCAGCGCGCCGGTGAGCCCGGGGCCGGAGGTGACCGCGACCGCGTCGACGTCGGAGGCACGGATCCCGGCGTCGGCCAGCGCTCGGTGGACGGTGGGGACCATCGCCTCCAGGTGCGCCCGGGAGGCGATCTCGGGGACGACGCCGCCGAAGCGCTCGTGCTCGGCCATCGAGGTGGCCAGTGCGTCGGCGAGCAGCGTGTGCCCGCGGACGATGCCGACGCCGGTCTCGTCGCAGGACGTCTCGAAACCCAGGACGACCGGTTCCTGCTTCACGGCTTCCCCCTGCCCCCGGGCGCTCCCGCGGGGCGCTCCCTCTTCATGACGACGGCGTCCTCGCCGCTCGGCTGGTAGTAGCCGCGCCGCCGGCCGATCTCGGCGAACCCGCGGCGCCGGTAGAGGCCCTGGGCCGTCCCGTTGTCCGCCCGGACCTCCAGCAGCACCACCGGCGAGCGGCGGTCGGCCTCGGCCAGCAGTGCGTCCAGGAGCTGGGCGCCGATGCCCTCGCCCTGCCGGGCGCCGGTCACGCCGATGGTCGCCACGTGGGCCTCGTCGTCGTAGGCGATCAACCCGGCGTAGCCGACCACGGCGCCGTCGTCGTCGGCCACGAGGTAGTGCCGGGTGTCGGTCCGGGACAGCTCGTCGCGGTACATCGCCGCCGTCCAGGTGTCGGGCGCGAACAGCTCCTCCTCGAGCGCCATCACCGCCGGCAGGTCGGCCAGCCGCATCGGCCGGAGCCGGGTCACCGCGTCACCGGCTTGATCGACGTCGGCGGGACGGCGTCCGGGCGGCGCAGGTAGAGCGGCACCAACGGCCCGGCGGAGGACGGGTCGGCCAGCTGGGGGCCGGCGGCGCGCAGCAGCCCGGCGGTGGTGACCTCGGCCGGCACCACGTCTGCTCCCAGCCGACCGGCGAAGGCCGGGTCGCCCACGAACGGCCCGGGCAGCCCGAGCTCCTCGGGCCGGACGACCGCCGGGCCCTCGGTGCGCACGCCGTCCGCGTCGTAGGAGGCCCAGTAGACCTCCTTGCGCCGGGCGTCGGTGACCACCGTGCGGGCCCCGGACCCCACCGCGTCCAGCGAGCACACCCCGACCACCGGAAGGCCCCGGGCGTCGGCGAGCGCGGCGGCGGTCACCACCCCGACCCGCAGCCCGGTGAACGGCCCGGGGCCGAGACCGGTGACCACGGCGTCGACGTCGCCCAGCGCCAGGCCGGCGTCGGCGAGCACGCCCTGGATCGCGGGCGTGAGCAGCTCGGCGTGCTTCGTCCCCGACGGCACCGCCCGCTCGGCGAGCACCGTGGCGCCGGCGTCGGCCGCCCAGCGGGCCAGCCCGGCGACGAGCGTCGGGGTGGCGGTGTCGAGCGTGAGGACCAGCACGACCGATCAGCGTAGGCGAGTGCCGGCCGCCACCTCGTGGACGATCTCCAGGTCGCCGTTCGCGAGCGCGCGCAGCGCGGCCGGGCACAGCTCGACCAGCTCCACCCGCACGTCCACGGCGGAAGGTTGTCGGCGGCCGGTCGTTCTCCGCGGCCGGCTGATCCGGACGGCTCAGGTCGCGTCGACCCGGGCCGTCCACCCTGGGCCGTGCGGCACGAGCAGCGCCGTGCGGACGTCGTCCTCGCGGCGGTCCAGCCGCACCTCGAGGTGCTCGTCGGCCAGCTGCTCGACCAGTCCCTGCCCCCACTCGACCACGGTCACCGACTCCTCCGTCGAGGCATCCAGATCGAGGTCGTCGACGTCGGCGTGCCCGCCCAGGCGGTAGGCGTCGACGTGCACGAGGGGGATGCGGCCGCCCGCGTGCACACGGGCGATGACGAACGTCGGCGAGGTGACCGGCTCGCGGACGCCCAGGCCGGCACCGATGCCCTGGGTCAGGGCGGTCTTGCCCGCCCCCAGGGGGCCGACCAGCACGAGCAGGTCGCCGGGCCGGGCGAGCGCGGCCAGCGCCTCGCCCAGGGCGTGGGTGTCGGCCAGGGTGGCCAGCTCGTGCGCGCGCTTCACGGTGTCTCCCGCGCGCCGACCAGGTACGCCAGCCGGCGGAGGTCCGCGGCCAGCGCGGCCCGCGGCGCACCGTTGGGCCCGAACCGGATGGCCGCCGACGGGTGGTAGGTGACGTGCAGCCCCCGGCCCTCCCACGGGACGGGCCCGGTCTCCCGTGCCCGGGCGAGCACCGTCCGCGGGCCCAGGAACCACTTCGCCGCAGAGAGGCCGAGGGCGAGGACGGCCGGCGGGTCGAGCAGCTCGAGCTGGCGCCGCAGCCAGCCGCTGCAGCGGGCCACCTCGTCGGCCCGGGGCGTCCGGTTGCCGGGCGGGCGGCACTTCACCACGTTGAGCACCGCGGTCCGGCCCCGGTCCAGCCCCGCCTCGGCCAGCAGCTGGTCCAGCAGCGCCCCGCTCCTGCCCACGAACGGCCGGCCGGTCTCGTCCTCCGTCGCGCCCGGGGCCTCTCCGACGATCGCCACCAGCGGGCGGTCGGTGACCGGGACGTCGCCGACGACGACGTGGCGCCGCGCGGCCACCAGCTCGGGACAGGCCAGGCACCCGCTCGCCGAGCGGGCCAGGGACCCCCAGTCCGGGGCCGCCCCGGCGGCGCGCGCCACCTCTTCGGCGGCGGCGTCGAGCCGGGGCGGACGGGGTGCGGCCACCCGCGCACCCTAACCGCGGACGCGGGGACGCTCGCCCGGGACCACTGCCCCGTCGGGCCGTGCTCCCGCCGGGCCGGCCCGGTCGCCGGTCGCGCGGGGTCCACCACAGCGACGCCAGGCTCGCCGCCTACCGCGGCGGGGCGGCCGCGTCAGCCCGTCACTTCCACGCTGTGCCCGGCGGCCACGCGCCGGAGCAGGGCGGTCAGCGCACGGCTCACCTCGTCGGGCTCCTCCAGGGTCACCATGTGCCCGGCGCCCGGGACGACGACGTAGTCGACGGCGTTCTCCCCCGTCTGCTCGAGCCGCTCCACGATGAGGTCGCTGTGCTCCTTGGGGATCATCTTGTCCCGGTCCCCGGTCAGGACGAGCGTGGGCACCCGGCGCAGGGGTTCCAGCCGGCCGGTCTCGTCGAGGCCGGCCAACGCCGGGTAGAACTCCGCGATCACGTCGACGGGGGTGCCGGCGATCATCGCATCGACGTAGCGGACGACGGCGGGGTCGACGTCGGCCGAGCCGAACGACAGCGCCCTCGTCGCCGCCGACACGAGCTCGGCGGCCGCCCGGCGGGTGCGCTCGGCGAAGGCCGGCCGGTACCGCATGGTCCACGCGGCGACCGGCAGCACCGCGGCCCGGACGCGGGTGAGCATCTCGGGCAGGCCGAGGCTGAGCCCGGCCAGGTTGCCGCTGGAGGTGGAGACCAGCGCGGCACCCTTGACCCGGGTGCCGAACAGCTCCGGCCGCATCGCCGCCAGGCCCATGATCGTCATGCCGCCCATGGAGTGCCCGACGAGGACGACCGGCCCCCGCGGAGCCCGGGCGTCCAGGACCGACCCGAGGTCGGCGGCCAGCTGCTCGATCGTGGAGTGCTCGGCCGGGCCGCGGCCGGACGAGCCGTGGCCCCGCTGGTCGTAGAAGATCAGGCGCGCCTGCGGGCGGTGCCCGTTCCCGGTGGCCAGCTCCGCGGCGAGCGTGCGCCGCTGGAAGGCCCACGACCCCATCGACAGGGTGTAGCCGTGCACGAAGACGACGGTCAGCGGGGCGTCCCGCTGACCGATCTCCTCCACGGCGAGCAGCACGCCGTCGTCGGCCTGGACCAGCGCGGTGCGGTCGGCCGGTCGGGCCGCGACGCCCAGCGGGTCGACCTGGCGGAGCTGCCCGTCGGTCAGCTCGCGCGGCAGCTCCGCGGCCGGGCCGAGCTCGGCGGCGCGCACGCGGCGCGCGGCGATGCGGCTGACGGCCACCCCGGCGGCGGTGCCGGCGGCCGCCAGCCCGAGGACCGCGCCGAGCAGGCCGGCGGTCTGCGCCCGGGTGTGCCGGCCCGCGGGCGGGCGGGCGCGCGTCATCAGACCGCCCCCGCCGAGCCGACGTACCGGCGGGTGAACCGGCCACCGATCCGGGTGACCAGCTCGTAGTGGATCGTGTCGACGGCGTCGGCCCACTGCTGGGCGGTCGGCTCCCCGTCGCTCCCCGGGCCCCAGAGCACCACCTCGTCGCCGGGCGCGACCGGGTCGTCCCCGACGTCGACGACGAACTGGTCCATGCACACCCGCCCGGCGATCGTCCGCTGCCGCCCGGCCGCGAGCACCGGGGCCCGGTTCCCGCCGGCCCGCGGCACCCCGTCGGCGTAGCCGGCCGGCACGAGGGCGAGCGTCGTCTCGGCCGCGGTGGCGTAGGTGTGCCCGTAGGACACCCCCGCCCCGGCGGCCACCCGCTTGGTCAGCGCGACGCGGGCGCGCACCGTCATCGCCGGCCGGAGACCGTGGTCGGTGGCGTTCCCGCCCAGCGGGTCCAGCCCGTAGACGGCGATGCCCGGGCGCACCATGTCGAACCAGGTGCCCGGCAGGGCCACGGTGGCCGCGGAGTTCGCCAGGTGGCAGCGGGCCTCGGTCAGCCCGGCCGCGCGCGCGAGGGCGATCGCCTCCTCGAACACCCGCACCTGGGCGGCGATGGTGGGGTGCGCCGGGGCGTCGGCGTAGGCCATGTGGCTCCACACCCCGACCACGGCGACGTCGCCGTCGCCCTGGGCCCGCGCGGCTGCGTCCACCAGCCCGGGCCACTCGGCCATGGGAGCGCCTTCGCGGGAGAGCCCGGTGTCGACGAACAGGTGCAGCCGTGCGGTGCGGCCGGTCGCGCGGGCGGCGGCCACCACCTCCGCCAGGCCCCAGGCGGCGTTCACCGACACCTCGACGTCGGCGGCGAGCGCCGCGGAGAAGTCGGCGCCCGGCCCGTGCAGCCACGCGAGCACCGGCGCGGTGATCCCGGCGGCCCGCAGCGCCAGCGCCTCGTCCAGGACGGCCACCCCGAGCTGGTCGGCCCCGCCGGCGAGGGTCGCGCGCGCGGCGGGCACCAGGCCGTGCCCGTAGCCGTCGGCCTTCACGACCGCCATCAGCGGGCGGCCGACGCGCTCGCGCAGCACCGCGGTGTTCGCCGCGATCGCGTCGAGGTCGACGACGACCTCCGCTCCGGTCCCGTTCGTCACGGCTCCGAGTCTGGCAGGCCGATCGACCGGGCACCGCGTACCCGGTCGATCGCCGCGGGGAGGTGCCGCACGAGGTCGCCGGCGATCAGCGGGCCGTTCGCCGCGGCGACCTGGCCGGCCCGCCCGTGCACGTGCGCCGCCGTGGCGGCCGCCTCCGCTGCGGGCAGCCCCGTGGCCAGCAGCGCGCCGGCGATGCCGGACAGGACGTCGCCGGTGCCTGCCGTGGCCAGCCAGGGGGTGCCGGTGGCGTTGACGAAGGCGGTGCCGTCCGGGCCGGCGACCACGGTGGCCTCTCCCTTGAGCAGGACGACGATGCCCAGATCCCCCGCCAGCCGCCGCGCGGCGCCGATCCGGTCGTCGCCGACCGTTCCGCCACCGGCTCCACCGCCCCCGGCCGACCCGAACCGCGCGAACTCCCGGTCGTGGGGCGTCAGCACGGTGGGAGCCGCCCGCTGCCGCACCAGCTCCGGCTCCCGGGCGAGCAGCGTCAACGCGTCGGCGTCCACGAGCACCGGCAGGTCGGTGCCGAGCACCTCGGCCAGGACGCTGCGCGCGTCGTCGTCGGTGCCCGTGCCGGGGCCCACCACCCAGGCCTGGACCCGGCCGGCGTCGGCCGGGCGACCCTCGGTCACGATGGCCTCCGGCCAGGCGGCGCGCACGCCCTCGGCGGCGGTGCCGGCGTAGCGGACCAGTCCGGGCCGGGTGCGCAGCGCGGCCCCGGTGCACAGCACGCCGGCGCCCGGATAGGTGGCCGAGCCGGCGACGACGCCGACGACCCCTTGCGAGTACTTGTCGTCGTCGGCGTCCGGGACCGGCAACCGCGCGGCCGCGTCGGCGTCGGTGAAGCGGCCGGCGGAGGGCCGGGGCAGGTGCGGACCCAGCCCGATGTCGACCAGGTGCACCTCGCCGGCGTGACCGCGCCCCTCCCCCACGACCAGCCCTGGCTTGACCGCACCGAAGGTGACCGTGTGCGTGGCGGGGAAGGCGGCGCCCTCGACGGCCCCGGTGTCGGCATCCACCCCGCTCGGCACGTCGACGGCGACCCTCAGCGCGGGCCCGGCGGCCGCCCGCTCGACCAGCGCGGCGGCCTCCGGCCGCAGGCCGCCGGTGCCGCCGATGCCGACGATCCCGTCGAGGACCAGGTCCGCGCGATCGAGGACCGGCCCGGCCGCCCCGGGCTGCACGCTGCGGCCGCCGGCGGCGCGCAGCGCGGACAGGCCCGCGGCGTGCGCCCGTGCGGGATCGAGCAGGACTGCCGTGACCCGTGCCCCCCGGGCGGCCAGCCGGGCGCCGGCGAACAGCGCGTCGCCACCGTTGTTACCCCCGCCCACGAGCAGCCCGACACGGGCGCCGTAGGAGCGGCCCAGCAGCCGGAGGCAGACGGTGGCCAGCCCCGCGGCCGCGCGCTGCATGAGCGCGCCATCGGGCAGGGAGGCGAGCAGCGGGGCCTCGGCCGCCCGGATCTCCGCGGCGGGATGCAGTCCGATCACGTGCCCTCCCGGGCCAGGCCCTCGGCGACGACGACCGCCGAGGCGATGCCGCCGTCGTGGCTGAGCGAGACGTGCCAGGCGGTGACCCCGAGCTGCGCCGCCCGGCCGGCCACCGAGCCCCGGACCTCCAGGTGTGGGCGGCCGTGCTCCCCGACGGTCACCTCCGCGTCGTGCCAGTGCAGGTCGCCGGGGGCGCCGAGGGCCTTCGCGAGCGCCTCCTTGGCGGCGAACCGCGCGGCCAGCGACTCACCGGTGCGCGGGCCTCCCGAGGGCGTGCGCTGCTCGTCGGTGGTGAACAGCCGGTCCCGCAGCCCCGGCGTCCGGGCGAGTGAGGCCGCGAAGCGGTCCACCGGCACGACGTCGATCCCGACCCCGACGATCATCCGCCCAGTCTGCCGCCTGCCCGCCGTCCTGGCTCACCGCAGCGGGTCCTGGCTCACGTCGACGGTGAGCCAGGGCCACCGCCTGGACCCGGGTGACCTGGATCGTCGGGGAACTCACTCCACCGTGACGCTCTTGGCAAGGTTCCGCGGCTGGTCGACGTCGTAGCCGCGCGTGTCGGCGATCTCGCAGGCGAGCACCTGGAGCGGCACCGTGGTCACCACCGGGGCCATGAGCGTGGGCGTGCTCGGCACCCGGATCAGGTGGTCGGCGTAGGGCACCACGTCGTCGTCGCCCTCCTCGGCGATGACGATCGTCCGCGCTCCGCGCGCCCGGACCTCCTGGATGTTCGAGACGACCTTGCCGTGCACCGAGTTGCGGCTGCGCGGCGAGGGCACCACCACCACCACGGGAGTGCCCTGGTCGATCAGGGCGATCGGCCCGTGCTTGAGCTCGCCGGCGGCGAATCCCTCGGCGTGGATGTAGGCCAGCTCCTTGAGCTTCAGCGCCCCCTCGAGGGCCACGGGGAAGCCGACGTGGCGGCCCAGGAACAGGATCGTGTCCGCGTCGGCCAGCGACCGGCCCAGCTCGCGCACCGGCTCCATCTGCTCGAGGACCTGCGCGACGGCGTCGGGCAGCAACCGGAGATCGTCGACGATCGCGGCGATCTCGTCCTCGTACTTCACCCCGCGCACCTGGGCGAGGAACAGCCCGACCAGGTAGCAGGCCACGACCTGGCTGAGGAACGCCTTGGTCGAGGCGACGGCGATCTCGGGGCCGGCGTGGGTGTAGAGGACGGCGTCGGACTCCCGCGGGATCGTCGAGCCGTTGGCGTTGCAGATGGCCAGCACGCGGGCCTTCTGCTCCTTGGCGTGCCGCAGCGCCATCAGGGTGTCCATCGTCTCGCCGGACTGGCTGATGACGATGACCAGCGTGGAGCGGTCGAGGACGGGGTCGCGGTAGCGGAACTCGCTGGCGACCTCGACCTCGACGGGGATGCGGGTCCAGTGCTCGATGGCGTACTTCGCGATCAGCCCCGCGTGGTAGCTGGTGCCGCAGGAGACGACGAAGATCTTGTCGACGTCGCGCAGCTCCTGGTCCGACAGGCGCACCTCGTCGAGCACCAGCTCGCCGTTCTCGGCCAGGCGGCCGAGCAGGGTGTCGGCGACCGCCTGCGGCTGCTCGGCGATCTCCTTGAGCATGAACCAGTCGTAGCCGCCCTTCTCGGCGGCGGCCGCGTCCCAGTCGACCGTGTAGGCGGTCGGCTCGGCCGGCGTGCCGTCGAAGCCGGTCACCGACAGCCCGCGGGTGCGGTCGATCTCGACGACCTGGTCCTGGCCGAGCTCGCGGGCCTCCCGGGTGTGGCCGATGAAGGCGGCGACGTCGGACCCCAGGAAGTACTCGCCCTCCCCGACCCCGACCCCGACCACGAGCGGACTGCTGCGGCGGGCGGCGACGAGGGTGTCCGGCTCGGCGACGTGCGTGGCGACGAGGGTGAATGCCCCCTCCAGCCGCTGGCAGACGGCCCGCATCGCCTCGGCCAGCCGCCCGGACCCCTCGGGGGTGGTCTCGTAGACGGCGGCGAGCAGGTGGGCGACCACCTCGGTGTCGGTCTCGGAGGTGAACTCCACGCCGGCGGTCTCGCACTCGGCCCGCAGCGCCGCGAAGTTCTCGATGATCCCGTTGTGGATCACCGCGACCGCGCCGTCGGCGGAGACGTGCGGATGGGCGTTGCGGTCGGTCGGGCCGCCGTGGGTGGCCCAGCGGGTGTGCCCGATGCCGATCGTGGCCTCCGGCAGCGGCTGGTCGGCCAGCACCTTCTCCAGGTTGGCCAGCTTGCCGGCCTTCTTCGCCGTGCTCAGCTCACCACCGGCGACGACGGCGATGCCCGCGGAGTCGTACCCGCGGTACTCGAGCCGGCGCAGCCCCTCGAGGACGACGCCGAGGGCGTCCTGAGGGCCGACGTATCCCACGATGCCGCACATTGGACCGAGGGTACCGGGAGCCGACCGGCGATCGTGCCCGCGCGCGGGTCCCCGCAGCCCCGACGGGTGAGGCCGTCAGCCCGCCGCGGCGACGACGGCCGCGAGACGCCGGGCGACGGTGTCGGCCTGCTCCTGGGTGGGAGCCTCCACCATCACGCGGACCAGCTGCTCGGTGCCCGACGGGCGCAGCAGCACCCGGCCGGCGTCGCCCAGCTCCGCCGCCACCGCGTTGACGGCGGCGGCGACCTCGTCGCTCTCGGCGACGGCGAGCCGGTCGGAGACGGGGACGTTGATCAGCACCTGCGGCAGCCGCTGCACCACGGAGGTCAGCTCCGCCAGAGAGGCGCCGGTGGCGGCCATGCGGGAGAGCAGGGCCAGGCCGGTGAGCAGACCGTCGCCCGTGGTGGCGTGGTCCAGGAAGACCAGGTGCCCGCTCTGCTCCCCGCCGAGGCTGAGGTCGTGCGCGCGCAGGGTCTCCAGCACGTAGCGGTCGCCCACGGCCGTGGTGCTCACCGAGATGCCGGCGTCGCGCATGGTGTGGTGGAAGCCGAGGTTGCTCATCACCGTGGCGACGACGGTGTCGGACTTCAGCGCCCCGCGCTCGTGCAGGGCCAGCGCGCACACCGCGAGGATGGCGTCGCCGTCGACGACGTCACCGGCGGCGGTCACGGCGAGGCAGCGGTCGGCGTCACCGTCGTGGGCGATGCCGATGTCGGCGCCGCGCTCGCGGACGGCCGCGATCAGCGGCTCGAGGTGGGTCGATCCGACGCCGTCGTTGATGTTCCAGCCGTCGGGTTCGCAGCCGATCGCGTGGACGGTGGCCCCGGCGCGGCGGTAGACCTCCGGCGCGGCGGCGGCGGCCGCACCGTGGGCGGCGTCGACGACGACGGACAGCCCGGTCAGGGGCCGGTCCACGGTGGAGAGCAGGTGCTCGACGTAGGCGTCGGTCCCGTCGGCCAGCGCGCTCACGCGGCCGATCAGGTTGCCCGTGGGGCGGTGCCCTTCCAGCGAGTCGGAGGTGACGGTCCGCTCGATCGCGGCCTCGAGCGCGTCGGGGAGCTTGTGCCCACCCCGGCTGAACAGCTTGATGCCGTTGTCGGGCATCGGGTTGTGGCTGGCCGAGATCATGACGCCGAGGTCGGCGTCGCTGCGGCCGGTCAGCCAGGCCAGCGCCGGCGTGGGGACCACCCCGGCGAGGAGCACCTCGGCTCCGGCGCTCGTGAGGCCCGCGACGACCGCAGCCTCGAGCATCTCCCCGCTGGCACGGGGGTCGCGGCCGACGACCGCGACGGGACGCGAGGTCCCGTCGCGGTCGGCGAGCACGCTTGCGGCGGCACGCGCCACCGAGAGGGCCATCTCCGGCGTGAGGTCGGAGTTGGCCCGACCCCGGACGCCGTCGGTCCCGAAGAGGCGACCCACGGACGTACCGGTCAGCGCTTGGAGTACTGAGGCGCCTTGCGGGCCTTCTTGAGCCCGTACTTCTTGCGCTCCTTGACCCGCGGGTCACGGGTCAGGAAGCCGGCCTTCTTGAGGGCGGGGCGGTCCTCGGCCTCGACCTCGATGAGGGCGCGGGCGATGGCCAGGCGCAGCGCGCCGGCCTGGCCCGTGACGCCGCCACCCTTGAGGATGCCGACGACGTCGTACTGCTCGCCCTTCTCCAGGGTCACGAACGGCTCACGGATGAGCTGCTGGTGCACCTTGTTGGGGAAGTACTCCTCGAGGGTCCGGCCGTTCAGCGTGAACTGGCCGGTGCCGGGGAGCAGCCGGACGCGGACGACCGCTTCCTTGCGCCGGCCGACGGTCTGGACCGGACGCCCGTCGGCGTCGGTCACGGTCAGTGCGCTGGTCACTGGGCCACCTGCTTGATCTCGTAGGTCTGGGGTTGCTGCGCGGCGTGCGGGTGCTCCGGGCCGGCGTAGACCTTGAGCTTCTTCAGCATCTGCCGACCGAGGGTGTTGTGCGGGAGCATGCCCTTGATCGCGCGCTCGATGACCCGGTCGGGGTGCGTGCGCAGCTGGTCGCCGACGTTGATGGTCTTGAGACCACCCGGGTGACCGGAGTGCCGGTAGGCGAGCTTGTCGTCCCGCTTCGACCCGGTCAGGGCGACCTTGCCGGCGTTGACGATGACGACGAAGTCGCCGACGTCGACGTGCGGGGCGTACTGGGGCTTGTGCTTGCCGCGCAGGAGCTGCGCGGTCTGGCTGGCCAGTCGACCGAGCACCACGTCAGTGGCGTCGATGACGTGCCAGGCCCGGGCGACCTCGCCGGGCTTGGGGGTGTACGTGCGCACGGCGCTCGCGTCCTCCGTCGTCGTCGGGATGGCTGGTGGGATCGCCTCACCGAGCACGGGAGACAGGGACGACGCGCGGCACCAGCCGGCACACGCGCCAACCAAGCACGATACCAGCCCGAGCCACGACCTCGGCCCGGCCCTCCTGCAGGGCCCGTCGCGAGTCTACGAGCGGTGGGGGGCAGCAGGGTCCTCGATCTCGCGCAGCCGGCCGGTCTCCACGTCGTAGACGGTTCCGCGCACCTCGTGCGAGAGCAGGTACGGGCAGTCCTGCAGCAGGCGGATGGACTCGCGCACGTCGGCGTCGACGTCGGTGAAGGTGCGTGCGGCCCACGGCGGCCGACGGCCCGTGGCCTTCTCCACCAGGTCGGCGAAGTCGACGTCGTTGCTCTTCTGCAGCCCGCAGTCGGTGTGGTGCACCAGCACGATCTCGCGGGTGCCGAGCAGGTGCTGGGAGATCGTCAGGGAACGGACGGTGTCCTCGGTGACCACTCCGCCGGCGTTGCGGATGACGTGCGCGTCACCCACCTCGAGTCCCAGCAGCGGGAACAGCGGCATCCGCGAGTCCATGCAGGCGACGACGGCGACCTTCCGCGCCGGCGCCACCGGCTTGCTGCCGGGGAACTGCTGCGCCCACTGCTCGTTCGCCTCGAGCATCCGGTCGATCTCGGCCATCCGGCACCCTCCCTCTCCTGGTGGTGGGGGGACACTAACCGGCGGGCGGCGAGGTGGGCCCGGGCGGAATCGGCCAGGATGGGCTGGTGCGCACGGTCGAGGAACACCAGGCGGTGGTGGACGCCCTGCTGCAGGCCTCCCCCGAGGAGACGGTGCCGCTCGCGGCGGCCCACGGCCGGGTGCTGGCCCGCGACGTCGTCGCCGCGGTGCCGCTGCCGGGGTTCGACAACTCCGCGATGGACGGCTACGCCGTGCGCTGGGCCGAGGTCGGCGGCGCGGGCGTCCCCGTGCGACTGCCGGTGGCCGAGGACATCCCGGCCGGGCGCACCGACGTCGTCCCGCTGGCGCCGGGCACGGCACAGCGCATCATGACCGGCGCCCCGCTGCCCCCCGGAGCCGACGTCGTCGTCCCGGTCGAGCTGACCGACGGCGGCACCGACGTCGTCGAGCTGCGGGACTGCCCCCCGGTCGGCAGCCACCTGCGCCGCGCCGGCGAGGACATCGCGGCCGGCACCGTCGCCCTCTCCCCCGGCGCACCGCTCGGCGCCGCGCAGCTCGGGCTGGCCGCCGCCGTGGGCGTCACCGAGCTGCGGGTCCGGCGGCGCCCTCGGGTGCTGGTGCTCTCGACCGGCAGCGAGCTGGTCGCCCCCGGCGAGGAGCTCGCCCCGGGCCAGATCTACGAGTCGAACTCGACACTGCTGGTGGCGGCGGTCGAGGAGGCGGGCGGCACCGCCCGGCGGCTGCACTTCGTCCCCGACGACGTCGACCAGTTCCTCGGCACGGTCCGGGCGGAGCTCGCGACCGCGGACCTGCTGGTCACCAGCGGCGGCGTGAGCGCCGGCGCCTACGAGGTCGTGAAGGACGCCTTCGGAACCCTGGGCACCGTCGACTTCGTCAAGGTCGCGATGCAGCCCGGCGGGCCGCAGGGCGCCGGCACGGTCGACGGCGTGCCGGTGGTCACCCTCCCCGGCAACCCGGTGAGCGCGTTCGTCTCCTTCGAGGTCTTCGTCCGCCCGGCGCTGCGCCGGGCGCTCGGGCACACCGCGCCGGACCGGCTGCGCGTCCCGGCCCGGCTCGCCGGCGCCCTGCGCTCACCCGCCGGCCGGCGTCAGTTCCTGCGCGGCCGCTACGACGGCGGAGTCGTCTCCCAGGTCGGCGGCCCCGGGTCGCACCTGGTGGCCCACCTGGCCCGCGCCAACTGCCTGGTGGTCGTCCCCGAGGACGTCACCGAACTGCCCGCCGGCGCCGAGGTCGACGTCGTGCTGATCGAGGGAGCGCTCCAATGACCGAGACACGTCTCACCCACGTCGACGAGCACGGGGCCGCGCGCATGGTCGACGTCAGCGCCAAGGGGGTCACCGCCCGGGAGGCGACCGCCGCCGGCCGGGTGCTGGTCAGCCGGGAGGTCGTCGACCTGCTCCGCGGGACCGGCGTGCCCAAGGGCGACGCGGTCGCCGTGGCCCGGATCGCCGGCATCGCCGGGGCCAAGCGGACGCCCGACCTCGTCCCGCTGTGTCACCCCATCGCGCTGCACGGCGTCACGGTCGAGCTCGAGGTGACCGACGACGCCGTCGAGATCACCGCGACCGCCCGCACGGCGGACCGCACCGGTGTGGAGATGGAGGCGCTGACCTCGGTCGCCGTCGCCGGGCTGACGATGATCGACATGGTGAAGGCGGTCGATCCGCGGGCGTCGATCACCGACGTGCGGCTGCTGCGCAAGAGCGGCGGCAGGAGCGGGGAGTGGACCCGGTGAGCGAGCTGCCGATGGCCGCCCGGGCGTGGGTGCTGACGGCCTCGAACCGGGCCTACGCGGGTGTGTACGAGGACCGCAGCGGTCGGGCGCTCGCCGCCGGGCTGCGCGAGCTCGGCTTCGCTGTCGAGGGGCCGCACGTGCGCCCCGACGACGTCGACGAACTCGAGGCGGTCATCCGGGCGGCGGTGGACCTCGGGGTCGACGTGGTCGTCACCACCGGCGGGACCGGCCTCTCCCCCACCGACGTCACCCCGGAGGCCACCCGCCGGGTGCTCGAGCGGGAGGCGCCCGGCCTCGCCGAGGCCGTCCGGCGGTACGGCAGCGACAACGGCGTGCCGACGGCGGTGCTCTCCCGCGGGGTGGCCGGCACCGCGGCCCGCACGCTGATCGTCAACCTGCCCGGCTCCACCGGCGGGGTGAAGGACGGCCTCGCCGTCCTCGGGCCGCTGCTCCCGCACGTCGTGAGCCAGCTCCGTGGCGGCGACCATGCTTGATGTCGTCCTCCGGACGACACCGCGGCCAACGGCCGTCCCCCGGCTGCGTTGAGCGAGTCCGCGTCACCGTCGGAGGAGCCGCCGGCACCGCCATCGCAGGCGGCTCACGGTGGCGAGGTGGCGGGGTCGGGTCGGGTCGGGTCGGGTCAGGTCAGGTCAGTCCAGCACGATCCGGTCCTGGTGGGTGTAGACGTTGCAGCCGTCACCCCGGAGGAAGCCGACCAGCGTGATGCCGACCTCGCGGGCCAGCTCCACGGCCAGCGACGACGGCGCCGACACCGCGGCGAGCACCGGGATGCCGGCCATCGCCGCCTTCTGGGTCAGCTCGAAGCTCGCCCGGCCGCTCACCATCAGCACGTGCCCGGCCAGCGGCAGCCGTCCCTCGCGGACGCCGTCGCCGATCACCTTGTCCACCGCGTTGTGCCGGCCGACGTCCTCCCGCACCGCCACGAGCTCCCCGGCGGCCGTGGCCAGCCCGGCCGCGTGCAGCCCGCCGGTCTTGTCGAAGACCTGCTGGGCGGCCCGCAGGCGGTCCGGCAGCGCCAGGAGCACCTCCAGCGGCAGGCGGACCGCGTCGTCGGCGACGTCGTAGGCGGTCTTGGTGCGGATCGCGTCGATGCTGGCCTTGCCGCACACCCCGCAGGAGCTGGACGTGTAGAAGTTCCGCTCGAGCCCCGTGTCCGGCATGGGCACGCCGGGTGCGAGGTCGACGTCCACGACGTTGTAGGTGTTGCGCCCGTCGGCGTCCACGGAATCGCAGTAGCGCAGGCCGGCCACGTCGTCGGCACCGCGGATCGCCCCCTCGGTGGCGAGGAAGCCGTGGACCAGGTCGAAGTCGTCGCCCGGGGTGCGCATCGTCACCGCCAGCGGCGTGCCGTTCAGCCGGATCTCCAACGGCTCCTCCGCCGCCACGGCGTCGGGTCGGGTGGTGCGGTGCTGACCACGGATGCGCAGCACCGGGGTGCGGCTGGTGACTCGTCCCACGGCGTGGACGGTACCCACGCCCGGCGGCCTACGGTGCTGCCATGGACGAGTTCCCGCCGTACGCGGCCGTGGTGCTGGCCGGCGGCCGGGCCCAGCGGCTGGGCGGGCAGGCCAAGCCGCAGCTGCGGGTCGGCGGCCGGACGATGCTCGCCGCCGTCCTGACCGCCGTGGGCGACGCGGCGCAGCGGATCGTGGTCGGCCCTCGGCAGGAGGTTCCGCGGGACGTCGTCCTCACCCGGGAGGACCCGCCGGGCGGCGGGCCCGTGGCGGCGCTGCGGGCCGGGCTGGTCGCCGTGGACGCCGACGTGGTGGCGGTCCTCGCCGCCGACCTGCCCTTCGTCACCCACGGGCTCGTCGGCGAGCTGCGCCGGCGGCTCCACCGGGACGGCGTCCTCGTCGTCGACGACGCCGGGCGGGACCAGCTCCTGCTGGGCGTGTGGCGCACCGCGGCGCTGCGCGGCGCGGTCGGTGACCCGGACGGCCCGCGGGCGCTGCACCGCGCGGTGGCCGGCCTCGCGGTGGACCGGCACCACCCCGCGCCGGCGCCCGGCGAGGTGGCTCCGTGGCTGGACTGCGACACCCCCGAGGAGCTGGCCCGGGCACGGGAGGTAGCCCCCGGCGCTACCGGGTAGGCCCTGCGGATGCGCATCGTCCTCGCCGGGGCTCACGGGCAGGTCGCCCGCCGCCTCGGCCGTCTGCTCTCCGCCCGCGACGACACCGTCCTCGGCCTCGTCCGCAATCCCGACCACCGGTCCGACCTCGAGGACGACGGCGTCACGCCGGTGGTCCTCGACCTCGAGTCCGCGTCGGTCGACGAGGTGGCCGAGGTCCTGTCCGGCGCCGACGCGGTGGTCTTCGCCGCCGGCGCCGGGCCCGGTAGCGGCGCGGCCCGCAAGGACACGGTCGACCGCGGCGCGGCCGTCCTGCTCGCCGACGCCGCCGAGCGGGCGGGGGTGCGCACGTACCTGCTGGTCTCGTCCATGGGCACCGACCTGGTCGCCGACGGCGCCGCCCCGGAGGGTGTCGACGAGGTGTTCGCCGCCTACCTGCGCGCCAAACTGGCCGCCGAGCAGGACCTCCTGGCGCGTCCGGCGCTCGCCGTGACGGTCCTGCGGCCGGGCGGCCTCACCGACGGGCCCGGCACCGGCCGGGTCACCCTGGACCGGCACGTCGAGCGCGGCGAGATCCCCCGCGACGACGTCGCCGCCGTGCTCCTGGCCTTCCTCGACTCCCCACGCGACGGCGCCGTCGTGGAGCTGGTCTCCGGCGAGACCCCCGTGGCCGAGGCCGTCGCCGCGGTGCCGTGACGGCACCGCGGCCGGACCGGCTCCTCGCCGGTCCGGGCATCAGGCCCGGCGGGCCCGGGTGACCGCAGCGCGGGCGGCCAGCTCCGCGTCGTCCGGGTAGTCGACCGCCACCAGCGTCAGCCCGTGCGCGGGCGCGACCGGCACGTCGCTCGCCCGCTCCCTGCGGGCCAGCAGGCCTGCCGGCCAGCCCAGCGGGCGCCGCCCCTCCCCCACGGCGACGAGCCCGCCGACCAGGCTGCGGACCATGGAGTGGCAGAACGCGTCGGCCGATGCCTCGATCCGCACCGTCTCGGAGCCGTCGTCCTCCGTCCGACGGGCCACGGCGAGCCGCAGCAGGGTCCGGATGGTCGTCGCACCGTCACGCCGCTTGCAGTAGGCGGCGAAGTCGTGCTGGCCGAGGAGGAGGCCGGCGGCCAGGTCCATCGCGGCGGCGTCCAGCCTGCGCGGCCACGCCACGGTGTCGGCCCGGCGCAGCGGCGACGGTCCGGCCGGCCCGTCGGTCAGCCGGTACACGTAGTGCCGCGCCAGGGCCCCGAACCGGGCGTCGAAGTCCGGGGGCGCCTCCGCCACCTGCGGAACGGCCACGTCCGCCGGCAGCACCCCCCGGAGCCGGCGGACCAGCTTGGCCCGCTGGTCCGCCCACACGCCGCGGGGGACGTCGACGTGCACCACCTGCCCGGTGGCGTGCACCCCGGCGTCGGTGCGGCCGGCGACGGTGAGGTCGACGTCGGTGCGCAGCACCGTGGCCAGGCCCCGCTCCAGCTCGCCCTGCACGGTCCGCAGCCCGGGCTGGCGAGCCCAGCCGTGGAACGCGGTGCCGTCGTACTGGACCGCCAGACGAAGACGGACGAGCCCGCCACCGGGACCGGTGGCGGGCTCGTCCGTCTGCTGATGGATGGTCAGCGGCGGGTCACTTCGGGTCGGGCGCGGCGTCGCCGCCCTGGTACTGCTGGCTGGCGGTGGCGGCGTCCCCGAACTCGGCGGCCTCGATCTCCGCTGCCGCCGCCCGGGCCACCTCCGGCGAGAGCGCCGGGTCCTCGACCACGGCCACGTTCTCGCGCTCCGGCTCCGGGGTGACGTCCCCGTCGTCCTGGCGCTGACCGTCGGGGCTGAAGACGTCGGCGACGACATCCTGCGCCTCGTCGGTGACGCTGCCGTCGGTCACGGCCGGGGAGGTGTCCCCGCCGGGCCCGGTCGTCTCACCCTCGAACGTGGCCCCCTGGTCGCCGCCGCCGGCGGACACGCCGGCCGCGCCCGCGCCGGCGACGTTCTCGGGGTTGCTCATCGCGCGTCCGTGCCCTCGTCCTGGGCGGCCGGCGCGTCGCCGACGACCTCGTCCGGGGTGTCCGCACTGTCGGCCGAGTCCGCGCTGTCGACCGAGTCGACGCTCTCCACCGAGTCGGCGGAGTCCGTCGGCTCGACGGCGTCGGCGGTGACCTCACCGGCCGCGGAGGCGGCACCGGCGCCCGAGGCGAACTGCGTGCCGCGTGCCCGCTCGGCCTCGCCGACCGCCTGCTGGGCGACGGTGAGGGCCTCGACCAGCTCGATGACCGCCATCGGCGCGTTGTCGCCCTTGCGGGGACCGACCTTGGTGATCCGGGTGTAGCCGCCGGGACGGTTCTCGAAGCGAGGACCGATCTCGGCGAAGAGCGTGTGGACGACGTCCTTGTCACGGATGGTCGTCATCACCTGACGACGGGCGTGCAGGTCACCGCGCTTGGCGAAGGTCACCAGCTTCTCGGCCAGCGGACGCAGCCGCTTGGCCTTCGCCTCGGTGGTGGTGATCCGCCCGTGCTCGAACAGCGAGGTGGCCAGGTTGGCCAGCATCAGCCGCTCGTGCGCGGGGGACCCGCCGAGACGGGGACCCTTGGTGGGGGTGGGCATGTCGGTCCTTCCTCAGGCCGCCGGGCGCTCGCTGCCGGCTGCATCCGTGGTGCTGCTGTCGTCCGTACTGCGGTGGTGCTGCACTGCTCGTGGCGTCAGTGTGGCGCGCCCCGAGTGGCCCCGCTGCAGGGGCCCGCCGCGCGCGTGCGAGCGGCGGGGTGCAGCGGGGTCCGTTCTCAGAGCTGCTCGGTCTCCTGGTAGGCACCCTCGTCGTACTGCGCCTGGTCGTAGCCCGCGGCGTACTCGCCCGTGCCCTGGTAGGCGTCGGTCTCGTAGCCCTCGTCGTAGCTCTCGACCGAGGTGGGGATGAACCCGGGCGGGCTGTCCTTGAGCGCGAGGCCCATGGCGGCCAGCTTCATCTTGACCTCGTCGATCGACTTGGCCCCGAAGTTCCGGATGTCGAGCAGGTCGGCCTCGGAACGGGTGACGAGCTCCCCGACCGTGTGCACGCCCTCGCGCTTGAGGCAGTTGTAGGACCGGACCGTGAGGTCCATGTCCTCGATCGGCATCGAGAAGTTAGCGATGTCGGCTGCCTCGGCCGGGCTGGGCCCGACCTCGATGCCCTCGGCCTCGACGTTCAGCTCGCGCAGCAGGCCGAAGAGCTCGACCAGCGTGGACCCGGCGGACGCGATGGCGTCGCGCGGGGCGATCGACGGCTTCGTCTCGACGTCGACCACCAGCCGGTCGAAGTCGGTGCGCTGCTCGACACGGGTCGCCTCGACGGCGTAGGTCACCTTGAGGACCGGCGAGTAGATCGAGTCCACGGGGATGCGGCCGATCTCCTGGCCGGGCTGCTTGTTCTGCGGCGCGGGCACGTAGCCGCGACCCCGCTCGACGACCAGCTCGATCTCGAGCCGGCCCTTCCCGTTCAGGGTGGCGATGTGCAGCTCGGGGTTGTGCACCTCGACGCCGGCCGGCGGGGCGATGTCCGCCGCGGTGACCTCGCCGGGGCCCTGCTTGCGCAGGTACATGGTCACCGGCTCGTCGGAGTCGGAGCTGACCACGAGCCCCTTGAGGTTCAGGATGACCTCGGTGACGTCCTCCTTGACGCCCGGCACGGTGGTGAACTCGTGCAGGGTGCCCTCGATGCGGATGCTGGTCACAGCCGCACCGGGGATGGACGACAGCAGCGTGCGCCGCAGGGAGTTGCCGAGGGTGTAGCCGAAACCCGGCTCGAGCGGCTCGATGATGAACCGCGAGCGCTGCTCCGAGATGGTCTCCTCGGTCAGCGTGGGGCGCTGTGCGATGAGCATTGCTTCTCCTTCAGGTCCTCCGGCACCCGCCATATGACGCCGTGAGGGGTGGTGCGGGCTCCGGCGGGCATCTGTCCGCCCGCCGGAGCCGTGGCCCCGTCCAGAGGCTCACCCCGAGCCTGCGAGGGGTGAGGAGGACGGGGTCCTGCTACTTCGAGTACAGCTCGACGATCAGCTGCTCCTGGACCGGGGTGTCGATCACCTGGCGGGCCGGGATGCTGTGCACGAGCACGCGCAGCTGGCTGCTGATGACCTCGAGCCACGCCGGCACCGGACGCTCGCCGGCGCGGGCCTGGGCGACCTCGAACGGCATCATGGTGCGCGACTTCTCGGCGACCTCGATGATGTCGTTCTCGCTGACCCGGTACGACGGGATGTCGACCTTGCGCCCGTTCACCCGGATGTGACCGTGGCGCACCAGCTGGCGGGCCATGTCGCGGGACTCGGCGAAGCCGGCCCGGTAGACCACGTTGTCCAGCCGCGACTCGAGGATCTGCAGCAGGACCTCACCGGTCTTGCCGGTCTTGCGGTTGGCCTCTTCGTAGTAGCCGCGGAACTGCTTCTCCAGCACGCCGTAGATGCGGCGGGCCTTCTGCTTCTCGCGGAGCTGGAGCAGGTACTCGCTGTCCTTGCTCCGGCCACGGCCGTGCTCGCCCGGCGGGTACGGCCGAATCTCGATCGGGCACTTCGGTGACTCGCACTTGCTGCCCTTGAGGAACAGCTTCATCTTCTCGCGCCGGCACATGCGGCAGTCGGCTCCGGTGTAACGGGCCACGTCTATCTACCTCTTCGTCTCGTCAGTGACCGGTCAGACCCGGCGGCGCTTCTTGGGGCGGCAGCCGTTGTGCGGCTGCGGCGTGACGTCCTGGATCTGCCCGACCTCGAGGCCGGTGGCCTGCAGGGAGCGGATCGCGGTCTCGCGGCCGGAGCCGGGACCCTTCACGAAGACGTCCACCTTGCGCATGCCGTGCTCCTGCGCCTTGCGGGCCGCGTTCTCGGCGGCCATCTGCGCGGCGAAGGGCGTGGACTTGCGGGAGCCCTTGAAGCCGACGTGGCCGGCCGAGGCCCAGCTGATCACGTTGCCGTTGGGGTCGGTGATCGAGACGATCGTGTTGTTGAACGTGCTCTTGATGTGCGCAGCACCGTGAGCGACGTTCTTCTTCTCCTTGCGGCGGACCTTCTTGGCACCAGCCGCGGCGCGAGCCCTGGGAGGCATATGTCTGTCGGGTTCCTTCTCTTCGTGGCCTGGCCCCCGCTCGCCGTCCCTGCGAACGCGCGGGCGGGCGGGGGGTCCACGGGGGGCGGAGCCCCCCGTGTGTCTACTTCTTGCCGGCCTTCTTCTTGCCGGCGATGGTCTTGCGCGGGCCCTTGCTCGAGCGCGCATTGGTCTTGGTGCGCTGACCGTGCACCGGGAGCCCACGCCGGTGCCGAAGCCCCTGGTAGGAACCGATCTCGATCTTCCGGCGGATGTCGCCGGCGACCTCGCGCCGCAGGTCACCCTCGACGCGGAAGTGCTCGTCGATGTAGTCGCGCAGCTTGAGCAGGTCCTCGTCGCTGAGGTCCTTGGCGCGCAGGTCCGGGCTGACGCCCGTCGCGGCCAGGGTCTCCTTGGCGTGGTGCCTGCCGATGCCATAGATGTACGTGAGCGCGATCTCCATCCGCTTCTCGCGGGGCAGGTCGACGCCAGCCAGTCGTGCCATGTTCAGGTACTCCCTCAGCCCTGGCGCTGCTTGTGCCGGGCGTTGTCGCAGATGACCATGACCCGGCCGTGCCGGCGGATCACCTTGCACTTGTCGCAGATCTTCTTCACCGACGGCTGGACCTTCACCGGTGCCGCCCCTCATTCCTCGAAATCGATGTGCCGGGACCCCACACGATGTGCGGGCCGCCGACGGTCACTTGTAGCGGTAGACGATGCGACCGCGGGTCAGGTCGTAGGGCGAGAGCTCCACGACCACGCGGTCCTCGGGCAGGATGCGGATGTAGTGCTGCCGCATCTTGCCGCTGATGTGGGCGAGCACCCGGTGTCCGTTCTGCAGCTCGACCCGGAACATCGCATTGGGCAGCGGCTCGACGACGCGACCCTCGACCTCGATGGCCCCGTCCTTCTTCGCCATGCCCGACACGCGCTCCTTGACTCGGTGGTACTGGATCCTCGTGCGCCCGCGCCGGTGCCCGGCTGGACGCGCTCGGAGATTGCAGAACAGGTGGTGCAGGCACCATCGCAGAGGGCGTTCCGGGTCGTGCGGCCACAGCACGACGGCAGAACGGCGCTAGCGCCAACGGCTACTGTACCTCGGCCCGGCGCGCCGATCCAACCCGGCCTCCAGCAAGCACCCCGTGCTCCCCGCCACGCGGAGGCTCGCGGCGGATTCCTGCACGGGCCTCAGGTACGCGGGCTGATCCCGAACGGGGCCAGGCCGGCGACGCCGCCGTCCTCGGCCGTCAGAACCCACGGGCCCTCAGGGGTGATGGCCACCGTGTGCTCGAAGTGGGCGGCGCGGGAGCCGTCCTTGGTGACCACGGTCCACCCGTCCTCGAGCTCGACGGTTGCCGGATCACCCACGGTGACCATGGGCTCGATGGCCAGGGCCAGCCCGGGGACCAGCTTCGGGCCACGGCCGGGACGTCCGTAGTTGAGCACGTGCGGGTCCTGGTGCATCTCGGTGCCGATGCCGTGACCGCCGTAGTTGTCGACGATGCCGTACGGGTGGTCCTCGTCCCGGATCGCCTGCTCCACCGCGGAGCTGATGTCGGTGAGCCGGCCACCGGCCAGCGCCCGGGCCAGGCCGGCCCACATCGACCGCTCGGTGACGGCTATCAGGGCTGCGTCCTCGGCGGAGGGCTCCCCCACCGTGACCGTCACGGCGGAGTCGCCGTGCCAGCCCTGCAGGATCGCCCCGCAGTCGATGGAGATGTTGTCGCCCGCGGCCAGCGCTCGGTTCATGTCCGGGATCCCGTGCACGACCTCGTCGTTGATGGAGGCGCAGATGCTGCCGGTGAAACCGTGGTATCCGAGGAAGGACGGGATCGCGCCCGCGCTGCGGATGCGGTCCTCGGCGATCGCGTCGAGCTCACCGGTGGTCACCCCGGGACGGATCGCGGCGCGAACGGCGGCGATGGCCCCGGCGACGACGAGGCCGGCGCCCCGCATCAGCTCGATCTCGTGCGGGGTCTTGATCTGGATCATGCGTCCACTCCACTTCGCGAGCAGCGGAAGGCGGCCGAGGATCCCGCCTGTCATGTGCAGATCCGCCTCCGGTGCCCGGTGATCAGTCTGCGCTCGGCTGCGCGCCGTCCGTACCCAGTGCGGCGAGCGCACGGGCCGTGACCTCCTCGACCGCACCGATCGCGTCGATGCGGGCCAGCAGACCCTGGTCCTCGTAGAAGCCGGACAGCGGGGCAGTCTGTTCCCGGTAGACCTTCAGCCGGTGCCGCACCGTCTCGGGCTTGTCGTCGTCACGCTGGACCATCTGCCCGTCGACCAGCATCCGCCGGCCGGAGAGCCGCCGGACCAACTCCTCCTCGTCGACCACCAGCTCGAGGACCCGGTCGAGGCCGTGTCCGAGCTCGGCCAGCGATGCGCGGAGCTGCTCGGCCTGCGAGATCGTGCGGGGGAACCCGTCCAGGAGGAAGCCCGCCCGGGCGTCCTCCTCGGCCAGCCGGTCCCTCACCATGGCGACGGTGATCTCGTCGGGCACGAGGTCACCGGCGTCCATGTAGACCTTGGCCTTCTGCCCCAGCTCTGTCTGCCCGCTGACGTTGGCCCGGAAGATGTCACCGGTCGAGATCGCGGGGACGCCGAGTTCACCGGCGATGAACTGCGCCTGGGTGCCCTTGCCCGCTCCGGGAGGGCCCAGGAGGACGACGCGCACTACTTCAGGAACCCTTCGTAGTTGCGCTGGTTCAGTTGCGTCTCGATTTGCTTCACCGTCTCCAACCCCACTCCGACCATGATCAGGACCGCGGTCCCTCCGAACGGGAAGTTCTGGTTCTGCCCCTCCTGCGTGATGGAGAGGAAGAGGTTCGGCAGGACGGCGACCAGACCCAGGTAGATCGAGCCCGGAAGCGTGATCCGGGACAGGACGTACTGCAGGTACTCCGCGGTCGGCCGGCCCGGCCGGATGCCGGGGATGAAGCCGCCGTAGCGCTTCATGTCGTCGGCCCGTTCCTCCGGGTTGAACGTGATCGACACGTAGAAGTACGTGAAGAAGATGATCATCGCGAAGTAGATCGCGACGTGGACCGGGCTGCTCTGGTCGATGATGTAGTTTTCGAAGAACCGTCGCACCGTGCCGGTCTCGCTGCCCTGCAGCTGGGCGATCAGCTGCGGCAGGTACAGCAGCGAGGAGGCGAAGATGACCGGGATGACGCCGGCCTGGTTCACCTTGAGCGGCAGGTAGGTGGAGGTCCCGCCGTACATGCGGCGACCCACCATCCGCTTGGCGTACTGCACCGGGATGCGGCGCTGGGCCTGCTCGACGTAGACCACCGTGCCGATGATGACGACGGCGAAGGCGCAGACGACGGCGAACACGACGCCACCGCGGGTCTGCAGGATCGAGCCGCCCTCGGCGGGGATGCGCGCGGCGATCGAGGTGAAGATCAGCACGGACATGCCGTTGCCGATCCCCTTCTCGGTGAGCAGCTCGCCGAGCCACATGATCAGCGCGGTACCGGCAGTGAGCGCGACGACGAGGATGACCGTCGTCCAGACCGAGTCGGACGGGATGATCGTCTGGGTGCAGTTGGGGAACAGCTGGCCGCTGCGGGCGAGGGCGATGATGCCGGTGCTCTGCAGGACCGCGAGCGCGATGGTCAGGTAGCGGGTGTACTGGGTCAGCTTCGCCTGACCCGACTGCCCTTCCTTCTTCAGCTGCTCGAAGCGCGGGATGACCACCACGAGCAGCTGCACGATGATGCTCGCCGTGATGTACGGCATGATCCCGAGCGCGAACACGCTCAGTCGCAGCAACGCGCCGCCGGAGAACAGGTTGACCAGCGAGTAGATGTCGCGCTGGTCGGACGCCTGGGCCTGCTCGAGGCAGCTGTTGATCGCTTCCACCGAGACGCCCGGTCCGGGGACCGCGGCGCCGAGCCGGTACACGGCGATGATCGCCAGGGAGAACAGCAGCTTGCGCCGGAGGTCTGGCGTCCGGAACGCCGCGGCGAACGCCTGCAGCACGTGCCCTCCCCTGATCGGTCGAGTGAGGTTAGCAATCGGCCGGCCCCGCGATCGTGCAGGGCGGCAGAAGTCGAAGGACCCCCTGCCCCCCGCCCCCCGCGAGGGGGCCGGGAGGGCCGGGGGTCCTTCGACCGTCAGATTCGGGTGGTGCTGCCTCCGGCCGCGGCGATCTTCTCGGCGGCGGAGGCGGAGAAGGCGTTCGCCTGCACGTCGACCCTGACGCCGCCGAGCTCGCCGGTGCCGAGCACCTTGACCGGCTGGCCGCGGCGCACGGCGCCGGCCTCCGCCAAGGTGTCCGGGTTGACGGCTCCGCCCTGCGGGAACAGCGCCGCGATCCGGTCGAGGTTGACGACCTGGAAGACGACCTTGTTCGGCGGCTTGAAGCCCGAGAGCTTGGGCAGCCGCATGTTCAGCGGGGTCTGCCCACCCTCGAACCGCGCGGAGACGGTGCCCCGCGCGCCGGTGCCCTTGGTGCCGCGCCCGGCCGTCTTGCCCTTGGAGCCCTCACCGCGACCCACGCGGGTCTTGGCGGTGTGGGCGCCGGGGGCCGGACGCAGGTGGTGGACCTTGAGAGTCATGAGATGTCCCTACTAGCGCTTCGTCGGACCAGCGTCAGCTGATCTCTTCGACGGTGACCAGGTGCGGCACCGTCGCGACCATCCCGCGGATCTCGGGACGGTCCTCCTGGACGACCGAGTCGTTGATCCGCTTGAGGCCCAGCGAGCGCAGCGTCTGGCGCTGGTTGGGCTTGGTGCCGATGACCGACTTGACCTGGGTGACCTTCAGCTGTGCCATCTCAGACCCCCTGACCCGCACGCGCACGGAGCATGGCGGCGGGGGCGACGTCCTCGAGCGGCAGGCCGCGGCGGGCCGCGATCTCCTCCGGGCGGACGAGGTCCTTCAGCGCCTGCATGGTGGCGTGCACGATGTTGATCGGGTTCGACGAGCCCAGGCTCTTGGACAGCACGTCGTGGATCCCGGCGCACTCGAGCACGGCGCGCACCGGACCACCGGCGATGACACCGGTACCGGGGCTGGCCGGCTTGAGCAGCACGACACCGGCGGCCGCCTCGCCCTGCACGGGGTGCGGGATGGTGCTGGCGATGCGGGGCACCTTGTAGAAGTGCTTCTTGGCCTCCTCGACGCCCTTGGCGATCGCCGCGGGCACCTCCTTGGCCTTCCCGTAGCCGACGCCCACGGTGCCGTCACCGTCGCCCACGATCACCAGGGCGGTGAAGCTGAAGCGCCGACCACCCTTGACGACCTTGGACACGCGGTTGATGGCGACCACGCGCTCGATGTAGTTGCTCTTCTCGGCGGGCGCGCCTCCGGGGCCCCGCCCGCCGTCACGACGGTCGCGGCGGTCGTTACCGCCGCCGGCGCCGCCGCCGCGTCGCTGTGGTCCTGGCATCAGACGTCCCTCTCGATCTGCTCGCTCGTGCTGGTGGGGTGGGTGGTCATCAGAAGTCCAGCCCACCCTCGCGGGCACCGTCGGCCAGAGCGGCGATGCGCCCGGCGTAGCGGTTGCCCCCGCGGTCGAAGACGACCGCCGAGATGCCGGCGGCCTTCGCGCGCTCGGCCACCAGAGCACCCACCTGACGGGCGAGGGTGGACTTGTCGCCCTCGGAGCCGCGCAGGCTGGCGTCCATCGTGGAGGCGCTCACCACGGTGCGGCCGACCGTGTCGTCGACGACCTGCACGTGGATGTGGCGCGCGCTGCGCTTGACCACCAGGCGCGGACGCTCCGCTGTGCCCGCGACCCGCTTGCGCAGCCGGTTGTGACGACGGAGCCGCGAGACGCGGCGCGCCGTGCTGATGTCGGTGCCGACGGGCTTGTGCACCCGGGCGGCCTTCTCTGCCTGAGCCATCACTTACCCGTCTTCCCGACCTTGCGCTTGACGACCTCGCCCTGGTACCGCACACCCTTGCCCTTGTAGGGGTCGGGCCTGCGGATCTTGCGGATCTTGGCCGCCACCTCGCCGACCAGCTGCTTGTCGATGCCGCTGACCCGCAGGCGGGTCGGCGACTCGACGGCGAAGGAGATCCCCTCCGGGGCCTTCACCGGCACGGGGTGGCTGTAGCCCAGGGCGAACTCGAGGTCCGAGCCGCGCGCCTGGACGCGGTATCCGACACCGACGATCTCGAGGGTCTTGGTGTAGCCCTCGGTGACGCCGGTGATCATGTTGGCGATCAGAGTCCGCGAGAGCCCGTGGAGGGCGCGGTTCTGACGCTCGTCGTTGGGGCGCTGCACCCGCAGCGTGCCGTCCTCGTCGCGCACGACGGTGATCGGCGCGGCGACCGTGTGGCGCAGCTCGCCCTTGGGTCCCTTCACGCTGACCGTCTGACCGTCGATGGCGACGTCGACACCACCGGGCACGGCGATCGGGAGTCGTCCGATCCGTGACATCTCTGCTCGCTCCTCTTACCAGACGTAGGCGAGGACTTCCCCACCCACGCCCTTCTTGTTCGCCTGCTTGTCGGTGAGCAGCCCGGTCGAGGTCGAGATGATCGCCACGCCGAGGCCGCCGAGCACCTTGGGCAGTGCGGTGGACTTCGCGTACACCCGCAGACCGGGCTTGGACACCCGTCGGACCCCGGCGATGCTGCGCTCGCGGTTGGGGCCGTACTTGAGGTCGATCACCAGCTGCTTGAACGGGTTGCCGTCCTTGTCGGTGTCATCGACGCGCCAGCCGGCGATGTAGCCCTCCTGCTGGAGGATCTCGGCGATGTGCGTCTTGAGCTTCGACGACGGCATGACCGCGGAGTCGTGGTACGCCTGGTTGGCGTTCCGCACACGCGTCAGCATGTCTGCGATCGGGTCGGTCATGGTCATGGCGTAGTGGTGCCTCTCTCGCCGCGGTTCCTCATGCGCCGGGTCTTCCCGGACTTGGCGCGTGGGCCTCTCGGCGATCGTAGAAAGACCTCATCCCTGTCGACCCTCGCACGCTCGGGTCGAGCCTCTGGACGAGGCCATGGGGTTGTTTCGTTACCAGGAACTCTTGCGGACGCCGGGGAGCTCCCCGGCGTGGGCCATCTCCCGCAGGCAGATCCGGCACAGGCCGAACTTGCGGAAGACCGAGTGCGGGCGACCGCACCGCTGGCAGCGGGTGTAACCGCGAACCGCGAACTTCGGCTTGCGGGCCGCCTTGTTGATCAGCGCCTTCTTGGCCATAGCTTCTCTCCTGCCCGACTCAGCGGACGGTCGTGACGACGGGCTGGCCGGCGAAGGGGAACCCGAGCTGGCGGAGCAGCTCGCGACCCTCCTCGTCGGTGGTGGCGGTGGTGACGAGCGTGATGTCCATGCCGCGCGACCGGTCGATCTTGTCGACGTCGATCTCGCGGAACATCGACTGCTCCGTCAGCCCGAAGGTGTAGTTGCCGTGACCGTCGAACTGCTTGGCGTTGAGGCCGCGGAAGTCACGGATACGGGGAAGAGCCAGCGACAGCAGACGGTCGAGGAACTCCCACATGCGGTCGCCGCGAAGGGTGACCTTGGCGCCGATCGGCATGCCCTCGCGCAGCTTGAACTGCGCGATGGACTTCCGTGCCCGGACGACGGCCGGCTTCTGGCCGGTGATGGCGGTGAGGTCGCGGACCGCGCCGTCCATCAGCTTCGCGTCGCGGGTGGCCTCGCCGACGCCCATGTTGACGACGATCTTCGTCAGGCGCGGGATCTGCATGACGTTCTCGTAGCCGAACTCGCCCTGCAGCGTCGGCACGATGTTGTCGCGGTAGTTGGCGAGCATGCGGGGCAGCTCACGGGTGGGTGCGCTCATGATCAGAGGTCCTTACCGGTGCGCCGCGAGACCCGGATGTTGCGGCCTTCCTCGTCCTTGCGGTAGCCGACCCGGGTCGGCTTGTCCTCGGAGTCGATCACCATCACGTTGCTGACGTGGATGGGAGCCTCCTGCGTGACGATCCCGCCTTGCTGGGCGCCCCGCTGCGTCGAGCTGATGCGGGTGTGCTTCTTCACCCGGCCGACGCCCTCGACCAGGACCTTCTGGAGCTTGGGGTAGGCGGCGATGACGCGGCCCTTCGCGCCCTTGTCCTTGCCGGACAGCACGAGGACGGTGTCGCCCTTCTTGACCTTCATCGACGGGGTCTTCCCGCTGGCTGCCTGAGCCATGATCACAGCACCTCCGGGGCGAGCGAGATGATCCGCATGAAGCGCTTGTCACGGAGCTCCCGGCCCACCGGCCCGAAGATGCGCGTGCCGCGCGGGTCGCCGCTGTCGCGGATGATCACGGCGGCGTTCTCGTCGAAGCGGATGTAGGAGCCGTCCGGACGACGGCGCTCCTTCACCGTGCGGACGACGACAGCCTTGACCACGTCGCCCTTCTTCACGCCGGCGCCCGGCAGCGCGTCCTTCACGGTGCCGACGATGACGTCACCGATGCCCGCGTAGCGTCGCCCGGAGCCTCCGAGAACCCGGATGCAGAGGATCTCCTTCGCACCGGTGTTGTCGGCGACTCGCAGCCGCGACTCCTGCTGGATCACGTCCTTCTCCCAAATACTTGTGGTGACAGCCGGGCCGGAACGGTGAACCGGCTGTCCGGCACCCGCGTGCGGACGCACCGGCGGCTGATCGCCGCCGGTGCGTCCGGAGCACGGGTACCGGGATGTGGCGCGCACCGGGGCGCGCGCCAGTCGTCCAGGGTACTCCCACCCGCAGCGGCCCCGGAGGGCCGCCTGGCGCAGGCTTACTTGGCCTTCTCGACGACCTCGACCAGCCGCCACCGCTTGGTGGCCGACGTGGGCCGGGTCTCCATGATCTGCACGCGGTCACCGATGCCGGCGACCCCCTGCTCGTCGTGCGCCTTCAGCTTGCTCGTCCGGCGGATGACCTTGCCGTACAGGCCGTGCTTCACGCGGTCCTCGACCTCGACGACGATGGTCTTCTCCATCTTGTCGCTGACGACGAGGCCCTCGCGGACCTTGCGGTAGCCACGGCCGGCCAGGCCGGGGCCGGACGACTCCTGGGTCTCGCTCATGCCACACCCTCGTTCGGGGCGACCGAGAGACCCAGCTCGCGCTCGCGCATGATCGTGTAGATCCGGGCGATGTCGCGGCGGACGGTCTGCAGTCGCCGGTTGTTGTCCAGCTGGCCGGTGGCCACCTGGAAGCGCAGGTTGAACAGTTCTTCCTTCGACTCACGCAGCCGCGAGGCGAGCTCGTCAGCGGACAGCTCGCGCAGCTCGGGAGCGGTCAGACCGGCGGCCATCACACTTCTCCTTCACGCGTGATGAAGCGGCACTTCATCGGCAGCTTGTGGATCGCGCGGCGCATGGCCTCGCGGGCCACGGGCTCGGCGACACCGGACAGCTCGAACAGCACGCGGCCGGGCTTGACGTTGGCCACCCACCACTCGGGCGACCCCTTACCGGAGCCCATGCGGGTCTCGGCGGGCTTCTTCGTCAGGGGCCGGTCGGGGTAGATCGAGATCCACACCTTGCCGCCACGCTTGATGTGCCGGGTCATCGCGATACGCGCCGACTCGATCTGCCGGTTCGTGACGTAGGCCGGCTCCAGGGCCTGGATGGCGTACTCACCGAAGTTGATCTCGGTGCCGCCCTTGGCCCGGCCGGAACGGCTCGGGTGGTGCTGCTTGCGGTGCTTGACGCGCCGTGGGATGAGCATGGCGTCAGGCCCCCTCTTCCGAACTCGTAGCCGTGGTGTTCTCGGCGGCCGTGGTCTCGGCAGCGGCGGTGGCCTCCGGGCCGGCAGCCTGGCCGAGCGTCTGCTCGGCAGGAGCCTCGCCGGAGGTCTGCGTGACCACTGCGTCATCCGCAGCGGCGACGGGCGTGGTGCCCTCGGCAGCGGCGCGGCCGGCCTCGGTGCCACCGGCGGTCGTGCCGGACGAGCCGGACCGACGCGGACGCTGCGGGCGCTCGCGACGCTGCCCCTGACGGGCGGCGAGGGCCTCGAGGGCCTCCCGCTCGGCGCGGGAGCCGCTGACGTCGCCCTTGTAGATCCACACCTTGACGCCGATGCGACCGAAGGTCGTCCGGGCCTCGTAGATGCCGTAGTCGATGTTCGCCCGGAGCGTGTGCAGGGGCACGCGGCCCTCGCGGTAGAACTCCGAGCGGCTCATCTCGGTGCCGCCGAGGCGGCCCGAGCACTGCACCCGGATGCCCTTGACCTGCGGGCTCCGCTGCGCGGACTGCATCGCCTTGCGCATGGCACGGCGGAAGCTGACCCGGCTGGAGAGCTGCTCGGCCACGCCCTGGGCGACCAGCTGCGCGTCGGACTCGGGGTTCTTCACCTCAAGGATGTTCAGCTGCACCTGCTTGCCGGTGAGCTTCTCCAGCTCGCCGCGGATGCGGTCGGCCTCGGCGCCGCGGCGGCCGATGACGATGCCCGGACGGGCGGTGTGGATGTCGACGCGGACCCGGTCACGGGTGCGCTCGATCTCCACCTTGGAGATGCCGGCCCGCTCCATGCCCTTGGACATGAGCTTGCGGATCGCGACGTCTTCCTTGACGTAGTCCTTGTACAGCTTGTCCGCGTACCACCGGGACTTGTAGTCGGTGGTGATCCCGAGTCGGAACCCGTGCGGGTTGACCTTCTGACCCACTAGCGGGTCCCTCCCCTCGTGTTGCTGGTGGACTGCTGGGTAGCCGGGCCGGACTGGCCGGTGTCCCGGCGCGCCTTGCGCGACTTCTGCGCGAGGACGGCGCTGGTGGCCACCTCGCTCACCTCGATGGTGATGTGGCTGGTCCGCTTGTTGATGCGGAACGCCCGGCCCTGCGCACGCGGACGGATCCGCTTGAGCGTGGGGCCCTCGTCGACGTAGGCGGCGCTGACCACGAGTGCAGCCGGGTCCAGCTGCAGGTTGTGCTCGGCGTTGGCCACCGCGCTGGCGACGACCTTGGCGACCGGCTCGCTGGCCGACTGCGGGGCGAACCGCAGCAGCGCCAGGGCCTCGTCGGTCGGCAGGTAGCGGATCAGGTCCACCACCCGGCGGGCCTTCATGGGGGTCACGCGGACGAACCGGGCCGTTGCCCGGGCGACCGGCGCCTCCTGTCCCAACTGGGAAGTCATCGGAATCTCTCTCTACCTGGTCAGCCCCGCCGCGAGCGGCGGTCGTCCTTGATGTGCCCGCGGAAGGTGCGCGTCGGCGCGAACTCCCCGAGCTTGTGCCCGACCATCGCCTCGGTGACGAACACCGGGACGTGCTTGCGGCCGTCGTGCACCGCGAGGGTGTGGCCCAGCATGTCGGGGATGATCGTCGAGCGGCGCGACCAGGTACGGATCACGTTCTTGGTGCCCTTTTCGTTCTGGGCGTCCACCTTGGCGAGCAGGTGGTCGTCGACGAACGGGCCCTTCTTCAGGCTGCGTGGCATGTCTATCGGACTCCTTTACCCGCTCAGCGCTTCTTGTTGGTGCGCCGGCGGCGCACGATCAGGGCGTCACTGGCCTTCCGCTTGCGCGTCCGGCCCTCCGGCTTGCCCTTCGGGTTCACCGGGTGGCGTCCACCGGAGGTCTTGCCCTCACCACCACCGTGCGGGTGGTCCACCGGGTTCATGGCGACACCACGGACGGTCGGGCGCTTGCCCTTCCACCGCATCCGGCCTGCCTTGCCCCAGTTGATGTTCGACTGCTCGGCGTTGCCCACCTCACCGACGGTCGCGCGGCAGCGCACGTCGACGTTGCGGATCTCGCCCGACGGCATGCGCAGCTGGGCGAACCGGCCCTCACGGGCGACCAGCTGGACGCTGGTACCCGCGGACCGGGCGATCTTCGCGCCGCCACCGGGACGGAGCTCGATGGCGTGAACCACCGTGCCGACCGGGATGTTCCGCAACGGCAGGTTGTTGCCCGGCTTGATGTCGGCGGCGGGGCCGCACTCGACCGTGTCGCCCTGCTTCAGGCGGGCCGGCGCGATGATGTAGCGCTTCTCGCCGTCGGCGAAGTGCAGGAGCGCGATCCGCGACGTGCGGTTCGGGTCGTACTCGATGTGCGCGACCTTGGCCGGCACGCCGTCCTTGTCGGCGCGACGGAAGTCGATCACCCGGTACGCACGCTTGTGGCCGCCGCCCTGGTGACGAGCGGTGACCTTCCCGTGCACGTTGCGCCCGCCACGACCGTGCAGCGGTCGGACCAGCGACTTCTCGGGGTGGTCTCGCGTGACCTCGGCGAAGTCGGCGACGCTGGAGCCGCGGCGGCCCGGCGTCGTCGGCTTGTACTTGCGGATAGCCATTGCTGACTCAGTCCTCTATCTCTGGTCCGAACGGTCACGGCGCTCAGGCGCCGGGACCACCGAAGATCTCGATGCGGTCGCCGGCAGCCACGGAGACGATGGCGCGCTTGGTGTCCTTGCGCTTGCCCATCTGTGTACCCCGGCTGCGCTTGCGCTTGCCCTGGCGGTTGATCGTGTTCACGCCGAGGACCTTCACCTTGAAGATCTGCTCGACCGCGATCTTGATCTGCGTCTTGTTGGCGTCCGGCCGCACGATGAACGTGTACTGGTTGCCGTCGAGCAGGCCGTAGCTCTTCTCGGAGATGACCGGGGCGAGCAGGACGTCCCGGGGGTCGCGGACGCTCATGCCTTCTCCTCGGTGGTCTCTTCGACGGTGCCCTCGCCGGCGGCGGGGGCGATGGACGGGACGCCACCGGCGATCTCGTGGGTGGCGAGGTCCGGCAGGTCGGCGCCGGAGCGCTTGCCCTTGGCCGGACCGGCGACGAACTCGGCCAGCGCCGCCTCCGTGAAGATCACCTCGTCGGAGACCAGCACGTCGTAGGTGTTGAGCTGACCGGCCTCGATCAGGTGCACCTCGGGGACGTTGCGGAGGCTGACCCAGTTCACGATGTCCTCGCGGTCCAGGACGATGAGGACCCGCTTGGCCTGCGTCACCGCGTTGAGGGTCGCCAGGGCGGCCTTCGTCTTCGGGGCGTCGCCGTCCACGAATGCGGAGACCACGTGCACCCGGCCCTCGCGGGCCCGGTCGGAGAGGGCTCCGCGCAGGGCGGCGGCCTTCATCTTCTTCGGGGTCTTCTGCTCGTAGTTGCGCGGCGTGGGGCCGTGCACGATGCCACCGCCGGTGAACTGCGGCGCGCGGATCGAGCCCTGGCGGGCCCGGCCGGTGCCCTTCTGCCGGTACGGCTTGACGCCACCACCGCGGACCTGCGCCCGCGTCTTGGTCGCGTGCGTGCCCTGGCGGGCCGCGGCCAGCTGGGCCACGACCACCTGATGCATGAGGGAGACGTTGGCATCGGCGTCGAAGAGCTCACCGGGCAGCGTGACGCTGCCGGAGGTCTCCCCCGCCGGGGTGCGCACGTCGACCTGGCGGTCGGTGCGCGTCTCGGTGGACTGGGTCACTTGTCGTCACTCCCCACGGGCCCACCCTTGACCGCCGAACGGACCAGCACGAGGCCGCCCTTCGGGCCGGGGATGGCGCCCTTGATCAGCAGCAGGCCACGCTCGGCGTCCACCTTGTGGACGTTGAGCGACAGGGTCGTGGTCTTGACCGCGCCCATGCGGCCGGCCATGCGCAGGCCCTTGAAGACCCGGCCGGGGGTGGACGCGCCACCGATCGAGCCGGGGGCCCGGTGCTTGCGGTGCGTGCCGTGACCGGCGCCCAGACCCTTGAAGCCGTGACGCTTCATGACACCGGCCGTGCCCTTGCCCTTGCTGGTGCCGATGACGTCGACCTTGGCCACGCCGTCGAAGACCTCGGTGGTCAGCTCCTGGCCGACCGTGTAGCTGCCGGCGTCCGAGGTGCGGAGTTCCACCAGGTGCCGCCGCGGCGTGACGCCCGCCTTGGTGAAGTGCCCGCCCTCGGGACGGTTCACCTTGCGCGGGTCGATCTCACCGAAACCGAGCTGGACGGCGGAGTAGCCGTCGACCTCGGGGGTGCGCACCTGGGTCACCACACACGGGCCCGCCTTGACGACGGTCACCGGCACGAGGCGGTTGTTCTCGTCGAAAACCTGGGTCATCCCCAGCTTCTCGCCGAGGAGACCACGAAATGTGCTCGCCATGTCTGCTGACTGCCCTTACTGAATGTTGACGTCGACCGAAGCCGGCAGGTCGATGCGCATGAGCGCGTCGACCGTCTTCGGCGTCGGGTCGAGGATGTCGATGAGCCGCTTGTGCGTGCGCATCTCGAAGTGCTCGAACGAGTCCTTGTACTTGTGCGGCGAACGGATCACCGCGTACACGTTCTTCTCCGTCGGCAGCGGCACCGGGCCGACGACGCGCGCTCCGGTCTTCGTCACCGTCTCCACGATGCGCCGCGCCGAGGCGTCGATGGCCTCGTGGTCGTATGCCTTCAGCCGGATGCGGATCTTCTGTCCCGCCATCGCCTGTTCTCGCTCCTGCCGATCGGTTGTGAAGGTTCAAGTGGGTCTGCTGACCCGGGCGGATCCGGGTTGTCCCAGACCCATGACCGGGCGGCGGCCGGATCCCCGGCCGCCGCCTGTCAGGGTGTTACTTGATGATCTTCGTGACGCGCCCAGCGCCGACGGTCCGGCCACCCTCGCGGATGGCGAACCGGAGGCCCTCCTCCATGGCGATGGGCTGGATCAGCTCCACCGTCATCTCGGTGTTGTCGCCCGGCATGACCATCTCGGTGCCGGCGGGCAGGGTCACGACGCCGGTCACGTCCGTCGTCCGGAAGTAGAACTGGGGACGGTAGTTGTTGAAGAACGGCGTGTGACGGCCACCCTCGTCCTTCGAGAGGATGTAGACCGAACCCTCGAAGTTGGTGTGCGGGGTGATCGAGCCGGGCTTCACGACGACCTGGCCGCGCTCCACGTCCTCACGCTTGATGCCGCGGAGGAGCAGGCCCACGTTGTCGCCGGCCTGGCCCTGGTCGAGCAGCTTGCGGAACATCTCGACGCCGGTGACGGTCGTCTTCGTCGAACCCTCGCGGATACCGACGATCTCGATCTCCTCGGAGACCTTCACGATGCCGCGCTCCACGCGACCGGTGACGACGGTGCCGCGACCGGTGATCGTGAAGACGTCCTCGACGGGCATGAGGAACGGCTTGTCGATCTCGCGCTCCGGCTCGGGGATCGCCGAGTCGACGGCGTCCATGAGCTCCATGAGCTTGTCGCCCCACTCGGCGTCGCCCTCGAGGGCCTTCAGCGCGGAGACGCGGACCACGGGGACGTCGTCGCCCGGGAACTCGTACTCGCTGAGCAGCTCGCGGACCTCCAGCTCGACGAGCTCGAGGATCTCCTCGTCGTCGACCATGTCGGCCTTGTTGAGCGCCACGACGATGTAGGGGACGCCGACCTGGCGGGCCAGGAGGACGTGCTCCTTGGTCTGCGGCATCGGGCCGTCGGTGGCGGCCACGACCAGGATCGCACCGTCCATCTGCGCGGCACCGGTGATCATGTTCTTGATGTAGTCGGCGTGCCCGGGGCAGTCGACGTGCGCGTAGTGCCGGTTCTCGGTCTGGTACTCGACGTGCGCGATCGAGATCGTGATCCCGCGAGCCTTCTCCTCGGGCGCCTTGTCGATCTGGTCGAACGCGGACGCCTCGTTGAGGTTCGGGTACTTGTCGTGCAGGACCTTGGTGATCGCCGCGGTCAGCGTCGTCTTGCCGTGGTCGATGTGCCCGATGGTGCCGATGTTGACGTGCGGCTTGTTCCGCTCGAACTTGGCCTTGGCCACTGGGTTCCTCTCCTCGTGGTTACGCAGGTGGTGCGTGCTCTGGGGTGGGGCTCTGCTCAGGAGGTCGCGGGCTGTCGGCCCGCCCCCCGGTTACTCGCCGGACGCCTTCGCGGAGTTCGTGACTCGGCTCCGGGATCGCTCCGCTCCTCGGGCCGCGGACGGCCCTGCGATGCTCACTCTCCCGTCGCCTTCGCGATGATCTCCTTGGCGACGTTGGCCGGGACCTCGGCGTACGAGTCGAACACCATCGAGTAGCTCGCCCGTCCCTGGGTGCGGCTGCGCAGGTCGCCCACGTAGCCGAACATCTCCGACAGCGGGACCAGGGCCCGGACGACGCGGGCGCCGGAGCGCTCCTCCATCGCCTGGATGATCCCGCGGCGGGAGTTCAGGTCGCCGATCACGTCGCCCATGTTGTCCTCGGGCGTCGTGACCTCGACCGCCATCAGGGGCTCGAGCAGGGCCGGGCTGGCCTTGCGCGCTGCCTCCTTGAAGGCGATGGAGCCGGCGATCTTGAAGGCCATCTCCGACGAGTCGACCTCGTGGTACTGGCCGTCGAGCAGGCTGGCCTTGACGCCCACCATGGGGTAGCCGGCCAGGACGCCGTACTGCATCGCGTCCTGCATGCCCTGGTCGACCGAGGGGATGTACTCCCTCGGGATGCGACCACCGGTGACCTTGTTCTCGAACTCGTAGGTCGCAGAGTCGGCGCTCATCTCGAGCGGCTCGATCGCGATCTGGACCTTCGCGAACTGCCCGGAGCCACCCGTCTGCTTCTTGTGCGTGTAGTCGTAGCGCTCGACGGCCTTGCGGATCGTCTCGCGGTAGGCCACCTGCGGCTTGCCGACGTTGGCCTCGACGTTGAACTCGCGGCGCATCCGGTCCACCAGGATCTCCAGGTGGAGCTCGCCCATGCCGGAGATGACGGTCTGCCCGGTCTCCTCGTCCAGCTTCACCTGGAAGGTCGGGTCCTCCTCGGCGAGCTTCTGGATCGCGGTGCCCAGCTTCTCCTGGTCGCTCTTGGTCTTGGGCTCGATGGCGACCGAGATGACCGGGGCCGGGAAGGTCATCGACTCGAGGATCACCGGCTTCTGCGGGTCGCAGAGGGTGTCACCCGTCGTCGTCTGCTTCAGGCCGTTGACGGCCACGATCTGGCCGGCGCCCACGCCCTCGCGCTCTTCGCGCTTGTTGGCGTGCATCTGGTAGATCTTGCCGATCCGCTCCTTGCGGTCCTTGGTGCTGTTCAGCACCGGGGACCCGGCGTCGAGCCGGCCGGAGTAGACGCGGATGTAGGTCAGCTTGCCCAGGTGCTGGTCGGTCTGGATCTTGAACGCCAGAGCGGAGAACGGCTCGTCCTCGTCGGCGTGCCGCAGCACCTCGGTCTCGCCGTCGAGGGCCGTGCCCACGATCGCCTCGATGTCCAACGGGCTGGGCAGGTAGTCGACGACCGCGTCGAGCAGGGGCTGCACGCCCTTGTTCTTGAAGGCGGTGCCGGTCAGGACCGGGTTCACCTGACCACCGATGGTGGCCTTGCGGATGGCGGCCTTGAGCCGGTCCACGGAGATCTCCTCGCCACCGAGGTAGTCCTCCATGAGCGAGTCGTCGAAGTCCGCGATGTTCTCGAGCAGCTTCTCGCGGTACTCGGCGGCCTGGTCGGCGAGCTCGGCCGGGATCTCCTCGACCGCGTAGTCCTCGCCCATCTTGGTTTCGCCGCGCCACGTGAGGGCGCGCATCTCGACCAGGTCGACGACGCCGATGAAGTCGGCCTCGGCACCGATCGGCAGCTGCAGCACCAGCGGGTTGGCGGCCAGCCGCTCCACCATCATGTCGACGCAGCGGAAGAAGTCGGCGCCCGTGCGGTCGAGCTTGTTGACAAAGCACATGCGCGGGACGCCGTACTTCTCGGCCTGCCGCCACACCTGCTCGGTCTGCGGCTCCACACCGGCGACACCGTCGTAGACCGCGACCGCGCCGTCGAGCACCCGCAGCGACCGCTCCACCTCGACGGTGAAGTCGACGTGCCCGGGGGTGTCGATGATGTTGATGTCGTGGCCGTTCCAGGAGCACTTCGTCGCGGCCGACGTGATGGTGATGCCGCGCTCCTGCTCCTGCTCCATCCAGTCCATCGTGGCCGCGCCGTCGTGGACCTCACCGATCTTGTACGTGATGCCGGTGTAGAAGAGGATGCGCTCGGTCGTCGTGGTCTTGCCGGCGTCGATGTGCGCCATGATCCCGATGTTGCGGGTCTTACGCAGCTGGGCCTCGTTGCTGGCCATTACTTCTCCTCTTTGCTCTGGTCCGCGAGCGGGGTCCGGGGGTGGCCCGGACTTCCCGCCGGCCGCGGGTGCTGGTGGACGGACGTCACCAGCGGTAGTGCGCGAAGGCCTTGTTCGACTCGGCCATCTTGTGCGTGTCCTCGCGCCGCTTCACGGCGGCACCCAGGCCGTTGCTCGCGTCGAGCAGCTCGTTCATCAGGCGCTCGGTCATCGTCTTCTCGCGACGGGCCCGGCTGTACTGGATGAGCCAGCGCAGCCCGAGCGTCGTGCTGCGGGAGGCTCGGACCTCGACCGGGACCTGGTAGGTCGCACCACCGACGCGGCGGCTGCGGACCTCGAGGGCCGGCTTCACGTTGTCCAGCGCGCGCTTCAGCGTGACGACCGGGTCGGTGTCGGTCTTGGCGCGGGCGCCCTCGAGGGCGCCGTAGACGATCGCCTCGGCGACCGAACGCTTGCCGTCGACCAGCACCTTGTTCACCAGCTGGGTGACCAGCGGCGACTGGTACACCGGGTCGGCGACCAGCGGACGCTTCGGTGCGGGGCCCTTGCGCGGCATTAGCTCTTCTCCTTCTTCGCGCCGTACCGGCTGCGAGCCTGCTTGCGGTTGCGGACACCCTGGGTGTCCAGCGAGCCGCGGATGATCTTGTACCGCACGCCGGGCAGGTCCTTCACACGGCCGCCGCGCACGAGCACCATCGAGTGCTCCTGCAGGTTGTGGCCGACGCCCGGGATGTAGGCGGTCACCTCGATGCCACTGGTGAGGCGGACGCGAGCGACCTTGCGCAGCGCCGAGTTCGGCTTCTTCGGCGTCGTCGTGTACACGCGCGTGCAGACACCGCGACGCTGGGGCGAACCCTTCAGCGCCGGGGTGTTGGTCTTCTCGACCTTGTCCTCGCGGCCCTTGCGGACCAGCTGGTTGATCGTGGGCATGGGTGGCCTGGATCTCCTACCTGCGCTGGGTGGTGCTGTCGAATACCTGCTGACTGCTCTGCGGTGGTGCTGGGGTGCCGGCTCCTCGGCGGAACCTTCCCGGGGGCGGTCGTGTTCCAACGTCCGGTCCACGCGGTCGGGTGTGTCGCCCTTCCCGGGACCGGTCCGGTGTCGGACCGAACTCGGTTGCCCCTCGCGACTCGGCGCCGCCACCCTCCGGATCAGGTCCGGAAGGGCGGTCCCCGGCGGCCTGAAGTTCTCACCTCTGGCCACCCAGGCGCACCCCGAACGGGAGCAGGCCCAGGGCACCCTGGGCACGGCTGACCACGATACCCGTGCCGGTGGAGACGGTCAAAGGCGGGTCCCTCACACACGTCGACGCGTCGACCGGAGGGGCCGGGCAGGGACGAACTGTCCGCACGCTACCGCTGCGTGCCGCCGAGGCACAGCTCCTCCACTCTTCCCGCGCGGCGCCCGATAGCGTGCGGGGCGGCGCCGACGGTGGCGCCGCGACACAGAGGAGTGCACGTGCGCATCGGCATCCAGGCCAGCTACAGCGGCGGCTTCCAGGAGACGGCGACGGAGATCCGCGACCTCGAGTCCGCGGGGCTCGACCTGGCCGCGGTGGCCGAGGTCTACACCTTCGACGCGGTGAGCCAGCTGGGCTACCTCGCGGCGGTCACCGAGCGGGTCGAGCTGTTGAGCGCGATCTTCCCCATCTACAGCCGGACCCCGGCGCTCACCGCGATGACCGCGGCCGGCCTGGACTTCGTCTCCGGCGGGCGCTTCACCCTCGGCCTGGGCGCTTCGGGCCCGCAGGTGATCGAGGGCTGGCACGGCGTCCCCTACGACGCCCCGCTGCAGCGCACCCGCGAGGTCGTGGAGGTCTGCCGGCAGGTGTGGCGTCGCGACCGCCTGGACCACCAGGGCAGGAAGTACACGATCCCGCTGCCGGCCGATCAGGGCACCGGCCTGGGCAAGCCGCTCAAGCTCATCAACACCCCGGTGCGCGAGCGCATCCCGGTGATGCTGGCCGCGCTGGGCCCCAAGAACGTCGAGCTCGCTGCCGAGATCGCCGAGGCCTGGGAGCCCATCTTCTTCGTGCCCGAGAAGGCGGCGTCGGTGTGGGGCGAGTCCCTCGCCGCCGGCAAGGCCAGGCGGGACCCGGCGCTCGGCGACCTGCAGGTCACCACCGGCGTCCCCGTGGCGATCGGCGAGGACGTCGAGCCGATGCTGGAGTTCGTGAAGCCGTCGCTGGCGCTGTACATCGGTGGCATGGGGGCACGGGGCAAGAACTTCTACAACGACCTCGCCGTTCGGTACGGCTACGAGGCGGAGGCGAAGACCATCCAGGACCTCTACCTCGGCGGGAAGAAGGACGAGGCCGCCGCCGCGGTGCCGGACGAGCTGGTGCGGGCGTCGTCGCTCATCGGCCCCGAGGGCCACGTCGCGGAGCGCATCGCGGCCTTCCGCGAGGCCGGGGTCACCACCCTCATGCTCCAGCCCCTCGACGGCAGCCGTGCGGGCCGCCTGAAGACCGTGGAGACGATGAAGCGCCTCGCCGGCTGAGCAAGCTGCAGGCCCCGCAGGCCGGGGAGAGCCGCCGGGGGCCTTCGCGATCGCGAAGGCCCCCGGAGGTCCCACTGTCCGAGACGGCGCCCGGTCCGCAGCCGTTCCCAACCGGGCCCCGAGGCGAGAAGTCCCCGACACCCCTGGGCCGCGACGAACGCTACGGACCATCCCCGGGGGGCCTGATCCCGCGGTCGACACGAACCTCCCGTGCCGTGGGCGTGGACGGACTCGCGTCGGCCTCCACGGACACGGGAGTCCCCGGCTCGTCATCCGCGCCCGTCCCATCCGCCCCTCCGCCGTCCCCGTCGCCAGGTCGATCACCTGATCCCTTCGTACGGCCGCGGAGCATCGAGAACAGCGGCCACATCCACGTCAGCAGGACCGCGACGATGAGGGCGGCGCTCACCGGCCGGGTGAAGAACTGCGCCAGGTCCCAGTTCGTCACGGTCACGGCGGCGGTGAAGTTCCGCTCCACGATCGGGCCGAGCACCAGTCCGAGCACGACAGGTGCCAGCGGAATGCCGGCGCGCTCCATCAGGAAGCCGACGATTCCCATCCCCAGCATCACCCAGATGCCGAGCAAGCTGTTGTTGACCGAATAGCTGCCGACGACACAGAAGACGACGATGACCGGCAGCAGTACATGCCGTGGGACCCGCAGGACGAACCCGCTCATCCGAATGGCGAGGTAGCCGAGGGGGATCAGCAGCAGGTTGGCCAGGATGAAGATCAGGTAGACGGCCGTGACCAGCTCCGGCTGGTCACGGAAGATGGCCGGACCGGGCGTGAGCCCCTTGAGGTACAGGACACCGATCAGGATGGCCGTGATGGTGTCGCCGGGGATACCGAGGGTGAGCGTCGGAACCCAGGCCGACGCCAGCGAGGAGTTGTTGGCCGAGCCGGCGGCGGCGATGCCCTCGGTGCTGCCCTTGCCGAACTTCCCCGGCTCCTTGGCCCCGTTCTTGGCGGTGCCGTAGGACACCCAGGCGGCCACGTCGCCACCTGCCCCGGGCAGGGCTCCGACGACAGAACCGATGGCACCGCCGCGCAGCATGTGCCGGCTCTCGCGACGGCTATGACGGCCGATGCGGCGCCAGAACCCCTTCATGTCGATGCGCGGCGGCCGCTGCACCACATGCTTGGCGAGCACGTTGCGCAGCACCTCGGACAGCCCGAAGAGGCCGATCATCGCGGGGATGAAGTTGATCCCGCCGAGCAGTCCATCCGATCCGAAGGTGAAGCGGGGAAAGCCCATGGTCGGGTCCAGCCCGACGGTGCCCAGCAGCAGCCCCAGCGACAGGGCGATGACGCCCTTGACCTGCGAGCCGCGTGAGATCACCACGGCGGTGCTGAGGCCGAGGACGGCGAACCAGAAGTACTCGAAGGAGGTGAACTGCAGCGCGAACTCGGCCACGATCGGGGCCGCCAGGATGAGCACGACACTGCCCATGATCCCGGCGACGGCCGATCCGACCAGGCCGATGCCCAGCGCGAGGTCGCCCTTTCCCTGCCGGGTCAGGAAGTAGGCGTCATCGGTGTAGGCCGCGCTGGCCGGGGTGCCGGGCATGCGCACCAGCGCGCTCGGGATGTCCCCCGCGAAGATGGCCATCGCCGACATCGTGATGATCGACGCCAGTGCGGCCACCGGCTCGAGGAAGAAGGCGAACGGCACCAGCAGCGCGGTGGCCAGCGTCGCGGTCAGGCCGGGGATCGCGCCCATGAACAGGCCGTAGATCGCCGACAGGAAGATGACCAGCAGGACCGTCGGATCCAGGATCATGAGCGCGGCGTCGGTCAGGTTGCCCACGCGTCAGCCCTCCCAGATGGCGCTGGGCAGAGGCACCAGCAGGATCTCGCCGAAGATGTACCAGACGAAGCCGGCGACACCGATGGCCACCGGCACGGCGACCTTCAGCACCTTGGTGCCGAGCACGACCATCAGGCCACCGACGACTAGCGCCACGGTCAGGAAGAAGCCGAGGACGTCGGACAGGAAGACGTACACCGGCACCGCCAGCAGGATCGCGGCCGCGTTGAGCAGTGCCCGACGCGTGGGGCGCTCGACCGCCTCCCCCCGGGTGGTGAACGCGTCCTCCGGCGCCCGGGTCCTGCGCAGACTGAGCAGGACCCGGGCCAGGAGCAGCAGCCCGCACGCCACGAACACGGCCCCGACCAAGGTCGGGAACAGCCCCGGACCGGGATAGCCGCCGGCAGCCTCGGGGAAGGATCGTGATTCCCAGATCGCGGCCAATCCCAGAGCCAGGCACACGAGTGCCACGACCGTGTCGTCTCGCCGTTGCGTGCGCGTGAGCTGCATCGAAACGTCCCTCGTCGGTCGTGGTGCTCAGCTGGTCCCGATCCCCATCTGGTCGATGAGCTCCGCCATGGCCTGGTCCTGCTCCTCCCAGAACTCCGCCGTCTCAGCGGCGTCCATGTACGTGATGGCGGAGTTGGTGTTGGCCATGAAGTCGATGAACTCCTGGCTCTCGACGGTCGTGGCGACCGCCCCGTCCAGAGTCTCGACGACGCAGTCCGGCAGACCCGCCGGACCACCGACGCCGCGCCACACGGAGTGCGTGAAGTCGACCCCCTGCTCCGTCAGCGTGGGAACGTCCGGGAAGCCCTCCTCCCGCTCGTCGGCCATGACCGCGAGGGCCTTGACCCGCCCCTCCTCGATCATGGCCTGGTTCTCCTGCAGGGAGGCGAAGGAGATGTCGATGCCACCCGCCAGGACCTCCTGGAGGGCGGGCGCGGCACCCTGGCTCGGCACCCAGCGAATGGTGTCGAGGGGCAGGCCGGCCTCGATCAGCATGCCGGCCCGGGCGATGTCCCAGACTCCGCCGGCACCCGTGCCCGAGCCCACCAGCTCGCCCGGGTTCTCCTCCGCGTAGGCGAGCAGTTCCTCGATCGAGTCGTAGGGGGCGTCCGCGCGGACGGTGACGCCGGCGGGGACGGTGCTGACCACGGAGATCGGCGTCAGGTCGTCCTTGGTCACGTTCCCCAGTCCCACGCGGGGATAGATCATCGTCTGCACGGTGACCGAGCCGATGGTGGAGCCGTCCGGCTCCGCGTTCGCGAGCGCCGTCTTGCCGACGACGGCCGAGCCCTCGGGCATGTTCACCACGTTGACCTGGACGCCGAGCTCGTCGCTCATCCCCTGGGCGAGAGCGCGGCCCAGGACGTCGGTCCCGCCGCCCGCCGCGTACGGCATGATGTACTCGATCGGCCCCGAGGGGTAGGCCTCGCCGTTCACCTCGCACCCGCCGCCGTCGGCGCCGCCGCCCTCGGCCGCGGTGGTGTCGCCACCGTCGCCGGAGGTTCCGCAGGCAGCGAGGAGAAGAGCTGCTGCACCGAGAGCGAGGGCCCGCGTCATCACCCCCCCACGACCCCCACCAGGGCCACCGGCTACCACCGATGCACCGGCGCAGCCGATGCGTGCTGTTGCGTTCATGCAGAAACCCTCCGCTAACCGACGTTTGTTAAACAGGTCACACGGAAGCTAGGTGGGGGTCGGACAACCGTCAACGCCACGCCTGCGATCGGCCGGGTCACGTTTCGGTGACGACGCACGTGTGAACAAACGCACGTTCACTGCTAGGTTGCCTCACGCTCCGACCGGACGTCGACGTACCTGCACCATCGGGAGGGCCGCGCGGTGAGCACTGCCCCGGAGGACGACCGCCTGCCCGGCACGGCGCAGGCGATCCTCGACGCCGCCGTCGATCTGTTCGTCGGCAGGAACTACGAGGGCGCGTCCATGCGCGAGATCGCCGCTGCCGTCGGGGTCACCCCGGCAAGCCTCTACAACCACTACCGGTCCAAGGAGGACATCCTCTGGGAGATCGTGCAGCGGTCCTGGCGAGCCCTGAGCGATGCGCAAATGAGCTCCGCCTCGTCGGCTTCGGGAACGGTCGAGCAGTTCGTGTCCTTCGTCGACGCCCACAGTCGCTTCCACGCCATGCATCCCCGGCTGGCCGGCATCGCCAACCGGCAGCTGCAGAGCCTGGAGTCGCGCCGGTACCGCACCGTGATGGAGCGCCGGCGGGACTACGCGGGCAGACTGCAGACGATCGTGTCAGCCGGCGTGGCGGAGGGCGTCTTCACCGTGCCGCACGTGCCGGTCGCGGCGTTCGCCCTCCTGGATGTCGGCATGGGGCTCACCCGGTGGTTCGACCCGTCGAAGGAGCTCTCGGTCGACGAGGTCTGCACGGCCCACGTGGAGCTCGCGTTGCGCGCGGTGCACTACACGGGTGACCGGCAGCGACTCTCGTCCCACCTGGGTGACCGCGACGGGCGCGGGGCCACCGCGGCCGGCCCGGCGGCTTCAGGAACACAGGTGGAAGGACCCGGCCGGACTCCCGGCAGCCCCTGATGGCGACCAGCGGCGCCCCGCCGGCCGGGCCGAGTGCCCGGCAGCCGGAGCCGGCCGCCCGCACCTTGACCGTCTCCCCGGCCTCCGGCTAGCGTCCGGCCCACCGGACGGACGAACGTTCATGAAACGTCAGCTGCGGAACCGATCCGGTGGCCACGCGACTGAACTGCGCTGGGGGTACGAACATGGACTTCGCGTTCACCGCGCGGACGCAGCAACTGATCGGCGAACTCGAGGACTTCATGCGCGGGCACGTCTACCCCGCCGAGCCACTGTTCGCGGAGCAGGCGGCAGCCATGGACCACCCGTGGGACACGCCTCCGGTGATGGAGGACCTGAAGGCCGAGGCACGCCGACGCGGGCTCTGGAACCTGTTCCTGCCGCACTCCGAGTTCGGCACAGGGCTCTCGAACGCCGAGTACGCGCCCCTGGCGGAGATCACCGGCCGCAGCCCGATCATCGCACCCGAGGCACTGAACTGCAGCGCCCCCGACACCGGCAACATGGAGCTACTGGCCCTGTTCGGCAGCCCGGAACAGCGCGAGCGCTGGTTGGCGCCGCTCCTGGAGGGGGAGATCCGCTCCGTCTACAGCATGACGGAGCCCGCCGTCGCCTCCTCCGACGCCAGCAACATCGAGACCCGGATCCGCCGGGACGGCGACGAGTACATCGTGACCGGGCGCAAGTGGTGGTCCTCCGGAGCGATGAGCCCACGATGCCGGATCGCGATCGTCATGGGCGTGACCAACCCGGAGAACGACCGGCACGATCGGCACGGCATGATCCTGGTCCCGCTGGACACCCCGGGCGTCAACGTCCTCCGCTCCACGTCGGTGTTCGGATTCACCGACGGCATCCACGGCGGCCATGCCGAGATCCACTACGACGACGTGCGCGTCCCCACCGGGAACCTGCTAGGCACGGAGGGCGGCGGCTTCGCGATGGCCCAGGCCCGCCTCGGTCCGGGCCGGATCCACCACTGCATGCGACTGATCGGGATGGCGGAGCGGGCGCTGGAACTCATGTGCCGGCGAGCGAAGGAGCGGGTCGCGTTCGGCAAGCCCATCGCCGAACAGGGCGTCCTCCAGGACTGGGTCGCCGAGTCCCGGATCAGGATCGAGCAGGTGCGGTTGCTGGTACTCAAGACCGCCTGGCTGATGGACACCGTGGGGAACAAGGGTGCACGGGTGGAGATCGCCGCGATCAAGGTGGCGGCACCGGCCGTCGCCACGTGGGTCGTGGACCGCGCGATCCAGGCGCACGGGGGTGCCGGCGTCTCGCAGGACACGCCCCTGGCGGCGCTCTACGCCCAGGCCCGCCTTCTCCAGATCGCCGACGGCCCGGACGAGGTGCACAAGATGACGCTGTCCCGGCGGGAGCTGCGCCAGTACGACTGATCGGCGCCCGCCCACGACGACCGCAGCTCCGCCAGCCGCTCCCGGTAGCGCTGCACGTCGCCCAGCCCGACGTCCTCGTAGCCGCGCACATGTCGGCAGCGCCGCGCTCTCCACCGCCGTGTTGATCACCCGGTCCCCCAGGGGCTCGAGAACTTCCTCCAGCACCTCGCAGTACTCCCGCACCAGCCCGCGCGCCGCCCGGCGGATCTCGGCGCGGCCGAACGGGTCGAGCGCCGTGCCGCGCACCCGCCGCATGGCGTACAGAGCCGAGGAGGCGGGACCGAACCAGCGACCGAGTGCCGAGCGGACGGTCCCGCCACTGCCGCCTACGCGACGCCCAGGTACGCCCGGCGGAAGTCCGGATCCCCGGACAGCTCCCGCGACGATCCGTGCCGGGCCACCCGCCCGTTCTCCAGCACGTACGCGCGGCTGGCCACGCCCAGTGCCATCGAGACGTTCTGCTCCACGAGGAGCATGCTCAACTTCCGTTCCCGGTTGAGGTCGGCGATCACCCGCTCGATCCGCTCGACGATGACCGGGGCCAACCCGAACGACGGCTCGTCGAGCAACAGCAACCGGGGGCGGGCCATGAGCGCCCGCCCGATGGCGCACATCTGCTGCTCCCCTCCCGACAGCGTGCCGGCGTCCTGACGGGCCCGCTGGGCGAGAATCGGGAAGAGGTCCTGCACGAACTCGAGATCACGCTCGATCTCCGCCTTGTCCGACCGCAGGAAGGCACCCATCCGCAGGTTCTCCGTCACCGTCATCTCGGGGAACAGCAGCCTCCCCTCGGGAGCGTGCACGACCCCCAGCCGGATGACGTCGGCCGGCCGTAGAGGGCCGAGGTCCTCGCCGTCGAACCGGAGGGTCCCGACCGTCGACACGGTGCGGGATATGGCGGACAACGTCGTACTCTTGCCGACCCCGTTGGGGCCGAGGACGGCGACGAGCTCGCCCTCCTCCACGGTGATCTCGTCGATGTGGACAGCGGGGACGGCGTTGTACGACGCCCGCATGTCCCGGATCTCAAGAAGGGGCATCGAACATCCTCGTCGCCTTGGTGCCGAGGTATGCCTCGATCACCTGCTCGTTCTCCACGACCTCCCGCGGGGCACCGTGGGCGATCTGCTCACCGAAGTTCATGACGATGACCTCGTCGACCAACCGCATGAGGGCGGGCAGCTTGTGCTCGACCATGACCATCGTGATGCCCCGCGCCCGCAGCTCCCGGAGCACCGTGCTCACCCGCTCGATCTCGTCGTGCGACAGGCTGGAGAACGGCTCGTCGAGCAGCAGCAGCGTCGGATCCGTTGCCAGCGCCCGGCCGATGTCCACCAGGCGCAACGCGGCGACGTTCAGCTCTTCGGTGTACGCGTCCAGCAATGGGACCAGGCCGAGTTCCTCGGCGATCTCGCCGATGTAGGCATCCATCCCCCGGTCCCGGGCGCGAGCCCGGGGCCGACTCGAGCTGGCCGCCAGCGAGAGGATCTGCCGGACGGTCATGTGCGGCATGGGTGAAGCCAGCTGGAAGGTCTTGGCCACGCCGTGGTGGACCACCGCGCTGCTGGACTTGCCGGTGATGTCGTCGCCTTCCATGACGACCCGTCCGCTCGTCGGCCGGTCGACCCCGGAGATGAGGTTGAACAGCGTGGACTTCCCGGCACCGTTGGGGCCGATGATGCCGAGGACGTGGCCCCGGCGGACCTGGAAGGAGATGTCGTTCACCGCGACCAGCCCCCCGAACCGCCTGGTCAGTCCCCGGACCTCCAGGATGACGTCCTGATCGATCGCCGTACTCATCGCGGGGAGCTCGCGGTCGCCACGGATCCCGGTTCCTCGGGGGTCAACGCTGCCTCCGACCTCGGTGAGTGTCGCAGCCGCCGTCGGCGGATGCGGTCCTGGATCTCCCGGACGACTCCGTCGGGGAACAGATAGATCGCCAGCATGATCGACCCGAGCAGGATGATCGTCCGCCACTCCTCCAGGACGCGAAGGTTCTGGTCGAGGACGTAGAAGAGACACCCGGCGATGAGCGGCCCGGCGAGCGTGCCGCGCGACCCGATCATCGCGTAGAGGACGATGAGGGTACCGACCACACCGGCCGCCAGCTCCGAGTTCACCGACCCCTGGACGTGCGCGGTGAGGGCGCCGGCGATGCCGGCGAAGAACATCGCGATCCCGAAGGTCATGATCCGGTAGAAGGTCGTGTTGTGACCCGAGGCCCGGGTGATGTCGTCGTTGGCCTTGATCCCCATGAGGATCAACCCGATCCGGCTGCGGTAGTACTGGTGCAGCAGCAAGTAGGACACGGCCAGCAGGGCGAGGACGACGTAGTAGTCGCCCCTGGCCGACTCGGTGATGAAGTCGACCCCCGAGATCCCCTCCTCACCCCCGAAAAACTCGTCCCAGATGAAGCTGAGCTTGTAGAGCGTCACGGCCAGCGCCAGGGTGACGAGGGCGAAGTAGGGACCCCGCAGGCGCAGCGTGAGCCCGCCGGCCAGGAGCCCCAGGAGCATCGCCACGAGCGCACCGGCCGGCACGGTAATCCAGGCGGTGTACTCGAACTCCAGGTTCAGCCAGCCGGCCGTGAATGCGCCGGCCAGCAGCCAGAACGGGTGCCCGAAGTTGATCTCCTCGGTCGTCCCCGAGAGCACGTCCCACGACATCACGTAGAAGCCGTAGAGGAGGGCGATCGTGAGCATCTGGGTCACGAACGGGTCGGCGATCATCAGCACGGCGACCGCCATGACCACGAGACCGACCAGCACGACGGGAGAGCCCACGACTCGGACGTTCTTGAGTGCCGTGTCCATCTAGAGCCTGACCTGCTTTCCGAAAAGACCTGCCGGCCGGATCGCCAGGACCGCGATGATCACCACGAACGCGACCAGTTCGGTGTACGCGGCGCCGATCTGCAGGGCGGTGGCCGTCTCGATGAGTCCGACCAGGAAGGCGCCGGCGATCGTGCCGTAGAGGCTGCCGAGGCCGCCCATCACCACGATCGCGAACGAGAGGATCAACGGGGGGATCCACATCAGCGGATCGACGACGCGGATCGGCCCCATCAGCGCGCCGGAGAGCCCGGCGGTGCAGCCGGCGAGGAAGAAGACGATGGCGAACGCCTTCACCGGGTCGATGCCCATGAGCACCGCCCCGTGCCGGTTCTGGGCGACCGCCACCACCGAACGGCCCTGCCTCGTGTACTTCAGGTAGAGGACCATCGCGACGACCGCCAGCACGGCGACCGGCACGATGATCAGCTCCTGGCTGATCACCCGCACCCCGAACACGGTGCCGTAGCTGTTCACGAAGGCCGGCGGGGTCGCACGCTCGGCACCGAAGACCTGACGGAAGATCTCACCGGCCAGCAGGGACAGTGCCAGGGACATCACCAGGATGTAGTCGTGCCGCGGGTTCTTCAGTCCTCGCAACAGCACGTAGAACTGGAAGAGGGCGATCAGCCCGCTCGCCAGGGCACCGACGACGACCGCGATGATGATCATCGCGACGCCCCCCTCGCCGAGGACGTAGTCGTAGAAGATGTAGGAGAAGTACGCCCCGATCATGAAGTAGGCGCCGTGCGCCAGGTTGATCACGCGGGCGACGCTGAAGATCAGCGCGAACCCGAGAGCGAGCAGCGCGTACAGCGTCCCCCGCGTGATCCCCAGGACGAGGATGTTCAGGAGTTCGTCCAAGGCGGAGGTCCCCTAGTCGCTCTGTGCGGCGTCGGCCGGTCCGCCCCGGCTCACTGACCCCACCCGGTCCACCACGTCGGCGGCTGGTACTCGCCGGTCGCGACCTCCTCGGGCCAGATCACCTGACGCTGGTTGTCGGGCAGCCACTGCACGAGCATGAGCGACTGCTCGCGGTTTCCCTCGAAGACCGGGTGGTGGTCCTCCTGGAACTGCCACTGCCCCAGCACACCGGTCATGTCCAGGTCCTCGAGCGAGGCGATGAGCGCATCGGCGTCGCCGATCTCGCCGGGCTCCATCCGCTCGAAGGAGTCCGCCAGAGCCATCATCGCCTCGTAGGTGTAGGTGCCGGTGTAGTTCGGAGCCTCGCCGAACTCGGCCAGGTAGCTCTCGTAGAAGTCGGCGCTCGCGTCGGTCACCGGCACCTCGGGGAAGCCGTAGTGCTGACCGAAGAGCCAGGCCGCGGCTCCGTCGGTCTCGTCGTAGAAGGTCGACGAGATCTGCGACACCGCCACACCGCCCATGGGAGCCGGTTGCAGGGCTGCCCACTGCTTCGTGTACCCCGCGCTGTTGACGTGCGCGGACACCTCGACGATGAAGTCCGGCTCCGCCGCCAGGAGCCGCTGGAAGATCGGCGTGAAGTTGGTGGTCTGGACGTCGAAGAGCTCCTCTGCCACCAGTTCCAGGTTGGGGTCCTGCTCGATGTGGTCCCGCATGATCTGGCGGACCTCTTCGGTCCACGTGGCGTCCTCGCTGAAGATCGCGATGCGCTCGACCCCGTACGTCGGCTGGAGGTGGTCCGAGACGAAGCTCATGATCGGCTCCGGGATCTCCGCGCTGTTGTGCATGAAGCGGAACCAGTACTTGTAGTCGTCGTAGTTCTCGCTGACCATGTCGGCGAGCTCGGTCGTCGCGGAACCGGTGTTGAGGAACGGGACCTGGACCCGCGCGAGGTGGTCCATGATCGCGAAGCTCGAACCCGAACTGCGGATGCCCACCGCTGCCGCCACCTGGTCGGACTGACCGAGCCGCTGGTAGGCCGCGACCGCCTCCTGTGGGTTCAGCTCCGTGTCGCGCACCACGAGCTCGAAGTCCCGGCCGTGCACGCCCCCGTCCGAGTTGATCCGCTCGGCGGCGAGCTCGGCGGCGTTGACGATGCTCTCGCCGGCCGGGCTGCCGAGGTCGGACAGGACGCCGATCCTGATGGGCCCGCTCTCGTCTCCGCCGCCGGCAGAGCCGCCACCCCCACAGGCGGCGAGGAAGGACACGGCCACGACGCCGGCGGCGAGGCGGCGCCTCCTGCGTGGGATGAGTCGGCTCACAGTCGTTGCACCTCGATGCTTCCGGCGGCTCGATGAGCCGCCTGCCCCATACGAACGGTCGTCAGCAACCTAGGGACTGTGAGGCACGACACGCAACCTCTTCGTCGCCCTCATGGCAGGCCGACCGGGTGCGCAGCGGGGAGCGGCCCGGCGTATCGAGGTGTGGCCTGGCACGAAAGCCCTCGTCAGGGGCGAGCCGATGGGGGCGCCCGGCGGGTGGCCGTTCGCGTATCACGGTTTGGTCACGCAGTTTCCGGGCGCTTGACGCGGTCGGCGCCTCCGGCGCCGGGCCCGGCCGGGGCGGGGCGGGCCGTTCCAACTTCTGCCGCGGCCGAACGAAGACACGACCATCCGACGTGTGCTTGTGTGACCCGACGAAGCAATCCGCAGGCCCGGAGGTCACCCGATGAGTGAATCGCTCGAACCACACGCCGTGACGCCCGCCACTCCGTTGTCGGGCCGCGTCGCCGTGGTGACCGGCTCCTCCGCAGGGATCGGCAAGGCCATCGCCCGTCGGCTGGCGGTCGCGGGAGCCAGCGTGATCGTGAACAGCCGGTCGGAGGAGCGCGCCGAGGCCTGCGCCGAGGAGTTCCGCGCGCAGGGATTGACCGTGACGCCGGTGGCCGCCGACGTCGCCGAGCCCGAGCAGATCAGCCGACTGGTCGAGGAAGCGACGGCCGTCCACGGGCGGCTGGACATCCTGGTCAACAACGCCGGGATCCCGTCCGTCGCACCGGCGAGTGAACTGTCCGCGAGGGACTGGAACGCGGTACTGAGCACGAACCTCACCGCGCCGTTCCTGCTCGCGCAGGCCGCTTACCCCACCATGGCCGCTCAGGGGCAAGGGGTGATCGTCAACATCTCGTCGATCCTCGGGCACACCGCCATCAGCGGGCGGGTGGCGTACTGCTCGGCCAAGCACGGTCTGGAAGGCCTGACCAAGGTGCTGGCGGTGGAATGGGCGCCGGCCGGTGTGCGGGTGCTCGCGGTCAGCCCCGCCTACGTCTCCACCGCCCTCGTGGAGAAGACGATGGCCGCCGGAGGCTTCGACGCGAGTGCGCTGGAGCGCCGAACGCCACTCGGGCGACTGGCGACGCCCGAGGAGGTCGCCGAGGTGGTCGCGTTCGTGGTGTCGCCCGCCGCCGCGTACCTGACCGGCGTCAGCGTGCCGGTCGACGGCGGGTGGCTGGCCTACGGCGGCTGGTGACCGCGGCGACGCGGAAGGGCCCCGCAGATCTCGCGATCCGCGGGGCCCTTCCGTCACTGCCTAGCCAGGGGTTCAGCCCCGCCAGTCGTACTCCTCGAGGCGGACGGCCTCGCCGGTGCCCTGCCCGAAGACGTCGGGGCTGTAGTACTGCCCGTCCTCGTAGCCGGCCATCGTGTAGACGGCGGCGCGCGCCTCCTCGGTCGGCTCGACCGTGATGTTCCGGTAGCGGCTGATGCCCGTACCCGCCGGGATCAGCTTTCCGATGATCACGTTCTCCTTGAGCCCGAGCAGGCTGTCGCTCTTGCCCTGGATGGCGGCGTCGGTGAGCACCTTGGTCGTCTCCTGGAAGGAGGCGGCCGACAGCCACGACTCGGTCGCGAGCGAGGCCTTGGTGATGCCCATGAGCACCGGACGGGCCGAGGCCGGCTCGCCGCCCTCGGCGACGACGCGACGGTTCTCGGTCTCGAACAGCGTCCGCTCGACCAGCGCACCCGGGAGGAACTCCGTCGCCCCCGAGTCGATGATGGTCACCCGCTTCAGCATCTGGCGGATGATCACCTCGATGTGCTTGTCGTGGATCGACACACCCTGCGACCGGTAGACCTCCTGGACCTCGCGGACCAGGTGCAGCTGCACCTCGCGCGGGCCCATGATCCGCAGCACCTCGTGCGGGTCGACGGCACCTTCGGTGAGCTGCTCGCCGACCTCGACGTGGGCGCCGTCCTCGACCCGCAGCCGCGACCGGCGCGACAGCTTGTCATAGACGACCTCGTCGGAGCCGTCGTCCGGGGTGATGGTGAGCTTCCGGAACTGCTCGCCGTCCTCGATCCGCACGGTGCCGGCCAGCTCGGCGATGGGCGCCTTCCCCTTCGGGACACGGGCCTCGAAGAGCTCCACCACACGCGGCAGACCGTGGGTGATGTCCTCACCCGCGACACCACCGGTGTGGAAGGTGCGCATCGTCAGCTGGGTGCCGGGCTCACCGATCGACTGGGCGGCGATGATGCCGACCGCCTCGCCGACGTCCACCAGCTTGCCGGTCGCCAGCGAGCGGCCGTAGCAGGTGGCGCAGGTGCCCAGCAGCGACTCGCAGGTGAGCACGCAGCGGACCTTGACCTCGGACACCTGCGCGTCGATCAGCGTCTGGATCAGGACGTCACCCAGGTCGGCGTTCGCCGGGGCGATCACCGTCCCGTCCTCGGCCACCACGTCGGCGGCCAGGGCGCGGGCGTAGACGCTGGTCTCCACGTGGGCGTCACGCGTCACCACACCGTCGACGACGGTGCCGATCGGCATGAGCACGCCGCGATCGGTGCCGCAGTCCTCCTCGCGGATGATGACGTCCTGCGAGACGTCGACCAGACGACGGGTGAGGTACCCGGAGTCCGCGGTCCGCAGGGCGGTGTCCGCCAGACCCTTGCGGGCACCGTGCGTGGAGATGAAGTACTCCAGCACCGACAGACCCTCCCGGAAGTTGGCCTTGATCGGCCGCGGGATGATCTCGCCCTTCGGGTTGGCGACCAGACCACGCATACCGGCGATCTGGCTGATCTGCATCATGTTGCCTCGGGCGCCCGAGTTGACCATGACCCAGACCGGGTTGGTGGTCGGGAAGTTGTCCACCATCGCCTGGGAGACCTCGGCCCGCGCGCGGGTCCAGATCTCGATGAGCTCCCCACGACGCTCGGCGTCGGTGATGACGCCGCGCTCGTACTGGCGCTCGATCTTGGCGGCCTCGGCCTCGTGCCGGTCCAGGATCTCGCGCTTGGCCGGCGGGGTCACCACGTCGTCGATGGCGATCGTGATGCCCGCGCGGGTGGCCCAGTGGAACCCGGCCGACTTGAGGGCATCCAGCGTCGCCGCGACCTGCACCTTGGGGTAGCGCTCGGCGAGGTCGTTGACGATCGCCCCGAGCTCCTTCTTCGGCACCTGGTAGTTGACGAAGCGGTAGTCCTCGGGCAGCGCCTCGTTGAACAGCACCCGGCCCAGGCTGGTGAGCACGCGCGCGGGGGCGCCCGGCGTCCAGTCCTCCGGCTGCTCCCACGGCTCGTTGACCGCACCGTTGTCGACGCCGTAGACCTCGTCCAGGCGGATCCAGGCCCGCTCCTGCAGCGCCAGATCGCCCAGGTCGTAGGCCATGACCGCCTCGGCCGCCGACGAGAACGAGCGCGGCTGACCACCGTCGACCTCCAGCGGCGAGGCCACCAGGGTCGTGAGGTGGTACAGCCCGAGCACCATGTCCTGCGTCGGCGCGGTGATCGGGCGACCGTCGGCCGGGCTGAGGATGTTGTTGCTCGACAGCATCAGGATCCGGGCCTCGGCCTGGGCCTCGGCCGACAGCGGCAGGTGCACCGCCATCTGGTCACCGTCGAAGTCCGCGTTGAACGCGGTGCAGACCAGCGGGTGGATCTGGATGGCCTTGCCCTCGACCAGCTGGGGCTCGAAGGCCTGGATGCCCAGACGGTGCAGTGTGGGCGCGCGGTTCAGCAGCACCGGGTGCTCGGTGATGACCTCCTCCAGCACGTCCCACACGACCGGCCGCGCGCGCTCGACCATCCGCTTGGCGGACTTGATGTTCTGCGCGTGGTTGAGGTCGACCAGCCGCTTCATGACGAAGGGCTTGAACAGCTCCAGCGCCATCTGCTTGGGCAGGCCGCACTGGTGAAGCTTGAGCTGCGGGCCGACGACGATGACCGAACGGCCCGAGTAGTCGACGCGCTTGCCGAGCAGGTTCTGGCGGAACCGGCCCTGCTTGCCCTTGAGCAGGTCGCTCAGGGACTTCAGGGGGCGGTTGCCCGGACCGGTGACCGGCCGGCCACGACGGCCGTTGTCGAACAGCGCGTCCACGGACTCCTGGAGCATCCGCTTCTCGTTGTTCACGATGATCTCGGGGGCGCCGAGGTCCAGCAGACGCTTGAGCCGGTTGTTCCGGTTGATCACGCGGCGGTACAGGTCGTTCATGTCGCTGGTGGCGAAGCGGCCACCGTCGAGCTGCACCATCGGGCGCAGGTCCGGCGGGATGACCGGGACGCAGTCCAGCACCATGCCCATGGGCGAGTTGCGGGTCTGCTGGAACGCCGCGACGACCTTCAGCCGCTTGAGGGCCCGCAGCTTGCGCTGGCCCTTGCCGCTGCGGATGGTCTCGCGCAGCGAGACGGCCTCGGCGTCGAGGTCGAAGCCGGCGAGCAGCTTCTGCAGCGCCGCGGCGCCCATGCCGCCCTCGAAGTACTCACCGAAGCGGTCGCGCAGCTCGCGGTAGAGGCCCTCGTCGGCGATGAGCTGCTTGACCTCGAGCTTGCGGAAGGTGTCCATCACCTCGTCGAGGCGGTCAATCTCCCGCTGGGCGCGGTCGCGCAGCTGGCGCATCTCGCGCTCGCCGCCCTCGCGCACCTTGCGGCGCACGTCGGACTTGGCACCCTCGGCCTCGAGCTCGGCGAGGTCCGCCTCCAGCTTCTGCTGGCGGCCCTCGACGTCGGCGTCACGCCGGCCCTCGAGGTTGGACTTCTCGGCGCTGATCTCGGCCTCGATGGTCGGGAGGTCGCGGTGCCGCGCCTCGTCGTCGACCGAGGTGATCATGTAGGCCGCGAAGTAGATGATCTTCTCGAGGTCCTTGGGGGCCAGGTCGAGCAGGTACCCCAGGCGCGAGGGGACGCCCTTGAAGAACCAGATGTGGGTGACCGGTGCGGCCAGCTCGATGTGGCCCATCCGCTCGCGGCGGACCTTGGCGCGGGTCACCTCGACGCCGCAGCGCTCGCAGATGATGCCCTTGAACCGGACGCGCTTGTACTTACCGCAGTAGCACTCCCAGTCCCGGGTGGGGCCGAAGATCTTCTCGCAGAAGAGACCGTCCTTCTCCGGACGCAGGGTCCGGTAGTTGATGGTCTCGGGCTTCTTCACCTCACCGTGGCTCCACTGGCGGATGTCGTCGCCGGTGGCCAGCCCGATGCGGAGCTCGTCGAAGAAGTTGACGTCGAGCAAGGTGTGACCCCTTTCAGGGGATCGTTACTGCACTGTTCGAATCGATGGCTTGGATCGAAGGCCCCCTCCCCGGGGTCCCCTGAGCGTGCGAAGGGGTCCGGGGAGGGGGTCCTTTCTCAGACGTCTTCGACGGACGACGGCTCGCGGCGGGACAGGTCGATGCCCAGCTCCTCCGCGGCCCGGAAGACCTCGTCGTCGGTGTCGCGCAGCTCGATCGCCTGCCCGTCGCCGGAGAGCACCTCGACGTTGAGGCACAGCGACTGGAGCTCCTTGAGCAACACCTTGAACGACTCCGGGATGCCCGGCTCGGGGATGTTCTCGCCCTTGACGATCGCCTCGTACACCTTGACGCGGCCGAGGATGTCGTCGGACTTGATGGTGAGCAGCTCCTGCAGCGCGTAGGCGGCGCCGTAGGCCTGCATGGCCCAGCACTCCATCTCGCCGAAGCGCTGGCCACCGAACTGCGCCTTACCACCCAGCGGCTGCTGCGTGATCATCGAGTACGGGCCGGTCGAGCGGGCGTGGATCTTGTCGTCGACCAGGTGCAGCAGCTTGAGGATGTAGACGTAGCCCACGGCGATCGGCTCGGGGAAGGGCTCCCCGGAGCGGCCGTCGAACAGCCGCGCCTTGCCCGTCTCCTTGACCATCCGCTCGCCGTCGCGGTTCGGCGTCGTCGAGCCGAGCAGGCCGATGATCTCGTCCTCGCGCGCGCCGTCGAACACCGGCGTCGCCGTGCGGGTGCCCGGCGCCGCCGACTTCGCCGCCTCCGGCAGGTTCTTCGCCCAGTCCGGCGTGCCCTCGACCTGCCAGCCCTGCTTGGCGATCCACCCGAGGTGCATCTCCAGGACCTGGCCGACGTTCATGCGGCCGGGCACGCCGAGCGGGTTCAGGACGATGTCGACCGGGGTGCCGTCCGCGAGGAACGGCATGTCCTCCTGCGGCAGGATCTTCGAGATGACGCCCTTGTTGCCGTGGCGTCCGGCGAGCTTGTCGCCGTCGGAGATCTTGCGCATCTGGGCGACGTAGACCCGGATCAGCTCGTTGACCCCGGCGGGCAGCTCGTCGCCGTCCTCGCGCGAGAACACGCGGACGCCGATGACCTTGCCCGACTCACCGTGCTTGACCTTCAGCGACGTGTCGCGGACCTCGCGGGCCTTCTCGCCGAAGATCGCGCGCAGCAGCCGCTCCTCGGGGGTCAGCTCCGTCTCGCCCTTGGGCGTGACCTTGCCGACGAGGATGTCGCCGGGGACGACCTCGGCACCGATGCGGATGATGCCGCGCTCGTCGAGATCGGCCAGCACGTCCTCGGAGACGTTCGGGATGTCCCGCGTGATCTCCTCGGCACCGAGCTTGGTGTCGCGGGCGTCGACCTCGAACTCCTCGATGTGGATCGAGGACAGGACGTCGTCCTGCACGAGGCGCTGCGACAGGATGATCGCGTCCTCGTAGTTGTGGCCCTCCCACGGCATGAAGGCGACCAGCAGGTTCTTGCCCAGCGCCATCTCGCCGTTGTCGGTGCACGGACCGTCGGCGATGACCTGACCGACCTCCACGCGCTGGCCCTCGTCGACGACGGGGCTCTGGTTGATCGAGGTGCCCTGGTTCGAGCGGCGGAACTTCAGCAGCCGGTAGGTCTGCCGGGTCCCGTCGTCGGCCATGACGGTGACGTAGTCGGCGGTGGAGTCCTCGACGACACCGGCCTTCTCCGCCACGACCACGTCGCCGGCGTCGACGGCGGCACGCAGCTCCATGCCGGTGCCGACCAGCGGGGCCTCGCTGCGCAGCAGCGGCACCGCCTGACGCTGCATGTTCGCGCCCATGAGCGCGCGGTTGGCGTCGTCGTGCTCGAGGAACGGGATCATCGCCGTCGCCACCGAGGTCATCTGCCGCGGCGAGACGTCCATGTAGTCGACGTTCTCGGGTGCGAGGTAGTCGACCTCACCGCCCTTGGTGCGGACCAGCACCCGCTCCTCGGCGAGGCGACCCTGCGCGTCGAGCGGGCTGTTGGCCTGCGCGACGACGAAGCGGTCCTCCTCGTCGGCGGTCAGGTAGTCGATCTGGTTGGTGACGGTGCCGTTCTCCACCTTGCGGTAGGGCGTCTCGATGAAGCCGAACGGGTTCACCCGGCCGAACGAGGACAGCGAGCCGATGAGGCCGATGTTCGGGCCTTCCGGCGTCTCGATCGGGCACATCCGGCCGTAGTGGCTGGGGTGCACGTCGCGCACCTCCATGCCGGCCCGCTCACGCGACAGACCACCCGGGCCCAGCGCCGAGAGCCGGCGCTTGTGGGTCAGGCCCGCGAGCGGGTTGGTCTGGTCCATGAACTGGGACAGCTGGCTGGTGCCGAAGAACTCCTTGATGGAGGCGACGACCGGCCGGATGTTGATCAGGGTCTGCGGCGTGATCGCCTCGACGTCCTGGGTGGTCATCCGCTCGCGGACCACGCGCTCCATGCGGGAGAGGCCGACCCGGATCTGGTTCTGGATCAGCTCACCGACGGTGCGCAGGCGACGGTTGCCGAAGTGGTCGATGTCGTCGACGCCGTGGTCGGGCTCGCCGGCGTGGAGACGCACGACGTACTCGATGGTGGCGACGATGTCGTCCTCGGTCAGCGTGGAGGTGCTCTGCGGCACCTCGACGCCCAGCTTCTTGTTGACCTTGTACCGGCCGACCTTCGCCAGGTCGTAGCGCTTGGGGTTGAAGAACAGGTTCTCCAGGAGCGCCTGCGCCGACTCACGCGTCGGCGGCTCGCCCGGCCGCAGCTTGCGGTAGATGTCCAGCAGCGCCTCGTCCTGCCCGGCGATGTGGTCCTTCTCGAGCGTCGCCAGGACCGTGGGCGACCACTGGAAGTGCTCGCGGATGCGGTCCTCGCCCCAGCCGAGAGCCTTGAGCAGGACGGTGACCGGCTGGCGGCGCTTGCGGTCGATGCGGACGCCGACGGTGTCGCGCTTGTCGACGTCGAACTCCAGCCACGCACCGCGGCTGGGGATGACCTTGGCCGAGAAGACGTCCTTGTCCGACGTCTTGTCCAGGGACTTGTCGAAGTAGACGCCCGGGCTGCGCACGAGCTGCGAGACGACGACGCGCTCGGTCCCGTTGATGACGAAGGTGCCCTTGTTCGTCATGATCGGGAAGTCGCCCATGAACACCGTCTGGCTCTTGATCTCGCCGGTGGTGTTGTTCATGAACTCGGCGGTGACGAACAGCGGCGCCGCGTAGGTCATGTCCTTGTCCTTGCACTCCTCGAGGGACGCCTTGACGTCCTCGAAGCGCGGGTTGGAGAAGGACAGCGACATCGAGCCGCTGAAGTCCTCGATCGGGGAGATCTCCTCGAGGATCTCGGCCAGGCCGCCGACGGCGTCGGCCTGCTCCTCGGGCGAGAGGGTGGCGCGCCACTCGGGGCTGCCGACCAGCCAGTCGAACGACGCCGTCTGCAGCGCCAGGAGGTCGGGGACCTCGAGCGGCTCGTTGATCTTCGCGAACGACACGCGCAGCGGCGCGCCGGGGATCTTCGCCTGGTCGGCCTCGCCGGTGCGGGGGCCCGCCACGGGAGACTGGTCCTGCTGGCCGAAGGGGCCTGATTCGGTGGTGCTGGGGTTGATGCTGGTGGGGCGAGAGCCTGCCAAGATGCGTCCTTCCAAGGACCTCACGACGTGCGGGCGGTGGGCTGCGGGGTCGTCCTGGGTCGTCGTCGGTGATGGCGACGCTGTCCGAGACGGCCGCGATCGCCCGCTACGACGGTCAGCGCGGGCGACGCCGGGAGGATTCCCGGGGACCCGTCGTGACCCGTCTCGGCGGGCAGGCAGTCAGAGGGCAGCGCAACAGGAGACCCTACCCCTGGTGTCGCGCGATGTCCACGCGGGGGGACCGGTGCGACCGGCACCACAAACCTGGACGCGCGGGCCGGAACCGGCCGGCGGGGCGTGCGCCGGTCCCATGATGCCAGCCGGCTCCCGTGGGCGGCACCGCCACGCCGGGGACGGCGCCCGGGAGAACCCTCCGTCAGTCGCTCCAGATGTTCTGGCTGCCGAACGACCTGGTCAGCCCCGAGACCTCCACTGCGACGCCCACGTGTCCCTGCCTCCCGCTCCGGCTGCGATGCCGGTCCACCGCCCCGCCACGTCGGCGGACACCGGCCATGTGCGACACCTCGACCGACTCCGCATGCGGAGCGGTGGCGCCGCATCGCTACCGGTCAGTAACGATCACGGGGGGCGAAGGCTACGTGTGTCGCGCGGTTTCCGTGACCCGGATCTCCCCCTCGGAGGCGAGAACCACCCGGACATGCAACAGGGGCCGCCCTCTGAGGAGGACGGCCCCTGTGCGTGGTGGAGCGTTCCCCGGCCGGGCCGGGGGGGGTGTCACGTCGCCGTGACGTGCCCGGCGGTCGGAACCGCCGGGCGAGGGGTCACTTGACGGTGACGGAGGCGCCGGCGCCCTCGAGGGCGGCCTTGGCCTTCTCGGCAGCGTCCTTGGCGACCTTCTCGAGGACCGGCTTCGGTGCGTTGTCGACCAGGTCCTTGGCCTCCTTGAGGCCGAGCGAGGTCAGGCCGCGCACCTCCTTGATGACCTGGATCTTCTTGTCGCCGGCAGCCTCGAGGATGACGTCGAACTCGTCCTGCTCCTCGGCGGCGGGAGCGCCACCGTCGCCGCCACCGGCGGCCGGGGCGGCCGCGACGGCGACCGGGGCAGCCGCGGTGACGTCGAAGGTCTCCTCGAACTGCTTCACGAAGTCGGAGAGCTCGAGGAGGGTCATCTCCTTGAACGCGTCGAGCAGCTCGGCGCTGGAAAGCTTGGCCATGATGTCTCCTTCTGGGGTCAGTCGGTGCTGGCCGCGGTGTCCGCGGCGTCAGCGTCGGTGTCGGTGGTGGTGTCAGCAGCAGCGGTGTCGCCGGCAGGAGCCTCGCCCGCCGGTGCGTCGGCGGCCTTCTTCTCCTGGAGCGCGGCGGCCAGCCGGGCGACCTGCGACAGCGGGGCCTGGAACAGCCCGGCGGCCTTGGTCAGGTTGCCCTTCATCGCGCCGGCCAGCTTGGCGAGGAGCACCTCACGGCTCTCGACGTCGGCGAGGCGGGTGACCTCGGCGGCGTCGACCGTGCGGCCCTCCACCACGCCGCCCTTGACGACGAGCAGCGGGTTGGCGCGCGCGAAGTCACGGATGGCCTTGGCGGCGTTCACCGGGTCGCCCTCGATGAAGGCGATCGCGGTGGGGCCGTTGAGCAGCGGGGTGAGGTCGGAGAAGCCGACCTGCTCCGCCGCACGCTTCGTCAGGGTGTTCTTGACGATGGCGTAGCTGCTGCCCTCACCGAGGGAACGGCGCAGCTGGGTCAGCTGGGCCACGGTCAGCCCGCGGTACTCGGTGAGCACCGCCGCGCTGGACGACTGGAACCGCTCGGTGATCTCGTCGATCACCGCGGCCTTCGCCTGCGTGGGCATGGGCCTCCTCTCGTCTGTCGGGCGACCACTGGACGCTGCACGACGACGGGCGATCGACGCCCCGGAGACACGAAACGCCCCGGCGCAGGGCGCACGGGGCGATGGACAGGCGCACGATGGCACCCGACGATCGATCCGTCCTCCTGCGCGGGCCGCCCGCAATCTGCGGACCTTCGATCGCACGCGGACGTGCGACGACCAGCGGTCTTGGGGGGAACAGGCAGAAGACTACGCCATGCCGCGGTGGAGGCGGCGACCAACCCGTCAGGGGCGACCGGGATCACACGGTCGCCGGTCGCGCCGGAACGCCGGAGGCCCCGCCGCGCAGTACGCGGCGGGGCCCCGGTGAGGTGCTGGTCGGCTCCGTCCAGAGGCTCACCCCGAGCCTGCGAGGGGTGAGGAGGACGGGTGGTGTTTCAGGCGGTGGGCTCGTCCACCGTGAGGTTGCGGGTGCGGTTCGGGTCGACCGGGATGCCCGGCCCCATCGTGGTGGAGATGGTGACCTTCTTGACGTACCGGCCCTTGGCGGCGGCGGGCTTGGCCCGGAGCACCTCGTCGAGCGCGGCCGCGTAGTTCTCGACCAGCTTGGTCTGGTCGAACGACGTCTTGCCGATGACCAGGTGCAGGTTGGCCTGCTTGTCGACGCGGAAGTTGATCTTGCCGCCCTTGATGTCGTTGACGGCCTTGGTGACGTCGGGGGTCACGGTGCCCGTCTTCGGGTTCGGCATCAGTCCACGGGGGCCGAGGATGCGGGCGATCCGGCCGACCTTGGCCATCTGGTCGGGGGTGGCGATCGCCGCGTCGAAGTCCAGGAAGCCGCCCTGGATGCGCTCGATCAGGTCGTCGGAGCCCACGACGTCGGCGCCGGCGGCCTCGGCCTCAGCGGCCTTGTCACCGGTCGCGAAGACGATGACGCGGGCGGTCTTGCCGGTGCCGTGGGGCAGGTTGACCGTGCCGCGGACCATCTGGTCGGCCTTGCGCGGGTCGACGCCCAGGCGCATGGCGACCTCGACGGTGGCGTCGTAGGCGGTCGTCGACGTCTCCTTGGCCAGCGTGGCTGCCTGGAGCGGGCTGTACAGGTTGTCGCGGTCGACCTTCTCGGCCGCGGCGCGGAACTTCTTGCCGTGCTTCGCCATGGTGATTCCTCTCCGGGGGATGCCCCCGGTCGTGTGGTTGCCGGGCCTGGCGGGGCCCTCCCACTCGTGACGTGCTGGAACGGTCCCTCCACCCGGCCCCGCCGCGAGCGTGCGAGCGGTGGAGGGCGGAGGGGTTCTCTTACTGGACCGTGATGCCCATCGACCGGGCGGTGCCGGCGATGATCTTCTCCGCCTGCTCGAGGTCGTTGGCGTTCAGGTCGGCCATCTTGGTCTGGGCGATCTCGCGGACCTGGTCACGGGTGACCGTGGCGACCTTGGTCTTGTGCGGCTCGCCCGAGCCCTTCTCGACACCGGCGGCCTTCAGCAGCATGCGCGCGGCCGGCGGGGTCTTGGTGACGAACGTGAAGGTCCGGTCCTCGAAGACCGAGATCTCCACGGGGACGACGTTCCCGCGCTGCGACTCGGTCGCGGCGTTGTACGCCTTGCAGAACTCCATGATGTTGACGCCGTGCTGGCCCAGCGCCGGACCCACGGGCGGCGCGGGGGTGGCCGCGCCGGCGTTGATCTGGAGCTTGATGACCGCGGTCAACCGCTTCCTGGGGGGCATGACTTCCTTCTTGGTGACGGGATGGAACGGCCCCGTCGCAGGGCCCCGCCGCCAGTTTACGAGCGGTGGGGGGCGACGAGTCCTGTCTAGATCTTGCTGACCTGGTTGAACGACAGCTCGACGGGCGTCTCGCGGCCGAAGATGGAGACCAGCACCTGCAGCTTCTGCTGCTCGGCGTTGATCTCGTTGATGGTGGCGGGCAGCGTCGCGAACGGGCCGTCCATGACGGTGACCGACTCGCCGACCTCGAAGTCGACGACCGCGGCCGCCGCGGCGGGGGCGCCGCCGGCCGACGCGGCCGCCTCGGTGGCCCGGGGCGCCTGCGGCGCGGTGGCGGGGACCAGGATCTTGACGACCTCGTCGAGGGTCAGCGGCGAGGGCTTGGAGGTGGCACCCACGAAGCCGGTGACGCCGGGGGTGTTGCGGACCGCGCCCCAGGACTCGTCGTTGAGCTCCATGCGCACGAGCAGGTAGCCCGGCAGCACCTTGCGGTTGACCTGCGACCGCTTGCCGTTCTTGATCTCGGTGACCTCCTCGGTGGGCACCTCGATCTGGTAGATGTAGTCCTCGACGTCCAGTGACTGGATGCGCGCCTCGAGGTTGGTCTTCACCTTGTTCTCGTAGCCCGCGTAGGAGTGCACGACGTACCAGTCGCCCGGCGCGCGCCGCAGCGCCTTCTTCATCGCCTCGGCCGGGTCCTCGTCCTCCTCCTGCTCCACGTCGGAGTCGGGGGCCGGGGCAGCCAGCGGGTCGGTGGCCAGGGTGTCCGCGTCGCCGGTCTCGATCTCCGGCGTCACGTCGGAGACGGCGGTGTCGGTGTCGAGGTCGGCGGTGTCGCCGGAGCCCTCGGCGGCACCGGTCTCGCCGGCGCCGGTCTCGACGTCGGCGGTTCCGCGCTCGCCGAAGCGGGCGTCGTCCAGGTCGATTCCTTCGACCGCGCTGTCGGTCTCGAAGGGCTCGCGGGGGTCGGTCACTGCTTCTCCTCGCTGGCGCTCGTCGGCGTCGTGCCCGACGGCGCTGTGCTGATGGGTGATCTCGCAAGCTCGATCACGGGGGTCTCTTCCTTGTCAGAGGGCGTTCAGGCGCGCAGGCGACGGTCAGCCGAAGACGGCGATCACGCCCTGCGCGAAGAGCAGGTCCAGGCCTGCCACCAGCGCGACGATGAACGCCACGAAGACGATGACCACCGTGGTGTAGGTGATCAGCTCGCGACGTCCCGGCCAGATGACCTTGCGCAGCTCGGCGACGACCTCGCGCAGGAAACGCGCGAGCGAGCGGCGGGGCCGCATCTCCTCGGCGCGGGCCCGCTCCGCCGCGGCCCGCGAACGGGTTCCGGAGCCCTCCCGGCCGGCCGCGGTGGCCGAACGAGCCACCCGCCGACGGCCGGGCTCGTCGTCCTCGTCACCGTCGGCGGTGATCCGGCCCCGCCGACGGCCGCCCTGGTCACCCGTGCGGGCGACGACCTTGTCCTCCTCGGACTCGGCCTCGCCGGCGACCTGGTCCTCGGCTGCCTCGAGCGCGGAGGCGTCGTCGACCCCCGGGGCCTCGCGGTCGAGCTGCTCGTCGGTGAGCTCGGCGTCGGAGGCGGCGCGAGGGTCGTCCTCGCGGTCCGGCTTCTCGTCGCTCACTGCGCCTCGCTCGCCTCGTCGTGGTGGCCTCTCGCGCGAGGGCCGTCGGTCGGTGCTGTCCGTGTCCTGCTGGCAGGGGTGACAGGACTTGAACCTGCAGCCTGCGGTTTTGGAGACCGCTGCTCTGCCAATTGAGCTACACCCCTGTGCCCTGGGCGGGCCCCGGCGCCGCCGAACCGCCACTGCGGCGCCCGACCTCCGGAGGGATCCGAGGCACGCCGGTGGCGGGGTCAACTGCCCCGGTGGAGCCAGTGTACGGGACCCGTGCGGGGATCAGCGAACGTCCCATCCCCCGCACCCCCGGAGGGCGTCCTCCCTCGCGCGACGGCGGTGCCGCACCGGGCGGACAGCCCGCAGGCCGCCGGCTTTGAGACGATGGGCCCATGACCGCCGCCTCCTCGCCGGAGTCCGCCGCCCCCTCGACCCCGTTGCCGCCCGCCGAGCGGCGCGTGTCCCGCCGCATCGGCGCGATCGCCGAGTCCGCGACCCTGGCCGTGGACGCCAAGGCGAAGGCGCTGAAGGCCGCCGGGAAGCCGGTGATCGGCTTCGGCGCCGGCGAGCCGGACTTCCCCACGCCCGACTACGTCGTCGAGGCGGCCATCACGGCGGCCCGCACGCCCGCCATGCACCGCTACACCCCTGCGGGCGGGCTGCCGTCCCTCAAGGAGGCGATCGTCGCCAAGACGGCGCGCGACTCCGGCCTCCGGATCACCCCCGCGCAGGTGCTGGTCACCAACGGCGGCAAGCAGGCGGTCTACGAGGCGCTGGCCACCATGCTCGACCCGGGTGACGAGGTGCTCCTGCCGGCTCCCTACTGGACCACCTACCCGGAGGCGATCCGCCTGGCCGGGGGCGTGCCGGTGCCGGTGGTCGCCGACGAGCAGAGCGGCTACCTCGTGTCGGCCGCGCAGCTCGAGGCCGCTCGCACCCCGCGCACCAAGGTGCTGCTGTTCTGCTCCCCCTCGAACCCCACGGGCGCGGTGTACCCGGCCGAGCAGGTCGAGGAGATCGGCCGCTGGGCCGTCGCGCACGGTCTGTGGGTGCTCACCGACGAGATCTACGAGCACCTGACCTACGGCGGCGTCACCGCACCGTCCATGCCCGTGCTCGTCCCCGAGCTGGCCGACCGCTGCGTGGTCGTCAACGGGGTCGCCAAGACCTATGCGATGACGGGCTGGCGGGTCGGCTGGATCGTCGGCCCGGCGGATGTGGTGAAGGCGGCGACGAACCTGCAGTCCCACGCGACGTCGAACGTCGCCAACGTCTCGCAGGCCGCGGCCGTCGCGGCGCTCAACGGCGACCTCTCCGCGGTGGCGACCATGCGCGAGGCGTTCGACCGGCGCAGGCAGACGATCGTGTCGATGCTGCGGGAGATTCCCGGGATCGCCTGCCCCGAGCCGCAGGGCGCCTTCTACGTCTACCCGTCGGTGAAGGGCCTGCTGGGCCGGCCCATCGCCGGGCGGACTGCCGCGACCAGCGCCGAGCTCGCCGAGCTCGTCCTGGAGGAGGCGGAGGTGGCGGTCGTGCCCGGCGAGGCCTTCGGCACCCCCGGGTACGTGCGCATGTCCTACGCGCTCGGCGACGACGACCTCGTCGAGGGCGTCAGCCGCATGCAGCGGCTGCTCGGCCAGGCGGGCTGAGGAACGCCCTCCGCCGCCCACCGCTCGCACGGTCGCGGCGGCACGCTGCAGGGGGCCGGGCCTCAGCCGGGCAGGTCCTCCTCGTCCAGCGCCCCGGCGCCGACGAGGACGTCCACCGCTGACGGCAGGTCGGCGAGCGCCCGCCCCACGTCGTCGGGGGTCGCGATCCGCCACGCGTTGCCGTCCACATAGCAGCGGACGGCGGCGTCGAAGGCCTCCGGGCCCGCCACGGCCCGGGCGGCCAGCAGCGCCGCGCCGCCCTTGCCGTAGACGGTCCGGACGTAGGGGCCGTCCCCGGTGAAGTCGGCCATGCTGCCGCCGACGGCGCCGGGGCGGGCCAGCACCGGATCGAGCACGTCGGCCGACGGCGGACCGGGCAGCGCCTCGGCGTAGGTGGCGAACGCCTCGTCCAGCCACGGGTCCCGGAACTGCGAGTTGCCGACCATCCCGTAGAACCACATGTGGGCGACCTCGTGGACCAGCACCTCCCGGGACGGCGTGGCCTGCAGGATGGAGCTGGGGTACTCGATCCCGCCGCCGTGATCGGGCAACAGCGGCACGGTGAGCGTCTCGTAGGGGAAGGGTCCGAGAAGGTTCTCCAGGTCGCCGATCGCCCCGGTGGTCCACTCCGCCAGCCGGGTGGCGTCGAGCTCGGCGCCGGGCAGCACCCCCACGGTCACCCGGACGCCGCTGCCGCTGGTGCGCTCCTCGGTGGCGAAGGTGCCCGCGGCGACGCTCACGTCCCGGGCGGCGGGCTCGGACGACGTCCAGACCCGGCGCCCGTCCCGGGGTGTCGTGGGCGGAGCCTGGTCACCGGTCATCAGCACCGTGAGCTCCTCCGGCGCCGAGACCCGGATGCGGGTGTCGGCCGCGGGGCTCGTCGCCGTCTCACCGGTCAGCCCGACGAACGGGTCGCGCGCCCAGCCCACGCCCGGCTCCCACGCCAGCAGCGGGGCGCCGCTGGCCCACCACGTCACGCCCTCGTCGGCGCCGAAGCGCTCGAACTCCCCACCGCCCACGTCGAGGGTGAACTCCAGGCGTACCTCGGTGGACTCCCCCGCCGCCAGCCGGTCGGCCAGCTCGACGACGTAGCGGCCGCCGGGAGCCGCTCCTCCGGCCTCCTCGTACCGGCCTCCGGTGACGTCGTCCCCGGTGACCGCGTCGACGACCAGCCGGGAGCCGGCCGGCGCGGACCCCGGGGCGTTGGGGACCAGCCGGAAGACCAGCTCGTCGGTCGGGAGGTCGGGGGTGAAGACGACGGTCTCGGTGCCCCATACCGTGCGCAGGTCGTCGTCCAGCCGGAAGTCGAAGGCGATCTCGGGCCGGTCGGGATCCGGGGCCGCGCGCTCGGCCGGGCAGACGTTCTCGTCGGCGGCCGCGGACGTCGGCGCCGCCGGTGCCCGGGTCTCCGGCTGCCCGGTGTCGGCGAACGACGTGCAGCCGGACAGCAACAGGACACCGACCACGACGCCGAGGGACCGGCGACCGGTCACGGGAGGCGGATCACCGCGCGGGCGAGCGAGAGGACCTTCTCCCCGGAGCTGGTGACGGTCAGGTCGACGCGGGCGCGGCCGTCGTCGCCCACCGTGGCCACCCGGCCGCGGACGACGATCTGGGCCCCGGCGTCGTCGTCAGGCACGACGACGGGCCGGCCGAAGCGCACCTGGTACTCGATGAGGGCCGCCGGGTCGCCGGTCCACTCCGTGACGGCGCGGGCGGCCAGCGCCATGGTGAGCATGCCGTGCGCGATGACCCCGGGGAGGCCGACGGCCGTGGCCACCCGGTCGCTCCAGTGGATCGGGTTGAAGTCCTTGGACGCGCCCGCGTAGCGCACCAGGTCGGCGCGGGTGACCGTGAAGGTCCGCTCCGGCAGCTCGGTTCCGACGGCGATCTCCGGCCGGCTCATGCGGCTCCCCCGTCCGCTCCGCGGGCGACGAGCATCGTCGTCGCCGTGCAGACGGCCTCGCCGTCCTCGGTGGTCAGCTCGACCCGCGTGGTCAGCAGGTCGTTGCCGCCGACGCTGCGCACGGCCTCGATGCTGGTGGTGGCGACGAGCCGGTCGCCGGCGCGGATGGGCCGGTGGTGGGCGAACCGCTGCTCGCCGTGGACCACCCGGCTGTAGTCCAGGGCGACGTCGGGGTCGTCCAGGACGACGTTCGCGGCGCCCAGCGACACCACCACGGCGAACGTCGGGGGCGCGATGACGTCGGGGTGGCCGGCGGCGCGGGCGGCCTCCGGGTCGAGGTGCACCGGGTCGGTGGCACCGACCGCAACGGCGAACTCGGCCAGCGCCACCCGGCCCACCTCGTGAACGGCAGAGGGCGGGTAGCTGCGCCCGACCAGTCCTCGGTCCAACGCCATGCTCCCGCCCTCTCGCTCAGTCGCGGACCGCGGTCAGCGGGTCTCGCGGTGCAGCGTGTGCTTGCGCTCACGCGGGCAGTACTTCATCAGCTCGAGCCGGTCGGGGTCGTTCCGCCGGTTCTTGCGGGTGATGTAGTTGCGGTTCTTGCACTCCTGGCAGGCCAGGGTGATCTTCGGACGGACGTCGGTGGCTGCCATGGGGCGCTCCTAGCCTTGTGGGACAGGGCCCGGGACCGGGTCCTGCTGCCGGGCCGGCACTGGTGCCGACACGGCGACGGACCCCGGTGTCGCGGGGTCCGTCGGGAGTAGCGGTGACCGGACTTGAACCGGTGACACAGCGATTATGAGCCGCTTGCTCTACCAGGCTGAGCTACACCGCCGGGGTGACCCCCCGGGCCGATCTCGCGACAGGACCGGTAGGTCGGGTTACTGCCAGAGCCCCTTTACGGAATCGAACCGTAGACCTTCTCCTTACCATGGAGACGCTCTGCCGACTGAGCTAAAGGGGCGTGCTCCGAGCCGCCAGGAACTCTACCAAGCCGCTTCGGGGCGACCGGCGGGGCCCTCCGGACCGTGCGGGAAGCACTGTAACAGCCACTCCGGCCGGCCCCGTCCAGAGGCTCCGCCCCCAGCCTGCGAGGGGTGAGGGGGACGGGCCGGCCCTCAGGTCCGGACGAACAGTCGGCGGTGGGTCGCACCCGGCGCGGCCGAGCGCACGCCGGTACGCGCGAGGAGCCACCTCTCCAGCCGATCCTCCGGCAACGGCCGGCTGATCAGGAAGCCCTGGAGCTTGTCGCAACCCATGGTGGCCAGCTGGTTGCGGGTCATCTCGTCCTCGACACCCTCGGCGACGACGCACAGGCCGAGGTTGTGGGCCAGTTCGATGATGGAGCGCGCGATGAACGACTCACCCTGGCTCGTGGCCATGGTGAGGATGAAGGACTTGTCGATCTTCAGCTCGTCGATGGGCAGCTGGCGCAGCTGGGACAGCGACGAGTAGCCGGTGCCGAAGTCGTCCATCGACAGCCGCAGCCCGAGGTCGTGGAGTTCCTCCAGGACCGAGCTCCCGCGCACCGAGTCGTCGACGACGCTGCTCTCGGTGAGCTCCAGGACGAGCAGCTCCCCGGGCACCTGGTGCCTCGCCAGGGCATCGCGTATCCGCTGGACCAGGTTCGGCTCGCTCAGCGAGCACGCGGAGATGTTGACCGCGACCGACAGCGCGATCCCCCGGTCCAGCCAGCGCCGGCAGCGCGCCAGCGCCAGGTCCAGGACGTGGTCGGTGATCGCGCCGATCCGGCCGATCTGCTCGGCCAGGCCGATGACGTCCTCGGGCGGGATGCTCCCGTACCGCGGGTGGGTCCAGCGCACCAGCGTCTCCACCGACACGATGTCGGAGCTCTGGGCGTCGATGACCGGCTGGAAGACGACCCCGATCTGGCCGTCGACCATGGCCTGCTCGAGCTCGGTGCCCAGCTGCAGCCGGCGGAGGCTCTGCTGGTCGAGCACCGGGTGGTAGCTCGCCACACCGTTGGAGCTCCCGGCCGCCAGGAGGGCGACGTCGGCCCGCTGCATGAGCGTCCCGGCGTCCGCGCCGTGCACGGGGGCGGCGGCGACGCCGATGGTCAGTGACACCTCGAGATCCAGCCCGGCCACCCGGACGCGGGTCGCGGCGGCCTCGCGCAGCCGGCGCGCGGCCCGCTCGGTGGCCTCGAGGGAGAGCCCGGGGAGCAGGACCGCGAACTGTTCGCGCTCCATGCGGGCCAGCAGGGCCCGCGGCGGAGCGTGCTCGCGGAGGAGCCCTGCCGTGACCTGCAGCAGCTCGTCGCTGGCGGCGTGCCCGAGGGTGTCGGTGACGTCGGCGTAGGTGCCGAGCGAGGCCAGGATGAGCCCGGCCTGGCCGCCCTCGGCGGACACCAGCCGGCTGACCTCCGCGGCGAGCCGCTGGCGGTTGGGCAGGCCGGTGAGCCGGTCGTGGTCGGCGTCGAAGCGGATGCGGGTGAGCAGCTGCTGCTGCCGGATGGCGGCGTTGACGTGGGTGAGCATGGAGTCCAGCGCGCCACGCTCGCTGCGACCGAAGGAGACGATGTCGCTGCGCCGGTCGCACACCTCGAGGTAGCCCGGCTCGCCCGCGGCCGTGGTGACCGGCGCACCGAGCAGCTCGGACACGCCCCGGCGGGCCAGTGCAGCGGCTTCGTGCTGATCGGCGCGCCCCACCGAGACGCGGATCGCCCCTCCGGTGGAGGCGACGGCGCGGCGGCGCAACAGGTCGTCGGAGTCGCCCGGGCCGTCGTACCAGTCGGCGCCGTCCTCGGTGGCGACCACCAGCCGTGGCCCCTCGTCGAGGTAGGGCGGCAGCCAGAGGGCGACCCGCTCGGCGTTGAGGAGCTCGCGCACCGCCTGCACGATCTGCCGGGTGCCGGCCTCGTCGGGATGCACCTGCTCCACCCGCCGCGCGAACTCGTAGACGCGTTCGAGCGAGTGGCTCTCCCGCGTCACCGCGGCGAAGCGGCGGTAGAGCAGCACCAGCGCGAGGATGAGCGGAGCGATGAGCGCCCAGGACCAGGGCGTCGCGTGCAGCAGCAGCAGGACGACCAGGCCCACGAGCACGGCCACCGGCTGCACGACGACGACCGGGACGAGCAGGCTCGTCCAGATGGCGCGCCCGGGGTAGCCCTGCGTGACGCTGATCGCTCCGGCGACCAGGACCGCCGCCACGGCGTTGGCCGCGAAGATCGCCAGCAGGCACGAGAACCACGTGACCGGGGACGTGACGTCGCCGCCCGGCAGCACGGCCAGGACGGCGACGGCGACGGATGCCTCCAGGACCGCCACCGCGGTGTTGAACAGGACCTTGGGCGCCGGGAGCCGCTGCACCACCAACACCAGGGCGACCGCCGCGGCCCGGGTGATGGCCGTCCACGCTCCGCCGACCTCCAGGAGCGCGATCACGAAGACCAGCTCGCTCGCCGAGCTGTGGAAGCTCTGCCGCCGGAACTCGACGTGGACGTTGATCCACTCCGCGACCATCGCCGCCAGGAAGACCGCCACCACGACGCGTGGGTCGACCGCGGCCGGACCGCCGACCAGCACCGCCACACCCGCCGGCGCCGCGAACGCCAGGCCGAGCAGCGTCACCAGCCAGGGGCTCCGCTCGTCGCGCGACCCACCTGCCTCGCGGACGTCCTGCTCGGGCAACGGGGGCTGCTTTCTTCCGGGTCGGTGGGCGGGCGAAGGCTAACAGCGACCTCATCCGCCACAAGCCTCGTCCGACTCGGAAGGGTCAGCCGATCCACGACCGGAATGTGCGGTTCACCGGAGGAAAGCGAACAGGGCGGTCGTCCTCGCGGACGACCGTCCTGTGCTGATGTCCGGAGGGACGGTCAGTCGGCCTGACGCGTCCACTTGACGCCACGGGTCCACTTGACGCCGCGGGTCCACTTCACTCCACGGTTCCCGGTCCCACGCTGCACGGTGCTGTTCATGGCGCCTCCCTCTGGGCACGACTGATTGGCTGTAGCGGCAGCCATCCACGCGCGGGGGCAGAGCGTCGTCGAATACGGACCGCGCGTGAGACACTCCTTCCCGTCACTACCAGCGACAAGCACGTCGGCGGCGACACGCCGCCTCCGTCGTCATGTCGTGACCAGACGCCACTCCGGTCACACGATGAGTGATCCCAGCCACCGCCCCGAAGCCCTCGCTGCGGCCGTCGCCCACAGGCGTCGCCGGGCTGTGCGCCGGACGGGTGAACCACCGTCCACAGTGTCCACAGATCGTGTCCACAGGTGGTGGACGACGGTCGACAGGTGCCTACGCTGCCGCGCGTGCGCCCCGGCCAGGACGACCGCGAACGCGGCTCGACGCTGCCCTTCGTCCTCGTGTGCTGGCTGGTCGCCGCCCTCATGGCCTTCGGCGCCATCACGGCCTCCGACGCCTTCCTGGAGCAGCAGGAGGTCCAGTCGGTGTGCGACAGCGCCGCCCTGGCGGCGGCGAACCAGGCCGACGAGGCCATCGTCTACGCCCGCGGGGTGGGCACGGAGCTGCCGCTCACCCGTGCGGCCGCGCAGGCGGCGGTGGCCGACCAGCTGGCCGACGGCGGCGTGCTGCTGGACAGCTGGGCGGCGGAGACCGACGGCGCAGAGGTGACGGTGCGCTGCACCCGCCACGTCGACATCGCGTTCGGCTGGCTGTTCCTGGGTGGTCAGCAGCTCGAGCGCACCGCCGTCTCCGGCGCGCGGGCGCCCACGCTGCCCTGATCCGGCGCCGGAGAGGCGACGGCCCCCGACCTGGAGGTCGGGGGCCGTCGTACCGGGCGTGGCGGGTGAAGGATTCGAACCTTCGTAGGCTAAGCCGACGGATTTACAGTCCGCTCCCATTGGCCACTCGGGCAACCCGCCGCGATTGGTACGCGGGAGAGACTACAAGACGAGGGGCCCGGCACGTGACGGGTCCCCACCGACGGGGCCGCTGCAGCGCCCCGTCCCGCACGGAGAGGAACGACATGGCCGACGCATCCTTCGACGTCGTGAGCAAGGTCGACCGGCAGGAGGTCGACAACGCCCTCAACCAGGCGGGCAAGGAACTGTCGCAGCGCTTCGACTTCCGCGGCACCAACGCCACCATCGCCTGGGCCGGGGAGGACGGCGTCACCCTGCAGGCCGACACCGAGGAGCGGGTGGTCGCCGCGCTCGAGGTCTTCAAGGAGAAGCTGATCAAGCGGAACATCTCACTGAAGGTGCTCGACGCCGGCGAGCCCCAGTCCTCGGGCAAGAGCTACAAGATCGGCGCGACGATCAAGCAGGGGATCGAGTCCGACACCGCCAAGAAGATCGCGAAACTGATCCGCGACGAGGGTCCCAAGGGCGTCCAGGCGCAGATCCAGGGCGACCAGCTCCGGGTGAGCGGCAAGAAGCGCGACGACCTGCAGGCGGTGCAGCAGCTGCTCCGCGGCGCGGACCTCGACGTCGCCCTGCAGTTCGACAACTACAGATGACGTGAGGGAGCGGCCCGGCCGCAGGGGCCCACGGCGCGCGGAGCGTGTCGTGGGGAGCGGGTGAGCTGACGGAACGGCCCCCTCGCAAGGGCCCACCCCGAGGCACGAGGGGGCGAGGGGGGTCCTCCTTCAGCGCTGGCCCAGCTCCCGGGCCATCTGCTCCAGGCGGGCGATCCGCTCGGGCATCGGCGGGTGGCTGGCGAACATCGACGCCATCCCCTGACCGCGGAACGGGTTGGCGATCATCAGGTGGCTCTGGGTGACCAGCCGCTCCTCCTGCGGCAGTGGCCGGGCCGCGGTCCCCCGGTCGATCACCCGCAGTGCGTCGGCCAGCGCCAGCGGGTCCTGCGACAGCTGGGCGCCCGAGGCGTCGGCCTGGAACTCGCGGCTGCGGCTGACCGCCATCTGCACCAGCCCGGCGGCGAGCGGGCCCAGCAGCATGAGCAACAGACCGCCGATCATGTTGCCGCCGCCGCGGTCCTCATCGGACCGGCCGCCGAACAGCGACGCGAACATCGCCATGTGCGCCAGGTAGGTGATCACGGTGGCCATGGCGCCGGCGACGGAGCTGATCAGGATGTCGCGGTTGTAGACGTGCGAGAGCTCGTGGGCCAGCACGCCCCGCAGCTGCCGGCGGTCGAGCAGCTCGAGGATGCCCTGGGTGACGCAGACGGCGGCGTTGCGCGGGTTGCGGCCGGTGGCGAAGGCGTTGGGCTGCGCGGTCGGGCTGACGTAGAGCCGGGGCATGGGCTGCCGCGCCTCGGTGGCCAGCTCCCGCACGATCGCGTAGAGGGCCGGGGCCTGGGTCTGGGTGACCGGGAAGGCCCGCATCGCCCGCAGGGCCAGCTTGTCGGAGTTGAAGTACGCGTAGCCGTTGACGCCCAGCGCGACGACCAGCGCGACGACCAGGCCGCCGCGCCCGCCGATAAGCGCACCCGCCATCAGGATCAGTCCGCCCATGAGCCCCAGGAGCAGGGCGGTCTTCACTCCGTTGTTCCAGCGCTGCACGTCCGCTCCAACGTCGTCCGTCGGGCCCCCGTTCCCGGTGGGCGACCCGCGCCCCCGGTGGAATGACGGAGCACCCGGCGCCGTTGTGCCCCGTGAACGCGGTGAAATCGTCGCCGCTGCAGCGTGTCCGGTTGCACATCCCGAGCGCCGACACACGCACGTAACCTCGCCCGGTGGAGGTAGACCGCTCATGACTGGCCCCAACCCGACCATCGCGCCGTCGGACTCGAACGGCGCCCTGGCCACCACGGTGTCCAGCTCGGCCCCCGGCGGGCTCGTCAAGAGCGTCGTGGAGCTCGACCGCGTCGTCATCCGGCTGGCCGGTGACTCCGGCGACGGCATGCAGCTGACCGGCAACCGGTTCACCAGTGAGACGGCGTCGTTCGGCAACGACCTGAAGACGCTGCCGAACTTCCCCGCCGAGATCCGGGCGCCGACGGGGACGCTGCCGGGTGTCAGCTCCTTCCAGCTGCAGTTCGCCGATCACGACGTCATGACGCCGGGCGACGCCCCGGACGTGCTCGTGGCGATGAACCCGGCCGCGCTCAAGGCCAACCTCGGCGAGCTGCCCGGTGGTGGGCTGCTGATCGTCGACTCCGACGAGTTCACGCCGCGCAACCTGGCCAAGGTCGGCTACGCCACCAGCCCGCTGGAGGACGGCTCGCTGGAGGGGTGGCAGACCGTCAGCGTCCCGCTGACGTCGATGACCCTCGAGGCGCTCGCCGACTCCGGCCTGGGGAAGAAGGAGGCCGAGCGCAGCAAGAACATGTTCACCCTCGGCCTGCTGTCGTGGATGTACCACCGGCCCACCGAGGGGACGATCCGCTTCCTCGAGCGCCAGTTCCGCCGCAAGCCGGAGATCGCCGCGGCCAACATCGCCGCGTTCCGCGCCGGCTACAACTACGGCGACACCACCGAGGCGTTCGCCGTCTCCTACGAGATCAAGCCGGCCCCGATGAAGCCGGGCCGCTACCGGAACATCTCGGGCAACCAGGCGCTCGCTCTCGGGCTGGTGGCCGCCGGCCAGCGCTCCGGGCTGCCGGTGTTCCTCGGCGCCTACCCGATCACCCCGGCGTCGGACATCCTCCACGAGCTGTCCCGGCACAAGGCGTTCGGCGTGCGCACCTTCCAGGCCGAGGACGAGATCGCCGGCATCGGTGCGGCCCTCGGCGCCTCGTTCGGCGGCGCACTGGGCATCACGACGACGTCGGGCCCCGGCGTGGCGCTCAAGGCCGAGACCATCGGCCTCGCGGTCATGACCGAGCTGCCGCTGGTCATCGTCGACGTCCAGCGCGGTGGCCCCTCCACCGGCCTGCCGACGAAGACCGAGCAGTCGGACCTGCTGCAGGCGATGTTCGGCCGCAACGGCGAGGCACCGATCCCGGTCATCGCCCCGCGCTCCCCCGGTGACTGCTTCGACGCCGCCGTGGAGGCGGCGCGGATGGCGCTCACCTACCGGACGCCGGTCATGCTGCTGTCGGACGGCTACCTCGCCAACGGCGCCGAGCCGTGGGCGATCCCGGACGCCGACGCGCTGCCCGACCTCACCGGGTCGGTGGCGTTCGCCACCGAGCCCAACGGCGAGGACGGTGAGTTCCTCCCCTACCTGCGCGACCCCGAGACCCTGGCGCGCGCCTGGGCCATCCCGGGCACCGCGGGCATGCAGCACCGGATCGGCGGGCTGGAGAAGGCCGACAAGACCGGCAACATCTCCTACGACCCGGCCAACCACGACTTCATGACCCGCACCCGGCAGGCGAAGATCGACGGCATCGCCGCGTCGATCCCGGCCACCGACGTCGACGACCCCGACGGCGACGCGCGCGTCGCCGTCATCGGGTGGGGCTCCACCTACGGCCCGATCGGCGCCGCCTGCCGGCGGATCCGGAGCTCCGGCCGGAAGGTGGCCCAGCTCCACCTGCGGCACATCAACCCGTTCCCGGCCGACCTCGGCGAGGTCCTGGCCAGGTACGACCGGGTGATCTGCCCGGAGATGAACCTCGGGCAGCTGGCCCTGCTCCTGCGCGCGAAGTACCTGGTCGACGTGCAGAGCCACACCCAGGTGCGCGGATTGCCCTTCCGCGCGGCCGAACTGGCCGCGGTGATCCAGGACGCCATCGACAGCACCACCGCATCCCTGAACGGAGCACTGCAGTGACCACCGTCGAACTCGGCATGCCGGACGCGCCGACCCCGATCGACGCCGCCATCGCCCGCTCGCTCGAGCAGCACGGTCCCAAGCAGACCGAGCTCAAGGGCAAGGACTTCAAGACCGACCAGGAGGTCCGCTGGTGCCCCGGCTGCGGTGACTACGTCATCCTCAACGCCGTCCAGAGCTTCCTGCCGAGCCTCGGCATCGCCCGCGAGGACATGGTCATCGTCTCGGGCATCGGGTGCTCGTCGCGCTTCCCGTACTACATGAACACCTACGGGATGCACTCGATCCACGGCCGCGCCCCGGCGATCGCCACCGGCCTGGCCGCCTCGCGACCCGACCTGTCGGTCTGGGTCGTCACCGGCGACGGCGACGCCCTCTCCATCGGCGGCAACCACCTGATCCACGCGCTGCGGCGGAACGTCAACATGACGATCCTGCTGTTCAACAACCGGATCTACGGGCTGACCAAGGGCCAGTACTCGCCCACCTCCGAGGTCGGCAAGGTCACCAAGTCCACGCCGATGGGCTCGCTGGACCACCCGTTCAACCCCGTGTCGCTGGCCATCGGCGCCGACGCCACCTTCGTGGGCCGGGCGATGGACTCCGACCGCAAGGGGCTCACCGAGGTGCTGCGGCAGGCCGCCGAGCACCAGGGCACCGCGCTGGTGGAGATCTACCAGAACTGCAACATCTTCAACGACGGTGCATTCGACCTGTTGAAGGACCCGTCCACGGGCCCGATGTGGACGATCCCGCTGGAGCACGGCAAGCCGCTCGTGTTCGGTCCGGACGGCGCCTCCTGCGTGGTCCGCGACGACTTCGGGGGTCTGCGGATCGCCGAGACCAACCAGGTCGAGGCGAGCGAGATCGTGGTGCACGACGCCACCCGCGAGGACCCGTCCTACGCCTTCGCCCTGTCGCGGCTGTCCTCCCAGGACCTCCGCTACTCGCCGATGGGCGTCTTCCGGTCGGTGCGCAAGCCGTCCTACGAGTCGATGATGGCCGAGCAGCTCCACGAGGCGCGGCTCCAGGGCCCCGGCGACCTCGACGAGCTGCTGGCCGGCGGCGACACGTGGGAGGTCCAGGCGTAGCCGTCAGGCCAGGCCGTCGCGGGCCCGTCTCCCCTCGGGGGAGGCGGGCCCATGGGGGGCGGGAGCCGGAGGGCTGGCGGCCCGCCGCCCCCCCCGGCCCCCCCGGCGGGGGCGCCGCCCCCCCCCGCGGTCGTTCCCGGTCACCTCCCGGAGCACGCCGGTCAGCAGGGGCAGCACCCGGTCCAGCTCGGCCCGGTCCGGGGCGGCGAAGCCGAGCACCAGACCCGCCCGTCGGTGCGCGCCGTCCAGGTGGTGGCGGCCGAGACCGTCCAGGGCGATCCCCCGTCGGGCGGCGGCCACCAGGACCGCCTCCTCCACGGCGACGTCCGGAACGGGCACCAGCACGTGCGCACCGGCCGGGTCACCCTCGGCGACGAGACCGGCCGCGGCCACCACGGCCCGGACGTCCTCCCGCCGTCCCGACAGCTCCCGGCGCAGCCGGCGCAGGTGGCGGGCCAGGTCACCGGAGGACGCGAGCGCGGCGAGCACCCGCTGCCCGGCCCGCGCCGGCCGGGTGCCCGTAGCCGTGCGGCGGGCCAGCAGCTCGGCGCGCAGCGCCGCCGGAGCCACCAGCCAGCCGACGCCGAGCGTCGGGCTGAGGATCTTGCTCGTCGTGCCCAGGTGGACCACGACGTCGGGTCCCAGCGCCCCCAGCAGGGGCAGCGGGGCGACGTCGTAGCGCAGCTCCCCGTCGTAGTCGTCCTCGAGCACCCACCAGCCCTCAGCTCGTGCCCGGGCGACCAGCGCCTGCCGCCGCACGGCGGACATCCGCCGGCCGAGCGGGTACTGGTGCGCCGGCGTGCAGTAGACCGCCGCCAGACCGGCGGGCAGCGCGTCGACGACCAGGCCGTCGTCATCGACGGGGGCCGGGACGACCGCCAGCCCCGCGTCCCGGAGCGCGCCTCCGGCTCGCTGGTAGCCGGGATCCTCCACGGCCACCCGACTGCCCGGCGGCAGCGTGCGCGCCACCTCACCCACCGCGGCCGAGGTGCCGCCGGTCGCGAGCACGTCGTCGGCCGTCGCCACGAGCCCGCGGTGGCGGAGCAGGTGCTCGCTCACCACCGACCGGAAGGCGGGGTCGCCCGCGGCGTCCGGCCGGAGGTCGGGCGGCACGTCACCGGCGGCACGCCAGGCGCGCCGCCACACCGCCCGGTCCAGCACTTCCAGGCAGGGCGAGCCGGCCCGCAGGTCGACCAGCGCGGGATCCGCCGGCCCCGCGGGCGACGGGCACACCCGCGCGGGCGGGGACGACGGTGCGGCACCGAGCACGAAGGTGCCCACACCCCGGCGCCCACCGGCCCAGCCCTCGGCCAGCAGCTGGTCGTAGGCGGCGGCCGTCACGGTCCGGCTGACCCGCAGTGCACCCGCGAGCTCGCGCGTCGACGGCAGCCGGTCACCGGGGCGCAGGGTTCCCTCGGCGGCGGCGGCCCGCAGCGCGTCGGCGAGCTGCACCGACAGCGGGGTGCCCGACGCGCGGTCGAGCAGCAGGGGCGGGACGCCGGTCACGCTCCTCCTCACCCGGTGGCCTGTCGGGAAGCTAGCGTATTGGCCGTTCCGGAAGGCCACCGCGCCCCGCAGGATCGACGGCATGGACGCTCCCGCCCCGCTCTCCCCCACCGACCGCAGCACTGTGCGCCGGGGCGCGAAGCGCGCCCGGACCGACCGCGCCGACCTCCACACGGTGCTCGATGCCGGACTGATCGGCCACCTGGGCGTCGACCTCGGCGGCGCTCCCGTCGTGCTGCCCACGGGCTACGGCCGGAACGGGAACACCCTGTACCTGCACGGCTCCACGGGGGCCGCGACGCTCCGGGCCGCCGGGGCCGGCGCGCCGGTGTGCTTCACCGTCACCCTCCTGGACGCCATCGTGTACGCCCGCTCGGCCTTCCACCACTCGGTCAACTACCGCTGCGCCGTCGTGCACGGCCGGGCCCGCCTGGTCGAGGACCCCGACGAGCGGCTGCTCGGCCTCCGGGTGCTCACCGAACACCTGGCCCCCGGCTCCTGGACAGCGGCCCGCCTCCCCGACCGCAAGGAGCTGGCTGCGACCGCGGTGCTCGCTCTGGACCTGGCCGAGGCGAGCGTGAAGCTCCGCACCGGTCCGCCGGGCGACGACGAGCGCGACCTGGCGGGCCCCGGGGTCGCCGACCCGGTGTGGGCGGGGGTGCTGCCGCTGCGCACGGTGGCCGGGGAGCCGGAGCCCTGCCCGCTGCTCCCCGGGGGGGTGGGGGTCCCGGCGCGGGTGCGCGACCGGCGGTTCAGCTCTCCGGCGTGATCCGGAGCAGCCGGTCGTCGTCGCCGTTGTCGGTGACGGCGTACAGCGCGCCGTCGGCGCCCTGCTGGACGGTGCGGATCCGCCCGTGGGCGTCGTCGAGCGGCGGCACCTGGAACTGCTCGGTCAGGACGCCCTCGTCGTCGAGCCGCAGCGCCAGCACGCCCCGGTCCTTGAGCAGGGCGACGAGCAGCAGTCCGTCGTAGGCGCCCCACTCGTCGCCGCTCACGAAGGTCGCGCCGCTGGTGGCCAGGGTGGGCTGCCCCGAGGCCCAGACGCCCGGGACGGCGCCGGGGATCGACGGATCGGTCATCGGGACGCTCTCGTCGTAGGAGCCGCCGCCGTCGGGGTTCCAGCCGTAGTTCCCGCCCTCGCGCAGGAGGTTCACCTCGTCGTCCCGGTCCGGACCGTGCTCGACGGCGTAGACCTGCCCGCTGCCGGGGCGGACGGCCAGGCCCTGCACGTTGCGGTGCCCGCTGGTCCAGACGGTGACCTCCCCGGTGGCCGGATCGGCGCGCAGCACCTTGCCGCCGAGCGAGCCGGGGTCCTGCGGCACCGTGCCGGCGGCGGTGTCGCCGGTGCCGATCAGCAGGGCGCCGTCAGGGGCGAACTCCAGCCGGCACCCGCCGTGCCGGCCGCTGCGCTCGTTGAGCGGCAGCCCGCCGACCAGGGGGTCGTCGGCCCGGGTGAGGGCGGACCAGTCCCCGGCCACGGTCCAGGCCACCACCTGGATCTCGCCGGAGGTGGCACCCTGGCAGCTGTAGAGGCGGCGGTTCGCCTCGAACGCGGGGTCCAGGGCCAGCCCCATGAGGCCGGTCTCGCCGAGGGCGCGGAGGTCGCCGAGGTCCGCCCGGACCTGCTGGGCGGTGCCGTCGGGCAGGACGGCGGTGAAGCCTCCGGCCCGCTCGTCGACCAGCAGGGTGCCGTCCGGCGCCTGGACGACGTCCCACGGGTGGTCCAGCCCCTCGGCGAGCACCTCGACGTCCAACTCCGGTGCGCCCGTGGGCGTGCCGGTCAGGACGGACGGCCCGGCCGGGCGCAACCCGGCGTCGCTCTCTGCCCCGGAGCAGCCGGCCGTCAGGAGGGCCGCGGCCAGCAGGACGGGGAGGGAGCGCACCTACCCAGCATGGCGCCGGCCACTGCAGGCTGCCTCCCGCCGCGGCCGGGACAGGGGACATCGGCCACGACCACGAGCCCGGGACAGTTCCGGGTGAGGGTGTCAGCTGGTGCGGATCACCACGTAGCCGCAGAGGGCGGACAGGGCGTCCCGGACGGCCCCCTCGGGAACGGCGTCCAGCCGGGCCCGCGCCCGGTCGGCGTACTGGCGCAGCACCTCGGTGGCCCGCTCGAGCGACCGGGAGGACCGCAGCAACGCCAGCGCCTCGGCGTGCTGGGCGTCGTCGGTGACGGGGCCGGCCACCAGCTCGCGCAGCCGGGCCTCCGCGGGGTCGTCACCGGCCAGCGCGAAGAGCACCGGCAGCGTGGCGATGCCCTCGCGAAGATCGGTGCCGGGCAACTTCCCGGAGACGCCGTCGCGGCTGATGATGTCGATCAGGTCGTCGGAGATCTGGAAGGCGACCCCGACCTCCTCGCCGAACTCGGTGAGAGCGGCGACCAGGCCGGCGTCCACACCGGCGAAGGCAGCGCCGAAGCGGGCCGACGTCGCCACCAGCGAGCCGGTCTTGTCCGCCAGCACGTCGAGGTAGTGGGCGATCGCGTCCTCGCCGGGCTGGGCGCCGACGGTCTCCTTGATCTGCCCGGTGACCAGCCGCTCGAAGGTGCGGGCCTGGATCCGCACGGCCTCGGGCCCGAGGTCGGCCAGGATGTCCGACGCCCGGGCGAAGAGCAGGTCGCCGGTGAGGATCGCGATGCTGTTGCTCCACCGGCTGTTGGCGCTGGGCGCCCCCCGGCGGACGGCGGCCTCGTCCATGACGTCGTCGTGGTAGAGCGTCGCGAGGTGGGTGAGCTCGCACACCACCGCGCCCCGGGTCACCTCCGGAGCAGCCGGGTCGCCGAGCTGGGCGGCCAGCAGCGCCAGCATCGGGCGGAACCGCTTGCCCCCGGCGGCCATCAGGTGACCGGCCGCCTCCCGCACGAACGGGTGCTCGCTGCCCACCGCCCGGGCCAGCTCCGACTCGACCCGGGCGAGCCCATCGGCCAGCGCTTCCCCGAGCTCGCCCTCGGGCAGCCAGGGGCCGATGGTCGACGCCGGGGTGGAGATCCGGTGCCAGGCCTCGGTGGGAGTGCCGTCGACTGCGGCACGGGCTCCGGTCATCAACCGACGAAGATAGCCGCCTGCTCGGCGAGGGCGAGCACCGCCCCGGGGAGGATGCCGAGCACCAGGGTGCCGGTGGCCGTCACCGCGAGCACGAGCGTCGTGGGCACCCCCGGAACGCCGACCGTGGGCCCGTCGGCGACCGGCTCGGAGAAGTACATCAGCACGATCACCCGAAGGTAGAAGAAGGCGGCGACCGCGCTCGCCAGCAGCGCCACGACGACCAGCGGCCAGGCGCCCTGCTCGATCGCGGCCCGGAAGACGGCGAACTTTCCGGTGAAGCCGGCGGTGAGCGGGATGCCGGCCAGCGCCAGCAGGAACAACGTCATCACCGCCGCGGTCAGCGGGGACCGCGCCCCGAGGCCCGCCCACTGCGACAGGTGGCTCGCCTCCCCGTCGCCGTCGCGCACGAGCGTCAGGACGGCGAAGGCGCCGAGCGTGGTGAGCCCGTAGGTGAGCAGGTAGAACATCGTGGCCGCGAGACCGGAGCCGCCGCCGTCGGCGCCGAGGCCGATGACGCCGGTGAGCAGGAAGCCGGCGTGGGCGACCGAGGAGTAGGCGAGCATCCGCTTGAGGTCGGTCTGGGTGAGGCCGAGGATCGCGCCCACCACCATCGACGCGATGGCGGCGGCGTAGACCAGCGGCCGCCAGGTCCACTCGGCGGTGCCGAACGCGACGTACAGCAGCCGCAGGATGGCGCCGAACGCCGCGACCTTCGTGCACGCGGCCATGAAGGCGGTGACCGGCGTCGGGGCGCCCTGGTAGACGTCGGGCGTCCAGGAGTGGAACGGCGCGACGCTGGCCTTGAACAGCAGGCCCACGATCAGCAGGGCGAGCCCCAGGACCAGCAGCACGCCGCCGGCGTCGGCGGTCGCCGCCTCGCGGATGTCGCTCAGGCGGACGCTGCCGGTGGCGCCGTAGACCAGCGCCAGCCCGTAGAGGAAGAAGGCCGAGGCGAAGGCGCCCAGCAGGAAGTACTTGACCGCCGCTTCCTGGGACAGCAGCCGACGCCGCCGCGCCATCCCGCTGATCAGGTACAGCGGCAGGCTGAGCACCTCCAGCGCCACGAACATGACCAGCAGGTCGTTCGAGGCGACGAAGAGCATCATGCCGCCGATGGCGAAGCTCGCGAGGGGGTAGACCTCGGTCTGCACCTCCGGCACCGTGGCGAGCTCCCGGTCCCGCGGGCTGCCCGCCGGAACGGCGGCGCTGACGACGAACGCCGACCGCGCCGGGTCCAGCGCCCGCTCGGCGAACAGCAGGATCGACAGCGCGCCCAGGCCGGCGATCGTGGCCTGCAGGAACAGTGCCGCGCCGTCGACGGCCAGCGCGCCGCCGGCGGTGACCTGCCGAGCGCCGGCGAGGAGCAGGGTGGCGAGGAACGCGCCTGCGGTGCCGGCGAGCGCGAGCCCCACCTGCAGGGGGTGCCGGAGCCTGCGTGGGGCGAACGCCTCCACCAGGACGCCGATGCAGGCCGCACCGAGGACGAGCAGCAGCGGCGCCAGCGCGGCGAAGTCGAAGTCGGGCGCCTCGATCATCGGTCGGTCCCTCCGGGGGCACCCAGGTCGCCGAGGGTGGCGACGACGGCGGGTTCGATGAGGTCGATCAGCGGCTGCGGGTAGACCCCCAGGCCGATGATCAGCGCGACCAGCGGCGCCACGACGGCGAGCTCCCGCCGGCTGAGGTCGGCGAACCGCGACCGGCCGCGCGCAGGAGCCGGCGCGGTCACCGTCGCGGTGGCCGCCGACGCACCACCCCGGGCGGGCTCGGTGCCCGGTGCGGGGTCGCCACCGTGCACGTCGGGCAGCAGGACGCCCCGGGCCGGCCCGTGCATGGTGCGCTGGTACATCAGCAGCACGTAGAGCGCGGCCAGGATGATGCCGACCGTCGCGAGGATCGTGAACACCGGCCGCTCGGGGAACGAGCCGATCAGCACGAGGAACTCGCTGACGAAGCTGTTGGTACCCGGCAGCGCCAGGGAAGCCAGGCCGGCGACCAGGAAGGCGCCGGCCAGCAGCGGAGCCTTCGCCGCGACGCCGCCGTAGTCCCCGATCTGGCGGGAGCCGCCCCGGCTGATCAGCATGCCGACGACGAGGAACAGCAGCCCCGTCGCGATGCCGTGGTTGACCATGTAGAGCACCGCGCCGGTGGCCGCCTCGGTGGTGAAGGCGAAGATGCCCAGCGCGATGAACCCGAAGTGCGAGATCGACGTGTAGGACACCAGCCTCTTCATGTCGCTCTGCCCCATGGCCAGCAGCGCGGCGTACAGGATCCCGACGACCGCCAGGACCAGCACGAACGGCGCCAGGTCACGGGAGGCGTCGGGGAACAGCGGCAGGCAGTAGCGCAGGAAGCCGAACGTGCCCACCTTGTCGAGCACGCCGACCAGCAGCACCGCTCCGCCGATCGGGGCCTCGGCGCCGGAGTCGGGCAGCCAGGTGTGGAAGGGCACCAGCGGCGCCTTGATGGCGAAGGCGACGAAGAAGCCCAGGAAGAGCAGCTTCTGCACGTCGGGGTCGATGTCCAGCTGCCGGAGCGCGTCGAAGGCGAAAGTGCCCTCCCCCAGCTGGCTGGTGCTCACCACGTACAGCCCGATGACCGAGGCGAGCATGACCAACCCGCCGACCAGGCTGTAGACGAAGAACTTGACGGCCGCGTACTGCCGGCGCGGCCCGCCGAAGCTGCCGATCAGGAAGTACATCGGAACCAGCATCGCCTCGAAGAAGACGTAGAAGAGCAGCACGTCGGTGGCGGCGAAGACGCCGACCATCATCGCCTCGAGCAGCAGCAGCCAGGCGAAGAAGACCCGGGCCGGGCGGGGCCCGGCGTCGGCCTCGTGCCAGGAGGCGCCGATCACCAGGGGCACGAGCACGCCGATGAGCAGAAGCATCACCAGCGCGATGCCGTCGACCCCGAGGGCGAACTCGGAGCCGAAATCGGGGATCCAGGACACCGCCGTCGTCAGCTGGAACCGCTCGCCGCCGGCGTCGAAGGCCACCGTGGTGAGCACCGCGAGCAGCAGGACGACGAGGCTGACGCCGAGCGCGACCTGCTTGGCGAGCAGCTCCCGGCCACGCGGCAGGGCGGCGACCGCCGCGGCACCGACGGCCGGCACGGCGATCATCGCCAGCAGCCAGGGGAAGTCGCTCACTGGTCGGTTCCCTTTCCGAGGAGGGGTGGGGTCTGCCGGTTCATCCGGCCGTCACCGCCAGGAGGGCGCCGGCCACCACGACCGCGCCGCCGAGCATCCCGAGCGCGTAGGTGCGCACGAAGCCGGTCTGCGTGCGGCCGAGCCGGGCGGACGAGCCGCCGAGCCCGGCGGCCAGGCCGTTGACCGCGCCGTCGACGCCGCGGTTGTCGACCCACACGAGCGCGCGGGTGAGCCACTGCCCCGGGCGCATGAACAGCGACTCGTTGACCGCGTCGGCGTAGAGGGCCTGGCGGGCCGCCCGCGTGACGGGCGAGACCCGCACCGGGGCGGTGAGCGGCACCTCCCGGCGACCGACGAACAGCCAGGCGAGCGCGACACCGGCGAAGGCGACGAGCGTGACCACGAGCCCGACGACGGCCGGCGCCACCACGTGCGCGGCCTCCGCCGGCTCGCCGAAGACCGGCTCGAGCCAGCCCGAGAGCGGGAAGACCGCCACGAGCAGGGCGCCGGCGAACACCGAGCCGAACGCCAGCACGATCATCGGCGCGGTCATGATCGACGGCGACTCGTGCGGGTGGACGCCGTCGTCCCACCGGGCCCGGCCGAAGAACGTCATGAGCATCAGCCGCGTCATGTAGAAGGCGGTCAGCCCCGCGCCGAGGACCATCACGCCGCCCAGGACCCACCCCCAGACGTCGTCGCGGTCCAGCGCCGCCTCGATGATCGCGTCCTTGGTGAAGTACCCCGAGAGGAAGGGGAAGCCGATCAGCGCCAGGTAGCCCAGCCCGAAGGTGACGAAGGTGACCGGCAGCTTCCTCCACAGCGCGCCGAACCGGCGCATGTCCACCGAGTCGTCCATCGCGTGCATGACCGACCCGGCGCCGAGGAAGAGGCCGGCTTTGAAGAAGCCGTGCGCGAGCAGGTGCGCCAGCCCCGCGACGTAGCCGGCCGGGCCGAGCCCGACGGCCAGGAACATGTAGCCGATCTGGCTGACCGTCGAGTAGGCCAGCACCTTCTTGATGTCGTCGTAGGCACACCCGGCGATCGCGCCGATCAGCAGGGTCAGGGCGCCGACCGCGAGGACCACGGCCCGCGCCGTAGGCGTCAGGTCGTAGATCGGCGCGGAGCGGGCGATCAGGTACACGCCCGCGGTGACCATCGTGGCGGCGTGGATGAGCGCGGAGACGGGCGTGGGCCCCTCCATCGCGTCGGGCAGCCACGCCTGCAGCGGGAACTGGCCGGATTTGCCGCAGGCACCCAGCAGCAGGAGCAGGCCGATGGCGGTGATCGTGCCGCCGGCCAGGGTGCCCACCGACCCGAAGACGCCGGCGTAGGACGTCGTCCCCAGCTGGGCGAACATCACGAAGATCGCCAGCGCCAGGCCGACGTCGCCGACCCGGTTCATGATGAACGCCTTCTTCGCCGCGGTGGCCGCGGCCGGGCGGGTGTACCAGAAGGCGATGAGCAGGTAGGACGCCAGGCCGACGCCCTCCCAGCCCACGTAGAGCGCCACGAAGCTGTTGCCGAGCACCAGCAGCAGCATCGCCGCGACGAAGAGGTTCAGGTAGGCGAAGAAGCGGCGGCGTGCGGGGTCGTGCGCCATGTAGCCGATCGAGTAGACGTGGATCAGCGAGCCGACACCGGTGATCAGCAGCACGAACACCGCCGACAGCGGGTCGTAGAGCAGCCCGGCGGTGACGTCGAGCTCGCCGGTCGCGACGAAGGTGAACAGCTCGACGTCTGCGGCGCGCTCGTCGAGGCCGGCCAGCTGCACGGTGCACGCCACGGCGAGGACGAAAGCCGCCACGACCGTCGCCGTCCCCAGCAGGTGACCCCAGCGGTCGGTGCGCCGGCCACCCAGCAGCAGCACCGCGGCACCGGCCAGCGGCAGCGCGATCAGCAGCCAGGAGGCGGCGAGGAGCCCTTCAGCAGGCACTGCAACCCCGTCCCGGTCAGTACTTCAGCAGGTTGGCGTCGTCGACCGAGGCGGACCGGCGGGTCCGGTAGATCGACATGATGATGGCGAGACCCACGACCACCTCGGCGGCGGCGACGACCATGACGAACAGCGCGATGATCTGGCCGTCGACGGTCCCGGTGGACCGGGCGAAGGTGATCAGCGTCAGGTTGACCGCGTTGAGCATCAGCTCGATGCACATGAAGACGACGATCGCGTTGCGCCGCACGAGGACGCCGACGGCGCCGATGGTGAAGAGGATGGCCGCCAGCACCAGGTAGTAGGAGACGCTCACCGGTGCTCGTCTCCCGTCCGCCCGCCCGGGGTGTCGCTGAGCGTGGGGTCGAGGGAGCCGAGCGCGGCGTCCGGGGAGCCGAGCTGCTCCCGGCCGGTCGGGCGGGGCATCTGCTCGACCTGCTGCGGCTCGATACCGGTGGCGAAGCTGTCCTCGGCGAGGCTGCCGTCGGGCAGCAGCGCCGGCGCGGCCACGGAGGTGGCGCGGGCGTGCACACCCGGCCCCGGCAGGGTCTGCGGCCGGTCGGTGAGGAAGCGGGCCCGGGACCGCTCCTTCTGCGTCTGCCGGCTGCCCGGTTCCCGCTCCACGTGGGTGAGCAGCAGCGCACCGACCGCGGCGACGATCAGCAGCGCACCGGTGACCTCGAAGGCCAGCAGGTAGCGGGTGTAGAGCAGCCCGGCGACCGCTTCCACGTTGCCGGACGAGGGGCCGCCCACCCCGCCCTGCACGGCCTCGAGACCGGCGACGGGCAGGTCTTGGGTGGCCCGGGCGATGCCGGCGCCGACCAGGGCGGCGAAGCCGGCGCCCAGCGCGAGCGCCGCGACCCGCTGGCCGCGCAGCGTCTCGACCACCGAGTCGGAGGAGTCCCGCCCGACCAGCATCAGCACGAACAGGAACAGGATCATGATCGCCCCGGTGTAGACGATCACCTGGACCGCGCCCAGGAAGGGCGCCTCCTGCACCACGTAGAAGACACCGAGGGAGAGCATGGTCAGCACCAGCCACAGCGCGGAGTGCACCGCGTTGCGGCTGAGCACCATGCCCAGCGCCCCGGCGAGGGCGACCGGCCCGAGGATCCAGAAGATGACCGCCTCGCCGGTGCCGATGACGACACCGGCCGTCTCCGGGGTCACGGGCGGGGCTCCGGCTCGCGCACGTAGTAGTCCTTCTCGTCGTCGCCGAGCCGCATCGGGTGTGGCGTGGCCTCCATGCCGGGCAGCAGCGGAGCCATGAGCTGCTCCTTGGTGTAGATCAGGTCGCGCCGGTTGTCGTCGGCCAGCTCGAAGTCGTTGCTCATCGTCAGCGACCGCGTCGGGCAGGCCTCGATGCACAGCCCGCAGAAGATGCACCGCAGGTAGTTGATCTGGTACACCGCGCCGTACCGCTCACCGGGCGAGAAGCGGGCGTCCTCGGTGTTGTCGCCGCCCTCCACGTAGATCGCGTCGGCCGGGCAGGCCCACGCGCACAGCTCGCAGCCGACGCACTTCTCCAGGCCGTCGGGGTGCCGGTTGAGCACGTGCCGGCCGTGGTAGCGCGGCTTGGTCACCTTGGGCTCGAACGGGTACTGCTCGGTGGTCACCGTGCGGAAGATCTGGGCGAAGGTGACGCCGAACCCCTGGACGGCGGCGGGCAGCAGCCCGTCGCGGACCGCCGGCCGCTTCCGGCCGCCCTCCGGAGAGCGCTCGACCTCGCCCGCGGACCGCCGCACCAGGTCCTGCTCGCCCGGCTTGCTGCGCTCAGACATCGCCGTCCTCCTCCGAAGTGCTGGTGGCGCCGCGCCGGCCGGTGCCGACGACTGCTCCGGGCACCGGTTCACCGGCGGTGCTCACCGGCTGCCGCCGCAGCCGTGGCGACGGCGGGACCCGCAGGTCCATGGGCGGGACCGGGAAGCCGCCCTCGGCCCGGATGGGGCCGCCGGCCGGCCGGCGGCGTGCGCCGGCCGGGGGCAGGACCTCGGGCTCGGTGCTCGTCGGGTGGTTCGAGCCGGCGGCGGCCTCGACCGCGGCCAGCCGGGTGTCGCGCTGGCTCGCCCGGCCGGCGAGCCAGAGGCCTCCCAGCAGGACCAGCGCGATGGGCAGCCCCACGTAGAGCGCCACCTCACCGGCGGACAGGCCGGCCTCGCGGGACACGGTCCGCATCGTGGCGACGACGAGGATCCACACCAGCGACACCGGGACCAGCACCTTCCAGCCGAACCGCATGAACTGGTCGTAGCGGAGCCGGGGCAGGGTGCCGCGCAGCCAGATGAAGACGAACAGCGCGGCGACGACCTTGAGGAAGAACCACAGCAGCGGCCACCAGCCGCTGTTGGCGCCGTCCCAGACGGAGATCGGCCACGGTGCCCGCCACCCACCGAGGAAGAGCGTCGCGGCCAGCGCCGAGACGGTGACCATGTTGATGTACTCGGCCAGGAAGAACAGGGCGAACTTCAACGACGAGTACTCCGTGTGGAAGCCACCCACCAGCTCGCTCTCGGCCTCGGGCAGGTCGAACGGCGCACGGTTGGTCTCACCGACGACGGCGATCGCGTAGATCACGAAGGAGACCGGGAGCAGGACGACGTACCAGCTCGGCCCGGTGAACTCCCAGCCGAAGAAGGAGAGCTCGGACCCGTCGGCCTGGGCTGCGACGATCCCCGACGTGGACATCGTCCCCGCGTAGAGGAACACCGCGACCAGCGACAGCCCCATCGCGATCTCGTAGCTGATCATCTGGGCCGCGCTGCGCAGGCTGCCCAGCAGCGGGTACGTGGATCCGGAGGCCCAGCCGCCCAGCACGATGCCGTAGATGCCCATCGCGGACATCGCCAGGATGATCAGCACCCCGATCGGGGCATCGGTGAGCTGCAGCGGCGTCTGCTGGCCGAAGATGCTCACGACCGGGCCCATCGGGATGACGGAGAACGCGACGAACGCCGGGATGGTGGCGATCACCGGGGCCAGGAAGTACACCGGCTTGTCCGCGAGCGCGGGCATGATGTCTTCCTTGAACGCGAGCTTCAGCCCGTCGGCGAGGCTCTGCAGGTAGCCGCGCGGACCGACCCGGTTGGGCCCGATCCGCTGCTGCATCCGCGCGACGACCTTGCGCTCGAACACGATCGCGAACAACGTCATGAGCACCAGCACCGCGAAGACGCCGACGACCTTGATCACGACGATCCACCAGACGTCGTTGCCGAAGTCCGCCAGCGTCGGCTGGTCGGCCGCAGCCGCCCACACGCTCATCGCACGCTCTCCCCGGCGTCGGCGCTCGTGCGGGCCAGCCGCACGACGCTCCCGGGCCCGGCGCCCAGCGCCGTCCGGATCTCGCTGCCGGGCGACCGCATCGGCACCCAGACCACGTGGTCGGGCATCGGGGTGATCTGCACCGGCAGGCTGATGGAGCCGGTGGACCCGCTGACGGTGAGCCGGTCGCCGTCGACGAGGCCCAGCCGGGCAGCGGCCTCGGCGCCGATGCGGGCGACCGGGCGCCGGGCGGTACCGGCGAGCTCGGGCTCCTCCCGCTGCAGCGTGCCGACGTCGAGCAGCTGGCGCCACGACGCGAGCACCGCCTCGTCGTCGCGCAGCACGGGCGCGGCCGGTGGCGCGACGGCCGGCGCCTGGCCCTCGGCGGCGGACCGGCGGGCGCCCAGGGCGGCCAGCGCGGCTCGGGCGACCTCGGGGGTGGGCAGGCGCAGGTCGACGTCCATCTCGTCGGCCAGTCCGTGCAGCACCCGCCCGTCGGGCAGCCGACCCGTGTTGTGCAGGGTGGCGTCGAAGGGCCGCAGCCGGCCCTCCCAGTCGAGGTAGCTCCCCGACTTCTCCGATGCGGCGGCGACCGGCAGGACGACGTCGGCGCGCTCGGTGACCTCGCTCGGGAACATCTCCAGGCTGACGACGAACGCCGCGGCGTCCAGCGCCGCCCGGGCCAGGGCGGGGTCGGGCAGGTCGGCCGGGTCGACGCCACCGACGAGCAGCCCGGGCAGCCGCCCGGCGCGGGCGGCGGTCAGGATGCCGGTGACGTCTCGGCCGGGGGCGGCGGGCACGGCCGCGGGGTCGATGCCCCACAACGCGGCCACCTCGGCGCGGGCGGCGGGGTCGTCGACGGCGCGGCCGCCGGGCAGCAGCGTCGGCAGTGCGCCGGCCTCGACGGCGCCGCGCTCACCGGCGCGGCGCGGCACCCAGGCCAGCCGGGCGCCGGTGGCCCGCGACAGCTCCAGCAGTGCCGTGAAGGCGCCGGGGACCTCGGCCAGGCGCTCGCCGGCGAGGACGACGGCGCCCGGCCGGCGCAGCGCCTCGACGGCGGGGCCGCCCCAGCTGCCCTCGGCGAGGGCCTGCAGGGAGCGGGCCTCGGCACCGGGGAACGTGGTGAGCACGGTGGCCTGCAGCTTCTCCGCCGCGCGGGTGCCGAAGGGGGCCAGGTCGAAGACCGCGAGGCCGCCGGTCCGCACCGCCCGGCGCAGCCGCAGGAACAGGATCGGGGACTCCTCCTCCGGCTCCAGGCCGGCGAGCAGCACCGCGGGCGCGGAGCCGACGTCGTCGTAGGTGACGGCGCCGGTCGCCGGTCCGGTGCCGGCGACGGTGGCCGCCAGGAAGGCCAGCTCCTCGGCCGAGTGCGCCCGGGCCCGGGCGTCGACGTCGTTGGTGCCCAGTGCCACCCGGGCGAAGGCAGCCCAGGCGTAGGCGTCCTCGAGCGTGAGCCGGCCACCGGGGAGGACGCCGACACCGCCCTCGGCCCGCGCCCGCAGCAGGCCGACGGCGGCCGTGGCCCACGCCTCCGGCCAGGACGCGGGGTGCAGCAGGCCGTCGCCCCCCCGGACCATCGGGGTGGTCAGCCGCTCGTTCGACGTGGCGTACCGGAACGCGTAGCGGCCCTTGTCGCAGGTCCACTCCTCGTTGACCGCCGGGTCCTCCCCGGCCTGCCGCCGGGTGACCTTGCCGCGCCGGTAGTCGCTGCGCATCGCGCAGCCGGAGGCGCAGTGCTCGCAGACGCTCGCCTCGCTGCGCAGGTCGAAGGGGCGCGCGCGGAAGCGGTACTGGGCACTGGTGAGGGCGCCGACCGGGCAGATCTGGGTGGTGTTGCCGGAGAAGTAGGACTCGAAGGGCTCGTCCTCGTAGATGGCCACCTGCTCCAGCGCGCCGCGCTCGAACAGCTCGATGAACGGGTCGCCGGCGACCTGCTGGGAGAACCGGGTGCAGCGGGCGCACAGCACGCAGCGCTCGCGGTCGAGCAGGATCTCGCTGCTGATCGGCAGCGGCTTGGGATAGGTCCGCTTCTCGTCGACGAACCGGCTCTCGGTGCGCCCGTGGCCCATCGCCTGGTTCTGCAGGGGGCACTCGCCGCCCTTGTCGCAGGTGGGGCAGTCGAGCGGGTGGTTGATCAGCAGCAGCTCCATCGTGCCCTGCTGCGCCTTGTCGGCGACCGGGCTGGACAGCTGGCTCTTGATCGCCATGCCGTCGGTGACCGGCATGGTGCAGGAGGCGACCGGCTTGCGCTGGCCCTCGACCTCGACCAGGCACTGCCGGCAGGCGCCGACCGGCTCGAGCAGCGGGTGGTCGCAGAACCGTGGGATGAAGACGCCGACCTGCTCGGCCGCCCGGATGATGAGCGTGCCCTTCGGGACGGCGACGTCGAAGCCGTCGATGGTGCAGTGGACGGCGTCCGGCGGGGTGTGCGGGCCCGGCGCGCCGGGGGGCACCGCGGCGGCGGGGGGCGGATTGGTCGGGGTGAGTGTCATGACGCCACTCCCACGGGCTCGATGCGAAGGTTGCGGCCCAGCCGGGCCTGCTCCTCGGGCGGCAGCAGGGCGACGTAGTCGTCCTTGAAGTACTTCAGCGAGCTGGTGATGCAGCTGGTGGCGCCGTCACCGAGGGCGCAGAACGAGCGGCCGAGGATGTTGTCGCAGGTGTCGACCAAGATGTCGAGGTCCTGCGCGGTGCCCCGGCCGTGCGCGATCCGTTCGAGGATCTGCACCAGCCAGTAGGTGCCCTCGCGGCAGGGGGTGCACTTGCCGCAGCTCTCGTGGGCGTAGAACTCGGTGAACCGCAGGGTCGCCTCGACGATCGAGTCGGTCTCGTCGAACACCATCAGCGCGGTGGTGCCGAGCATGGAGCCCGCGGCGGCGACGGAGTCGAAGTCCAGCGGGACGTCGAGGTGCTCGGGGGTGAAGTACGGCGTCGACGAGCCGCCCGGTGTCCAGAACTTCAGCTGGTGACCAGGCCGGACCCCCCCGGCCATCTCCAGCAGCTCGCGCATCGTCGTACCCATGGGGGCCTCGTACTGGCCCGGCCGCACCACCCGGCCCGACAACGAGTAGATCTTCGGCCCGGGCGACCTCTCGGGGCCGAAGGCCTTGAACCACTCGGCGCCGCCGCGGACGACGAACGGCACGCTGGCCAGGGTCTCGACGTTGTTGATGACGGTCGGGGCGCCGTACAGGCCGGCGACCGCGGGGAACGGCGGCTTGAGCCGGGGCTGACCGCGGTAGCCCTCGAGCGAGTCGAGCAGCGCGGTCTCCTCGCCGCAGATGTACGCGCCGGCGCCGGCGTGCACGATCAGCTCCAGGTCGTAGCCGGAGCCGAGGATGTCGGTGCCGAGGTAGCCGGCGGCGTAGGCCTCGCCCACCGCGTTCATCAGCCGCCGGTGGGCGTGCACCGCCTCGCCGCGGACGTAGATGACGGCCAGCTTCGACCGGATCGCGTAGGACGAGATGATCACGCCCTCGATCAGCGAGTGCGGGTCGGCCATCATCAGCGGCAGGTCCTTGCAGGTGCCCGGCTCGCCCTCGTCGGCGTTGACCACGAGGTACTTGGGCATCGCCGCCGGGCCGGTGGGCTCCTCCCCCGGCTTGGGCTGCGGGATGAAGCTCCACTTCATGCCGGTGGGGAAACCGGCGCCGCCGCGGCCGCGCAGGCCGGAGTCCTTGACCAGGGTGACCAGCTCGTCGGGCTGCATCGACAACGCCGTGCGCAACGCCGAGTAGCCGTCGAGCCGCTCGTAGGTGGACAGCCGCCACGAGTGCTCGGCGCCCCAGCGGGTGGTGAGGACGGGGGTGAGGGGCATGGCTCACTTCCTCCGCTTCGGCGGGGTACGGCCTTCGACGGTGCGCCCGGTCCCGGGCCCCTGGTAGCCGCCTGCCGGTTCGCTCGCCGCCGGGGTGTCGGTGCCGCTGGCGTCGAGGCCGCCGGGCGGCCGCCCGCGGCCGTACTCCGTGCCCTCGTCGGGGTGGGCTTGCGCTGCGCCGGCCTTCTCCGCCGGGGTGTCGGCCGCGGCGACGCGCGCGTCGGCGGCCTCCTTGCCCGGCGTCTCCCCGGTGCGGCCCGAGGGGCGGACCGTCTCCCCGGCCCCGTCCCGGGGCCCGCCCTGAGCTTGCGAAGGGTGGGGAGGACGGGGTCCTTCTGCAGCGTCGGGGACCGGCTCCGGCTCGGGGCCGCGCATCGGCGGCGCGGACTCGCCGCGTTCGGCGGCCAGCCGCAGCCCGCGCAGCGTCGGCTCGTAGGACCCCGGGGCGTCGACGGCGGCGGCCGCCGCGGCGGCGTCCGGGTACTGGGAGAACCCCGCCAGCTGGCGGGAGATCCCCCGGAAGTCGGTGAGCGGGGCGCCTCGGGTGGGCGCCGGCTTCTCGCCCCGGCGCAGCGCCGCCACCAGCTCGCGGGCGCTCTCGACGTCCTGCTGGTCGTAGAACTCGTAGTCGACGGTGACCACCGGCGCGTAGTCGCAGGCGGCGAGGCACTCGGCGTGCTCGAGGGTGATCGAGCCGTCGGCGGCGGTCTCGTCGTGGTGCACGCCGAGATCCGCCGACAGGGCGTCCATGATCCGCTGCCCGCCGAGGACGGCGCACAGCGTGTTGGTGCAGACGCTGACGAGGTGCCGCCCGGTCGGCCGGCGCTTGTACATGGTGTAGAAGGTCGCGACCGCGCCGACCTCGGCCTTGGTCAGCCCCAGCTCCTCGGCGCACAGCGCGACGCCCTCGGGGGTGACGTAGCCCTGGTAGCTCTGCACCAGGTGCAGCATCGGCAGCAGCGCCGACCGGGCCACCGGGTAGCGGGCGATGATCTCCCGCGCCTCGACGCGGGCCTGCTCGGTCAGCGGCGGGACCTCGGCGAGGGCCGCGGAGTCGACCGGGCTCGAGTCGAGCCCGGTGACCGCCGTGGCCTCCGGGCTGCCTGGCAGTGCGCTCATCTGTCGACGCCCCCCATGACCGGGTCGATCGAGGCGATCGCGGCGATGACGTCGGCGATCATGCCGCCCTCGCTCATCGCCGCGGTGGCCTGCAGGTTCACGAAGCTGGGGTCGCGCACGTGGACGCGCCACGGGCGGGTGCTGCCGTCGCTGACCACGTGGTAGCCGAGCTCGCCGCGCGGTGACTCGATCGGCACGTACACCTGGCCGGCGGGCACCCGGAAGCCCTCGGTGACCAGCTTGAAGTGGTGGATCAGGGCCTCCATCGACTGGCCCATGATGTGCCGGACGTGGTCGAGGGAGTTGCCCATCCCGTCGGGCCCGAGCGAGAGCTGCGCGGGCCAGGCGATCTTCTTGTCCTCGACCATCACCGGCCCGGGCTCGAGCCGGTCCAGCGCCTGGCCGATGAGCTTCAGCGACTCGTTCACCTCGGCCATGCGCACCAGGTACCGGCCCCAGGCGTCGCAGGTGTCCGCGGTCGGCACCTCGAAGTCGTAGGTGTCGTAACCGAGGTAGGGCTCGACCTTGCGCAGGTCCCACGCCAGGCCGGTGGCGCGCAGGATCGGCCCGGTGACGCCGAGCGCCACGCAACCGGTCAGGTCCAGGTAGCCGGCGTCCTTGAGCCGGGCCTGCCAGATCGGCTGGCCGGTGAGGAGCCGGTGGAAGTCGGCCACCCGCGCCGGCATGACCGCCAGGAACTCGCGGATGTGCTCGACCGCGCCCTCGGGCAGGTCCTGCGCCAGGCCGCCGGGCCGGATGTAGGCGTGGTTCATCCGCAGGCCGGTGATCTCCTCGAGCAGGTCGAGGACCATCTCGCGCTCGCGGAAGCCGTTGGTCATGCCCGTGAGGGCACCCATCTCCATGCCGAACGTGGCCAGCGCGACCAGGTGCGAGGCGATCCGGTTGAGCTCCATCACCAGCACCCGGATGGTGGCCGCCCGCTGCGGGATCTCCACGCCCAGCAGCTTCTCCACCGCCATGCAGTAGCCGGCCTCGTTGAACAGCGGGGCGAGGTAGTCCATGCGGGTCACGAACGTGGTGCCCTGCACCCAGTTGCGGTACTCGGTGTTCTTCTCGATGCCGGTGTGCAGGTAGCCGATGACCACCCGCGCCTTGGTCACCGTCTCGCCCTCGAGGTCGAGGACCAGCCGCAGCACGCCGTGCGTGGACGGGTGCTGCGGGCCCATGTTGACGACGAGGCGCTCCTCGCCGTGCGGGTCCGCGCCGAGCGTGAGGTCCCAGTCCCCACCGGTCACGGTGTAGACGCGGCCCTCGGTGGTCTCGCGTGACCCGGCGTAGGGGTCGGCAGGGTTGTAGGTGGTGCTCATCGTCGCCGCTCCGCGGGGGAACTCGTGCCTTCGGTGCTCATCGGTAGGCCCTCCGGGTGTCCGGCGGCGGGACCGTCGCGTCGTGGTACTCCACCGGGATCCCGCCGAGCGGGTAGTCCTTGCGCTGCGGGTGGCCGTCCCAGTCGTCGGGCATGAGGATCCGGGTCAGCGCCGGGTGGCCGTCGAAGACGACGCCGAACATGTCCCAGGTCTCCCGCTCGTGCCAGTCCGCCGTCGGGTAGATCGCGGTGATCGACGGAACGTGCGGGTCCTCCGCGCTCACCGCCACCTCCAGGCGGATGCGGCGCCGGTAGGTCATCGACGTGAGGTGGTAGACGACGTGCAGCCGTGGCCGGCCGGGAGCCACCGCCGGGCCACCGCTGTCGAGGTAGTCGACGCCGGAGACGCTGCTGCACAGCTCGAAGCGCAGGGCCTCGTCGTCGCGGAGCGGCTGCACGAGGGTCAGCAGGTGCTCGCGGGCGACGAAGTAGGTGATCTCACCGCGGTCGACCAGCACCCGTTGGACCGCGGCCGCGTACGTCGCCTCCCCGACGGCCTCGATCAGCGCGTCGGTGACCTCGTCGAAGTAGCTGCCGTAGGGCCGCTCGGTGGAGTGCAGCGCCACCGCACCACCGGGCTCGACCCGCACGAGGCCACCGAACCCGGAGGTGTCGCCGCTGCCGGAGACGCCGAACGCGCCCTTCCGGAAGCCGCCCGAGGGCGCCGTGCTGTCGTCGTATCCGGCCTCCTGGCGGCCGGGGACGACGTTCGAGCCGCCGTCGTTGCTCATCGCGTGCGCTCGCTCGGCAGGAGGACGGCGTTCCCGCCGCGCTGCTCGATGCCGAACTGACCGGTGCGGCCCTCGGCGGCGGCCTGCTCGTAGGCGCGGCGGGCGGCCTTGTCGACGCGGACCGTCGAGGGCATCTCGACCAGGAGGTCCTTCGCGGTGCCGTCCTGGCGTTCCCGCTCGAGCTGGCGGGCCCGCTTCTCGCCGAGCGGCTCGTGCTGGATCTTGTGGTGCAGCTTGAGGATCGCGTCCATGAGCATCTCCGGCCGCGGCGGGCAGCCGGGCAGGTACATGTCCACCGGGACGACGTGGTCGACGCCCTGCACGATCGCGTAGTTGTTGAACATGCCGCCGGAGCTCGCGCACACCCCCATCGCCAGCACCCACCGGGGCTCGGGCATCTGGTCGTAGATCTGCCGCAGGACCGGCGCCATCTTCTGGCTCACCCGGCCGGCGACGATCATCAGATCGGCCTGCCGCGGCGAAGCGCGGAAGACCTCCATCCCGAACCGGGCGAGGTCGTACCGGCCGGCCCCGGAGGCCATCATCTCGATGGCGCAGCAGGCCAGGCCGAACGTCGCGGGCCACAGCGACGACTTGCGGGTCCAGTTGACCAGCTTCTCCACGCTGGTCAGCAGGACGCCGCTGGGCAGCTTCTCCTCGAGTCCCATCAGGTGCTCCCTGTCAGTCCCACTCGAGCCCACCGCGCCGCCACTCGTAGGCGAAGGCGAGGAAGACGGTGCCGATGAAGACGACCATCGCGACCAGGCCCCACACACCCAGGGCGTCGTTGGCGACGGCCCACGGGTAGAGGAAGACGATCTCGATGTCGAAGACGATGAACAACATCGCGGTCAGGTAGTACTTGACCGGGAACCGGCCGCCGGTGAGCGGCTGGTCGACCGGTTCGATGCCGCACTCGTAGGCCGCCAGCTTGGCGCGGTTGTACCGGCGGGGGCCCACGAATGGGGCGACGGCGACCGAGAACAGCGCGAACGCCGCGGCCAGCGCGAAGAGCCCGACGATCGGGACGTAGGTCGAGAGCATCATCGCCACCCTAGGGTGATCTCGGTCACGGGCGGGTCACACTTCGACCACGGAGCGTCCGTATCGGGTCGACGACCTGTCGCCACACCGAGCCCCCTCACGTCGCCGGCGTCAGTCGGTCCGGCGCCGACCACGACGTCGTGGGCCGTGCGCTCGATCGAGGCCTGCGTCACGCCGCCACCTCCGGTCCGTCGCCCGAGTCCCGTGACCTTGTGAAAAGGTTCACAAGGTGCTCGGTCCGAGTCTAGGCCGCGATGTGATCTAGCCGACAGCCCCCCCTCGGTCCAGCGCCGCCAGGACCTCCTCGTCCGGGGTGTCGGAGAAGTCGGCGTAGGCCTGCCCGACCGAGCGGAAGCCGGCCGGCGCCTGCAGGCACACCGCCTCGTCGACCACGCCGGTCAGCTCGGCGACGGACTCCGGCGGGCCGACCGGAACGGCCACGGTGATCCGCGCCGGGCCGCTCCGCCGGAGAGCCCGGACGGCGACGCGCATGGTGGCCCCCGTGGCCAGGCCGTCGTCCACGAGCACGACGTGGCGGCCGGCGACCACCGGTGCCGTCCGGGCGCCGCGGTAGGCGGTGGTGCGCCGGCGGAGCTCGGCGAGCTCCCGGTCGTGCACCGCCGACACCGCGGCGGGGTCGGGCGCGGCGCGGTCGAGGACCCGGCGGACCCACACCGTCTCGACGGCGCCGCCGACCGCGGCGATGGCGCCCATCGCCAGCTCCGGGTGCCCGGGGACGCCGAGCTTGCGGACGACGAGGACGTCGAGGTCAGCGCCGAGGGCGGCGGCCACCTCGGCGGCGACGAGCACGCCGCCGCGGGGCAGACCCAGGACCAGGGCGTGTGCGTCCGCCCGCCCGGCGAGGGCGGTGGCGAGCGCTCGGCCGGCGTCGGCCCGGTCGGCGTAGCGGGGAGGGGGCACGGCCACCGCTACGGCGACGCCGGCGTCGGCCCGGTCGGCGGAACAGGTGTGCTCGTCATGGTCCGACGCTAGAACAGCGACCCCGTCCTCCCCCACCCTTCGCACGCTCGTCCGGGCGCCCGGCGACATCGTCGGAACGGTGGCGGGTCGACAGGTCCCACCGGTGAGGGCGGTGGCGCCGGCAGAGCAGCACAGGTTCGCCAGCCAGGTGTCACCCTGGCTGGCGAGATCCTTCGCTAGGACGAGTCGAGAGGCGCGCCCTACGGCGCGTGCCACCGGGTCGGCCGTTCCTCCGCCCGTCGAGGGTCCGCTCCGCCCGCCTCCCGCGCGGCCCCCGGGGCTCCCCGGCGGCCTGCGGCGCCAGCTGTAGGGATGCCGCCCCGGGCGGTCGGATGGGTGGGCGGGGCCAGCCGCGCGCGTGTGCGACGGCACCTACACGTCGTCGACGAGAAGCACGCGCTGGGTGACGCCGAGGCCGTCCAACAGCCCCTTGTGCGACTGCCGCTCTTCGTCGGCCAGGTAGGACGCGAAGCCGTCGTGCGACGCGAAGGAGACGATGTGGACCTCCGTGAGCGCGTCGCCAGTTCGTAGGCGTCGTTCGAGGCGACCGCCGTGACGCGGAAGGAGGGGCAGAACTGCGGACTCGTACGCCTGGAAGCCCGCGTCGGCTCCACTCGGGATGTCCGCGACCATGACGATGGTCAAGCGCATCGGAGGCACGGTAGCGCCTGGCTGGCCACTGTTGCCCGGTCGAGGGTGTCCTCGGAGTCGACGGAGCTGTCCCAGTCGGTGGAGCCGCCCGCACCGTAGGCGGTGACGTGGTCGAGGTCGGTGCGGCCGACCGGCTGCCCGCAACCGGGATGCCGGCAGCCACGGTCCCGCTGCCGTTGGAACCGTCGTTGCTCGACACCCGGGGCGTGACCGTCCACGGTCGGCGGTGCACCCAGCACCGGGCAACCGCACCGGTCCGTCCTGGGGGCCGTGCCCTGGCCACCGTCCGGGTGCTCGCGGCACCCGCAGCGGGCGATCCGTGCCAGCTCCGCGCTGGTGGCCGTGGCGAGCAGCACACCGGCGGCCTCGTCGGTGACCGCCACCTCCAGCGACCCCCCGGCCGGCGCCCAGAGCCCACCCGGGCACACCGCGGCCTTCAGCTGCTGGATCCGCTGCAGCTCGAGCGACAGCTCGGCCTCCGGCATCGACCCGACCGGCAGCGCCTCGGCCAACCGCGCCGGCCCCACTCACGGTGGCCTGACCGCGCGGGACCACCGTCAGGTCCACGCCCCAGCCGTCGAACACACCACCACGCCAACGCCGGAGTACGACACTTCCCCAGTCTGACCAGCACGAACTCGGCGCCGAGGTCAGGTGGGCTTGCGGCCCCGGTGCAGCGCGACGATCCCGCCGGTCAGGTTGTGCCAGGCGACGTCGACCCAGCCGGCGTCCTGCAGGCGGCCGGCGAGCGTGGCCTGGTCGGGCCAGGCGCGGATCGACTCGGCGAGGTAGACGTAGGCCTCCGGATTGCTGCTCACCGCCCGGGCGATGCGGGGCAGCGCCTTCATCAGGTACTCGGTGTAGACGGTGCGGAACGGCGACCACGTGGGGCTGGAGAACTCGCAGACCACCAGCGTGCCGCCCGGCTTCGTCACCCGGGAGAACTCGCGCAGCGCCGCGTCGGGGTCGGCCACGTTGCGCAGGCCGAAGGAGATGACCACGGCGTCGACGCTCTCGTCGGCCAGCGGCAGCGCCATCGCGTCCCCGGCGACCTTGGGCACCGGCCGGGCCGCCCCGGCGCGGAGCATGCCCTGCGAGAAGTCGCAGGCGATCGCCGTGACCCCCCCTGCGGCGAGCTCGACGGTCGAGACGGCGGTCCCTGCCGCGACGTCGAGGACGGTCTGCCCCGGCCGGGCCCTGAGCGCCTCCCGGGTGGCCCGCCGCCAGCCGGCGTCCAGACCACCGGAGAGGACGGTGTTGGTGACGTCGTACCGCTTCGCCACGCGGTCGAACATGGCCGCGACCTCGGCCGGTCGCTTGTCCAGCCCGGCCCGCAGTGGCAGGACCCCGTCCTCCCCGCCCCTCGCACGCTCGGCGCGGGTCCCGGAAGGGGTCCTGTGGGCGGTCTCTCGCCGGTCTGCCACGGCGTGGACGCTACAAGCCCTCCTACTCTGATCGCGTGACAGCGGCCGCCCTGACCTCCCCGGCAGCGGCGTCGCGCACCGTCACCACGGTGCGGTCCGACACGGCCGGCGAGCTGCTCGGCCTGCTCCCGGCCCGCGGTGGCCTGTCCTGGGTCCGCCACGGCGAGGGCCTGGTCGGCTGGGGCGAGGCGGCGCGGCTGGAGGTCTCCGGCCCCCACGCGCTCGCCGAGGCCGCCGACTGGTGGGACCGGTTCGCCGCCGGCCTGGACGTCGCCGACGAGCTTCGCGTCCCGGGCTCGGGCCCGGTGGTGTTCGCGAGCATCGCCTTCGACCCCGCCGCCGGGACGTCGGTCTTCGTCGTCCCCGAGGTCGTCGTCGGACGGCGGGACGGCGTCGGCTGGATCACCGCCGTCGGGGCCGCCCCGGACCTGCCGGAGTCGGCGCCGGCCGACGACGGCCCGGCTCCCCGGCTGCGCTACGCCGACGGCGCGCTCGACCCCGCGAGCTGGTGCGCCGCGGTGGCCGCCGCCGTGGTCCGCATCGACGCCGGCGAGCTGGAGAAGGTCGTGCTCGCCCGCGACCTGCTGGTCTCCTCCGACGTCCCGCTCGATCCCAGGCGGATGCTGCGCCGGCTGGCCGCCCGCTTCCCGGGCTGCTGGACCTTCGCCGTCGACGGCCTGCTGGGCGCCACTCCCGAGCTGCTGCTGCGCCGCACCGGCCGGCGGCTGTTCTCCCGTGTGCTGGCCGGAACGGCGCCGCGCGGGGCGGGCGCCGCGGACGAGCGGCTGGCCGAGGCGCTGCTGAACTCGGCCAAGGACCGCGCCGAGCACGCGCTCGCCGTCGACTCCCTGGTGCGCGCGCTGGAGCCGTACTGCCGGGAGCTGACGGCACCGGCCGAGCCGGAGCTGCTCACGCTGGCGAACGTGCGGCACCTCGCCACCGACGTCGTCGGCACCCAGCGCGACTCCGCCGGGCTGCTGGAGCTGGTCGGCGCCGTGCACCCCACCGCCGCCGTGTGCGGCACCCCGACGCCGGACGCCGCGGCGCTCATCGGCGAGCTGGAGGGCATGGACCGCGGCCGGTACGCGGGGCCGGTGGGCTGGCTCGACGCGGCCGGCGACGGCGAGTTCGGGCTCGCGCTGCGCTGCGCCGAGCTGGTCGGCGATGACGGGGCGCGGCTGTTCGCCGGCTGCGGCATCGTCGCCGGCTCGGATCCGGCCGCGGAGCTCGCCGAGACCCAGTCGAAGTTCGCTGCCTTCCAGGCCGCGCTCGAGGGCTGAGCTACTCCCCCAGCGCCTGCGCGGCGGCCGCCCGCAGATCCGTCGCCAGCGCCGCCTCGGCCCGCTGGTCGGTGCGGACGACGACCACGCGCGGGCCGCCGAGGGCCAGCGCGCCGGGGAGCTCCTCGGCCGCGGTGATCCGCGACGCGGCCCACCCGAGCGCCGAGGCGACCGCCACCAGGTCGCGTCCGTGCGGCGTCCCGAACACCCGGCGGTAGTCGCGGGCGTGGCGGTCCTGCCCCGGCTCGAGCTGGGCGAAGATGCCGCCGCCGTCGTTGTCGGGCACGACCACCGTGAGGTCGGGCCGACGCTCGCCCTCGCCCAGCAGCAGCCCGGTCAGGTCGTGCAGGAACGTCAGGTCGCCCATCAGCGCGAACGCCGGGCCGCCGTGCACCAGCGCCGCGCCCACCGCGGTCGAGATCGTCCCGTCGATGCCCGCGACCCCGCGGTTGGCGAGCACGGTGACGTCGGCGCGCGGCACCGCCAGCCGGTCGACGTCGCGCACGGGGGTCGAGGAGCCGAGCACCAGCAGGGCGCCCGCGGGGAGGGCGGCGACGACGTCGCGGGCCAGCCGGGCGGCGGTCAGCGCCGGCGCCTCGTCGAGCAGCGCGTCGACGGCGGCGCCCACCCGATCGGCGGCGGCGTGCCACGCAGCCACCCACGGCTCGTCCACCGGCTCGTCGGGCTCGGCACCGGCGAACAGCCGCCGGACGGCGGTGCTCGACCGGCCGGCGTCGGCCCACCGCGGGGAGGCGCTCACCGTCTCCACCGGAACGGCGGGGTCGGCCAGCAGCGCGCTGACCGGCCGGGAGAGCGTCGGCCGGCCCACCACCACGACCCGCTCGGGCCGGTGCGCGGCCAGCCAGCCGGCCGCACCGAGCGCGAGCACGCCACCGCGGATCGAGCCCGGCAGGCCCCAGAACCCGCTGCTCGGCTCGGCGACCACGGGCCACGCCGAGCCCTCCGAGAGCCCGGGGGCGGCGTGCAGCGGCCCGTCACCGGCGATCACCAGCGTCCGCGGCGGCAGCCGGTGCGCCCGCGCCGCCCAGCCGGCAGACGGCTCCGCCGCGGTCCAGGGCGCACCTCCGGGGCGGCCGGCCCAGGGGGCGGCGAGCCCGGCCGGCGGCTCCTCGTCGGGCAGCAGCGGCTCGCGCAGCGCGAGGTTGAGCTGCACCGGGCCGGGGTCGGCCGACAGCGTGCCGGCGGCCACCGTGAGCGCCTTGGTCACCACCGACCGCCAGTAGCGGTTCTGCTCGGCCGCGCGGCCGGGCTCGGGGACGCCGACGTCGGCCGACCAGCGCACCGCGGTCCCGTACAGGCCGGCCTGCTCGATCGTCTGGTTGGCGCCGGTGGCCCGCAGCTCCGGCGGCCGGTCGGCGGTCAGCGCCAGCAGCGGCACCCCGCTGGCGTCGGCCTCGAGGACGGCGGCGTGCAGGTGGGCGGTCGCGGTCCCGGACGTGGTGAGCACCGGCACCGGCCGGCCGGTGGCCTTCGCCAGCCCGAGCGCCAGGAAGGCGGCGGTGCGCTCGTCGATCCGCACGTGCAGCCGCAGCCGGCCGTTCGACTCGGCCGCGGCGAGGGCCAGCGCCACGGGCGCCGACCGGGAGCCGGGTGAGAGGACGGCGTCGGTGACGCCGCCGCGTACCAGCTCGTCGACCAGCACGCGGGCGAACGCGGTGGCGGGGTTCACGCGGCACGCACCTCGGCGATCCGGGCGAGCCAGCGGCCGGTGGTCCCCGGGCCCGCGGCCACCGCCGACAGCCGGTCGGGCTCCCGCGGGCCGATCGGCAGCACGCCGTCGACCGGCAGCAGGGGGTTCCCGCTCACGTCGCCGGCGAGCAGGGCCACCGTCGCCAGCCCGCAGGCGAACGGCAGCTCGGGCAGAGCCGCGGCCAGCGCGACGCCGGCGGCGATCCCGACCGAGGACTCCAGCGCCGAGGAGACGACGCACGGCAGGCCGTGCGCCTCGGCGACCCGCAGCGCGGCCCGCACCCCGCCCAGCGGCTGCACCTTGAGGACGATGACGTCGCAGGCCTCGCGCAGGTCGACCCGCAGCGGGTCGTCGGCCCGTCGCACCAGCTCGTCGGCGGCGATCCGCACGTCGATCCGGCGGCGCAGCGCGGCCAGCTCCTCCAGCGACGCGCACGGCTGCTCGACGTACTCCAGGCCGAACCGGTCGAGCTCGCCGATCCGGGCGGCGGCGGTGTCGACGTCCCACGCGGCGTTGGCGTCCACCCGGATCGCCTTTCCGGCGCCCAGCGCGTCGCGCACCGCCTCCACGCGGGCGAGGTCGTCCGCCGGCGTCTGCCCCGGCTCGGCGACCTTGACCTTCGCCGTCCGGCAGCCGGAGGCACGGACGATCGCGTGCGCCCGCTCGGCGTCGACCGCGGGCACGGTCACGTTCACCGGCACGGCGTCGCGCACCGGCGCCGGCCAGCCCTCGACGGCCGACTCCACGGCCGAGGCCCACCAGCGGCGGCTCTCGACGGCGTCGTAGTCCCAGAAGGGGGAGAACTCGCCCCAGCCGGCCGGGCCGCGCAGCAGCACGCCGTCGCGGACGTCGATGCCGCGGAACCGGGTGCGCATCGGCACCTCGTAGACGGCCAGGCCGGTGATCCCCGCCGGCGAAGCGGCGGCGGGGGCGGGGGCGGCGGTCATGGTGATCAGCGTAGTGAGAGGAGCCCGTCCTCCCCGCCTCGCGCACGGCGCCCGGGACAAGGCCGACGGCCGGGGCCTGCGGCGCGGCCAACGTATCCTCGCCCCTCGTGGTCCGGCAGCTGACTCTGGTGGCTGCGGCCGACCTCTCCGACGACGACGTCCGTGCCGCCCTCGACGGCGTCCGCCCGCTCGCCGTGCTGCCGGACGGGCCGCCCGCGGTGGTCGACGCGGCCCGCGACGCACTGCGTCCCGACGAACCGCTCGAGCCCGGCGCCGACCTCGTCGTCGTCACCTCCGGCTCCACCGGCGGCGGTCGCGGCGTGCTGCTGCCGGCCGATGCGGTCCGGGCCTCCGCGGCCGCCGCGCACGCCCGGCTGGGCGGCCCCGGCAGCTGGCTGCTCGCCCTGCCGGTGTCGGCGATCGCCGGGCTGCAGGTGCTCTGCCGCGCGTTGCTGGCCGGGCGGCCGGCGGTCCGGCTGGGCGCCGGGGAGACGCTGACCGACGCCGTCGCCCGCATGCCGGCCGGTACCCGCCGCTACACCTCCATGGTCCCCACCCAGCTGCGCCGGGCCCTGGAGACCGAGCCCGGCGCCCTGCGCGCCTTCGACGCGGTCCTCGTCGGCGGCGCGGCCACCGATCCGGCGCTGCTGGACCGCGCCCGCGCCGACGGGGTCGCCGTGGTGACCACCTACGGCATGACCGAGACGGCCGGCGGCTGCGTCTACGACGGTGCGCCCCTCGACGGTGTCGGCGTGCGGGTGACCGAGGGCGGGATCGAGCTCTCCGGGCCCACCCTGGCCCTCGGCTACCGGGGCGATCCGCGGGCGACCGCGGCGGCGTTCACCGGCGGCTGGTTCCGCACCCGCGACGCCGGCGCCCTCGGCGCCGACGGCCGGCTCACCGTGCACGGCCGGCTCGACGACGTCGTCGTCACCGGCGGGGTGAACGTGGCGCCCGCCGCGGTGGAGGCGGCGCTGCGGGAGCACCCCGCCGTCGCCGACGCGGTGGTGTTCGGCCGACCGGACCCGGAGTGGGGGCAGCGGGTCGTCGCCGCCGTCGTCCCGGCCCCCGGCGCGGAGCCGGCGCTGCCCGACCTGCGCCCGTGGGTGGCCGAGCGGCTCGGTCCGCCGGCCGCCCCGCGGGAGCTGCACCTGGTCGCCGGCGTCCCCCTCCTGCACACCGGCAAGCCCGACCGCCGTGCGGTCGCCGCATCGATCCCCGAGGGAGCGCACTGACCATGGCCACCCCCGCCCAGTGGCTGGCCGGCGCCCGCCCGCGCACGCTGCCCGCGGCGCTCGCCCCCGTGCTCGTCGGGACCGGGGCCGCCGCGGCCCTCGACGGGTTCCGGCCCGGGCCGGCGCTGCTGGCCCTGCTCGTCGCGCTCGCGCTGCAGGTCGCGGTCAACTACGCCAACGACTACTCCGACGGCCGGCGCGGCACCGACGCCGACCGCGTCGGCCCCATGCGGCTGGTCGGCTCGGGCGCGGCCACGCCGCGGCAGGTGCTGACGGCGGCGCTGCTGTCCTTCGCCGTCGCCGGGGTCGCCGGGCTGGCGCTGGCGGCGCTGTCGAGCTGGTGGCTGGTCGCGGTCGGCGCCGTCTGCATCGCCGCCGCGTGGACCTACACCGGCGGCCCGCTGCCGTACGGCTACCGGGCCCTCGGTGAGGTCTTCGTCTTCGTGTTCTTCGGGCTGGTCGCCGTCGTCGGGACGACGTTCGTGCAGACCGGCACGCTGCCGGGGCTGGCGTTCGCGGCCTCCGTGCCGATCGGGCTGCTCGTCGTGGCGATCCTCGTGGTCAACAACCTGCGCGACATCGAGGGCGACGGGCGGGTGGGCAAGCGCACCCTGGCGGTGCTGCTCGGCGACCGCACCACCCGGCTCGCCTTCGCCGCCCTCCTGGTCGTGCCGTTCCTGGTCATCGCCGCCATCGGTGTCCCCCGGCCGTGGGCGCTGCTCGGCCTGGCCGCCGCGCCGCTGGCGCTGTCCCCGATCCGCACGGTGCTGGCCGGTGGCCGCGGCCCCGCGCTCGTCGCGGTGCTCCAGGCCACCGGGCTGCTCACCCTCGTCACCGGCGTGCTGCTAGGCGCGGGGCTCGCCCTCTCCTGAGCGGCTACTGCGCGCCGCCGCCGCTCAGCCGGTCGCGCAGGTCCTCCTTGGCCGCGCGCCGGGCGACGCTGCGGGCCGCGAGGGCCTCGGTCAGCCGCTCGCGCGACGGGCGCAGCAGCAGATAGGACACCGGCATCGACAGCAGCAGGCCGAAGAGCAGCCCGGGGAAGCTGCCCAGGCCCGCCCACCAGAGGACCAGCACCAGCGCCGCGGCGATCGCGAACCGGCCGACCGTGTAGATCACCAGCCACGGCAGGACCTTCGGCGGCGTCGCGGTGCCCCCCGCGGGGCTCACCGGTGCGCCGGCGGTCGGGTTGTGCTCAGCCATGACGGCCCTCCCACTTGGTCGAGAGAACGACCGTCGTCCTCGTGCGTGCGACCCCTCTGATCCGGTTCAACGCATCGATGGCCGCTTCGAGTGCCGGGATGTCGGTCACGCGCACCTTCAGCACGTAGCCCTCGCTGCCGGCGACCCGCCAGCAGTCCTCCACCTCGGGGATCTCGCGCAGGCCGGCCTCGATGCCGGTGTCGTCCACCGCGTCGCTCTCGATCACGCTCACCAGCGCGGTGACGTGCAGGCCCACCGCCGGGGGGTCGACGACGGCGCGGTACCCGGTGATCACGCCGGCGGCCTCGAGCTTGCCCACCCGCTCGTGCACGGCCGGCGAGGACAGGCCCACCTGCCGGGCCAGCTCGGCGTAGCTGGCCCGGCCGTTGGCGCGCAGCAGGTCGATGAGCTGCCGGTCCACGGCGTCGATGGTGGTTCTCCGTCCTGCCCCGCACGGGGATCGCCCGATTCTCGGCACCGAGTATCGCCGCGGACGTACGCTGGGTGCCGACGAGGGGGTGGGCCCGTGTTGTTCCTGGTGGTTCTCGTGATGGCAGTGGTGGTCGTGGGCCTGGTGGTCCGCGCCGCGGCGAACGCCGACCCGGAGGGTCGTGCCCGACCGGCGCGCCGTCCGCAGAAGCCTCGTGGCCCGGTGCGCTTCGTCGCCCCGGACGACGACCCGGAGTTCCTGCGCGAGCTCGAGCGCCGGGCGCGGCGGGACGACGGCTCCCCCACGTAGTGCTCCGCCGGCCCCACCGGGGCCGGCCCCGAGCCTGTGAGGGGTAGGGACGACGTCTTCCTCAGGCCGCCGGCGCGCCGAACAGTCGGCGCCACCCGCGGCGCGGGGGCGCGTCAGCCGTGCCCTCGGCCGGCTCGGCGTCCGGCGCGCCGCCGTCGGCGTCCCCGGGCCAGCCGAGGCCGCCGCCACCCTGGCGGGTCGGGCCGCCCGGCCAACCCAGGTCGCCCTGCTCCACGGTCCCCTGCGGGCTCCCGCGGTGCGCGCCCGGGCCGTCGGCCTCCCGGCCGGCGAGCGCGGCCGCCACGAGCGGATGCGACGGAGCCTCGTCAGCCGCCGCGTGCCTACCCACGCCGCGCCTCCTGACGGGCCCGTGCGCTGCTGGTCAGCTCCATGGGTGCATGGAAGCACGCGGACGCAGATCGGTCACCGCCCCGCGCCGCATGGTGCCCCGGACGGGGGGCGGTGACCGATCGCTCAGTCCAGCCCGCCGTAGCTGTGCAGCCCGGTCGAGACCATGTTCACGTAGAGCAGGTTGAACAGCACGACCGCCAGCCCGATCACGTTGACCAAGGCCGCCGGGCGGCCCCGCCACCCCGCCGTCGTCCGGGCGTGCAGGTAGCCGGCGTAGACGACCCAGGAGATGAACATCCAGGTCTCCTTGGGGTCCCAGCCCCAGAACCGGCCCCAGGCGCTCTCCGCCCAGATGGCGCCGGCGATCATGGCGAAGGTGTAGATCGGGAAACCGAAGACGGCTGTGCGGTGCGCCACCCGGTCCAGCCCCGCGGCGGACGGCAGCCGGTCGATGAGGCCCCCGCCGGTGCCGCCAGCCCCGGCGTCGCGGCGGGTGCGCACGAGGTAGAGCGCGCTGGCGATGCCGCTCACCAGGAAGATGCCCGACCCCAGGATCGCGCTGCTCACGTGGATGCCCAGCCAGCTCGACCGCAGGGCGGCGACCAGGGGCCCGGCCTCGGTGTAGAGGAACAGCCCGATCCCGACCATCGCGAGGATCACCGGGCCGAGCACGAAGACGCCGATGTGCCGCAGCGAGGGCTGCCGCACGGCCAGCACGAAGTAGGCGACCACGGCGACCAGCACGACGGCCGTGGCGAACTCGTACATGTTGCCCCACGGCAGACGGTCGGTGGCCATGCCGCGGGCGACGAGGACGCCGGCGTGGGCCAGCGCGCCGAGCGCGGTCAGCGCCATCCCCAGGAGGCCCCAGCGGGTGCCCCAGGCCGTCTCCGGGGCGTCGTGCCCGGCCGGGACGGCGCGGGCCGCGGGGGGCACCGGCCCGCCGCCGACACCGGCCAGCTCGCGGCTGCGCTGGGTGCGCCGACCGAAGGCCAGCTGCGCGCAGAAGGCGAGCAGCGCGACGGAGTAGAGCGCGACGCTGACGGAGAAGAGGTTGTCGGACAGCTCGGCCAGCGAGGAGTCAGTCACGCGGGGGGACCTCCGGTTCGGGTGCGGTGCGGGCGGGTGCGGCGCTCAGCGCGTCCCGCAGGTCGTCGGACAGCGTGGCGAACCGGGAGCCGTTCTCGCCGCCGCGCGTCAGCGAGGCCAGCGTCAGCACGGTACCGCCGCCGTCACGGGCAGGCCCGGCCCGGGCGAAGACCCGCTCCCGGCGCAGCAGCAGCATGCCCAGCAGACCGGCGAGCAGGGTGATCGCCGAGCCCAGCACCCAGATCTGGCCGGGGTCGTGGGAGAACTGCAGAGCGGCGAACTCCTTCACCCCGCTGAAGGTGATGCGGGTGCCGTCGGGCAGGTCCAGGGACTCGCCCACCGACAGGTTCGCCGAGCCGACCTCGCTGAGCCGGCCGCGCTCGATCTGGCTCGCGTCCAGGGAGTACACCGACTGCGGAAGGCCGGAGTCCAGGCCCAGGTAGCCGGAGTAGGCCACGACGGCGACCTGCGGGGCCAGCGGCCGCGGGTCGACCGACGTCAGCACACCGCCCTGCACCAACCCCGTGGGCGCGAAGAAGCCCTCCAGCGCCAGCTGCTCCTCCCGCCCAGGGATGTCGGGGAGCTTTACCGCACCCTCGCTGGCCATCGACGTGGGATCGGTGGGCAGGAAGGGCACGGTCAGGTCGGAGAACGTCGTGCCGTCGGGGACGCTGACGGTGAACGTCGGGCTGAACCCGTGGCCGGTGACGTAGACCCGGTCGCCGTCGATCCGCAGGGGATCGTTGACGCCGATGGTGGTCGGCCGCCCCTCGGCGGAGGGCTCGCCGTAGCGGATGTCGGCGGTGAACGACGCCGCAGTGAGGTTCTCCTCGTACTCGGCCCGGAACTGCTCGAGGTCCACGCAGAGCGGGCTGAGGTCTCCGCTGTCGACCAGTGGGCCCGAGGAGTAGGTGTCGTACTGCTGGAACGCGTTGCAGAAGCCCTGGCCCTCGGTGACCAGGATGCTGCCCTCGTAGCCCCACAGCTTTCCGCCGGCGAGGCCGAGCAGCAGCGCCAGCAGGGACAGGTGGAAGACCAGGTTGCCGGTCTCCTTCAGGTGCCCCTTCTCCGCCGACAGCTCGGGGCCGCGGGCGCCGTCGCGGCGCACGACGCGGTAGCGCCGCACCCGCAGCTCCTCCTCGACGGCGTCGAGGGCGGCCGGCCCCTCCAGCGGGCTGCGCAGCTCGCCGGAGTCGGGCAACCGGAGCAGGTTGCGCGGCACGGGCGGCGGTGGGGTGCGCAGCGCCCGGGCGTGCTCCAGGGCCCGCGGGATCACGCAGCCGATCAGCGAGAGGAACAGCAGCAGGTACACCGCGGCGAACCACGGTGAGCTGAAGACGTCGAACAGGTACAGCCGGTCGAGCACCGGCGCCAGGTCCGGGTGGTCGGCGAAGTACTGGTTCACGTTGTTCTGCGACAGCGAGCGCTGCGGCAGCAGGGAACCCGGCACCGCCGCCAGGGCGAGCAGGAACAGCAGGACGATCGCGGTCCGCATCGCGGTCAGCCGCCGCCACCAGCGCAGCAGCAGCCCGCCCACCCGGCGGCCCGCGGACGGGCCGGCCGGCGGAACGGGCGTCGCCGGCCGCGGGGGCGCCTCGACGCTCACAGCGAGGTCTCCGCGAGCCCGTTCGCGGCGAGCCAGGACCGCAGCCAGCTCATCATCTCGGTCCAGGCGCCGGTGAGCAGGAGCAACCCGATGACGACGAGGACGACACCGCCGATCCGGGTCACCGCCGCGGCGTGCCGGCGCAGGAACGTGGTGGCCCCCACCGCCCACCGGGCGCCGAGCGCGACCAGCACGAAGGGCACGCCGAGGCCGAGGCAGTACGCGACGCCGAGCACCGCGCCCCGCCCGGCAGAGGCCTCGCTGACGGCCAGCGAGTAGACGGCGCCGAGCGTGGGGCCGAGGCACGGCGTCCAGCCCACGCCGAAGACGACGCCCAGCAGCGGGGCGCCGGCCAGCCCCCCCGCGGGGCGGACCGACAGCTTCCTGGTGCGCTGCAGCAGCGGGAGCCAGCCGAGGAAGGCCAGCCCGACGACCACGGTGATCAGCCCGAAGACGACGTCCACGGTGCGGGCGTACTGGAGGACGAGCCGGCCCAGGCCGCCGAACGCCGTCGCGAAGGCGATGAACACCGCGCTGAAGCCCAGCACGAAGAGCAGCGCGCCGAGCACCATCCGGCCGCGGGGGGCGCGCTCGTCGGCCGGCGCGCGCACCGCGGTGGCGGTGGCGGTCGCGGTGGCGCCGGCGGCCGTGCCATCCGCGGCGGGCGCCGGAGCACGGGTGCCGCTGCCGACCAGCCCGGTGACGTAGGACAGGTAGCCGGGCACCAGGGGCAGCACGCAGGGCGAGGCGAAGCTGATCAGCCCGACCAGCGCGGCCACGCCCGCCGCCACGAGCATCGGGCCGTCGGTGACCAGGCCGGCGAACGTCTCCCCCATGGTCAGGCCTCCTCCGCCAGCAGCAGGTCGAGGGTGCTGCGCAGGTCCTCCTGCGACACCTCGGCGGTGAAGACGGCGGCCACGCGGCCCTCCCGGTCCAGCACGATGGTCGACGGGACCGCCGTGGCCGGGTAGTCGCGGAAGGCCAGGGCCACCTCGCCGCGCGGGTCGTAGATCGAGGGGAACTCGATGCCGAAGCGCTCGACGAAGGCCAGCGCGAACTGGTCGCTGGTCTCCTTCACGTTCAGCCCGAGGAACTGCACGCCCTCGTCCCGCACGTCGGCGTAGACCTCCTGGAACGCCGGCGTCTCCACGCGGCAGGGGCCGCACCAGGAGCCCCAGAAGTTGAGCACCGCGACGTCGCCGGCGAGCTCGGCGGAGAAGAACTCCCCGCCACCGAGCAGCGTGCCGGAGAACTCCGGCGCCGAGGCCCGCTCGTCCGGGGGGATGACCTCACCGCGCGGCGTACCGGCGACGAACCGGAACTCGCCGCCGTTGTTCACGTCCACCGCGTCGGTGCCGGTGCTGCACCCGGTGAGCAGCGCAGCCGCCAGGACCGCCGTGAGCAGCCGCCTCATGCGCCCGCGGAGACGTGCAGCGCCGGCGGAGCGTTCCCGTGGGGTGGTCATGCGCCCGGCACCGCATCCGGATCGGTGGCGCCGGCCGGCTCGGCGTAGGAGACACCCGCGAGCCGGTCGCCGTCGTAGGTCAGGGACGTGACGCTGGCCAGCGAGCACTGCCGACGGCGCGGGTCGTGGACGAACCGACGGCCCTCCACGTGCAGCCGGGTCGTCCAGATGGGCAGCTGGTGGCTGACCAGCACGGCCTCGTGCCCCCGCGCGGCGTCGCGCGCGGCCTCGACCGCGGCGAGCATCCGCGCCGCGATCTCCACGTACGGCTCGCCCCAGGAGGGCTGGAACGGGTTGCGCAGCTTCCACCAGTTGCGCGGGGCCCGGAAGACCCCGCCCCCGGCGCCGACGACCCGGCCCTCGAAGGCGTTGCCCGCCTCGATGATCCGCTCGTCGATGTGGACCTCCAGCCCGGTCGCCTCGGCGAGCGGGCGCACGGTCTGCTGCGCCCGCTCCAGGGGGCTGGACACCAGGTGGGTGACGTCGTGCCCGGTGAACCAGTCCGCGGCGCGACGGGCCATGGCCTCACCGGCCGTGGACAGCCGGAACCCGGGCAGCCGGCCGTAGAGCACGCCGGCGGGGTTGTGCACCTCGCCGTGCCGCAGCAGGTGGACGACGGTCGTCTCGCTCATGAGGACCGCTCGCTGTCCAGCGCGCCGGTGCGGTGGGTCTCGACCTCGGCGGCGGCCCGCGCCGCGGCCGGGAGCGCCTCGAGGACCCGGTCGAGGGCCTCGCCGGCGAGCTGGGCGTTGACGAACCACGCCTCGAACGCCGAGGGCGGCAGGTACACCCCGCGGGCGAGCAAGGCGTGGAAGAACGCGGTGTAGCGCTCGACGTCCTGGGTGCGGGCGTCGTCGTAGTCGCGCACCTGGCGCTCGTCGGGCACGAAGAAGATCGAGAACATGCTCCCGGCCTGCTGCACCCGGTGCGGCACGCCCTCGGCGAAGAGCGCGGCGCTGGCGGCGCCCCGCAGCACCGCGGAGACCTCGTCGCAGTGCGCGTAGACCTCGTCGGTGCAGTGCCGCAGCGTGGTCAGCCCGGCGGCGACCGCGACCGGGTTCCCCGACAGTGTGCCGGCCTGGTAGACCGGCCCGCTCGGCGCGAGGTGGTCCATGAGGTCGGCGCGGCCGCCGAACGCGGCGGCGGGCAGCCCACCGCCCATGACCTTGCCGAAGGTGAACAGGTCGGCGTCGACCGGGTCGATGCCGTACCAGCCCGAGCGCGACACCCGGAACCCCGTCATGACCTCGTCGAGGATCAGCAGCGCCCCGTGGGCGGCGGTGATTCGGCGCAGCTCGACGTTGAAGCCGTCCAGCGGCGGGACGACGCCCATGTTGCCGGCGGCGGCCTCGCTGATGACCGCGGCGATGTCCGTCCCGCGCTCGGCGAAGACGGCCTCGACGGCGGCGACGTCGTTGTAGGGCAGCACGATCGTGTCGGCGGCGGCCCCGCTCGTGACGCCGGGGGTGTCGGGCAGCCCGAGCGTGGCGACCCCGGAGCCGGCCGAGGCCAGCAGCGCGTCGACGTGGCCGTGGTAGTTGCCCGCGAACTTGACCAGCAGCGGGCGGCCGGTGGCGCCGCGCGCCAGCCGGACGGCCGAGAGCACCGCCTCGGTGCCGGAGTTGACCAGCCGCACCCGCTGCACGGGCGGCATCCGGTCGCGGATCTCCTCGGCCAGGTCGAGCTCGCCCTCGGTGGGCGCACCGAAGGACAGCCCCCGGCGGGCGGCGGTGGCCACCGCGTCGACGACGGCGGGGTGCGCGTGCCCGAGGATCATCGGGCCCCAGGAGCTCACCAGGTCGACGTAGCGGCGACCGTCGGCGTCGGTGATCCACGGGCCGGAGCCCTCCACCATGAACCGCGGGGTGCCGCCGACGGCGCGGAAGGCGCGGACCGGCGAGTTCACCCCGCCCGGGGTGATCTCCTGCCCGCGGGCGAAGAGGCCGGCCGAGACCGGCGCCTCGTAGGTGTAGGGCGAGCTGTCCGGCGAGGTCACGTGCCCAGTGTCCCCTCTGTTCCCGGGGACCGGTCGGAGGCATCAGCCACACCGGCCAGCAGCGCGGCGCGCAGCGCGGCGGGATCGCGGGTGGGCACCAGCACGGTGCGTCCGTCGGTCAGGCGGAGCGGGAGGCCGGTCCGGCCGCGGGGCAGCGACCAGGCGCCGCCCAGCACCGGTGCCCCGGCGTCCACGCCCCGGTCGGCGTCGCGGAGCGCGGTGGCGTCGACGTAGCGGAGCGGCACCTGCTCCCGCCCCACCGCCAGCCCGTCGTCGTCGACCCGCAGCGTCCAGACCCGCCGGGCCGACAGGCAGCCCAGCGCGACCGTGCCCGGCACCGCGATCAGCGCCACCAGCCACAGCAGCGGCGGCACGTCGGGCCCGGGCAGCACGAGGTCCCAGACGAGGAAGAGCCCGAGGACCCCGGTGACCGTCCAGAGCGGCCGCCAGGAGCCCCCGGGCTCGACGTACGGGTCCACCGTGCTGTCCCCCCACCCGGGCCGGTCAGCGCGCGACGAGCCGCGCGGCCTCGACCGCCCAGTAGGTGAGCACCTGACCGGCACCGGCCCGGCGGATGGCGATCAGCGTCTCGAGGATCGCCCGCTCCCGGTCCACCCAGCCGTTGGCGGCCGCCGCCTCCACCATCGCGTACTCGCCGCTGACCTGGTAGGCGCTCACCGGCACCTGCACCGCGTCGGCGACCCGGGCGATGATGTCCAGGTAGGCCAGCGCCGGCTTGACCATCACCGCGTCGGCGCCCTCGGCCAGGTCCTGCGCGACCTCCCGCAGCGCCTCGTCGGTGTTGGGCGGGTCCATCTGGTACGTCGACCGGTCGCCGAACTGCGGCGCCCCCTCGGCCGCCTCGCGGAACGGGCCGTAGAAGCCCGAGGCGTACTTGGCCGCGTAGGCGAGGATCGGCACCTCGGTGAAGGCGGCGCTGTCCAGCCCGGCGCGGATGGCCGCCACCTGGCCGTCCATCATCCCGCTGGGCGCGACCAGGTGGGCGCCGGCCTGCGCCTGGGCGATCGCCACTGCGGCGTACCGGTCCAGCGTGGGGTCGTTGTCCACGACCCCGGCCGGGGTGACGACGCCGCAGTGGCCGTGGTCGGTGTACTCGCACAGGCACAGGTCGGCCATCAGGACCAGCTCATCGCCCAGGTCCGACCGCAGCTGCTGCAGCGCCACGTTGACGATGCCGTCGGCGGCGTCGGCCTGGGAGCCGACGGCGTCCTTCTCCGACGGGATGCCGAAGAGCATCAACCCGCCGATGCCGGCCTCGGCGGCCTCCTGCGCGGCCTTCCGCAGCGAGTCGGGCGTGTGCTGGACGACGCCGGGCATCGAGCCGATGGGGACCGGTTCGTCGATGCCCTCCTTGACGAAGACCGGCAGCACCAGGTCGGCCGGGGCCAGCCGGGTCTGCGCGGTCAGCCGCCGCAGCGCCGGCGTCGACCGCAGCCGGCGCCCGCGCGCGAATCCCGGGTTGGCACCCCCCGTGACGGTCACTTGCCCTCGCCGTCCTCCGCCTCGCGCAGCGACAGGGCGTACTCGGCGAGCGCGTCGACCAGCGGCGCGACCGCGGCGGTCTCGGGCTGGACGTCCACGCGCAGGCCGAACTCCTGGGCGCTGGCCGCCGTCGCCGGGCCGATCACCGCGACGACGGTCTTGGCGTGCGGCTTGCCGGCGATGCCGACCAGGTTCCGCACGGTGCTCGAGGAGGTGAAGCAGACGGCGTCGAAGCCGCCGCCCTTGATCGCCTCGCGCACCGATGCGGCCGGCGGCGCGGCGCGCACGGTCCGGTAGGCGGTGACGTCGTCGATCTCCCAGCCCCGCTCGACCAGGCCGGCGGCCAGGGTCTCGGTCGCGATGTCGGCGCGCGGCAGGAGGACGCGGTCGATCGGGTCGAAGACGTCGTCGTAGGGCGGGAAGTCGGCCAGCAGACCCTGGCTGGACTGCTCGCCGGTGGGCACCAGCTCCGGCTGGATGCCGAAGTCGCGCACGGCCTCGGCGGTCTGCTCGCCGACGCAGGCGACCTTGACCCCGGCGAACGCCCGGGCGTCGAGGCCCAGCTCGGCGAACTTCTCGCGGACCGCCTTCACCGCGTTCACCGAGGTGAACACGATCCAGCCGTAGCGGCCGGTGACCAGGCCCTTGATGGCGCGGTCCATCTGGGCGGGGCTGCGCGGCGGCTCGACGGCGATCGTCGGCACCTCGACCGGCACCGCGCCGTAGGCGCGCAGCCGGTCGCTCATCTCGCCGGCCTGGTCCTTGGTGCGCGGCACGAGCACGCGCCAGCCGAACAGCGGGCGGCTCTCCCACCAGGACATGCGGGCGCGCTTGTCGACGGCGGTGCCGATGGTGGCCACGACCCGCCCGCTGAGCGGGTCGAGGCCGGCGGTCTTCTCCGCGACGGCCGCGAGCTTGGTGACGATGCTCTTCTGGCCGGTCCCGGAGCCACCGGTCGTGACCACGACCGGCGTGCTGCCGGACAGCCCGCCCTCGACCAGCCGCACGGCGGCGTCGGGGAGCTCGTCGGCGGTCCCCTGCAGGACCAGCGTGCCGCCGGCCGCAGTGGCCGCGCCGGCCAGCGCGGTGACGTCGACGCCGCTGCGCAGGTCGGCGGTCACCGCGGTGCTGCCCAGGGCCACGCCGGCGAAGGCGGGGACGGCGGTGGCGGTGGCGACGCCGGGCACCACGTCGAAGGGCACCGAGGTGCGGCCGACGGCGAGCACCTCCTTGACCACGTCGTCGGAGGTGTACGGGTCACCGGTGACCAGCCGGACGACCACCGAGCCGTTCTTGGCCGCGGCGACGGCGCCCCTGGCGACGTCGGCGGGCTCGCCGGACACCGGGGTGAGCTCGGTGCCGGTGTTGGCCTCGCGGACGGCGTCCTGGACGGCGGGCGGGACGTCGGGGTCGACGAGGACCACCGCCGCCTCGGCCAGCGCCGCGGTGGCGCGGGCGGTGAGCATGCCCGGATCGCCCGGGCCGGCGCCGACGAACACGACCCGGCCGGACTGGCCTGCGGTCTTGCGGAAGCGCGTCATCGCGTGCTCCTGATCCTGGCCCGGGAGTCCCGGGCGTCTGTCATGGCCCGGTTCCGGGCCGTTGGGGGGGTCTGGGGGTGGGGTGCGGTGGCGGGTGGCGCCGGGGACCTCGCGGGCCCGATCACTCTCCGGCCGCCATCAGCTCGACCGCACCACGGTCGAGCAGCTCGGCGGCGAGGCTGCGGCCGAGCGCGGCCGCGGCGGCCAGCGGGCCGGTCGACGACCCGCGCACGGAGTCGCTGCCGTCGAGCGCGGTGACCGAGGCACGCAGGTACAGCTCCGGGCCGGCCTCGCCCTCGGCGACCTCCGCGTAGGCGGCGACCGGCGCGCTGCAGCCGGCCTCGAGCGCGGCCAGCGTCGCCCGCTCGGCGACCACGCAGGCGCGGGTCGACGTGTCCTCGAGCCGGCCCAGCAGCTCCCGGGTGCGGGCGTCACTGGTGCGGCACTCCACGGCGAGGGCTCCCTGGGCGGGGGCCGGCAGCACCTGCAGCGGGTCGAGGGTCTCGGTGATCCGGTCGTCGCGGCCGATCCGGCTCAGCCCGGCGCGGGCCAGGACGACGGCGTCCAGGTCGCCGGGGCCGCCGGTCGAGCCGGCCACCCGGCCCAGCCGGGTGTCGACGTTGCCGCGGATCGGCACGATCTCCAGGCCGAGCCCGAGCGCCCGCAGCTGGGCGACCCGGCGCGGCGCGCCGGTGCCGATCCGCGAGCCCGGCGGGAGCTCGCCGAGGGTGAGCCCGTCGCGGGCCACGAGGGCGTCGCGCGGGTCCTCCCGCGGCGGGACAGCCGCGAGGCTCAGGCCCGGCTCCGGTGCCGTGGGGAGGTCCTTGTAGCTGTGCACCGCCAGGTCGACGTCGCCCGCGAGCAGCGCCCGGCGGATCGCCGCGACGAACACCCCGGTGCTGCCCATCTGGGCGATCGTCGCCTGCGAGCGGTCGCCCTCGGTGCTGATCAGCACGAGTTCGACCGGCACGCCGGTGGCGGCGGTCAGGGCGTCGGCGACGGCCTGCGACTGGGTGCGGGCGAGGACGCTGGCACGGGTGCCCAGCCGGAGCGGGAGGGCGCTGCCCGCGGCGGTGGGAGCCGTGGCCTGCACGTCGGTGGCGGTCATGCCGGGCCTCCCGGACGGTCGGGGTCGACGGTGACGGCGTCGGCCAGCCGGCCGGCCCCGGGGGTGACGTCGGCGTCGATCCCCAGCCCGAACAGCGCCCGGAGGGCACCGGCGTAGTCCGTGCCGCCCGGCGTGGCGGCCAGTTCCTTCACCCGCACGGTCGGCTCGTGCAGCAGCTTGTCGACGACGCGGCGCACGGTGCGGGCGATCTCCGCCCGGGCACGCGCATCGAGGTCGGGCAGCCGGCCCGAGAGCCGGAGCAGCTCGGCGTCGACGACCTCGGCGGCCTGGCTGCGCAGCGCGGACACCGTCGGCCCGACCTCGGCGGCGTGGCGCTCGGCGCGCAGCAGCGCGGTCTCGGCCTCGATCATGGCGCGCGCGGTGGTGATGTCGTCGGCGGCGACCGGACCCGGCGAGGCCTCGCCGTCGCGCCGTTCGCCCTGCAGCAGGGCGAGGTCGACCACGTGCACGCCGGGAAGGGCGGCCACGCCCGGGTCCACGTCGCGGGGCAGCGCCAGGTCGATGACGACCAGCGGCCGGTCGGCGCGGCCGGCCATCGCCGCGGCGACGACGTCGGTGGTGACGACCAGCCCGGTGGCGCCGGTGCAGGTGAGCAGGACGTCGGCGGCGGCCAGCTCCGCGGGCATGCGGTCCAGCGGCGCAGGGCGCCCGCCCACCGCCTCGGCCAGCCGGCCGGCGGAGGCCTCCGTGCGGCTGCTGACGACGACGTCGGCGCCGCGGCGGGCCAGCGTGGTGGCCGACAGCGCGCCCATCGAGCCCGCGCCGACGACGAGCACGGGGCGCCCGGCGAGGTCACCGATGCGGGCCTCGGCCCGGTCCAGCGCGACCGAGACCAGCGAGGCGCCGGCGCGGTCGATGCCGGTCTCGGAGTGCACCCGCTTGCCCACCCGCAGCGCACGCTGCGCGACCGGGTGCAGCGCCCGGCCGACCGTCCCCTCCTCGCGGGCGAGCGCATAGGCCGCGCGCAGCTGCCCGAGCACCTGGGTCTCCCCGACGACCATCGAGTCCAGCCCCGCGGCCACGGTGAACAGGTGCGCGACGGCCTGGTCCTCGTAGTGCACGGTGACGTACGGGGACAGCTCCTCCACCGTCGCCCCGGCCTGGCGGGCCAGCACCCGGCTGACGTCGGTGACGCCGCCGTGGAAGCGCTCGACCTCGGCGAACACCTCGACCCGGTTGCACGTGGCGAGCACGATGGCTTCGCTGACGTGATCGCTGCCGACGAGCTCGTGCAGCGCCTTGACCCGCTCGTCGGCGCCCATGGCGAACTGCTCGAGCAGCGCGACCGGTGCGGTCTGGTGGCTGACGCCCACCGCGAGGAGGCTCACGCGGACTCCTCCCCCACGGTCGTGCGCTGCTGGCCGAGGAAGGCCAGCACCTGCAGCTCGACGGAGAGGTCGACCTGGCGGACGTCGACACCCGCCGGGGCCGTCAGCGTCACGGGCGCGAAGTTCAGGATGCTCCTCACCCCAGCCGCGGCGAGCCGGTCGCAGATCCCCTGGGCGACGTCGGCCGGGGTCGCGATGACCCCGATGGAGGCCTGCGTGTCCGCCACGGTCGCCTCCAGGTCGGTCGTGTCCTGCACGGTCAGCCCGCCGATGCGCCGGCCGATCCGGTCCGGCCCGGCGTCGAAGAGGCCGACGAACTCGAAGCCCCGGCTGCCGAAGCCCGCGTAGTCCGCGAGCGCGGTGCCGAGGTTCCCGATGCCGACGAGGACGCAGGCGCGGGACTGCTCGGCGCCGAGCACCCGGGCGATCCGCTCGCGCAGGGCGCGCACGTCGTAGCCGACCCCGCGCACCCCGCAGGACCCGAGGTGGGACAGGTCCTTGCGGAGCCCGGCAGGGTTGACGCCGGCCGCGGAGGCGAGGTCACCGGAGGAGACGGTGATCCGGCCGCCGTCGGCGAAGCTGGTGAGCACCCGCAGGTACACGGCCAGTCGGGCGACGGTGGCCTCCGGGATGGTCCGGGGCCGCGGCTGGATCACGGGGCACTCCACAGCGGTCGCGCCCGGGAACCCGGCGGGCGCCGGGGCGGAGCTACGACATCGGGACGCGAGCAGCACGTGCTCGCGTCCGCCACGGTAACCGCTTGTGAACGCAGGAACAAAGTCGCTGACGGGGCACCGGCCCGCTGAGCTGGCCTGATCCGGCCGCAGGTGTGGCAGGAACCACCGTAACGGCCCCGGGTCGATCGCCCCGGACGGGGGGCGGGCCCGCGCCTGCCGTCAGTCCAGCCCTAGGTCCCGCCGCAGGCGGGGGACGTCGAGGGTGAAGTAGGAGTGCTCCCGCCCGTCGAGCAGCAGCACCGGCAGGCGGTCCCCGTACTCGGCCCGGAGCTCTGGATCGGCGTCGACGTCGACCTGCCGCGGCTCGAGCCCGGCCCGGGCGGCGATCGGGGTGAGCTGCTCGGCGGCGGTCAGGCAGAGGTGGCAGCCGTCCCGGACCAGCAGCTGCAGCCGCGGCTGGTCACCCACCGGCGGCCTCCCCGGCGCCGGTGAGCCCGAGTTCGCGCAATCGGGCACGGCTGACCTTGCCGGTCAGCGAGTGCGGCAGCGAGGAGAGGAACTGCACCGAGCTCGGCACCTTGTAGCGGGCCAGGGACTCCGCGGCGTGTGCCTGGAGCTCGTCCACGGGAAGGCTCTCCCCCGGCGCCAGGACGACGACGGCCCGGACCGCCGCGCCGGTGCGTGGGTCGGGGATGCCGATGACCGCGCTCTCCACGACCGCCGGGTGCTGGTCGAGGATCCGCTCCACCTCTGCCGGGTAGACGTTGAAGCCGCTCACCAGGATCAGGTCGCTGCGCCGGTCGACCAGGTGCAGGTCGCCGTCGGCGTCGCGGTAGGCGAGGTCACCGGTGCCGAGCCAGCCGTCGGCGTCGGGCCCGTCGGCGCGGTCGGGCCAGTAGCCGGCGAAGAGGTTGGGGCCGCGCACCCAGATCTCGCCCGGACCCGCGTCGGCGTCGTCGGCGTCGTCGGCGTGCCCGGTCCCCGGCCCGTCCGCGCCGTCGCCGGTCTCCTCGCCGGCGGGCGGCTCCACGGTGGCCGCGCCGATCGTGGCGGTGTCGCGCAGCGCCAGCTCCACGCCCGGCACGGGACCGCCGATGCAGGCGGGCTTGGCGCGGCCGGTGGCCAGGGTGCTCGCCACCACGGGCGCCGCCTCCGTCAAGCCGTAGCCCTCCCACACGGTGACGGCCGCCCGCTCACGCATCGCCGTCCACACCTCCTCGGGCAGCGGCGCGGCGCCGGCGGAGGCGATCCGCACGGCGGCGAAGGCCCGCCGCAGCTCGGCGTCGGGGTGGGCGGGGTCCTCGAGGCCGGCCGCGTCGGCCGCCGCCAGCCAGGCCTGGTACATCGGCGGCGCGCCCGGCACCGCCGTGACCTGCTCCTCGGCCATGACCGCCAGCGATCCGCGCGGGTCGAAGCTCTCCAGCAGCACGGCGCAGGCCCCGGTGGCCGCCACGAGGCCGAAGCCGGCGTTCAGGCCGTAGACGTGGAAGAGCGGCAGCGCCAGGAGCACCCGGTCGTCGGGCCGCACCGGCGGGGGCGACATCGCCAGGCACTGCTCCTGGTTGGCCCGCAGGGCTCCCGACGTCAGCATCGCGCCGCGCGGGCGGCCGGTCGTCCCGCTCGTGTAGCAGAGGAAGGCGAGCGCCTCCGGGTCGTCGTCCACCGCGGCGGCCGGCCCGTCGGCCTCGGGCGGGCCCGCCCAGACCGGTACGCCGCCCGGCGCCTCGCGCTCGGCGGCGGCGACCAGCAGCGCCGCGCCGGAGTCCGTGAGGACGTGCTCGAGCTCGGGGTCGGTGTAGGCGGTGTTGACCGGGACGACGACCAGCCCGGCCCGCAGCGCACCGAGCACCGCGCGCAGCCAGTCCAGCCCGTTCGGCAGCTGGACGGCGACCCGATCCCCGGGAGTCAGCCCGCGGTCGGCGTACCCGGCCGCGACCCGGTCCACCGCCGCGTCGAGCTGACCCCAGCTCAGCCGCCGGTCCCCGGCCACCACCGCCGGGGCGTCAGGGTCGCGCTGCGCGGCCGCGCGGACCAGCGCGGCCAGCGAGGTGCCTGCCTCGGACACTGACATCTCCTGTCGTCGGACCGGCGCGCAACCGTGTCCCGGCGCGCGCTCGGGGACGCATGCGGGCAGGCTGCCGTGGACGAGCTGGGGCGATGTTGTCACCATGGGCCCAGCGCCGCAGCCCGCGCGCGCCGTTCCGGCGTGCGCGCCGAACGAGGACGGTCCTGGCACAGCGGGCCGACGAGGAGGTCGATCGCCCGCATGCCGCACCCCCTGGACACCGAGCGCGCCGCCGGTCCGGCCGCCCGGCCCGGCCCTCGCGCGACCCCGTTCCCCCGCTCGAGCTCCGAGGTGCTGCAGGCGGTCCCCGAGCCGCCGGCGGAGCCGGCCGAGGAGATCGCCGAGCTCCCCACGGACGTCGTCGCGGAGCTCGCCGCCGCCGACCCCGGTGCGGTCGCCGCCGGGAACGTCGCCGTGTGGGAGCTGGTCTCCCTGGCGCAGGGCGGCGACGCCGAGGCGTTCGGCCGCCTCTACGACCACTACGTCACGCTGGTGCACCGGTACGTGTACCACCGGGTCGGGGACCGGGCCACGGCCGAGGACGTCACCAGCGAGACGTTCGTGCGGGCGCTGCGGCGCATCGACTCGCTGTCGTTCCAGGGCCGCGACGTGGGGGCCTGGCTGGTCACCATCGCCCGCAACATCATCCGCGACCAGGTGAAGAGCAGCCGCTTCCGGCTGGAGATCACCACCGCCGACATGCGCGACGCCGACCGCGTCACCGACGGGCCCGAGGACGCGGTGCTGCAGCACCTCACGAACGAGCAGCTGCTCGCGTGCGTGGGACAGCTGGGGAGCGAGCAGCAGGAGTGCATCGTGCTGCGCTTCCTGCACGGTCTCTCCGTCTCCGAGACTGCCGAGATCATGGGGAAGAAGGACGGCGCCATCAAGGCGCTCCAGCACCGGGCGGTCCGGCGGCTGGCGAGCCTGCTGCCCGAGGGCCTGCGGTGACCCCGGCGAGGTGCGCGTGCGTAACCGAGCGCGCCGCCCCGTCGTTGGGCACGTCGCAGCCGGCGCCCGCCGGGAGCAGGACGACGACGGGAGGTGGCAGGTGATCCGGCACGACGACGGCTCGACCCTGACCGGCCCCCCGGCCGCCCCCGGTCCCGAGGATGGGCTCGTCGCCCGTCTCGAGTCGCTCGCCGCGCACCTGGACACCGGCCCCGACCCGCAGTACCAGGCGCGGGCACGGGCCCGGCTGGTGGCGATGGCCGCCGTCCGCACTCCCGCGCCGGCTCCGCGCACGCTGCGCGACCGGCTGCTGGTGGCCCGGGCCGTCGACCGGCCGCCGTCCCCCTGGCGCGGGCGGATCACCGCCGGGCTGGCCGGGGCCGCCGTGGGCGTGACCGGGCTGGCGGCGCTCGTCGCCGTCGCGGCCGGAGCCCAGCCGGGCGACCCGCTGTACGACCTCAAGCGCGGCACCGAGCAGACGCAGCTGGCGCTCGCCGGTGACAGCCGCGGCCAGACCCTCCTGGAGCTGGCGAGCACCCGGCTCGACGAGCTCGGGCTGCTCGTCGGTGAGGACGACGCCGCGCTGGTGGGGCGCACGCTGGCCACGATGGACGGGCACACCACCGAGGGGGCCGCCTGGCTCACCGAGCGTGCGGTCCGGATGCGGGACCCCGAGCCGCTGCAGGCCCTGGCCCGGTGGACGGCGGAACAGTCCACCGGCCTGAGCGCCCTGCAGGGGAGCGTGCCGGCGGATGCGGAACCGGTGTTCGACCGGTCCGCCGGCCTGCTCGGCGCGCTCACCGGGCGCGCCGAGGGGCTGCGGACGGCGCTGTCCTGCGCCACCGGCCCCGCCACGACCGGCACCGACGCGCTCGGGCCGGTTCCCGGGCTCTGCCTGACGGACACCCCGCCCGAGGTGGTCGAGGCGCCACCGGCCACCCCCCGGTCCGACCCGGGCACGGGGACCGACACCGGGACGGGCACCGGAACGGCCGTCCCGCCGTCCGCGGGCCCCGCCGACCCGGCGCCCCCGTCGGGCCCCGGGACCCCGTCTCCAGGAGCCCCGTGGGTCCCTGGGCAGGGCGCCGTCCCGACGGAGCTCCCGGTGCCGACGCAGAACGGGGGCGTGCTGCCGCCGGTCCCGTCCCTGCCGCTGCCCGACGGGTCGGGCACCGTTCCGAGCGGAACCCTGGATCCCCCCGTCGTCGCCGTCCCGCTGCCGGGACCGGTGCGCATCTGCTTTCCGCCGCTGGCCACGATCGGGGACTGCTGACCAGGATCTGAGCGCGGCCGCCGACCGGGCTAGGGTCGCGACGACGGCGCCGGGGATGCGCGCAGCTCGTGCCCGGCGATCGAGACGGACCACTCAGGGAGGTCGCAGTGCCGCGACTGCCGGTACGCGGACGCCGTGCCGCGCAGCCCACGGAACGGACCGCCGAGGAGACCCGCGCCCACGTCGCCGGTGCGGCATCGGCCGCGGCCGCCGAGGTGGCGGCCCCGTCGGCCGTCGAGCCCGACCTCACCGCGGCCGCGTTCTTCGACGTCGACAACACGATGATGATGGGCGCGTCGCTGTTCTGGTTCGCCCGCGGGCTGGCTGCGCGCAAGTACCTGTCCAGCCGCGACATCGCCCGGTTCGCCTGGCAGCAGGCGAAGTTCCGCATCGCCGGCAACGAGAGCGCCGACGACATGCACACCATCCGCGAGAACGCGCTGGCCTTCGTCGCCGGCCGCGAGGTCTCCGAGATCGCGCAGGCCGGCGAGGAGATCTACGACGAGCTGATGGCCGACCGGATCTGGTCGGGCACCCGTGTCCTCGCCCAGCAGCACCTCGACGCCGGCCAGCGGGTGTGGCTGGTGACCGCCACACCGGTCGAGCTGGCCTCGATCATCGCTCACCGGCTGGGGCTGACCGGCGCCCTCGGCACCGTCTCGGAGATCGTCGACGGCCGCTACACCGGCCGGCTGGTCGGCGAGCTCATGCACGGCCCGGCGAAGGCCGAGGCCGTGCGCGCCCTGGCCGAGCGCGAGGGCCTGGACCTCTCCCGGTGCACCGCGTACAGCGACTCGGCCAACGACCTGCCGATGCTGTCCCTGACCGGGACGGCGGTCGCGGTGAACCCCGACACCGAGCTGCGCGCCGTCGCCCGCGTCCGCGGGTGGGCGATCCGCGACTACCGCACCGGGCGCAAGGCCGCGAGGATCGGCGTCCCGACGGTGGCCGCGGCCGCCCTCTCGGGTGGGCTGGTGGGCGGGGCGCTGGCCCTGCGCAGGCGCAACAAGCTGTCCTGGTGGGCCGCTGAGCCGGTCACCCCGGTGGAGGAGCCGCGGCCGGCCTGGCAGGCCCTTCAGGCGCCGAAGACGCTCTTCCGGCGCAGGAGCAGCTGGTAGAGCGAGTGCTGGATGGTCTCCCGCACCTGGTCGGTGAGGTTGAAGACCAGCATGGGGTCCTCGGCGGCGGCCGGGCCGTAGGACGCCGTCTCGATCGGCGTCCCGAAGGCGATCAGCCACTTCGACGGGAGCGGCACCAGCCCGAGCGGACCCAGCAGCGGGAACGTCGGGGTGACCGGGAAGTACGGCAGACCCAGCAACCGGGCAGCGGTCTTCGCGTTGCCGATCATCGGGTAGATCTCCTCGGCGCCCACGATGGCGCACGGGACGATCGGCGCCCCGGTGCGCAGCGCCGCGGACACGAAGCCACCGCGGCCGAAGCGCTGGAGGGTGTAGCGCTCGCGGAACGGCTTCCCGATGCCCTTGTAGCCCTCGGGGAAGACGCCGACCAGCTCCCCCTCGGTGAGCAGCCGCTCGGCGTCCTCGTTGCAGGCGAGCGTGGCGCCGAGCTTGCGCGCCATGGCCCCCACCATGGGCAGCTCGAAGACGAGGTCGGCTCCGAGCAGGCGGAACCGCCGTGCGGCGGGGTGCTGGTCGTGCAGCGCGACGGTGGTCATCAGCGCGTCGACCGGCAGCGTGCCCGAGTGGTTGGCCACCACCAGCGCGCCGCTGTCGGCCGGCACGTTCTCCAGGCCGAGGGTCTCCACCCGGAACCACTTCTGGAACAGCGGGCGCAGCACCGGCAGCAGGACGTGGTCGGTCAGGTCCGGGTCGAAGCCGAACTCGTCGGTCCGGTAGTCGCCGGTCAGCCGGCGCTGCAGGAAGTCCACCCCGTCGGTGAGCTGCTCCTCCCAGCCCGGCGGCGGCGCAGCCGGGACGTAGGGCTCGTCGTCGTCGCGACGCAGCGGGATCACGCGGGCCTCAGGCATCGCGCACCGCCCGCAGGCCGGGGGGCGGCGGAGCCGGGCGGAACCGCTGCCCGACTGTGTTCGCGGTGTCACCGACCCTGCCCAGCAGCGACCGCAGCCCGCCGGCAACGGAACGGACCGCGCCGGGGTCGACGACCGGGGGCACGGTGCGGGCGTAGTCGGCCAGGGCGGCCTCCGTGGTGTATCGGGGGGTGTAGCCGAACTCGGTGCGCAGGACGGTGGTGTCCACGACCCGGCCGAAGTTCAGGAACCGCATCTGCTCCGGCGAGTAGTCCACGAACCCGAAGCGGCGCGAGAGCCGGCCGACCGAGCCGAGCGCCGGCGAGGGCAGCGGCACCTCGATGCGGCCGAGCCGGCGGATGGCCTGGGACAGCAGCAGGGTGCCCTGACCGCCCACGTTGACGGTCCCGACGTAGTCACCGGTGCTGGCGCGGGTGAGCACCGCGAGGGCGTCGTCCTCGTGCAGCAGCTGGACGCGGGCGTCGTACCCGAGCGCGGTGGGGACCAGCGGCATCCGCAGGAAGCCGGTGAGCAGCGAGTCGATGCGCGGCCCGATGAAGTTGGTGAAGCGCAGCACGGCCAGGTCCACGTCGGGACGGCGGCGGCCGAAGGAGCGCACGTAGCCCTCGATGTCCACGCTGTCCTTGGCGAACCCTCCGGAGGGGACCTGCCGCGCCTGCATCGCCTCGGTGAAGACCGCGGGGTCGCGCGAGGAGGCCCCGTACACGGCGCTGGTGGACTTCAGCACGAACCGGCGCACCGACGGCGCCCGCTGGCACGCGGCCAGCAGCTGCATCGTGCCGATGACGTTGAGCTCCTTCATCGGCACCCGCCCGCCGGAGCCGGCGGGCGTGGAGCTGATGTTCATGTGCACGACGGTGTCGACCGACGCCGCGGCGATGACCTTGCCGATCAGCGGGTTGCGGATGTCGGCCCGGACGAACTCCGTGCGGCCCAGCCGGCGCAGCATCTCCGGTGACGGCGGGACGGTGTCCACGCCGATGACCCGCCTGATCCGCGGATCGGCTGCGAGCTCGGCCGCCAGCGCGCCTCCCAGCCACCGGCTGACACCGGTGACCAGGACGACCGCGGGCGGCACGAGCGTCAGCTCACTTCTTGTTGCGACGCTGAACGCGCGTCTTCTTCAGCAGCTTGCGGTGCTTCTTCTTCGCCATCCGCTTGCGCCGCTTCTTGATGACCGAACCCACGTGGTGCTCCCGACGTCGTGACGAAACAGATCAGCTCGAACGTGACACGGGCCGTGCCCGGTGTCGCTCGGCGACCGAGCGTACCCGAGCCGCCCCGCGCCGATGACACTGTCGCCGTCCGGGCGATACCGCGGCCGCGTGCCGGCTCCCGTCGGGCGGAGCCGGCACGTCACTCCTCGCGGCAGCCTCCGGCCCCCCATTGGTCGTGACACCGCAGGCGTTGCGGCCTGAATGTCTCAGGCGATGTCGGTGTAGGCGTCGCGCAGGTAGTCCTGCACGGCGCGCTCCGGCACGCGGAACGAGCGGCCGACGCGGACGGCGGAGAGCTCACCGGCGTGGACGAGGCGGTACACGGTCATCTTCGAGACCCGCATCATCGAGGCGACCTCGGCGACGGTCAGGAAGGTGACGGCGGCGCGGGGAGCCGGGACGGCCGAACGACCGAGCGGCATGGCGGCGGGGTGCTGGGCCGGCACGGGCCGGGCGACCGCCGCGGCGCTCATCGGGCGACCCATCGGGCGGGGGACGGGCATCCCCGGACGGACGACGGTGGCGGCAGCGTGGCGCTGGGGCATGGTCATGTCTTCGTCTCCGGAACCTAGCTCGTGTCGTGGCGCCGGCTTCCCCACCGGCAACTGAACACGCACGCGCTGGTACTGAGAGTAAGGGGGCTGGCGTGACTGAAGCGATGGGTGAAACGAACAGGCGGACCGGTCCGTACTAGGCAGAACTACACCTATGCAACACGGTGCACACCCGTTCCGGCGCGTTTCGCGACACGGTCAGGGTCTGATGACGCTGCGTCGCACCAGGACGCCCGCACGTGCGTTATCGTATTCGACCGCTCACGCCCGGTGCCCGTCGACCTGTCGACACGGGAAGGCGCCGGCACCACGTCTTGCCCTGTCGACGTCAGGACTTGTCGACGCCCAGCTCGACGGAGCGGGCGTGCGCCGCCTCGATCGCGGCCATGAGCGCCGCCCGGACGCCGTGCTTCTCCAGCTCCCGGATCGCGGCGATGGTCGTTCCGCCCGGGCTGGAGACCGCCTCGCGCAGCTGGACGGGGTGCTCCCCCGAGTCGCGCATCATCACCGCCGCGCCGAGCGCGGTCTGCACGATCAGGTCGGCGGCCAGCGTCCGCGGCAGCCCCAGCAGGATGCCCGCGTCCACCATCGCCTCGACGAGGTAGAAGAAGTAGGCCGGTCCGCTGCCCGACAGCGCCGTGACGGCGTCCTGCTGCGACTCCGGCACCCGCCGCACCTGCCCGACGGCGGCCAGCAGCGCCTCCGCCTCGTCCAGGTGCTCCTCCCCGGCGTGGGCGCCGGCCGAGAGCACGCTCATGCCCTCGTCCACCAGCGCCGGCGTGTTCGGCATGACGCGCACCACCGGGACGCCGGCCGGCAGGGCCGCCTCGATCCGCTTCGTCGGCACCCCGGCGGCTACCGAGACCACCAGGTGCCCGTCGTCGACGTGCCCGGACACCAGCCCGAGCAGCGTGTCGATGTCCTGCGGCTTCACCGCCAGGAGCAGCACCCGGGCCCGGGCGGCGGCGTCGGCGAGCTCCACCGCGGGGACGCCGTAGCGCGCGGTCAGCTCGGCGGCGCGCTCGGCGCTGCGCTCGACGACCAGGATCCCGTCGGGCCCACCGCGCCGGACCAGGCCGGACAGCAGCGCCTCGCCGATCTTCCCGCCCCCGATGACGGCCAGCCCGCGCCGGCCCGTGGCGGTCATCCCCGGCCCCCCGCGACGGGCACCAGCACGCGGACGGTGTGGCCCGCGGCCAGCAGGCGGGACTGGTCGTCGGTGGGTTCTCCCCAGGGCATGACGTGCTCCCAGCTGTCGGGCGAACGGCCGTTCCAGGCGGCGCGCTCACCGGTGATGGCGATCAGTCGTGGATCGGTGGTCGCGACGGCCGGCTCGCCGTCCCCGGCCATCAGGATGTTCACGCAGCGGACGAACGAGAGCTCCGCACCTGTCCCCCGGCCGGCGACCAGCCGCACCCGGCCTCCGGCCAGCGCGCGGCACCGGTCCTCCGCCCACGGCTCGCCCGCCGGGACCACCACCCGGGCCCCGGGCAGCGCCCGCGCCACCGGGTCGACCTCGGCCGGCGGGCCGGTCAGGGCGACGGCGAGACCCCGGGCGGCCAGCTCCCCGGCCGCCCCGGTCCGCGCGGCGACCGTCACCTCGCAGGCGGCGGCGAGCCCAGCGTCGACCACCCGCACGGCGAGCCCTGCGGTTCCGGCGTCCGATGCCGCTGCGGCGAGGTCCAGGCCGACCAGTCGGCCGGCGGCGACCAGGTCACCGGCGGCGTGGACGGCGTCCTCGGGGGCGAGCGCCGGGTGCGCGCGCCGGCCGGGCAGCCGGCGGAAGCGCGTACGGACGGACACGCCCGAAACCGTAGTGCTCCGGCGTGTGCTCGGTCGGGGGGGCGGGTAGCGGCGGCTGCATGGCAGGAGAACTGGACGGGATGAGGGTGGCCGTGCTGGCCACCGACGGCGTGGAGCAGGTCGAGCTGGACCAGCCCTGGCAGGCCCTCGAGGAGGCCGGTGCGGAGCCGGAACTGGTCTCGTTCGCCACCGGCACGATCACCGCCTACCAGCACATCGACAAGGGCGAGCGCCGCACCGTCCACACCGACCTGGGCTCGGCGGACCCCGACGACTACGCGGCGCTGGTGCTGCCCGGAGGTGTCATCAACGGCGACTTCCTGCGCGCCGACGCCGACGCCGTCACCTTCGTGAAGGCGTTCTTCGACGCCGGCAAGCCGGTGGCGGCCATCTGCCACGCGCCGTGGGTGCTGATCGAGGCCGGCGTCGTCCGCGGCCGACGCATGACCTCGTGGCCCTCGCTGCAGACCGACCTGCGCAATGCCGGCGCGACGTGGGTCGACGAGGAGGTCGTCGTCGACGGGAACCTGGTCACCAGCCGCAAGCCCGACGACCTCGACGCCTTCGGCGCCGCGATCGTGGAGGAGTTCGCCGTCTCCCGCGAGGAGGAGCCGGCCGACGCCTGACCGCCTCCCCGGCGGTCAGGAGGTCGCGAGGAGGGTGGCCGCCGGGGCGATGGTCAGCAGGGTGCCCGCGAACACCAGGACGGCGAGCATCCCGGATCCCACGGGTTCGGTGCCCTGCCGCCGGCGCCACAGGTTCACCCCGCCCACCAGGCCGGTGACGGCGAGGGGGGCCAGGAAAACCGCCAGGTGCGGGATCATCTCCCAGAGGACGGTGGCGGCGAAGTAGATCCCCACCCCGGCCGCCAGGGCGATGACCAGCTCGCCGGCGAAGCGCAGCCAGGCCAGCGCGCTCTCCCGCGGCGTCGCGTCGAGGTCCGCGTCGTCCACGTCACCGGCGCGCACCACCGGGATCGGGCCGGTGGAGGCGACCCCGCCGGGGGCGGGCGCGGTCCGGGCCGCGGTACGCGTGGCCCGGCGCTGCCCACCGGCCGCCTCGGCCGACCGGCGCAGCGAGGGCACCGGCGCCGACGGCTGGGGGACACCGGGCTTGCGGTCGGGGCGCAGCCCGGGGATCGCGGCGGTCGAGGGGTCGGGCGCGCGCTCCGGGGCGCGGCTCCCGCGCGCCGGGGCCGCCGTCGGATCGGAGGAGGGCAGGTCGCTGCGGCGCCGGCCGTAGCCGGCCCGGTCGGCCGCCGCCGGGTCGTCGGCGCGCCGCTGGCGGATGCCGGTGTCGCCGTCGTCGACACGGCGCCGGCGGGCGGTACGGGCGGCGGACTCGATGCCGGCCTCGCGGAGGATCTCGGCGAGCGAGCGCCCTCCCGTGTCCGGGTTCCAGTCCGGTTCGGCCATCACACCCCTCCCAACGAATCCAGCCTGCGCAGGATGACTCCCTCGCGCAGCGCCCACGGACAGATCCGCACGCACCGTACGTCGAGCGCACGCAGAGTTGCGGCAGCGACAACAGCCCCAGCGGGAACCTGGTGCGCGCGGTCGGGCGAGACCCCCCGGAGCTCGGCCAGCGCCGAGCTCTCGATCCGCGAGACGAAGCCGACCAGCTGCTCCAGCCCGTCGGCGGTGAGCTCCCGGGGGACCTGCAGCCCCGCCGAGTACGGGGCGGCCCCCGTCAGGCGGGCGAGGGTGCGGAAGGTCTTGCTGGTGGCTGCCACGAGGTCCGGCGTCCCGGCGCCGCGCAGCTTCTTCCCGGCCGGCTCGATCAGCCCCTTCGCGTAGGTGTTCAGGTCGTCCAGCGCCGCCAGGTCCGGCCGCCCGCCCCGCTGGGCCTCGGGCAGGAACCGCCGGGACATACGACCGGCACCGAGCGGCAGGGACAGGGCGACGTCCGGCTCCTCGTCGACACCGCTGGCCAGCTCGAGCGATCCGCCGCCGATGTCGAGGACGAGCAGCCGTCCCGCACTCCAGCCGAACCACCGGCGGACGGCGAGGAAGGTCAGCCGGGCCTCGTCCTCACCGCTCAGCACCTGCAGCTCGACGCCGGTCCGCTCGCGGATGCGGTGGAGCACCTCGACGCCGTTGGCCGCATCCCGGATGGCCGACGTGACCATCGCGAGCAGCTCCTCGCAGCCCTGCTTCTCGGCCTGGTCGCAGGCGGCCTGCACCGCGCGCAGGAGCGCCTTCTCCCCCGCCTTGGACAGCAGCCCGTCGTCCCCGATCTGCTCGGCGAGCCGCAGCAGCCAGCGGTCGTCGTGCATCGGCGTGGGGTGCGCCCCGCGATGGGCATCCACCACCAGCAGGTGCACCGTGTTCGATCCGACGTCCAGCACACCGAGCCGCATGGGCCGATTCTGCCGGACGGCCGCCTGCAGGGTTCGACCGCGAGCTTGCGAGCGGAGGGGGCAGGCAGTCCTTTGACTAGACTGGCCCGGTGCCCGACGTCGCCCCCGAGGAGGTCGGACCGGACTTCCCGCGGGAGTGGGTGGAGTTCCCCGACCCCGTGGATCCCGAGCACCTCGTCCGCGCCGACCTCACCTGGCTGACGTCGGCCTGGACGTGCGTCTTCGGCCGGGGCTGCGCGGGCGTCGTGGCGGGCCGGCCCGACGACGGGTGCTGCAGCCACGGCGCGTTCTTCACCGACGAGGACGACCTGCTCCGGGTGACCGCGGCGGTCGCCGACCTGACCGACGAGGACTGGCAGCTCGCCCCGGCCGGCCGCGGCGCGTGGACCGAGGAGGACGACGCCGGCGACGGCGACGGCGCCGAGCCCGTGCGGTCGCTGCGCACCCGCGTCGTCGACGGCGCCTGCGTGTTCCTCAACCGGCCCGGTTTCGCCGGTGGCAGCGGCTGCGCCCTGCACCGCATGGCGGTGCGCACCGGGCTGCACCCGCTCACGACCAAGCCCGACGTCTGCTGGCAGCTGCCGGTGCGCCGGGAGCAGGAGCACGTCGACCGCCCCGACGGGACCCGGGTGCTGGTCTCGAGCATCGGGGAGTTCGACCGCCGCGGCTGGGGCCCGGGCGGGCACGACCTGCACTGGTGGTGCACCGGGTCGCCGACGGCGCACGTCTCACCCGAGCCGCTGGTGCTCACCTACGCCGCGGAGCTGACCGCGCTGCTCGGCGCCCCGGCGTACGAGGAGCTACGCCGGCTGACCGAGGCCCGCCTCGACCAGGGCCTGATCGCGCCGCACCCCGCCAGCCCGCGGCCGGTGCCCGTCGAGCTGCACCGGCGACGTCCCGGCAGCTGAGGCCGCAGCCGACCGGAACGTCTGCCGGTAGGCCCGTGGGGAGACGCCGCGCCGGCGGGTGAACTGCTCGCGCAGCCCGGCCGCGGTGCCGAACCCGACCAGCCGGGCGATCTCCTCGATCGAGGCGTCGCTGTTCTCCAGGAGCTCCTCGGCCGCCGCGAGGCGCTGACCCAGCAGCCAGGCGTGCGGCGTGGTGCCCGTGGTCGCCTTGAACCGGCGGGCGAAGCTCCGGGAGCTCATCAGCGCGCGACGAGCGAGATCGTCCACGCTGATCTCCTCGGCCAGGTGCGCCGCGGCCCAGTCCAGGACCACACCCAGGAGGTCGTCGCGGCAGGCGGGCACGGGCGCGTCGATGAACTGCGCCTGACCTCCGTCGCGGTGCGGCGGGACGACCATCTCCCGGGCCAGCGCGTTCGCCGCGGCCGCGCCCCACTCGCGGCGCAGCAGGTGCAGCAGCGCGTCGACGCCGGCCGCCGTCCCGGCGCCGGTGATGACCTGCCCGTTGTCGACGTAGAGGACCGACGGGTCGACGTCGAGCGCGGGGAACCGCGCGGCGAGCTCCCCGGCGTACTTCCAGTGGGTGGTCACCCGCCGGCCGTCCAGCAGCCCGGCTGCGGCGAGCACGAAGGCCCCGGTGCAGTGGCTGACCAGGATGGCGCCGCGGGCCGCGGCCGCCCGCAGCGCGTCCAACAGGTCCGCCGACGGGTGCTCCTCGAAGACCTCCCAGGCGGTGATCAGCACGATGTCGGAGCGCTCGAGCCGGTCGAGGCCCTGCTCGACGACGATCGGGATGCCGGTGTCGGTGCGGACCACACCCGGCCGCTGGGTGACCAGCGCGAAGTCGAAGGCGGGCAGGCCCATCGCCCGGCGGTCGTAGCCGAACACCTCGGCGGCGACCCCCACCCCGAAGCTGCCGACGAGCCCGTCGGCCACGACGGCGCTGACGACGACGGGGGCCGGGCGGGTGTCCGGCACGGCGGGCACGGTGCTGGTCATGCGGACATGTTGGCAGAAAAGAGGCGATGGCGGTCGGTCCTGCCACTCGTCTCGGCGAGCCGAGCGACGCAGGCTGCGCCCATGCTGCTGATCACCTGCCCCGTCACCCGCTCCGACGAGCTGGTCGCCGACCGGCGGATCCGGTCGGTCACCAACCACCCGACGCACGTCGCGCTGCACGTGGACTGTCCCGCCTGCGGGGCGGTCCACGTCTACCGCACCGGACGCCGCTGGGAGGCGATCCGGGCCGCACGGGCGGCGGCCGCTCAGCAGGCGAGAGAGCTCGCCCGCGCCTAGCATCGAACACATGAGCGAAGCGAACTCCGCCGACCAGACCACCGAGAAGGACCCCGACACCTGGGTCACCGGCGACGAGCCGGCCACGGGAGCGCAGAAGAGCTACCTGGAGACCCTGGCCCGGGGCACCGACGAGGCGGTCCCCGAGGACCTGTCGAAGGCCGACGCGTCGAAGAAGATCGACGAGCTGAAGAACGACTGAGGAAAGCAGAAGGCCCTCGGCGACGGGCCCGTTCCCCCGGGCCCGTCCCGGATCCGACCCCGAGCGTGCCGGGGGTGGGGATGACGGGGTCCTCCTTCGAGGCCTCGCCCCTGGCCCGACTCCGCGCCCCGGCCCGCTCGCCGCTCGTTCCTCGTTGCGATGCTCCCGAGGCTGTCGTCAGGCCTCGAGCTTGTAGCCCAGGCCCCGCACCGTGAGCAGGTACTTCGGGTTCGCGGGGTCGGGCTCGAGCTTGGCCCGCAGCCGCTTCACGTGGACGTCGAGGGTCTTGGTGTCGCCGACGTAGTCCGAGCCCCAGACGCGGTCGATCAGCTGCGCACGCGTGAGCACCCGCCCGGCGTTGCGCAGCAGGAACTCGAGCAGGTCGAACTCCTTGAGGGGCAGCGCCACCTGCTCGCCGTCCACGGCGACCACGTGCCGCTCGACGTCCATCCGGACCGGGCCTGCGGCCAGCACGCCCTCCACCGGAGCCGCGTCGGCCACCTCCCCGCGGCGGCGCAGCACCGCGCGGATGCGGGCGACGAGCTCGCGCGCCGAGTACGGCTTGGTGACGTAGTCGTCGGCCCCCAGCTCCAGGCCGACGACCTTGTCGATCTCGGCGTCCTTGGCGGTGAGCATGATGATCGGCACGTTGCCGCGGGCCCGCAGCGCCCGGCACACCTCGGTGCCCGGGAGGCCGGGGAGCATCAGGTCGAGGAGCACGATGTCGGCCCCGCCGCGGTCGTACTCGGCCAGGGCGTCGGGCCCGGTGGCGGCCACGACGGTCTCGTACCCCTCCCGGCGGAGCATGTAGGACAACGCGTCGGAGAAGGACTCCTCGTCCTCGACGACCAGGACACGGCTCATGAACGCTCGGTCTCCAGACTCTGGGGTGCGGGAACGGCGGACGGCTCCGCCGCCGGGTGGTCGGCCGGGCCGGCGAGCGGGATCCGCAGGGTGAAGGTCGAGCCCAGCCCCTCCTCGCTCCAGACGGTCACCGAACCACCGTGGTTGCTCGCGACGTGCTTGACGATGGCCAGTCCCAGCCCGGTTCCCCCGGTGCTGCTGGCCCGGGACTGGTCCACCCGGTAGAAGCGTTCGAACACCCGGTGACGGTCCGCGCGCGGGATGCCGATGCCGCTGTCGGTGACGGCGATCTCCGCGAAGCCCGACCGGGCCCGGGCGGCGACGGCGACCCGGCTGCTGCCCGTGCTGTAGGCGACCGCGTTGGCGAGCAGGTTCGTCACCGCGGTCACCAGCTGGCTCTCCACGCCGCGCACGACCAGATCGGGCTGGCCACCGAGCACGATCTCCAGCTGCTTGGCGCGGGCTGCCGTCCGGGTGCGGTCCACCGCCTCGGAGAGCACCCGGTCCACCTCCACCGGCACCAGCTCGGGCAGCGGCTCACCGCCCTGGAGCCGGGACAGGTCGATCAGCTCGCGCACCAGCCGGCCGAGCCGGTCGGCCTCGTGGGCGATGCGCACGGCGAACCGCTGCACCGCCTCGGGATCGTCGGCCGCGCCCTCGATCGCCTCGGCCAGCAGCGCCAGGGCGCCGACCGGCGTCTTGAGCTCGTGGCCCACGTTGGCGACGAAGTCGCGGCGGACCGCCTCCACCCGCCGCGCCTCGGTGACGTCCTGGAGGACCAGCGCCACCGGGCCGGGCGGAGCCACGGCGCCGCTGTCCAGGCGGACCCCGTGCACCCCGACCAGGCGCGGACCGGCGCCGACCAGGTCACCGGGTAACCGGACGTCGGCGCGCCGGGTACCCCCGCTGCGCACCGTGCGGGCCAGCGCGAGCAGGTCCGGGACGAGCAGCCGGGTGCCGCGGACGACGCCCAGGGCCCGGGCGGCGGGGTTGGCCAGCAGAACGGCGTCGTCGATGCCGACGACCACGACCGCGGGATCCATCAGGTCCACCAGGCGCCGCGCCAGCGCAGCCTCGGGCGGCGGCACGGCCGCGCCGTCGAGGGCGCGTCGACCCAGATCGGGACGGGAGCGGATGATGACTGTGGCGGCCACCACCCCACCCAGGAGGAGGCCGACCACCAGGGCGACCAGTGGGCTCACGGCCCAGATGGTAGGTGGGCCGACGCCGGTGAACAGCCATCGGCAACAGGTTCACCGCTCCGACGGGTCACTGTTCACCGCGCGGGGGGCAGACGTTCACCCCGCGGCGACCGGACCGGCCCTCGCTCCGCCTACTGTCGGTGGGGGATCACGATGAGAGGACGACCGTGCGGGACAGCTACCACGAGGAACTCGACGACATCAACGCCTGCCTGGTGGAGATGGCCAACTCCGTGGGCTCGCAGATGAGCACCGCCACGACAGCGCTCCTCGACGCCGACGTCGCCCTGGCCGACCTGGTGATCGCCGGCGACGACCAGATCGATGCCACCCGCGAGAGCATCGAGCAGCGCACGTTCACCCTGCTCGCGCGCCAGCAGCCGGTGGCCGGCGATCTGCGCACCATCACGGCGGCCATGCGGATCGTCGCCGACCTCGAGCGCATGGGCGACCTCGCGGCGCACATCGCCAAGGTCGCCCGGATGCGGTTCCCCGACCACGCGGTCCCGCAGGAGGTCCGTCCGGCCTTCCTCGAGGCCGGCAACGTGGCCGAGCTGCTCATCACGAAGACTGCGACGGTCATCGCCAAGCGGGACGTCGAGGCGGCGCGGGAGCTGGAGACCGACGACGACGCGATGGACCTGATCCACCGCGGCTTGTTCCGGCAGCTGCTGAGCGAGACCTGGCCGCACGGCATCGAGACGGCGATCGACATCACGCTGCTCGGCCGCTACTACGAGCGCTTCGCCGACCACGCGGTCAGCGTCGCCCGCCGGGTCGTCTACCTGGTCACCGGCGAGCGCTGGGAGTCCGAGGTCACCGGCAAGGCCTGATCCGGGTGAGCCCGCGCGCGGGGCGCCGTTCACGAGGGCGCCCGGACGGGCACCGGGCTCCTACTTCTTGCCCTGGTTCTTGACCGCCTCGATGGCGGCCGCGGCCGCCTCGGGGTCGAGGTACTCCCCGCCGGGCGTGGTCGGGCGCAGGTCGGCGTCGAGGTCGTAGCGCAGCGGCACCCCCGTGGGGATGTTCAGGCCCACGACGGCGTCCTCGCTCATGCCGTCGAGGTGCTTGACCAGCGCGCGCAGGCTGTTGCCGTGCGCCGCGACCAGCACGGTCCTGCCCAGGCGCAGGTCCGGCACGATCGCGTCGTACCAGTAGGGCAGCATCCGGACGACGACGTCGGCCAGGCACTCGGTGGCCGGGCGCGCCTCCGGCGGCAGGAACGAGTAGCGGTCGTCGCCGTCCTGCGACAACCCGCTGCCCGGCTCGATCGGGGGCGGCGGGGTGTCGTAGGACCGGCGCCACGTCATGAACTGCTCCTCGCCGTACTCCGCGAGTGTGGCGGCCTTGTCCTTGCCCTGGAGCGCGCCGTAGTGGCGCTCGTTGAGCCGCCAGGAGCGCTTGACCGGGATCCACTGCCGGTCGGCCTCGTGCAGGGCCAGCTCGGCGGTCATGATCGCCCGCCGGAGCAGCGAGGTGTGCGAGACGTCGGGCAGCAGCCCGTGCTCGGCGAGGAGCTGCCCGCCGCGGGCGGCCTCGGCCCGGCCCTTCTCCGACAGCGGGACGTCCACCCAGCCGGTGAAGAGGTTGGCCTTGTTCCACTCGCTCTCGCCGTGGCGGAGCAGCACCAGGGTTCCGGGGGAGGTCGTCACGTCGATCATCCTGCCCGACGCCGCCCGCGTGGGCAGCGGGGCCGTCGGGCGAGGGCCCGCGTCCGCTCACCCTCGCCTTCCCGCCCGGGTACGGGTCGGCTGCTCAGCAGGGCGGCCAGCAGCGCCTGTCGAGTCACCGGGCGACCGAGGACGTGCGCTCTCGCCGGCCCGGCAGCCAGACCAGCACGACCACCGCCGCCACCAGCGTCGCGGCCGCCGTGCCGACCGCGGTCACGTGCATCGCGGTGACGAAGGCCTCCCGCGCCGGCTCCACCACCGCCGCGGCGGCCGCGGCCTCCTCCGGCGTGCCCTCGGCCTGCGCCCGGCTCACCGCCTCGAGCGTGGCCACGATCGAGTGGCGGGCGTCGTCGCGCGCGCCGGCGGGCAGCCCGTCGGCCGCGGACCCGAGCTGCGCCGAGTAGGTGGCGGCGAGCAGCGAGCCGAGGATCGCGACACCGAGGGCCCCGCCCACCTGGCGCACCGAGTTGTTGACCGCCGCCCCGGCGCCGGCCTTCTCCCGGGGGACGACGGACATGATCGACTCGGTCGCGGGCGCCATGACCGCCCCCATGCCGACGCCCTGCACCGAGAGCACGGTCAGCAGCAGCCACACCGGGGACGTCAGGTCGAGCAGCTGCACCCCGGCGAAGGACAGCGCGATCAGCAGGAATCCCGTGGCGCAGACGGCCTTGGCACCGAAGCGCTCGGCCAACCCGGAGCTGCGCGGGGCCATGAGCGCCATGCCGAGCGCGACCGGGATGAGGGCCGCCCCGCTCTGCAGCGGCGAGTAGCCGCGCACGCCCTGCAGGTAGAAGACCAGGTAGAACGTGGCGCCGAGCAGGGCGAAGAAGTTGAGCCCCAGGGCCCCGGCGGCCGCGGAGAACGCCGGGTTGCGGAACAGCGAGACGTCCAGCGCCGGGTGGGCGGACCGCCGCTGCAGCCACACGAAGAGCACCAGCAGGACCACGCCGCCGACCAGCGGCACCAGCACGCCGGGCGTCGTCCAGCCCTCACCACCGCCGCCCCGGATGATTCCGAACACCAGCCCGGCGAGCGCCACGATCGACAGCAGCACGCCGGGCACGTCCAGGCGGCCGGGGTTCGGGTCCCGGGACTCGGGGACCACGGCGAGCACGGCCACGATCCCCAGGACCGCGACGGGGACGCCGACGAGGAAGACCGCGCCCCACCAGAAGTGCTCCAGGACGGCGCCACCGGCCAGCGGCCCGCCGGCGACCGCGATCCCGGCGGTGCCGGCCCAGATCCCGATGGCCCGGCCGCGCTCCCGGGCCGGGAAGACGTTGGTGATGACGGCGAGCGTCGTGGGCTGGACGGCCGCCCCGCCGATGCCCATGACCGCCCGCCACGCGATGAGCTCCAGCGCGGTGTCGCTGAACGCGGCGAGCACCGAGCCGACGGCGAAGATGCTCAGGCCGATCAGCAGCACCCGCCGGCGGCCGATCCGGTCGCCGATCACCCCCCACGAGAACAGCAGCCCCGCGAACACGAGGATGTAGGCGTCCACGGCCCACTGGAGCTCGCCCTGGGTGGCGTCCAGCTCCCGCTGCAGGGTCGGGATGGCGACGTTGAGGATCGTGTTCCCCATGATGACCACGAGCAGGCAGACGGTCATGGTGGCCAGCACCCACCACCGCCGGTCGTATCCGGCGCCGGTCTCCTCGCCGGGTGCCACGGCGCCCGGCTGCGACTTGTCCGTCGCCGTCACGCCCCGGCAGCCGGGTCGGCGCCGGCGGGGCTCCCGCCCGTGCGGTGCGAGGACTCGACGAAGGCGGCGAAGGCCTCCAGGTTGCGCAGGGACTCGCCCCGCTTCACCCGCCACTCCCACTCCCGGCGGATCGAGGTGCCGAACCCGATCTCGAGCATGGTGTTGAAGTGGTCGTCGGCGTAGCTGAGCACCGAGCCGAGGACGCGGTCGAGCTCCTCGGGGGTGACGGCGGCGTGCGGCAGCCGGCCGGTCAGGTAGACGTCGCCGACCGAGTCGATCGAGTAGGCGACGCCGTACATGCGGGCGTTGTGCTGCAGGAGGTAGGTCCACAGCTGCTCGCGGTTCTCGTCGGGCTGGCGGCAGACGAACGCCTCCACGCGCAGCGCGTGCTCCCCCACGATCAGCCCGCAGACCGTCTTGAGCTTCTTGGTGCCCGGGAGGTCCACCAGCCAGGTGCCCGGCCGGGGGTGCTCGTGCACCAGCTCGCTGTCCCGGAGGGTCTGCTCGATGAGGGCGTCGAGCTCCTCGATCGCCCGGCTCACCGGGCCACCCCGAACCCGGGCAGCGCCCGCAGCGGACCGGGGCGCCGTTCCCGTAGCGGAACGGCGGGCGCGGCGGCCATCTCCGCCGCCGCCGAGACGTAGGCGTCGACGAGGGCGTCGGCGGTGCGGTCCCACGAGAACCGCCCGGCGTGCCGGCGGGCGCCCGCGGCCAGCAGCTCCCGGCGACCCAGCACCGAGCGGACCGCGGCCGCGTAGTCGCGCGGGTCGTGGCCGACGACCAGGACACCGGAGACGCCGTCGCGGACCGCCGTCGGCAGCCCGCCCACGGCCGCGGCGACGACCGGGGTGCCGCACGCCTGCGACTCCAGCGCCACCAGGCCGAAGGACTCGTTGTGACTGGGCACCACCGTGACGTCGGCGGCGCGGTAGAAGTCGGCCAGCCGGTCGGGCGGCTGCGGCGGGTGGAACCGCACCAGGTCTCCGATGCCCAGCGCGACGGCCAGCTGCTCGAGCTGCCGCGGCGCCTCCAGCCCCGAACCGCTGGGCGCGCCGACGACGTGCACCTCCAGCCGGGAGCGGAGGCCGGGGTCATCGGCCAGCATCCGCGCGGCACCGGCGAGCAGGACGTCGGGCGCCTTGAGCGGCTGGATCCGGCCGACGAACAGCAGGACGACGGCGTCGTCGGCCGTCCCGACGGCGCGGCGGGCCGCGGCCCGGCTGCCCGGGGTGAACCGGTCCAGGTCGACGCCGGGCGGCACGACCAGCGTGCGTGCGGGATCGGCCCCGTAGAGGCGCACCAACTGGCGGGCCTCCTCGTCGGTGTTGGCGATCAGCCGGTCGGCCTCGGTCACCACCTGCTCCTCCCCGATGACCCGCGCCCGCGGCTCGGGGCGGTCGCCGGCGGCCAGGGCCTCGTTCTTCACCTTGGCCAGGGTGTGCGCGGTGTGCACCAGCGGCACGCTCCACCGGTCCCGGGCCAGCCAGCCCACCTGGCCCGAGAGCCAGTAGTGGGAGTGGACGACGTCGTAGTAGCCCGGCTCGTGCTGGGCCTCCTCGCGCAGCACCGCTGCGGTGAAGGCGCACAGCTGCGCGGGTAGCTCCTCCTTGCCCAGGCCCTCGAAGGGGCCGGCGCTCACGTGGCGCACCGTGACCCCGGGGCTCATCTCCACGACGGGCGGCAGGTCGCTGGAGGTGGCGCGCGTGAACACGTCGACGGCGACGCCCCGCGCGGCCAGCCGGCGGGAGACCTCGACGATGTAGACGTTCATGCCACCGGCGTCGCCGGCACCGGGCTGGTCGAGCGGGCTGGTGTGCACCGAGAGGGTGGCCACCCGGGACGGCAGACCGGGGCCGGAGAGGCGACGAGCGGGCACGTGGACCTCCGCTCTGCTCCCGCGAGGGTTCGCTGTCGGCACCCCTGTCGGTCCCCCATCCTGCATCAGCGCCAGGATGAGCACATGTCAGGTCCCTCACCTTCCGCCCCGTCGGGGTACCGCCCGCTGCCCGGCACCGGGCGCACCGCCGTCGTCACCGGCGCCTCCAGCGGCATCGGCGCGGCCACGGCCGCCCGGCTGGCGGCCGAGGGCTTCGAGGTCGTCGCCGCGGCCCGCCGCGCCGACCGGCTGGCCGCGCTGGCGGAGTCGACCGGCGCCCGGGCCGTGCCGCTCGACGTCACCGACGCGCGGTCCGTGGCGGCGTTCGCCGACGCCCTGGACCGGGTCGACGTGCTGGTCAACAACGCGGGCGGGGCGTTCGACGCCCATGCGGTGGCCGACGCCGACCTCGACTCGTGGGCGCGCACCTACGACGTCAACGTGCTCGGCACCGTGCGGGTGACCAGGGCGCTGCTGCCCGCCCTGCGGGCCTCCGGCGCCGGCGACGTGCTGTTCGTCAGCTCGACCGCGGGGCTGATCTCCTACGAGGGCGGGGCGTCGTACACGGCCGCCAAGCACGGCGTGCACACCCTGGCCGAGACGCTGCGGCTGGAGCTCGTGGGCGAGCCGGTGCGGGTCATCGAGATCGCGCCGGGGATGGTGCGCACCGACGAGTTCGCGCTGAACCGGCTGGGCTCCGCCGACGCCGCCGACGCGGTGTACCGCGGGGTGCGCGAGCCCCTGGTCGCCGAGGACGTCGCCGACTGCATCGCCTGGGCCGTGACCCGGCCGCACCACGTGAACGTCGACCTCATGGTCGTGCGACCGCGGGCGCAGGCGGCGCAGCACAAGGTCGCGCGGGACGGATGAGCCGGCCCGTGCAGATCCGCGAGGCGACCGACGCCGACTGGCCGGCGATCTTCCCGGTCTTCCGCGCGGTGGTCGACGCGGGTGAGACCTACACCTACCCGGCGGGGCTGTCGTCCGACGAGGCGCGGGCACTGTGGATGGCGCCGCCCCCAGGCCGCACGGTGGTGGCCGTCGACGGCGACTCCGTGCTGGGCACCGCCAAGGCCGGCCCCAACCGCCCGGGGCGCGGCTCCCAGTGGCGACCGCGAGCTTCATGGTCGGCCCGGCGGCGCAGGGACGCGGTGTGGGCCGCGCCCTGGGTGAGCACGTCGTCACCTGGGCACGCGAGGCCGGCTACCGGTCGATGCAGTTCAACGCCGTCGTCGAGACCAACACGGCGGCCGTGGCGCTGTGGCGGTCGCTGGGCTTCCGCATCGTCGGCACCGTCCCCGAGGCCTTCGACCACCCGCAGCAGGGCTACGTCGGGCTGCACGTGATGTACCTGGACCTGCGCGCCGGTTGACCGCGGTCAGGGCCGGACCGCGGTCGGCTCCCGGTCCAGGGTGACGCCGAACCTCTCCTGCACGGTCGCGACGACCTTCTCGGCGAACGCGAGCAGCTCCGCGGCGGTGGCGCCGTCCTCGGTGGTCAGGGCGAGGCTGTGCCGGGAGGACGTCCCGACGTGGCCCGCGCGGGTGCCGCGGCCGAAGCCGGCGTGCTGCACCAGCCAGGCGGCGCTCAGCTTGACCTGCCCGTTCCCGGCCGGCCAGCTCGGGCAGCCGTCCACGGCACGCTCGGCCGGCACGATCGGGTTGGTGAAGAAGGAGCCGGCGCTGCGCGAGTCGGGGTCGGCCGGGTCCCACACCATGCCCTTGCCGCGGCGCAGCGCCAGCACGGCCTCGCGGACCGCCGTCAGCGGTGCCCTGCTCCCGACCTCCACCCCCAGGGAGCGGGCCAGCTCGGCGTAGCCGACGGGCCGGGACAGCGCGCCCGGGTGCAGGGCGAAGCTCACCTCGAGGACCACGAAGCGACCGGGTTCGCGCTTGAGCCGGCTGTCGCGGTAGGCGAACCCGCACTCGCCGGGGGTGAGCGCGCGCTCGCCCTTCTCCGCGCGGTCGTAGACGCGGACGGCGGTGATGGTCTGGGCGACCTCCTGCCCGTAGGCGCCGACGTTCTGCACCGGCGTGGCGCCGGTCGAGCCGGGGATGCCCGAGAGCGCCTCCATGCCGGCCAGCCGGTTCTCGACCGTGTAAGCGACCAGCGCGTCCCAGTTCTCCCCGGCCTGCACGGTGAGGGCATCGCCGTCCCGCCGGATGCCCCGGGTGCGCACTGCCACGACGTCCCCGGGCCAGCCCTCGTCCGGGGCGATGAGGTTCGAGCCGCCGCCGACGAGCAGCAGCGGGCGGCCGGCCTCGTCGGCGTCGCGCACCGCCGCCACCAGCTCGGCCGGGGTCTCCACCTCGATGAGCCGTTCGGCGGGGCCGCCGACGGCGAGGGTCGTCAACTCCGCCAGCGGGACGTCGGATCGCACCTGCACGGGTCGACGGTAGCCGGGACTACGCTTCCCTCCGGTGAGCGAGGCGGGCGACGAGCACAAGCGCCGGGCCTCGCTGTCCCCTCAGCCGCCGCGCAAGGCGCCCCGGCTGGCCGCCGGGCGGGCCCGGGCCCTGGGCCTCCCGACCCGCGGGACGACGAACGCCAACCGGCTGCGCCGGGTCGACCGCTGGGTGCTGGCCACCCAGGTGCCGCGGCTGCGCGACTCGGCGCGGCCGCTCGTGGTCGACCTCGGCTACGGCTCGTCCGCCGTGACGACGCTGGAGCTGGTGGAGCGGCTGGCGCCCGAGGTCGACGGCCTGGAGGTCGTCGGCCTGGAGATCGATCCCGCCCGGGTGGCGGCGGTGGCGGCCGACCGGGACCCGCCCCGGGTGGACTTCCGAGTGGGCGGGTTCGAGCTGGCCGGGCTGCAGCCGGTGCTGGTCCGCGCCTTCAACGTGCTGCGGCAGTACGACGAGGAGTCCGCCGCCCGCGCCTGGGACACGATGCGCGAGGCGCTCGCGCCCGGTGGGCTGGTCGTCGAGGGCACCTGCGACGAGTGGGGTCGCCGCTCAGCGTGGGTGGCGCTGGATGCCGACGGCCCGCTCACCCTCACGCTGGCCGCCCGGGTGTCCGACATCTCGGCGCCGTCGGACCTCGCCGAGCGCCTGCCCAAGGCGCTGATCCACCACAACGTGCCGGGGCAGCCGGTGCACGCGTTCCTGCGCGCCTTCGACGCGACCTGGGCCGCCGCGGCGGGGATGAGCGCGTTCGGCCCCCGCCAGCGCTGGACCGCCGCGGTGGAGGCGCTCGGCGAACAGGGCTGGCCGCTGGTGGGCTCGAGCCGGCGGTGGCGGCACGGTGAGGTCACCGTGCGCTGGTCGGCGGTCGCGCCGGTCGGGGCGTGAGGCTGCCGCCGGGGCCGGTCGCCGTCGCGGGCGGCACGGCCGAGCTGCTCGCGGACGCCGATCGCGACGGGTCGTGGATGCTCCTGGTTGACGGCACCCCGCAGTCGCACGTCGACCTCGACGATCCCGCGCACCTGGAGTTCGAGTACGTCCGCCGGATCGGGCACGTGCTCGACCTCGCCGCGGCGCCCGGCGCCGCCCTGGACGTGGTGCACCTGGGCGGAGGTGCGCTCACGCTGCCGCGGTATCTCGCCACCACCCGGCCCGGCTCCCGGCAGCGGGTGGCCGAGATCGACGAGCCGCTCACCCAGCTGGTGCGCGAGTTCCTGCCCCTTCCCCGGAACGCCCGCATCCGGGTCCGTGCCGCCGACGCCCGCGAGGCGCTGGGGACGATGCACACGGCGAGCACCGACGTCGTCGTCACCGACGTCTTCGCCGGCGCCCGGACCCCGGCGCACCTGACCACTGCGCAGTTCGTGGCCGAGGTCGCCCGGGTGCTCCGCCCCGGGGGCGTCTACGCGGCCAACGTCGCCGACGGCCCGCCGCTGCGGTTCGCCCGCGGGCAGGTCGCCACGCTGCGCGCCGCCTTCCGGCACGTGTGCCTGCTGGCCGAGCCGGGCACGCTCCGCGGCCGCCGGTTCGGCAACCTGGTCGCCGTCGCGTCCGACGCCGAGCTGCCGCTGGCCGACCTCAGCCGCGCCTGCGCGCGCGACCCGATGCCGTCGCGCGTGGTCGACGGCGCCGACCTCGACCGGTTCACGGGCAACGCCCGCCCGGTCTCCGACGACGACGCCCAGGCCTCGCCCGAGCCGCCCGCCGGTGTGTTCGGCCGCTGAGCAGCCACCACGAGGCGGTCCCGGAGCCGCCCATGCGTGCTCCTCGGCCGCAGCTCAGCGCCCATCTGCTGTCCGGGTGCTGATGCCGGCCGACGACCAGCCCTGAGGCGGGCCGGCAGGGGGTGCGCCGGCTACCAGCTGTTCCCGCTGCTCAGGCCGCGGACGGCGGGCCGCACGTCCACCAGGTAGACGGTCGCGGCGATGACGGCGGGCAGCCCCAGCAGGGACATCGGCGTTTTCTGCCAGAAGATGATCAGCAGGGCGAGACCGGTGATCGCGGCCCACCCCGGCTTGGTCAGCTTGCCGGCCGCCACGTACCCGGAGGCGGGCCGGATCAGGGCGTCGACGAACGCCCAGGCGGTCAGCGCCAGCGACGCCCAGTACAGGATGAGCAGCAGCCATCCGTCGAACAGGCCCATGCCGCGAGCCTACCCGCGCCCGGGCGCACCCCGGCCCGCTGCGCGGGCCGACTCACCCCCGAGGAGGGACGGCCGGGGACGCGACAGGGCCCCGGAGCGCTGGTCGCAGCTCCGGGGCCCTGGTCGGTGGTCCGACGTCCGGGGGACGTCAGCTCTTCTTCGTGGGCACCGCGGTCGGGTCCGCCGGCTTGGCGGTTCGGGCCCGGGTCACGCGGGCCGAGGTGGCGTCGGCCGGCGACTTGCGCGCGGCGGCGCTGCTTTTCTTGCCGGTGGTGCGGGCCTTGGGCGCCGCGACGGCCTCCTCGGCGACGTCCTTGGTCGCGTCGGCGGCGTCCTCGAGCTTGTCCTCGGCCTCGGCCGCCACCTTGGTGGCCTTGGCCGCGGTCTTCTGCGCCACGGAGGTCACCTCGTTGGAGGCCTCGACGACGGCCTCCGCGGTGTCCTCGAGGACGTCGTCGAGGGTGTCCTCGACGCTGTCGACGGCCTGCTCGGCGCGGCGGACGATCCGGCGGACGCCGGGCTGGCGGCGCAGGTCCTCGACGACCTCGGCGCCACGCTCGGCCAGGGTCTCGACGGTCGTGACGGCCTGGCTGCGGGCCTGCTCGACCAGTTCGGCGACGGTGCTGCGCAGCGCCTCGGGACGGACGGCGGTGGCCAGCTGCTGGGCGGTGGTCCGGGCGCTGCCGGCCGCCTCGGTGGCCCGGGTGCGGGCCTCCTTCACGGCCAGGTCGGCCTGGACCTGGGCCTCGCCGGGCAGCGCCTCGGCCTTGGAGCGGAACGAGGCGACGACGGTGCGGGCCCGCTCGACGGCCAGGTCACCGGCGCCGACGAAGGCCAGCAGCGGGGTGCGGGCCTGCTCGGCGAGGGTGCGGCTCTGGGCGACGGCGAACTCGCCGTACTGCTTCACGGTCTGGGTGGGGGTCATGCCGACTCCTTGGGAGTGGAAGGGTGGGGGACGTTCAGCTGGCGGCCGGGGACGACGCCCGGTGCTCGCGGACGTAGGTCTCGTAGAGCTCGAGCAGGACGGCCTTGTGCCGCTCGGACAGCGCGTCGTCGTTGCGGATCGCCGCCACGGTGTCCGGGTTCCCGGTACGCCGGTCGAGGATCCCCGCCTGCTCGTAGAGCGTCTCGGCCGAGATCTTCAGGCCCCGGGCGATCGACGCGAGGATCTCCGCCGAGGGCTTGCGGAGGCCCCGCTCGACCTGGGACAGGTAGGGATTGCTGACGCCGGCGGTGCGGGCCAGCTCGCGCAGCGAGACGCGCGCGGCGTTGCGCTGCTCACGGATGAAGTCGCCGACCGAGCCGACCGCCGAGACGCCGGAGGCGTCGGCGACCGAGTCGGCCACGCTGCCGGCGACCCGGTCCACCGTCGAGCGGACCGTCGTCACCTGTTCGCGGACGAAGTCACCGGGGGTCTGCACAAACACCACGCTAACCCCGCGCGCTTGCTCTTGCAAGCGGATCTGTTAGCACCCGGGCGTGAACACCCTCACACCTCGACGTCGCAGCTCAGACCGCCAGCGTCGAGCTCTCCCGGACCTCGCCGACGACGCCGTTCCCCCCCGGCACCGGTGGACGCGCCCACGGAGCAAGCACCTCGGCCGGCACGCCGAGCCGGCGCAGCCCCGCCGTGAGCGCCGGGGTCCGCCCTCGGTCCCCACCGTCGTCGAGCTTCAGTGCCACCGCTCCCCGCCCGGGCAGCGCCGCCACGTGGACGCCGTCCGCGCCGCCCTTGACCAGCAGCCCGGGCACCGCCTGCATGAGGTCGGTGTCCTCCCGGCCGGTGCCGGCGACGAACCAGGGGTGCGCCCGCATCGCGTCGGCCACCGCCCGGTCCCGCGAGCCCCCGCGCGCCTGCACGAGCGAGAGCGCCCCACGGGCCAGGCCGGTGAGCGACAGGGCGTGCTGCGGAGCCCCGCAGCCGTCGACCACGATCGCCGCGACCTGCTCCCCGGCCGCCTCGCCCAGCCGCGACTCGATCGCCTGCTGCAACGGGTGCACGGGGTCGAGGTAGCCCACGGTCGGCCAGCCTGCGGCGACGCACGCCGAGAGCATCGCCGCGTGCTTGCCCGAGCAGTTCATCGCCAGGCGGTCCGGAGCCCGGCCGGCGATGAGCCAGCCCGCCCTCGTCCCCTCGTGCTGCGGCAGGGCCGGCGGGCAGCCGAGGTCGCCGGGGCCCAGGCCGACGGCTGCCAGCATCCCCGCGACCAGCTCGCGGTGACCGTCCTCGCCGTTGTGCGAGCCCGCGCCGACGGCGAGCTCCTCGCCCGAACGCGGGGCCCAGCCCGCGGCGAGCAGCGCGGTCGCCTGCACCGGCTTGTTCGCCGAGCGGGGCAGCACCGGCCGGTCGACGTTCCCCGCGGCCAGCAGCACGTCCCCGCCCGCGCCGAACACCACGAGCGCTCCCCGGTGGACCGACTCCAGGAACCCCGACCGCCACACCTCGACGAGAACGGGGCTGTCCGGCCACCGTGACGAGGAAGGGCCTCCTTGCACATCGGAGGACCCCGTCCCCGGCACCCCTCGCACGCTCGGGGCGAGGCTCTGGACGGGGTCGGCCGGCGCCGCGGCTTCCGCAGGAGCGCGGCGGTTCTCGTTCAGTGCCGGCCCTCGTCGGCGAGCAGGGCGGCGACATCGGCCTCGCCGTCGCGGTACCGGCGGCCCAGCTCCGCGGCCAGCCCGTCCATGACCTGCTGCACCCCGCGCCGGCGCTCCGACAGGCCCTTCTCCGCCTCGGCGAGCGAGCGCGCGGCCTCCTCGAGCTCGTCGCCGGAGAGCTCGGTGATCGCCGACAGGTCGGCACCCGGGGTCAGCGAGTTCACCCAGGACTCGTACTCCTGCGGGTCGGCCGGCTGGACCGTCTGGTGCCGCCCGAGGCCGTGCGCAGGGCCCCGGCCCTTCTCCGCGAGGATCTCCGGCAGGAGGTCCACCAGCGACCGCCCGTCGTGCTCGGCCCGCCGCTGCAGCTCGCGCCGGACGATGTCCAGCCGGCCCTGGAGCAGGCGGCGGGTGTAGGAGAGGTTGACCTCCTGCTGCTCCGCCTCGCGGCGCAGCCGCCGCACGTCGCTCATCGGCCGCTGGACCGCGGACTCCAGGAACGACGGGTCCAGCAGCGCGTCGACGGCGGCACCGCCGGCGGGGGACGGCTTCGGGCTCACGGGGTGGCCTCCAGGGGCGGGACGCCCGGCACGCGGGCATCGGCGGTGATCGGTGGGCGCCGGCGGTGCGGCGGGCTCACTGCGGGATCGTCCCAGACCGGACGGCCCGCACGCGGTCACGCGCCGCCGCCTGGGTGTCGTCGGGCCCGGACGGCGCGTCGTCGGGGTCGACGGCCGCCGTCGAACCGCCCACGGTGAGCGCGGTGCCCGGGGCCACCGACTGCTTCACCAGCGCCAGAGCGACCACGCCGAGCTCGTGGTGGCGGACGACGCTGCCCACCCGGCCGACCGTGCGGGTGCCGGCCAGGACGGGCTCGCCGGGGGCCGGGAGGTCCTCGCTGACGCCGTCCAGGTGCAGGAGCACCAGCCGGCGGGGCGGGCGCCCGAGGTTGTGCACGCGGGCGACGGTCTCCTGCCCGCGGTAGCAGCCCTTCTCGAGGTGCACGGCGGTGGTGAGCCACTCGAGTTCGTTGGGGATGGTGCGGTGGTCGCTGTCGGTCCCGAAGCGCGGCCGCCGGGCCTCGACGCGCAGCGCCTCGTACGCCGACACCCCGGCGAGCCGGGCCCCGGCGGCCAGCAGGCGGTCGGCGACCACCCCGACGTCGGCCCGCGGCACCAGGACGTCGAACGCCGCGGCGGTCCCGTCCCCCAGGGCCGGCATCCGCCGCACCCAGCCACCGCCGGTCGCCACCACGCCGTAGGCCACCTCCGGCACGGGCAGCCCCGCCGCCGCGAGCACCGCCGGGCCCTCGGGCCCGACCACGCCCAGCAGCGCCCAGGCGTCGGTGACCAGCCGGGGCTCCACCCGCAGCATGAACCGCATCCGCTCGAGGAAGGCGTGCAGCGCCGCCCCGGTGCCCGGCTCGACGTCGGCCCAGGTGGTGCCGGCCAGCTCGGTGACCACCAGGTGGTGCTCCACGTGCCCGTTCGGGCTGAGCACCAGCGCCTCGCTGCCCGTGCTGTCGCCCAGCCGCTCGAAGTGCTGGCTGGTGATGCTGTGCAGCCACGTCAGCCGGTCGGCCCCGGGCACCGCGAGCACGTCGCGGTCGCTGCGGTCGACCAGACCCGCGCCCTCGGCCAGCACCCGCTGCTCGCGCAGCGGGTCGCCGTAGTGGGCGGCGACGGCGCGGGCCGCCTCCGGCCCCACCTCGACGGGCACGGCCCCCGGTCGGGATAGCAGGGGCGAGGGCGTGGTCATGGCGACTCCGTTCGGGCGCGGTCTCGGCAGGCGCGGCACGTGCCGGAGAGGGCGACGTGACCGACGTCGACGGTGAAACCCAGGTCGGCCGCCAGACGTTCCGCCGCCTCGTCGAGCAGGTCGGGCGCCGCCGAGGAGATCTCCCCGCAGGAGTTGCAGACCACGTGCAGGTGGGGCCGCTCGGCGGCGTGGTAGACCGGCGCCCCCCGCCCCAGGTGGGTGTGCCACACGAGGCCGAGCCGCTCCAGCAGCTCGAGCGTGCGGTAGACCGTCGAGGTGTCCGGAGCGCTGCCGCCCGGGCCGGCCTCCTCCCGCAGCCGCGCGCCGATGGCCTCCGGGGTCGCGTGCGCCAGCGCCGATACCGCGGCCAGCACCCGCGCGCGCTGCGGGGTCAGCCGCAGGCCGCGGGCCCGCAACTGCTCGGCGAGCGGCGCGGCGACGTCGTCCGTGCCCATGGCGAGAGCCTATGCCGGGGGTGCGGCAGGCTGGGCGCGTGACGGAGGAGCGCAGGGTGGCGGTCTGGCGGGACGGCGCGGCGGTGGCGGTTCCCGCCGGCGATCCGGTGGTGACCGCCTTCGACCAGGGCCTGGGCCGCGGGGACGGCGTCTTCGAGTCCGTCGCAGTCGTCGCCGGGCGCACCCCGCACCTGCACGCGCACCTGGCCCGGTTCGCCCGCTCCGCCGCCCTCCTGGGGCTGGACTCCCCCGGCGACGCCGTCTGGTCGGCGCTGGTCGCCGCGGTGCTGGGGGACTGGGACGCCGGCACCGAGGGCCTGTGCCGCCTGTTCCTCACGCGTGGGCCGGGCGACGGCGCCCCGCCGACCGCGCTCGCGCTGCTCGCCCCCGTGCCGCAGGAGACGCTGCGGCAGCGGGCCGAGGGTCTGTCGGTGGTCAGCCTCGGGCTGGGGGTGCCCGCCGACTTCCGCGCCCGGGCGCCGTGGCTGCTCGGCGGCGCGAAGACCCTGTCCTACGCGGTCAACATGGCGGCAGGGCGCCACGCGCACGACCTCGGCGCCGACGACGTCGTCTTCACCAGCCTCGAGGGGCTGGTCCTCGAGGGCCCGACCTCGACCGTCGTGTGGGCCGCCCGCGGCACCCTGCACACGCCGCCGGTGGACACCGGCATCCTCGCCGGCACCACCCAGGCCCGGTTGTTCGCCAGGGCGGAGGCCGACGGCTGGCCCACGGCCGTCACCGCCGGCACGGTCGACGACCTGCACGCCGCCGACGCCGTGTGGCTGCTCTCCGGGGTGCGCGGCGCCGCACCGGTGCACACCCTCGACGGGGTGCGCCGGGGGGACGCCGGGCTGTCCCGACGGGTCCGAGAACTGCTCGCCGGGTAACGTGAACGGGAGGTGAGCCGGGAAGTCTGGTCGGCAGCCCCTTCACCGACCCTTCCCCACGGAGCCGCCGCATGACATCGCCCGCACCCGCCCGCCTCTTCGGGCGCGGCTCCTGGACCGAGGCCAGCCGGGTGGCCTCCGTCCTCCGCAAGGAGACCGTCGGCGGCGTCCTGCTGCTGACGGGCGCGGCCATCGCGCTGATCTGGGCCAACTCCCCCTGGGCGGAGTCCTACGAGGCCCTGCGCGACACCCGCGTCGGGCCGGCTGCGCTGCACCTTGACCTCACGCTGGGCACCTGGGCTGCCGACGGGCTGCTGGCGATCTTCTTCTTCGTCGCCGGTCTGGAGCTGAAGCGCGAGTTCGTCGCCGGGGATCTCCGCGACCCGCGCCGTGCGGCGCTGCCGATCGCCGCGGCGGTCGGCGGGATGGCGGTGCCCGCCCTGTTCTTCGTCCTGCTCAACCTCGGCGGACCGGAGGGCGCCCTGCGTGGCTGGGCGATCCCGTCGGCCACCGACATCGCCTTCGCGCTCGCCGTCCTCGCGGTGATCAGCACCCACCTGCCCAGCGCGCTGCGCACCTTCCTGCTCACCCTTGCCGTCGTCGACGACCTCCTGGCCATCGTCGTCATCGCGGTCTTCTACACCGCCCAGCTCGTCGTCCCGGCCCTGCTGCTCTCCCTGGTGCCGCTGGCGATCTTCGGCTTCCTCGTGCAGAAGCGGATCCGCTCCTGGTGGCTGCTGCTGCCGCTCGCGGCGGCCACCTGGGTCCTCATGCACGAGTCGGGCGTGCACGCCACGGTCGCCGGCGTGCTGCTGGCCTTCACCGTTCCGGTCGTCCGCAGCGCCGCGGCCGGTGGACCGGACGCCGGACCCGGGCTCGCTGAGCACTTCGAGCACCGCATCCGGCCGCTGTCGGCGGGAATCGCCGTCCCGGTGTTCGCCTTCTTCTCCGCGGGCGTGGCCGTCGGTGGGCTCTCCGGTCTGGGCGAGTCGCTCGGCGACAGCATCGCCATCGGCATCATGGTCGGCCTGGTGGCCGGCAAGGCGATCGGCATCACCGGGGCCACCTGGCTGATCGCGCGCTTCACCCGGGCGCAGCTCGACGAGAACTTGGGCTGGGCCGACGTGGTTGGCCTGGCCCTGCTCGGCGGCATGGGCTTCACGGTGTCGTTGCTGATCACCGAGCTCGCCTACGGCGCGGAGAGCGAGAGCTACGAGCACGCGAAGATCGGCATCCTCTTCGGCACGCTGCTCGCCGCCGTGCTCGCCGGAGTCATCCTGCGGCTGCGGAACCGCCGCTACAAGCAGATGTACGCGGCGGAGAGCCGCGACGTCGACCGGGACGGGATCCCGGACGCCTGGGACACCGTCGACGACCGCGCCGAGCACGAGCGGGAGGGTGCGACCCCACCGGGCCACACCTTCGGCGGGATTCCGCGCGGGGACGAGGACGACGCTCCCCCGCCCGCGTACGAGACGGTCGACGACGAGGCCGACCACGACCCCGGCTGGAAGGGCGCACCCCCGCCCGGGCGGGGCGTCACCGACGCCGCTGGCACGAGCGAGGCACCGCCGGCCCCCTACGAGACGGTCGACGACGAGGCCGACCACGACCCCGACTGGGCGGGCACCCCGCCTCCGGGACGGCCGGCCAGGCCGTTCGCTGACGGCTGACAAATCCGGTTGCCGGAGCCCTCCGCGCCGACGTACCGTCGTCGTACACGAGAGAGGAGGTGGTCCGTAACTTGCTGAGCTACAGGACTCGTGAGGTGGCTGTCCGCTAGCCGCCGTCCAGATGGGCCGCCCGTTCGGATGGGAATCCGAACGACGGCATGATCGCCCGTCCGTCGTACGGCGGCGAGCGAGAACCGGACAGTCACCCGACCCCCGGGCCGCCGACATTTGTCCAGTCGGCCCGCGTGCTGCCCCCTCAGGGAGGCGCCGCGGAGCAGCCCGGGGGTTGTCCGTTCTCCGGGGAGGTCGGCGTGCAGCTCGGCGGACTCCCCGTCGAGACCGATGTGTCGGTCGGCACCTGGATCGCCGGAGCGGTCGCCCACGAGGACCGGGGCACCGTCGGCTCGCTCGTGCCCCCGGTCTTCCCCGCGTACGCCCGGGTGCTGCATCCCGCTTACCGGTACGACGGCGACGAGGACGTCGAGGTCACCTGGTCCTCCGTCGCCGCCGTCAACGGCACCGTCGCCCATCCGCTCATGCAGTGGCCCGCGGTGACGGGCGGCTGGGAGTACCTGACCGAGGACAGCCAGCCGCCCACGTGGGACGGCGCTCCCGCCGAGGGGCACCTGCCCACCACGGTCGCCGGGCGCATGGCCGGCGTGCTCGCCCGGCACACCGCCGTCCCCGGCAGCTGCCTCTTCGGCCGCTGGGCGGGCTTCGACGCCGACGCCGTGCGCGGTCTGCCGACGCTGCCGCTGCCCGGGGCGCGCGACGTCGTCCTCGTGCGGGGCGGGGTCACCGATGCCACCCGCAACCTGGCGCGGGAGCCCTCGGAGCAGAGCGCCAACCTGTGGTGGCCGTCGGACCGTACCTGGCTCGTGGCGACCGACATCGACCTGGTGAGCACCTACGTGGGCGGAACGGCGACGTGCATCGCCGAGCTGCTGGCCACGCCGGCGCTGGAGGTCGTCCGCGCGGCCCCGGCCGACCCGGTGGGCCTCGGCGACGACCCGGTCAACCCGGTGCCGCCCCGCGGCTGAGCCGAGCGTCGCTCAGGGGCCGATGAGCACCCAGTCCCCGACGACGTCGACCTGCACCCCCGAGTCGGTGGGTCGCACGTCGGTGATCCGCTGGGCGAAGGGCAGCGGGTCCAGGGGCACCCGGAAGGTGAACCGTTCGGCGAGCAGCAGTTCGCTCACCCCGCCCAGGCCGGGAACGCCGCTGAAGCGCCTGGGCTCCACGACGAGCGTGTCCCCGTCCGCGCCGAGGTCGACATCCGCGGAGGCCTCCACCGTGCTGCCGAGCAGGTCCGCCGCCCCGGTCACCCGCAGCTCCCCGGGATCGGCCTCCTCGAGCGACAGCGGACGCCCGGTCATGTCGAGGTACCGGTTCAGGTCGTCGTAGCTCAGGAAGGCCTCGGCCTCGGTGCCGGTGACGAGCAGCCGGTCGGGGTCACCGCGCAGGAGGTCGTGGAAGGACAGGTAGACGTCGGTGAGCCGGGCGTCGACGGACGTGATCCGCAGCGGCCCGGAGGTGACCTCCTGCATGGCGATCTCCACCTCGTCGTAGCGACCGCGGAGGACCTGGGGGAGGAACAGGGGGCCACGCACCTTGACCTCCGGCTCCTCGTGCGTCCCCGTCCGCTCCTGCAGCGCCTGGGCGACGAGCCCCTCGGCCGCACGGCGGGCCAGCAGGTCGGCTCCCCACAGCAGCAGCACGGTGCCCAGCAGCACGCCGAGGGCGATCCCCACGCCACGGCCTCCCAGCCGCCGGGCCATGTCCGTCCCTCTCATGCGCTCGGTCCACCGGTGACCGCGGGCTGCCGTTCCGGCACGATCCCGGCGTCACGCTCCTCCAGCAGGGTGTCCTGCTGCGCCGCGTCCAGGGTGCCGCCGGAGGTCCGGATCCGCCTGCTGGGCCAGCCCGCCGCACGGCCGAGCAGGGTGAGGACGGCCGGCGTGATCACCGGCCGGATGAGGAAGGTGTCGATCAGCAGGCCCAGGGCCATGATGAAGGCGACCTGCCGGAAGCTGTCCAGCGGGATGATCGCCACCATGGCGAAGGTGGCCGCCAGGATGACCCCCGCCGCGCTGATGGCGCGCGCGGTGGCCGGCATCGCCACCGCGATCGCCTCGCGCAACGGCCGGCGGGCCGCCTCCTCCCAGATGGACCCGACGGCGAACACGTTGTAGTCGGAGCCGAGCGCGAGCAGCAGCACGGCCGTGGTGAACGGGACGTAGAAGGTCAGCCCCGGGTCGTCGAGGAGCTCCTGGAACACCAGGACCGAGATCCCGAGGGCGGCGGCCACCCCCAGCGCACTGGTGGCCAGCAGCAGCAGGGGCGCCAGCAACGCACGCAGGTAGAGCGCCAGGATGACGAACTCCACGACCAGCGCCGCCAGCATGGTGCGCCGGAGGTTCTCCTGGGTGATCAGCGCGAGCTCCGCGGCGACCGCCGTCTGCCCGGCCACCCCCGCCGTCGCCCCCTCCACGCCGGCCTGCTCCAGCAGGTCGGGCAACCGGTCCTGGAGGAGGGCCAGGTCGTCGATGGCGTCGGCCGCCAGCGGATCGCTGTCCAGGATCACCACGAACCGGGCGAGGTCGCCGTCCGCCGAGAACACGATCCCGAACTCCTCGGGCAGCGGGTTCTGGGCGGCACCGAGCACCTGGGCCACGCCCGGCTGCGTCTCCAGCAGCTCCTGCAGCCGTTCCAGCGCGTCCCGCTGCTCGGCGATGCCGGGAGCCTCCACGAGCACCTCGGTGGGTGCCACGACACCGCGGACGCCGGCGTCGTCGAGGATCTCCGCTCCCTCCCGCACCGGATCGCCGGAGGGCAGCCCGGAGACGAACGACAGGTCCAGCCGCAGGTCCGACAGCGGCAGGGTCGCCGGCACCAGGACGCCCACCCCGAGCAGCACGGCGACCCAGGCGCCGCGGCGGGTGGAGGTCCTCCGCGCCATCCAGCGGGCGCCCCGTCCGGCCCGGCGGTCCAGTGCTCCGCCCCGCGCCACGCCCGACGGGAAGAACAGCCACGGCCCCAGGACGGCGATCACCGCCGGGACCAGGGTCAGCGAGACGACGACCCCGACCACGACGGTGAGCGACAGCGCGGGACCGAACGCCCGGAACAGCTCGAAGTCGGCCACCAGCAGCGCGGCGGTCCCGGCCGCGACGGTGATGCCCGCGACCGCGACGATCGGGCCGTCGGTGGTCACGGTGCGCCGGGCGGCCTCGTGCGGCGCCAGCCCGGTGTCCAGATGACGGCGCATGCCGGAGAAGAACAGGACGCAGTAGTCGGTGACCACGCCGATGAGCAGGGCGGCGGTGAGCGGCTGGAGCTGGTCGGGCAGCGCGAAGCCGAAAGCGGCGGCCGCCCTCGCGAGGAGGTGCACGGCCAGCAGGTAGCCGATCCCGGCGGCGGCCAGCACCACCAGGGGCGCCACGACCGACCGGAAGGTGAGCCCGACGACGACGGCGATGAGCACCAGGGTCGCCACCTCGAACAGGTGCAGCCGCGCCTCGAGGTGCTCGGCCTGCTGCACCCGCGCCGGGGTGATGCCCGTGACGTAGGTCTGCACGTCCGGCTGGTTGCGGAAGTGCTGGGCGTACTGGCGAGCCAGCGCCGTGCCGTCGGCCAGCGACGTGCCGCCGGTGGTGTACAGGTAGGTGACCGCCGTCTCCGGGGTGGAAGTGGGCAGCGGCACCGCGGCCACGATGTTCCCGTCGGCGGTCGGGGCCTCGCTGCGGAGGGTGGCCTGGGTGTGCTGGAGCGCCCACAGGGCGATGTCGGCCCGGGTGAGGGCACTGAGCCCGCCCGGATCGTGGACGACGACCGCGGTCTGGGACAGCACCGGAACGCGGAACTCGGTGAGGGAGCGCTGCTGCACCTGGGCTGCCTCGCTCCCGACGGGCAGCAGGCTGCCGAAGTTGTTGCTGCCGCCCCCGCCCGACGGCGTCGGCAGCAGCACGGCGGCGACGGCGGCGGCCAGCCAGAGGCCCATGACGATCCACCGGCCGGTCACCACGGCCGAGCGGAGCCCCCTGCCGACGGCGGACAGCCCTCGGACCGGCGCCCGCACCGCAGATCGCGCTGCCGACCGTGCAGTCAACACGGCCTCCCAGCCTGTGACCGGCACCGACTACCGGTGGTGGGAGGAGGGTAGGGCGATCCGGGACGACCTGCAGGCGGAAGGACATCCCCATGCCCGAGGACCGCACCGAGCCGACGTCCGGTGCCTCCGCAGCACCGGCCGCTGCCGACGAGCCCACCCTCGACCGCGAGGAATCCGGCGGCCGGCCGGGGCGCGCGCCGAAGACGTGGTGGCTGGTCGCCCCGGCCTTCGTCGCGGGCCTGTTCGGAGGCGCGATCCTGCTCGGATTGCTCCGCGAGGACCCGCCGCCGGTACCGGCCACCGCCGCCGAGTCCCCGGCCGGCACCGGTGCGGCCGAGCCGTCCTCGCCGGGCGGCGAGGGCCCGGGGGCCAGCGCCGAGATCACGGTGAACGAGGCCTGCCTGCGCGTCGTGAACGGGACCAGTGACCTGGTCGACGTCATCGACGACCTGGGCGACGCCGCGGCGGGCCTGGACATCTCCGGTCTGGACCAGGCGATCAGAGAGCTGCAGCCGCTGGAGGGACGGCTGCGCGACGACCTGGACGGCTGCGAGACCGACACCGCCCTGCCCGGCGACCTGCCGCCGCAGCCGGATGGCTCCGGAGCGCCGCGGTCGGGTGGGACCGCCCCGTCCGAGGCCTCCCCCACGACCGCCGGCCCGTCCGACTGAGGAAGATCCCCCCGCCGGGCAGCCGTCAGAGGAGGGCGAGCTCCGCGGCCAGGTCGTCCAGGCCCAGTGACCCCTGGGAGAGCGCGGCCATGTGCCACGCCTTGAGGTCGAAGCCGGCCCCCCGGGCCTGCTGGGCCGCGGCCCGCCCCTCGCGCCACGCCCGCTCGCCGAGCTTGTAGCTGATCGCCTGCCCCGGCATGCCGAGGTAGCGCACCAGCTCGCTGTCGAGGAAGGCGACGTCGGCGCCGGAGTGCTCGCCCAGGAAGGCCCGGGCGAGCTCGGGCGTCCACGGTCGCCCGCGGTGCTCGGCGAGCACGCCCTCGGCGTCGTCGGGCACCGGCAGCCCCAGGTGCATGCCGATGTCGATGACCACGCGCACCGAGCGCAGCTGCTGGGCGTCGAGGAAGCCCAGCCGCTCCGCCGGGTCGGCGAAGTAGCCCAGCTCGTCCATCAGCCGCTCCGCGTACAGCGCCCAGCCCTCGACGTTGGCGCCGACCGAGCCCAGCGAGGTCTGGTAGGTCGACAGTCGGCCGGAGACGTACGCCCACTGCGCCAGCTGGAGGTGGTGGCCCGGAACGCCCTCGTGGTACCAGATGGAGATCAGGTCCCAGAGCGGGAAGCGGGTGCGCCCCAGGGTGGGCAGCCAGGTGCGGCCCGGTCGGGAGAAGTCCTGCGCCGGCCGGGTGTAGTACGGCGCCGCCGCGCTCCCGGGCGGCGCGATCATCGCCTCGACCCGCTTCACCGGCTCGGCGAGGTGGAAGTGGGTGCCGTCCAGCGCCGCGATCGCCTCGTCCATCATCGACTGCAGCCGCTGGCGGATCGCCTCGGCGCCCTCGACCGCCGGGCCGTGCTGCGACAGCCAGCGCATCGCCGCCAGCGGCGTCGCCCCCGGCCGCACCCGCTCGGCCTCGACGCGCTGCTCCGCGAGGATCCGGCGGTGCTCGGCCCAGCCCCAGGCATAGGCGTCCTCCAGGCCCTGCCCGGCGCCCAGGTCCGAGCCGGTCCAGCGCCGGGCGGCCACCGCGTACCGCTCCCGGCCGACGGCGTCGGGGGTGCCCTCGGCCCGGGCGGCGTAGTCGTCCCGCAGGTAGTCCCGGATGTCGGCGACCGCGGCGTCGGCGGCCCGTGCGGCGGCGTCCAGCTCACCGCGCAGCGCCTCGGGACCGCCGGCGACGACGCCCGCGAAGTAGGGTCCGGCGAGCCACTCGTCGAGCTGGGCGACGACGGTGCGCACCTGCCGCGGCGCGGCGAGCAGCCCCCGCCGGCCACCCTCGGCCAGGGTCTCGCGGTAGCCGCGGTAGGCCTCGGGCACCCGGGCCAGGCGACGGGCCAGGACGGACCAGTCCTCCTCGCTCGCCATCGGCATCATGGAGAAGACCTGGCGGACCGAGTGGATCGGCGTGAACAGGTTGTTGAGCGAGCGGAACCCCTCGCCGGCCCCGTGCACGGCCAGCTCCGCCTCCAGCCGCTCGCGCAGCAGGCGGGCGCAGCGACGCTCCACCGGGTCGTCGTCGAGCGCCGGGTCGGCGGCCAGCACCCGGTCCAGCTCGGCGAGCGTGGCACGGGCCAGATCGGCCTCGGCCTCGAGGCCGGCCGGGCCGTAGTCGGGCAACCGGTCGTCGCCGGGACGGGTGCCCAGCGACGTGGCCACGATCGGGTCGAGGTCGCAGACGGCGTCGACGTAGCGGTCGGCCACCTGGCGTGGGGTGGCGGGGCGGGCGCCGGACGACGGGGTGGGGGCCTCCGGGGCGCTCACCGCAGCCGCTCCAGCCGGGCCGACATGATCGGGCGCAGCGGCTCCTCGCCGACGGCCCGGTCGATCGCGTACATCAGCGCGCCCTCGACGATGCCGTAGAGCCGCACCGCCCGGGTCACCCCGGGAGCGTCCGGGGTGCGGGCCACCACGTCGCTGGTCAGCTCCCAGCTCGTCGTCGTGCGCGCCGTGCCGACGTAGATCTCCACGAGCCCCTCGGGGCCGGCCACCAGCAGTTCGACGTCGTCGTTCCCGCGGGGGCGCCAGAAGCCGGACTCCCGCACGTCGGGGCCGACGATCTTCCCGTCGTCGGTCAGCCGCCAGGTCCGGGACTCGTAGGCGAGGAACCCCCGGCCGTCGTGGCCGAACCGGATCCACTGGCCGAACCGGTGGTCACCGCCCGACCCCGCCGCCTGCCCCTCGCCGTGCCACTCCCCCAGCAGGGGCAGCACCGAGAGCAGCTCCTCGGAGACCTCCGGCCCGCTGCGGACGTCGGCGGTGTCGGGCACCGGCAGCTCGGTTCCCCCGCTCATCGCCGCGCCCCCTCCGGACGGCGGGACAGGCGGACCGCGCCGTACCCCAGCGCCAGGGCGGACAGCGCCGTCAGGGTGACCAGGACCCAGGCAGAAACCATGGGAACCACCGTAGTGACGACGCGGATGCCCGGCGCAGCGCGCCGAGCCGGCGGGGGACGTGCGACTGCCCCGGCGGGACCTGCGGGCCGATGAGGTCCGCGGCCACCGCCGCCGCCCACCCGGACACGGTCCGCTTCATGGCCGCCCATGCCTTCCGACACATGCGCGCCCGCACGATGCCCTCGGTGCCGGTCTCCGCCGGCGGGCTGTCCGAGGTCGTCGGCCCGGTGAGCCCCCGTAGGGGTGGAGCTCGGCCATCCCCACGAGCACCCCGGCCCCCGCACGCCGGCGCCAGCCGCGTCCACCCGGCGGTGCTGGATGCCGTTCCCGGCGTTCCCGCCGTTGCGGATGGGGGGCGCTGCTCGCCTGGATCGGGATGCCCGGCGCAGCGGGCTGCGAGCTGTCCGGCCAGCTGGTCGGTCCGGTGCCCGCACCCACCGCTGGTACGACCGCGCCGTCGGGGAGGTGCCCGGCACGGTCGGCTTCCGACCGGCTGCGAGCAGACGGCAGTCGCGCCGACCCCCGGAATCGGGGAGTTCCGCTCCGCCCGCGTCCGGGAGCAGGCTGCCCCTCGGGGCGACGCAGCGGCGGACACCGACGTCCGGCCAAGCGGGGGGCCGGCGCTCCAGGACCCGGGGAGCACCCATGCACATGTCCAAGGCACGACTCCTGGCGGTGGCCTCCGCCGCCACCCTGGTCGCTCTCGGCGCTGCCGGGCCGGCGGCTGCGGGCGGCGGCTACGACCGCGGTCACGACCGCAGCCACGGCGCGGACGATGACCGGAAGCGCGACGACAGGAAGCACGAGGCGAGGAAGGACCACGAGCCACCCGCCGACTACAGCATCCAGGCAGCGGTCGACGCCGCGGGGCCTGGCGACACGATCCATGTCCCGCCGGGCACGTACCGGGAGTCAGTCACCATTCGAGAGGACGGCATCTCGCTGCGCAGCCACGGAGTGGTCCTCGAGCCCGCTGGGGCGGAAGCGACCGCCTGCGACGCCTTGGACGGACCGGAGACCGACCGCGTCTCCGGCATCTGCATCCTGGGGGAGATCGATCTCCAGACGTTCACGGCCGGCGATCGGGTCAGCGGGGTGAGCATCCGCGGCATCACCGTTTCCGGCGCGACCGGCGACGGGCTGGTCGCCGTGGCGACCGAGGACCTGAGCGTGCGTGACAGCCGCTTCACCGACAACGGCGGCTACGGCGCGGCCAGCTTCGTCACCGAGGGCACCAGCTTCCGCGGCAACAAGGCCACCGGGAACGCCGAGGCGGGCTTCTACATCGGCGACAGCGAGAAGGCCGACGCCGACGTCCGCGGCAATTACTCGGCAGACAACGAGATCGGATACTTCTACCGCAATGCCAGCGCCGGGAAGATGCGCGGCAACGTCGCCACCGGCAACTGCGTCGGCGTCCTGCTGCTCGCCGGAGCCCCCGGCCCGGTCACCGGCTGGGAGGTGCGGAAGAACGAGGTCAGCGCCAACAACACGGTCTGCGCGGGCAACCCGGAGGATGGGATTCCGCCCCTCAGCGGCGCCGGGATGGTCCTGGCGGGCGCGCAGGACGTCCGCGTGCGCGACAACGTGGTGCGCGACAACCACTCGGCCGCCGAGAGCGTCGTCGAGGGCGGCGTGGTCGTGATCTCGACCGACTCCCTGGCCGAGGCGGAGCTGGTGCCGGGGTTCGCCCCGAGCGGTGAGGTCGAGCGCAACGAAGCCAAGGGCAACGAGCCGGCCGACATCAACTGGGACGGGACCGGAACCGTCGAGTTCGGCGACAACCGGTGCCGGACGTCGATCCCCGGAGGACTCTGCGGCTGACCCTCCGCACACCGAGGCGCCCGCTCCGGCCACCGGCCGGGGCGGGCGCCGCCGTGTGAGCGCGCCGCCGGCCGGGAGTGAGGTGGAACCGACAGGCCGGGGCGCTGGTGAGGGCGGGGGGTCGTACGGCAGGCTGAGCGCAGCCCGGATCACCGGGACCGGACGGGAGGAGCAGTCATCGAGATGGCCGAGGCCGGCCGCGGCACCGCGTCGACCCCGGACGTCGAGGCGCTGCCGGGCACGCCGTCGTGGTTCTCGGTGCTGCACGACTCCACGTTCATGTTCGCCGCGGTGTGCGACACCGCCGGCACCCTGCTCTCGGCCAACCGGCTGTCGGTGGAGGAGTGCGGCTTCGACCGCCGCGAGCAGCTGGGCCGCCCCCTGTGGACGGCCGGCTGGTGGGCCGGCGACCCGGAGGTCCGCGACCGGATCCGCGCCTGGTGCCTCAAGGTGGCCGCCGGCGGGGAGCCGGTGCGCACGGTCACCGGCTTCTTCCTCGCCGACGGCGCGCGACGCACCGCCGACCTCACCCTCCAGCTGGTCAGCGAGGGCGCCGGGGCCGAGTACCTGCTGATCACCGGCATGGACATCACCGACCGGCTGCACTCCGAGCGGGTCACCGCCGAGGCCCGCGCAGCCGGGATGGAGGCGTCCACGCTGCGCCAGATCGCCACCGCCCGGGCCCGTGACCTGGAGGTGCTCCGCGAGACCGAGGCGAAGCTGTCCCGCGCCCTCGCCATCACCGAGCGGGTGCTGGCCAACGTCGCCGACGGCATCTACGGCCTCGACAGCGAGGGCCGGGTGGAGTTCCTGAACCCCGCTGCGTCCCGGCTGACCGGTTACCGGCCCGAGGAGCAGCTCGGCCACGACCAGCACGCCCTGGTCCACGCGCGGCGAGCCGACGGCTCGGAGTACCCCCGCGAGGAGTGCCCGGTGTGGCGGGCCCTGCAGACCGGCCGCACCGTCGTCGCCGACCACGAGACCCTCTGGCGCAGCGACGGCACCCCCGTACCGGTCGAGATGGTGGTGGTCCCCACCGTCGAGGACGGCGTGCACACCGGCGTGGTGGTCTCCTTCCGCGACCTCACCGACCGGCTGGCCGCCCAGCGCCAGGCCGCGGAGCTGGAGGCGCTCGCCGCCCGGACCGCCGCCGACCGCGCGCTGTCGGACCGGCTGCAGCAGTCGCTGCTCACCCCGCCGCCAGAGCCCGACCACCTGCAGATCGCCGTCCGGTACAGCCCGGCCGCGCACGAGGCGCAAGTGGGGGGCGACTGGTACGACGCCTTCCTCCAGCCCGACGGCGCCACGATGCTCGTGATCGGCGACGTCGTGGGCCACGACAGCAGCGCCGCCGCTGCGATGGGCCAGGTCCGCGGCCTGCTCCGCGCCCTCGCCTACGCCGAGGAGAACGGCCCGGCGGCGACGCTCACCCGGGTGGAGCACGCCGCTCGCGGGCTGGCGGTCGCGACCCTGGCGACCGCCGTGCTGGCCCGCATCGAGCGCCACCCCGACGTGCCGGTGAGCGGCCGCCGACTGCTCCGCTGGAGCAACGCCGGGCACCTGCCGCCGATCCTGCTGGCCCCCGACGGCACGGGCACCCTGCTCACCAGCCGGCCGGAACTGATGCTGGGCATCGACCCGGACGCGCCGCGCAGCGACCAGTCCGTCGACCTGCCCGACGACCACACGCTGCTGCTGGTCACCGACGGCCTCGTCGAGCGCCGCGACATCGACCTCGACGCGGGGATCGAGCGGCTCCTCGACGCCCTGCGCGACCTCGGCGCGACGCCGCTGGAGGAGCTGCTGGACACCGTGCTCGCCCGGCTGGTCCCCGAGGCCGGGGCCGACGACGTCGCCATCGTCGCCGTCCGGGCGTTCCCCGAGGACCGGCCCCGGCCCGTCGAGGCCGGCCCGAACCGGCTGCCGCCCGGCGTGGACTGAGAGCGGACCTCCGCCTCCCCGCAGGACGACGGCCCGCCCCCCCGGAGGGAGACGGGCCGTCGTGGCCGGATCTCGCTAGTCGATGGCGACGGTCGTCTCGTTCAGGCCGACCTCGGCGGCGAGCACGCGTTCGCCCTTGCCGACCGCGGCCAGGGCGCGCAGCTTCCACTTCCCCGGCGCGGCGAAGAACCGGAACTCACCCTCGGGGCTGGTGACGACCTCGGCGGTGAACTCGTCGGTCGAGTCCAGGAGCCGGACGTAGGCGCCCGCCACGGGGGCGCCGTCGTGCCACACCGAGCCCTGGATGACCGTCTGGGTGCTCAGGTCGATCCCCGCGAGGGAACCACCCTGCTTCGGGGCTCCGCACATGTCAGCTCACTTCTCGATCGGGACGCCGACGAGCGAGCCGTACTCGACCCAGCTGCCGTCGTAGTTCTTGACGTTCTTCTTGCCGAGCAGCTCCTGCAGGACGAACCAGGTGTGGCTCGACCGCTCGCCGATCCGGCAGTAGGCGATGGTCTCCTTGCTGTCGTCGAAGCCCTGCTCGGCGTAGAGGGCCGCCAGCTGCTCGTCGGACTTGAAGGTGCCGTCCTCGTTGGCCGCCTTGCTCCACGGGATGTTGATCGCGGTGGGGACGTGGCCGGCCCGCTGCGACTGCTCCTGCGGGAGGTGCGCCGGGGCGAGGATCTTGCCGGAGAACTCGTCGGGGGAACGGACGTCGACGAGGTTCTTGCTGCCGATGGCGGCCACGACCTCGTCGCGGAACGCGCGGATCGACAGGTCGGGCTCGGAGGCCCGGTACTGGGTGGCCGGGCGCTCGGGAACGTCCTTGGACAGCGGGCGGCCGTCCAGCTCCCACTTCTTGCGGCCGCCGTCCATCAGCTTGACGTCGCGGTGGCCGTAGATCTTGAAGTACCAGTAGGCGTACGCGGCGAACCAGTTGTTGTTGCCGCCGTAGAGCACCACGGTGTCGTCGTTGGCGATGCCGCGGCTCGACAGCAGCGCCTCGAAGGCGGTCTTGTCGAGGTAGTCGCGACGCAGCGGGTCCTGCAGGTCCTTCTTCCAGTCCAGCTTGACGGCGCCCTCGATGTGGCCGCCGTCGTAGGCGCTGGTGTCCTCGTCCACCTCGACGAAGACGATGCCGGGCTGGCCCAGGTGCTCCTGGACCCAGTCGACGGTGACGAGCACGTCGGTGCGACTCATGTGTTTCCTCCGTGGATCGGTGTGCGGGTGGTCGGCGCGGGCCGGCACGGCCCGCCGGGGATCAGGTGCAGCTCACCGCCGCACGCGGGTGCGGCAGGACGGTGCTGTCATGTGCGGGGAAGACCTCCGGACGGCGGACGGGGCGCGTCTGGTCGGTCGGAACCGACCTCAGGAGGTCGGACAGAGGCAGCTGCCGACGCGGCACAGGTCGACTGTGCGGCGCGAGGTCAGCAGGGTGCCCACGGCGCGAGAGTAGCCGATCACACCCGCACCCCCGCACGGGCGTCTACCAGAGCGGTCAGCTCCGTCGGCCGCGGCGCGCCGCTGCTGCGGCCGACGACCCGGCCGCAGCGGTCCAGGTAGAACAGCGTCGGGGTCTGCCGCACGCCGAGCTGCCGTACCTCGGCCAGGTGGCTTTCCGCGTCGACCTGCACGACGGCCAGCCCCGGGCGGGTGGCCTGCAGCTGCGCCAGCCGGGCCTTGGTCGCCCGGCAGGGCCCGCAGAACGCGGTGGAGAACTGCACGACGGTCAGGTCCGCCTCGGCCGGGCGCACGCCCAGCCGTGCGAACACCGCCGTCGCCCCTGCCTGCCCGTCCACCCCGGGTGCAACCCGCCTCGTCCGGCGGGCTATTCCGCCCGGAGAACCGCATCCTCGGCCGTCACCCGCACGTCGATCCCGTCCTCGGCCGGGGTCACGCCGGTCAGCCGCAGGCCGAACGGCAGCTCCACCGGGTACCGGAGGTCGAGCAGGTCGGTGACCCGCCCGACCAGGACCCGCGGGATGTCGACCCCGGCACCGGCGGCCCGGTCGACGTCGACGACCAGCTCGTTCCCGTCCACGGCGACCGTGCCGCTGGCGGTCAGCGGCAGGGTCTGGCCCAGCAGCTCGACCGTCCGGGTGATCCGCAGCCCGTCCCCCTCCCGCTCGAGGACCGCGTCGCCGCCGATCTCCCGGGCGAGGAGCGCGTAGGACAGCGTCGCCGTGCCGTCGATGCGATCGACCGGCACCTCCGACACCTGCCGGGAGAGGACCGCCGACAGCGGCAGCCGGACGCCGCGGAGGGTGACGTCGGCGCGGGTGCCCTCCGGCTGCCCCAGCTGCTCGGCGGTCAGGGCGATGTGCACCTCCTGGTAGCGCCCGCCGACCGCCTGGGTCAGGAACGGGAAGCCCCGCACGTCCACCTCCGGCCGGCCCGCCAGGTTCCCCCCGGCCGCCAGCTGCTCGGCGACCTGCCCCTCGGCGACGCCCACCGCCACCCGGTCGAGCAGGGCTCCGAGGCCGACGAGGAGGACGAGGAGGACCGCGAGGACCTTCACAGCACCGTCAGCAGGCCGAGCGCCACCGGAGCGCAGGCCGCGAACGGCAGCACGACCTGCACGACCGTCGGGGCCCACGGCGACAGCGCCGCCGCCTCCCCCTCGGCCGTCGTCTCGACGGCGAGGTAGCTGCCGGCCACGGCGACCAGCGCCACGATCCCGGCGACCGCGACGCCGACGGCCAGTGCGCGCAGCATCCCCAGGTCGGCCGGCCCGCGGACCGCCCACGCCGTCGCGGCGCCGGCGAGCACCGCCAGCACGGCGCCGGTCAGCCCCCGGGGGACACCGGGGGCGAGCTGCGGCCGCGGCAGCACCTGGTCGGTGAGGTGGCCGACGAGCAGGGCGGTGCCGGCGACGAGCGCGGTGGCCACCAGCCGGCCGTCGTCGGAACGGGCGAGCAGGAGCAGCGCCGCGAGCGCCCCCACGGCGGTGAGCAGCACCGCCGACCCGGCCAGCGAGTCGACCAGGTCGTGCCGCGGCGAGCGCAGCATCTGCTGCAGGACGGCGGCGAGAAAACCGACAGCGAGGACGGCGAGCAGACCACCGGGTTCCGGGTCCTCGGGCAGGACCATGGCCAGGTCGGCCGCGACGGCCGCCGCCGTGCCGACGGCCAGGGACGCCGCGAACCCCTGCATGCCGGTGGCGAGCACCCAGGACAGCACCAGCGCCAGCTGCAGCGCGAGCACGGCGGCCAAGGCCCCCAGGTCGCCGAGCGTCGCCGGGAGCCCCGCCAGCAGGCCCGCCGCGACCACCGCCAGGCCGGCCGCGGGCAGGTGGTGGGGCAGGGCCGGCGTCGGCAACGGGACGGCGCTGGAGCTCACGGGTCGATCGTCTCAGAAGCCCCGGCGTCCGATCCGCTCGACGAGCGGGGACGGCGAGCCGCAGGGGGGTACCGCAGCGCCCGTGGCGACGAAGGACGTCAGCAGCCGCGCCCGACGACCGGGTCCCCGGCGGTCCGGGCTCGCCGGCGGACACGTCGGCTATCCTGCACTCTCACCGCGACAGCGTTGTCGTAGGTCCGGCCGGTGCCCGCCGGCCCTGGACCCCTGAGGAGACGACATGCGACTCGTGCTCATGACTTCCGCCCGCCAGGCCACGACCGAGGTGCTGCCCGCCCTGGGGCTGCTCGGCCACCAGGTCCGGGTCGTGGCCCCCGAGCTCTCCAGCCTCCTCGACGGCGACTCCGGCGACGTCGTGCTGGTCGACGCCCGGCACGACCTCGTCCAGGCGCGCACGCTCTGCGGGCTGCTCTCCTCCACCGGGGTGGCCGCCGCACTGGTCGCGATCCTCTCCGAGGGCGGGCTGGTGGCCCTCTCCGCCGACTGGGGGGTCGACGACGTGCTGCTCGACACCGCCGGCCCCGCGGAGGTCGACGCCCGCCTCAAGTGGGCGACCGCGCGCCGGCTCGCCGCCGCCACGCCCGCGGACGGCGGTGACGGCGGGGTGACCCAGGCCGGCGAGCTGGTCATCGACGAGCACAGCTACTCCGCCAAGCTGCGCGGCCGTCCGCTCGACCTCACCTACAAGGAGTTCGAGCTGCTGAAGTACCTCGCCCAGCACCCGGGCCGGGTCTTCTCGCGAGCGCAGCTCCTCCAGGAGATCTGGGGCTACGACTACTTCGGCGGCACCCGCACCGTCGACGTCCACGTCCGACGGCTGCGGGCCAAGCTCGGCACCGAGCACGAGGCGCTGATCGGCACCGTGCGCAACGTCGGCTACAAGCTCGACCAGCAGGTGGCCGACGCCACCGCCAAGGCCGCCCGGGCGGAGAGCGACGCCGAACTGGTCTGATGACCGGGTGAGCGCTCCTCTCGACGTCGACGGCGTCCTCGCACTGCTGCGCGCCGCCACGGCGGCCGACGGCGTGCGCCCGGTCTCCGAGGAGGCCGAGCTCCGGCTCCAGCACCGCTCCCCCGGCGGGCACGACGTCGTCGTCCACGCCGACGACGGTGCCCTGGCCGGCTACGCGCGGCTGGACGACGGCTCCGCCGAGCTGGTGGTGCACCCCGGGCGGCGACGGCGCGGGCTCGGCACCGAGCTGCTGCGCCGGCTGCTCGACCTGGCGGGTGACCAGCCGCTGAGCATCTGGGCGCACGGCGACCTGCCCGGCTCGGCCCAGCTGCTCGCCCCGCACGGCTTCGAGCGCGCCCGGGTGCTGCTGCAGATGCGCCGGGACCTGGCGGGCATCGACCCGGACCCCCGGCCGGAGCTCCCCGCCGACGTGCGGGTGCTGCCCTTCCGCCCCGGCCGTGACGAGGACGCCTGGCTGCGGGTCAACGCACGCGCCTTCGACTGGCACCCCGAGCAGGGCCGGATGACCCGCGCGGACCTCGAGCTGCGGGAGGCCGAGCCCTGGTTCGACCCCGCGGGCTTCCTGATGGCCTGGCGCGGGGACCCCGACGAGGGCGGGGAGCTGCTCGGCTCGCACTGGACGAAGGTCCACCCGCCCGGTGACGCCGCCGAGGAGGCGGTCGGCGAGGTCTACGTGCTCGGCGTCGACCCGGCAGCCCAGGGGCTCCGGCTGGGGCGGGCGCTCACCGACCTGGGCCTGGCGCACCTGCGCAGCCGGGGGCTGGGGCAGGTCCTGCTCTACGTCGAGGAGGACAACGCGGCGGCGGTCCGGCTGTACGAGAACCGGGGCTTCCGCCGGTTCTCCGTCGACGTCTCCTGGCACCGGGAGCCGCGAGCCTCCTGAGTCCTTGGCCTCCGGGGCCAGCGGTCAGGTGGACGAGCCGGCGCTCCGGGACGCACCACCAGCGCGCGGAGCCGGCCGGTCGTCGTCCTCCCCGATCAAGTGCTCACGGATGAACGCCTTGGGGTGATACCGGCGCAGGTCGACGTTGCGGAACTCGTCGAAGTCCTCGCCCAGGCTGTCGTGCAGCTGTCCGCGCACACCGGTCACCGCACCCCGCACCCGCTTGAGACCACCGGCCACGTCCTTGGCCAGATCCGGCAGCCGCTCCGGGCCGAAGATGAACAAGGCCGCAAGACCGAGGACGACGATCTCGCCCCACCCGATGGAGTTGAACACCGGCGCTCCTCTCAGGGTCGATCAGGACGGGACGGGGGGTCACCCCGGCACGGGGACCGCATGCCGGGTGACGACTTCGGCGGCGATCTCCTCGCACCAGGCACGTACGGCCCGCCAGTCCCGGAAGTCACCCACCACGGCGTGGGCAGGCCAGCCGGCACGCTCGGCGGCGGACAGCACGCGCCGTTCCAACCGGCCGGGGAAGACCCGATGATCGAGCGCATCGATCCAGTCGCCGATCCGACGTCCGTCCGGGTCATCGTCGGGAGGCCCGGGCCGGTCGCCGACCAGCCCGCTGGAGAACAGCCACGTCGATCGGCCGCGCAGCTCCGGAGCGACGGCACCGACGTAGCGCCGAGCCGGCTCCAGCCAGCGCCCCGCGTAGACGGCGCTGCCGAGCACGACGGCGTCGAAGTCAGCGGGGTCGGGCCGCAGCTCCACCGGTGCCAGCACGGTGGACAACCGCCCGATCCGTCCCGCTCGGCTGGCAGGCAACGACTGCGCCAGCGCGGCGGCGATCTCCCTCGTCGCCCCGTGCCGGCTGGCGAAGGCAACGAGCACCCGTGGGCCGCACCCGCCGGCACCCACCGCGGTGGACCCCAGGCAGCGGAAGGATCGCGGCGGAAGGTCGTCGGTGGCAGGAGGGGCGTCTGACCTCGGTTCGACGACCATCGCCGGCCCGGCAGTGAGTCGGTCCATGGGGACGGACGCTATGCGGCAGAAACGGCACCCGCGTGAACGCGGGGGGAACAGCCGCCGGTCCCGGTCCGGGTGGCCGGCCGCGATCCCCCGCCGGTCGTCGGGCACACCCGGGCGACGAAGGCGGGCATCTCTATCGGCAGTGCGTCGCCGAGGTCGAACGTGGGTCGGCCACTGTTGTCCGGGGGTTCGTCCGGCGGCCGCCTGCCCGCCGCCCGCCCTGCCTAGCGTCGGCCGCGCCCTGGAACCATCTAAGGAGAAGCGGTTCATGACCACCTCGTTCGATCGACGCAAGTTCCTGCAGCGCGGCGCGGCCGTGACCGCCGGGACGGTGCTGGCAAGCGGCACTCAGCTGCTGGGAGTGCACGGCGCTCTCGCGGCCCCCGGCCGCCGCGGCCAGCAGCTGCAGGCCCCGAACAACGGCGGCTACGGCCCCCTCCAGCCCACCCTCGACAAGACCACCGGCCTGCCACTGCTGCATCTGCCCGCCGGCTTCGAGTACGCATCCTTCGGCCACGCCGCCACCTACGCCACGACGCTGGAACTGCCCACCGCGGGCTCGGACGGTCATCCGACCCCCGGCCGGCACGACGGCATGGCCGCTTTCCCGGGCGGGAAGGATGGCGTCGTCCGACTCGTGCGCAACCACGAGCAGGGGTACGCCCCGACGGATGCGGCCCAGGAGTCGGAGGATTACACCGGTGAGGAGTACGACGCGACGCTCATCGGTAACCGGGAGAACGCCTATGACCCCCGGGCGGCCGGCGGCACGACGACGATGACCTTCGACACGCGTTCGCTGACGCTGGTCGACAGCTTCATCAGCCTCAACGGCACGTCGGTCAACTGCGCCGGTGGGCCGACCCCGTGGGGTTCCTGGCTCACCTGCGAGGAGACCGTCAACGGGACGCAGAACGGGTTCATCAAGGACCACGGTTACATCTTCGAGGTGCCGGCCGACGGTGGTCCGGTCGAGGATCCCCAGCCGTACCGGGAGATGGGCCGCTTCGCCCACGAGGCCGTGGCCGTCGACCCGGCCACCGGCATCGTCTACGAGACCGAGGACAGCGGCCAGACGTCGGGCTTCTACCGCTTCCTGCCCAAGGAGCCCGGCAACCTCGCGGCCGGGGGCGAGCTGCAGATGCTGGCAGTCAAGGGCTCGCCGCGGCGCTACACCTTCGCCGGCGTCCGCGACCAGGTCGGCAAGCCCATGCCGGTCGAGTGGGTCACGATCCAGGATCCAGATCCGACCGACATCACCTCCGAGAGCGTCTTCAACCAGGGGGCCGACCGCGGCGGAGCCGCCTTCGCCCGGCTGGAAGGGTGCTGGTACGACGGCGGCAGCATCTTCTTCAACGCCACCAGCGGTGGTGACGCCGAGGCGGGGCAGGTGTGGGAGTACCGGCCGCGGGGCCGCTCCGGCGGCCAGCTGATCCTGCTCTTCGAGTCCCCGTCCCCTGACGTGCTCGACGCCCCGGACAACCTGACCGTCAGCCCTCGCGGCGGTCTGGTCCTCTGCGAGGACGGGGACGACCAGCAGTACGTCCGCGGACTCAACGAGCGCGGCGAGATCTTCGACTTCGCGCTCAACAGCATCGAGGGCGAGGAGGGCGACGTGAACAACGAGTTCGCCGGGGCCTGCTTCAGCCCCGACGGCGAGGTCATGTTCGTCAACATCCAGACCCCCGGTGTCAGCTTCGCCATTCGCGGTCCCTGGGAGAAGGGCGCGCTCTGACCCCCGGTGCGCCGGCGCGGCTGCTCGCCGCGCGCTGATGGCCTGACCAGCCACCTCTGCGCCCCGGTATCCGTCTCGGGTACCGGGGCGCAGTCGCGTCCCGCCGACCCCCGCCCCGGGTCCTCCGGTGGCGTCGCCGGTCGCCCGGGCACCGTGCAGTCCGGCTGGGGTGGTCGCCTGCCCGGCGAGATCCCCGGCGTCGGTGACCGGCCGGTGCGGGAGCCGGGGAGGACGAAGAGGAGCGTTCCGCGCCGACCCCGGTGGGACCCACGTGGCGCACACGACCCTCCCGACCTCACGGACCGTCACCGTCACGACCGGGGCGGCCCCGCGACGACCGGGCAGGGGCTCGCAGGCTTCGGGCACCGCCCGCTGGACGCCGGTCCAGCCCCACTCCGTCCACGGGCGCTCAGCCCAGGCAGGTCGCGGGCGGCGACCACCAGGTCGTCCGGCGGACCCCGCTCTCGTCACGCCGCTGCGACCCGGACGGGCCCACGCCCACGTGGACACCCGGTAGGTCGCTCCAGGGATCGGTGCAGCGCGGGTGGCCGACCCCCGGGCCCGGCCACGAGTGCCGGCCCACGCAGGACGGGGCCTTCTCGGAGGATCCGCCCTACCGGATGATGGTGACCGGCGCCTGGCGCAGCGCCCTTCCCAGCCACTCCGGGAGCAGGGCTCCTCGGTATGGCGCCGCCAGGCCCAGGAGCCGCCACCGGGTCTCCGGCCCGACCGCCGTGCCGTCCACGGGAGCGCCCGCTACGACGAACCGCGCGTGCGCTCGACGAGATCCGGCTGCGGCACGTCGAGCCGGGAGGGAGCGGCGTCGAGAGGCGATGCCTCGTCGTCGGCGACGTCGTGGAAGGACTCGATGGCCGCCCGGCGGGCGCGCCGCTTGTCCACCGATCGAGCGATCTGGATGGCCATCTCGAAGAGCACCGCCATGGGTAGGGCCATCACCAGCATGGTGAACGGGTCCTGTGTCGGTGTCACGAACGCGGCGAACACCAGGGTGAGGAAGAAGATCCACCGGCGCGACTGGGACAGCGCCTCGTACGACAGAACGCCGACCAGATTCAGGACCACGGCGATCAGCGGAAGCTCGAAGGACATCCCGAAGGCGACGAGCAGCGAGATGACGAAGCCGATGTAGTCCTGAGCGGTGAGCGCCACCACGACGCCGTCGCCGGCCAGGCCCAGGAGCAGCCGGAGACCAGCAGCGAGGGACAGGTAGGCCAGAGCGGCGCCGAGGGCGAACAGCGTCGACGATGCGGCGACGAAGGAGACCCCGTAGAGCTTCTCGTTCCGTTTGAGCCCCGGCGTGAGGAAGCGCCACAGCTGGAACAGCCAGAACGGTGCAGAGATCACCACGCCGACGATGAAGCTGATCTTCAGGCGGATCAGCGCGCCACCGAAGACGTCGGTGATCAGGAGCCCGCAGCCACCATCGGCGTCGCTGTAGCGGAGGTGGTCGGGAAGGCCGCAGTAGGGGGCGCGGATGAAATCGCCGAGGCCCTCCTCGTACCACCAGAACGCCACAGCGGTGCCCATCAGGACGTAGAGCAGGGACCAGCCGACCCGCCTCCGCAACTCGGCAAGGTGTGCCGTGAGCGTCATCGACGCCGTGTCGTCCCGCCGCTCACGTCGACGACGTCGCACGTCCCTCACCTTCGATCGTCACGGCTTCGGTGGCGCGGTCCTCAGCGGGCGCTGTCGACGCCGGCTGTGGAGGTGCCCTCGCGCTCGGCAGCCGTCGACGGCGGGAGCAGCTCCCGGTGGGCCACCGCGGTGGATCCGGCGTCTTCAGCGACTACGTCCTTGCCCGGACCGTTGTCGTCCTTCATGCCCTTCATCTCGCCCTTGAAGATGCGCAGGGATCGGCCCAGCGATCGCGAGGCATCCGGCAGCTTCTTGTAGCCGAACAACAGCAGGACGGCCAGGAGGATCAGACCCATCTCCATCGGACCCAGGTTCATCGCGTTTCCCCTCGTCGTTCTCGTCTCCGGACAGCCCCCGGGGCGGCGACACCGCTCGTGCGGCCGCGACCCGCCCACTGCCGGGCACGCCGGCAGGCACTCACTGACGCTAACCGGGCCGAGGGGTGCGGGCGTGGCCGTTGAGGGGAGTCCCGATGAACCCCTGTCCACCCCCCGTTCACCGGGCCGACCCGTCCCGGCTCCGACGACAGCCGCGCCCCCCTCCGGGGGGTGACTCCGTGCGGGCGCGCCCTCACGCTGAGAAGGAGACGCTCTTCGGCGCGTCGTCGGGGACATTCTGGATTCCGGCCACCAGCTGTCCACCTGGGCCCGCCAGCGTGTCCTCGGGCGAGCCCTGTCGGGGCTCCCGGACAGCGAGGTTGCCTGTGATGCCTGCATCTGCCGTGCCGTCCTCCTCCAGCGGGTCGGCGCGCTACCGGACGTGCGTGGCACGACCTCACGAGGTTGCCGCCGCCCAGCGCCTGCGTCTCCGGGTCCTCGACGCCGGATGCGGGGCCCGGACCGACCCGGCCACCGTTCCGCAGCACGACGGGAACGAGTGGGACGACGTGTGCGACCACCTGGTCGTCTGGGACGAAGTCAGCGACGGGGTGGTCGGCACGTGCCACCTGCTCCCCCCGGAACGCGCCATGGCGCTCGGCCGCAGCTACGGCGACGGCCAGTTCGATCTCTCCCGGCACGCGCAGCTGCGGCCCTGGACCGTGGCAGCCGGGCGCAGGTACGTGCACCCCGAGCACCGCTCGGGAGCGGTGAGCAGCCACTTGTCGGCCGGCTTGCTGCGGTACGTCCTGGAGCGAGGACACCCGTACCTGGCCGGCCGCACGTCCGTTTCCCTCACCGACGGCGGGTCGACGGCGGCCGCCGTCTGGGACGTCGTCCGGACGCAGCACCTCGCCCCGGCCGCGCTCCGAGTGGTTCCGCACGTCCCGTTCGACGTCGAGGGCGTGGGGCGACCCCAACCGTTGGCCCTGCCGCCACTCGTGCAGGACTCCTTGCGCGGTGGCGGGGTCGTGTGCGGCCGGCCGGCCCACGACCGCGCCTTCGACACCGCCGAGTTCTACGTCGTCATGCCACTGGCCGACGTCGCAGCACGCGTGCTCGGCGGCCCCGGGAACGGCCGGCGATGAGCCTCCGAATGCCGGTGCCCCCGTGCGGAAGGGCCTGCACGGACGGTTCCGGGCCGCAGGTGGACCCGACCACCCGTCGCCGCCGTCTGCTCCGCCTGGTCCTGGCCGTGACCGGCGCGGCCGTCCGAATTCGGATCATGGCCCACGCCGGTGAGCGGGCCCAGCGGCGAGTGGCCGTCTGCGGTGCGGCCGGCGTGGTGACCGCTCTCGGCATCCGGGTCGAGGTGATCAACCCGTCAGTGCCGTGGCCCCGTACGGGGCGCGGGCATCTCGTCGTGAGCAACCACGTCTCGTGGCTGGACGAGCTCGCGCTGCTGGTCGCCGTCCGGGCCCTCCCGGTGGCGGACGCCGGGATCGGCGACTGCAAGCTCGTCGGGGGCCTGGCCCGGCGGCTCGGCGTGATCCTGGTGCACCGGGACCGTCTGCGGTCGGTGGCGGACAGCGTCGCGCAGGCCACTTCTCGGCTTCGGCGAGGGCAGTCGGTCTCCGTGCAGCCCGAGGGCCCCACCTTCTGCGGGGTCGAACTCGGGCGGTTCCACCCGGCCTTCTTCCAGGCCGCGGTGGACGCCGGAGCGCTGGTCTGTCCCGTTGCGATCCGGTACCGCGTCGCCGGCGAGGCGGCGACCACAGTGCCCTGCCACGTCCGCGACGACGCCCTGCCGCGGACCATGGCCCGGGTCGCTGCGGCGAGAGACCTGGTGGTCGAGGTCCACCTCCTGCCGGCACTGGACGCCACCACCGGCGACCGACGCACGCTCGCCGCGCTCGCCGAGTACGCCGTGGCCGGGGTCACCGGAGCTCAGCGGCCGATGGCGGCCTGCCACCCGGATCGACGCGCCTTCACGACATCGAGACCGTCCGTCACGCCACCGACTCCACGTCGTGCAGCAGAACTGCGGGAAGCCTCCCCCGGGCAGCGGCGGCTATTCTGATCGGACGGGTCGTGACCGTGGGTGACGCGGCCAGGCGCCCGGCCTGCTCCCCTCCAAGAGGTCGATGAGCACGTCGGGTCGGTGATGGGTTCGGGCAGTCGGCCTCGAGCGTGACCTCGCCGAGTGCTCCGGAGACGCCTCCGACCAGGGAATACGCCACGAACGGCCGGGGCAGGGCGGTGCGGGCGGGCCCCCGCAGCCCAGTGCTTCGTGCCGGGTGCGGGGACCCCCAGAACCCTGGCGAGGTCGGGCGGCGGCGCCGCGCTGCCCGCGACGCCGCCGTGCGGGGAGAAACGAACGCGCCACGCCTGCACTCAGCCGTGGCGCCGCTCAGCTGGTCGTCGACCAGCTCGGCGCCGGGCGGTGCGTGCTCCCGCGGCCAGGGGAACCAGCACCAGTATGACCGGGAGCAGGAACCACGCCAACGCGCTGAACGAGGGCTCACCCGAGGTCAGGGCAGCCGCTCCCGCGCTCCCCACGGCCACGGCCAGTGACGCCAGGACCAGGACTGTCACAGCGCCGTCGCCCCCACGGTCGGCGACATCCCGGCGTGGCCCCCGTGGGGGTTCCCCGTGCACGGTCATGAGCCGCGCGGCCGCTCCGGCCAGGGCTGTAGCCAGGAGCAGGAGCACCGATCCGACGAACACATCCACGGCCCCGTACTCGGCAGTCGACCGCTCACCTAATCGCCCCACGGTGTGGAGTCACCACGTGTTCACGCGCCGGCCCCCGCCGATCTACCGGTCGCCTTCCCACGACCGTCTGGGCCACCGAGCTGCCCAGATCGCGGCGTCTCCAGCCGGTGTTCGGGCCCTGACCCGACACCGGCAGATCACGACATGGGTAGGAGGCCGGGCGTGCCGGACGTCCGGTCCGGAACGCCACGAGAGGATCGTCGACCGTGACCCTGCCTCCCCGATTCCGTGCTGCCGACGGTTACGAGGGGGACATCATCGATCTGCGGCGATGGCGGTTCCCGGACCTTCCCGACGAGGACTGGGACGTCGACCGGGATCCGTTCGGCCACCTCCCGGCCCCAGTGGGTCATGACCTGGCCGTCGGCGGCTCCGGGGATGATCTGCACGACTTCGTTGCCGTGGTTGGCCTACCCTGTGCCAGGTGCCGCAACGTGGTACGAAAGCCGCCCGACGCCGGCGACACGAAGGTCGGCGACCTGGGCGACCCTCACGCCGCGACCCGATGCAGCCGGTGCGGCGCCTCGTCGATGACGTCGCGATAGTGCTGGATCAGCTGCCGGCCCAGAGCCTTCGAGGTACGCCCCTCGACCGAGCGCCTCGCCCGCACCCCCATCCGTCGACGGACATCGGGCCGGTCCTGCAGGGTGCGCACGCAGTCAGCGAAGCCGGCCCCGGAACCCGGTCCGACCGCTCGGCCGGGTAGCCGTCCCACTGGTCGAGGTTGTACGGCGCTCCTCCGACCAGCGGCGCCTCAGCGCCGACCAGCGTCGCGACGCCTTCGGCTGCCCGGGCATCGAGGGTGTTCGGGAATCGCACCGGGGCGATCATCACCGGGTTGCCCACCAGCTTCCACTGCACCCCGGTGTCGGCCAGCCCGTCGAGCAGGAATCCCCGCTGCCCGGGCCCGGTGACCGTGCGGTCCGGGTCGTTGAGTTCCGGGTCCACCGGCGAAGCCGCCTGCTCGTCACGGGAACTGCGCAGATCGAGCATCGAGAGGCTGGCCAGGTCGCCGAACTGCAGCCGCCTCCACAGGATCACGGCGTGCGGCAGTGGGTCACCGGAGGCGACCCCGTGCGAGAACCACGGACGGGAGGGTGCGGCGGAGGCACGGCCGGCCACACCGACCCCGGCCGCCGTGGCTGCGACGAGTGCCGTGCCGGCCGCGGCGCCCTAGTTGCAGCCCGCGACGCCGGGACAGCGGAGGAAAAGGTGCGGTCACGTCCGGCTCAATGCCCGACCAGCGGTCCGGGTTACGGCTGAGAACGACGGCGCATCGGACGTTCATCCACAATCTGCCAGCCTCGTCGGACGGCCTCAGGACCACCCGGCGAAGATCCTCCGCCGACCCCACCTGCTATGTCGAACGATCGGGATCCGCGACGAGGCGCGGAGCGATCGTCGCCCTGAACGCGTGGACCCGACTCCTCAGCGGCGATGAAGTCACGGAGTCGGCCGTCGCCCGGTTGCAGGCTGCCACTCGCTCATGTCCGGCTTGATGTTGTCGTGAGCGATCAACGCGATCCGCCGCCCGCTCGACCGTTCCACCTGGGACTGTCCGCTCATGACCCCCAGCGTCGGTGTCCCACATGACGCGGGCGTGGCGTCCTCGTGTCGTCGGTCTGCAGACCCGGCGGCGAACGGCCTGGCTCGCGGCGCGCTCCCGGCGATCACCGGTGGTGCGCCGTCCCCGTGGCCGCTCGAGGCGGTCACGGGAACGGCGGTCCCCCTCAGCGCCGACCGGCTCCTGGAGTGGCGTCCAGGCCGAGCAGGACCGGATCGTGGTCCGAGGACCGGTACGGATCAGGCGTGTAGAAGCCCTCCGGGTTGAACTCGGTGTTGTAGTCCAGGAACAACGCCTCGTCCGAGTTGATGTGCCAGATGTCCACGCCGGCGATCCGCTTCGCCAACTGCGGCGAGACCAGGGCGTGGTCGAGGTAGCCGGCCTGCCCCTGGAACACGTACGTGTACTGCTCCTCCTCGGGGACCCGGGTGTCGACCAGGTCGACGTAGCCGGCCGCCTCCAGGACGGCGATCGGGTCCTCCCCGCCGTAGGCGTTGAGATCGCCGATGATCATGGTCTGGTTGCCGGGCAGGGAGCCGGCCAGGTCCACGAGGGCCTCGGCCTGCTCGACGCGGTCGGCGTTGTAGCACCCCTGCCCGTCGCCCTGATCGACGTTCCCCCCCGTCGCTCCGGTGCAGCCCTTCGACTTGAAGTGGTTGACGACGACGGCGAAGGGCTGCCCGCCGGAGGCGGGACGGAACCGCTGTGCCAGCGGGAGCCTGGCGTTGGCGAAGGCGTCGCTGTCGGTCGTGCCGGCCGGACCCATCGGGACGACGGCGTCCGGCTGGTAGATCATCGCCACCTTGATCGCGTCGGTGCCGAACAGCCCGCCGCCGGTGCCGGGCTCCTCGACCGCGGCGTACCGGTCCTCGCCGGCCGCCTCGTTGAGCGCGGCGACCAGGTTGTCGACCGCCGCGTCGTCGGCGTCGTTCTCGATCTCCATCAGGCCGACGATCTCCGCGTCGAGCGCCAGGATCGCTGCGACGATCTTGGCCTGCTGGCGCTCGAACTCCGTCCCGCTGTCCGCGCCGCGCGGATCGTGCCCGCCGTCGGTGACCGCGCCGGGCTCGTCGATCGTCGTGAAGTAGTTGAGCACGTTGAAGCTGGCCACCTGCAGGTCGCCGCCCACCTCGTCGGGCGACGCCGGACGAGGATTCGCCCGCTGCACCGTCGGGTCGGCGGTCGGCTGCAGCCGCCAGGCGTCGTGCCCGTAGCTGAGCACCCCTTCGACCCCGGTCAGCGTGTCGCCGAGCCTGATCACCCCACCGTTCACGTCGGTGAAGGGCACCTCGTCGGGGTTCTGCACCGTGCTGACGTCGTCGATGATCAGCCGGCGGCCGTCGTTGGCCTGCTGCTGGGCCGAGTCGTCTGCGACGTCGTCGTTGGTCGGCTGGTAGAGCCGGCCGTCCGCGGAGACCACCAGCTCGCCGTAGCGGGCCAAGGTGTAGGTCTCGGTGGCCGTGACCGGCTCGGCGATGGTGACCAGCATGCCCTCGAGACGCTCGCGGGCCCCTTCGTCGGCGGGCAGGCCGAGCTCGGTTGGCGCGGGGACGGCGGCGTCGCCGCAGTCACCGATGGCGGTGACGTTCGTGATCTCGGTCAGGCCGTAGTACTCGTCGACGGTGCCGGTCACCCGGACGACGTCGCCCTCGGCGAGCGCGGGTGCGTCCGCGTCGAAGACGAAGATGCCGTCGGAGGTGGCCGGGTCGCCGTCGCCGTCGGCGGCCTGGAGGTAGACGCCGCCGAGCTGGTCGGCCTCCTGGAAGTCGCCGACGACGACGCCCTCGACGGTGACCTGCTCGCCCTCGACGGGGCTGGTGTCACCGGCGCCCTGGACTGCGCCGATCTCGTGGGTGACCGCGATCTCGCAGGCCTCGGGCTCGGGGTCGGGCTCGGGCTCAGTGGGCGCGCTGCCGCCGCCCTCGCCGAAGGTCTGGCCGGTGTTGACGCTGCCGAAGGAGTCGTCGGCCGGCGCGGCCCAGGAGAAGTCGCCGTAGGCGGTGCCGGTGCCGGTGAGCTGCAAGGAGTGCCCGGCTGGCGTGCTGCTGGACTCGGCCACGCCGATGTCGGTGCTGGTCAGGCCGCCCGCCGCACCGCCCACCGCGGCGAAGCTGCCTCCGTAGGAGAGGAACTGCACGACGACGCCGCCCGCGTTCACCAGCGCGACGCCGTCGGTGTCCCCGTTCTGGATGCCGTTCGCCGGGTAGGCGAGCACGACCGTGCCGTGACCGTCCTGCTGGTCGGAAAGGGCGCCGCTGAGTTCCCGCGTCCCGTACGCAGCCCCGTTGCTCCCGTTGTAGAGGACGACGCTCCAGCCGGTCAGGTCGGTCCCGGCGGGGCCGGCGATCTCGATCGCCTCGCCGGCGTCGGTGCTCGCATTGTCGTAGTGGAGCTCGTTGATGAAGACGGCGCCGTCCGCGGGGGCCACGGCGGCGGCAGGGGCGACCGACACCCCGAGCACGCCCGCGACCATCGCGGACAGGACGGCGGCCGGAACCGCTCGATGACGTCGTTGCACTGCTTCTCCTCGGGCCGTGGGACGGGTGCGGCGCGAAGGTAGGCACCGAGCACGACACGGACATGGCCGTCGGGTGACCGATCGGCGACCGACCCGGCGTGTCGGCGAGGGGCCGCCGCCGAGTTCCGCCGCGCATCGACCGGCGTTCACCCCCTGGCCCCCGGCCGGCCGCCGAGCGAGGAGTGGATGGACGAGCCGTTCCGTCCCATCTCGTCCGCAGGAGAACCCATGACACGAACAGCGCTCCGCCGGGTCGCATCCGGCGCCGCCGCCGCGACGGCTCTCACCGCACTGACCCTGGCCGGCGGAACGTCCGCCGTGAGCGCCGCCCTGGAGAAGGCGCAGGGCCCCAAGCCGGTCGAGGTGCAGCTGCTGGCCCTCAACGACTTCCACGGCAACCTCGAGGCACCGGGCGGCTCCGGCGGCCGCATCCAGACCGGCGCCGACCCCGACGGCCCCGACGGCTCCGGTGCCGCGCCGACCGTCGACGCCGGCGGCGCCGAGTACCTCGCCACCCAGCTCGCGCAGCTGGCCGAGGAGCAGAAGAGGAACAACACGATCACCGTCGCCGCCGGCGACCTGATCGGCGCGTCGCCACTGCTGTCGGCCGCCTTCCACGACGAACCGGCCATCGAGTCCCTCGGTCTGGCCGGGCTGGACTACGCCGGCGTCGGGAACCACGAGTTCGACGAGGGCGCCGAGGAACTGCTGCGCATCCAGCACGGCGGCTGCCACCCGGTCGACGGCTGCGCGGACGGCACGCCGTACGAGGGCGCCGACTTCCAGTACCTCTCGGCCAACGCGTTCGTCACCGAGACCGGTGAGCCGCTGCTCGACCCGTACGCGATCCACAAGGTGCAGGGCGTGGAGATCGGCCTCATCGGCATGACCCTCGAGGGCACCGCCGACATCGTCAGCCAGGAAGGCGTCGCCGGGCTGGAGTTCGCCGACGAGATCGAGACGGCCAACCGCTACGCCGCGGAGCTGCAGGAGCAGGGCGTCGAGGCGATCGTCGTCCTGCTGCACCAGGGCGGTTCACAGAGCGGCGCGGGCGCCTGGGACGTCAACGGCTGCAACGGCCTCACCGGCCCGATCGTCGACATCGCCGAAGGCATGGACGACGCCATCGACGTCATTGTGAGCGGCCACACGCACCAGGCCTACAACTGCCAGATCGACGGCAAGCTGGTCACCAGCGCCAGCTCCGCCGGACGGCTGGTCACCGACATCGACCTGGCCGTCGACCGGCGCACCGGGGACGTGCTCACCGCCGGGGCGGAGAACGTCATCGTCACGCGTGACCTCGCGGCCGACAGCGCTCAGACCGAGCTCATCGAGCGCTACCGGGAGGCCCTCGGTCCGATCGCCGGCGAGGTCGTCGGCACCACTCCCGCCGGCCTGACCAGGCAGCAGGAGCTGCTCTTCGACGGGGCGCAGGGGGAGTCCCAGCTCGGCAACGTCATCGCCGACGCCCAGCTCGCCGCCACCGACGACGAGTACGAGGCCATCGCCGCGTTCATGAACCCGGGTGGCGTCCGCGCGGACCTCGACGCCGGTGCGGTCACCTACGAGGAGGCGTTCACCGTCCAGCCCTTCGCCAACAACCTGGTGACCCTCGACCTGACCGGCGAGCAGCTGTACTGCCTGCTGGAGCAGCAGTTCCAGGTGGGCCGCACCCTCTACGTCTCGGACACGGTGTCCTACGTCGTCGCCCCCGAGGGGACGACCGCCCCGGCCGGCGCGGAGCCGTGCACCGGCACCCGGGTGGTGAAGGGCAGTCTCGCGATCGGAGGCGAGGCAGTCGTCACCGAGCGGACCTACCGGATCACGGTGAACAACTACCTCGCCGGCGGCGGGGACGGGTTCACCGTGCTGACCGAAGGTGCGAACGCCACCACCGGCCCGATCGACCTCGACGCCTTCACCGCGTACCTCACGGCGCAGTCACCGGTGAGTGCGCCGTCCCTCGACCGCATCACCACCACCGAGGAGGTCGCCCAGGACTGACCCCGCGGTTGCTCGGTCGGCGGCGGTCCTCCACGGGGACCGCCGCCGACGCATGTCCGGACCACGTCCGCTGCAGCGGCAGCCGGTGGATGCCCGTCGTGTGCGCAAGACCCCTGTTCCGACGAGGGGTGACCCTCGCCACGCGTGATGATCGGGATCCTCCACGTCCGTTCACCGGCCGTTCACCTCGGCTCGGGGATCACGCCACCTGGGCTCCTTAAAGTCCCTCGTGTCGGTCCAACGCTGCCCGGAACAGGTCCGGGCGAACCTGAGAGGCCCTGAGTTGAAGCTCAGCACCAAGACGCGCGCCACCACGCTCTCCGTGGCGCTCGCCAGCACCCTCGCGCTCGCCGCCTGCGGCGCGTCCAACGAGTCCGGTGGCGGCTCCACCGGCGGCAGCGGCACCGGGTCGGGCACCGAGCTGAGCGGCACGCTCGTGGGTGCCGGCGCGAGCAGCCAGCAGGCCGCCATGCAGGGCTGGACCGCCGGGTACAGCAGCGTCCAGCCGGACGTCACGGTCAACTACGACCCGGTCGGCTCCGGCGGCGGTCGTGAGCAGTTCCTCGCCGGCGGCACCGACTTCGCCGGCTCCGACGCCGCGCTGGACGAGGAGGAGCTCGCCCAGGCCGAGGAGCGCTGCGGGACGTCCGGCGTCTTCGAGCTGGTCAACTACATCGCCCCCATCGCGGTCGTCTACAACCTCGAGGGCGTCGACGAGCTGAACCTCTCCCCGGAGACCCTGGCGGGAATCTTCAACCAGCAGATCACCAACTGGAACGACCCGGCCATCGCTGCGGACAACCCGGACGCCACGCTGCCCGACCTGCCGATCACCCCGGTCAACCGCGCGGACGACTCCGGCACCACGGAGAACTTCACCGAGTACCTGGCCGCTGCGGCCGGTGACGCCTGGCCGCACGAGCCCGACGGCGTCTGGCCGGTGGCCGGCGGCGAGGCTGCGCAGGGCACCTCCGGCGTGGTCAGCGCGGTCGGGGCCGGCAACGGGGCCATCGGCTACGCCGACCTGAGCCAGGCGGGCGATCTCGGCGTGGCCAACATCGGGGTGGGCGAGGAGTTCGTGGCGCCGTCGGCCGAGGCCGCCGCCGCGGTGGTCGAGAACTCCGAGACGGTCGGGGGCCGTGGTGAGTACGACTTCGCCATCGAGCTGGCACGCGACACCACCGAGTCCGGCAACTACCCGATCGTGCTGGTCAGCTACCACATCGGCTGCATCGAGTACGACGAGCAGGAGACCGCGGACCTGGTCAAGGACTTCATGGGCTACGTGATCAGCGAGGAGGGGCAGCAGGCCGCGGCGGAGGCCGCCGGCTCGGCGCCGATCTCGGACGCCCTCCGCGAGCAGAACCAGACGGCGATCGACGCGATCACCGCCGGCTGATCCGGCATCATCAGTGACGGCCCGGAGCGTCTGACGACGCTCC